>JAZTYK010000001.1:0-90896 GCA_045636925.1 Oscillospiraceae bacterium
CTATATTATATTGGTATCCGCGGGGTTTGTCAACACTTTTCCCTTGACATTTCTATCCGTTCCCGATATAATTAAAAGGCTTTATCCGGGTGTAGCGCAGCTGGTAGCGCGCTTGGTTCGGGACCAAGAGGCCGTGGGTTCAAATCCCGTCACTCGGACCAAAAGCAACGCCTGTTTTAGTGTAGCATATACTAAAACAGGCGTTCTTTCTATTTGGCATTTTACAGATGCCGGCACATGACTTCCGCAGAAAAAAGATGACAACCTTGGTATACAATACTATTTTAGATACCATCGGCAACACCCCCATGTTCAAGCTGAATCGCATGGCGGATGCCGACAGCGCTGATGTTCTGGTAAAGTTTGAAGGCTTGAACGTCGGCGGGTCCATCAAAACACGCACTGCTTACAACATGATTATGGAAGCCCGCAAGCAGGGACTTCTGACCCCCGATTCCATCATTGTAGAACCCACCAGCGGAAATCAAGGCGTCGGTCTGGCACTGATTGGCGCCGTACTGGGTTATACCGTTCGCATCATTATGCCTGACTCTGTCAGTGAAGAGCGCAGAAAGCTGGTACAGCACTACGGCGCAGAAGTCATTTTGGTGCATGATGCCGGCAACATCGGCGAATGCATCGAAGAATGCATCGGTCTGGCTATGAAACTGAAGGCCGAAAATCCCAACGTTTTTGTGCCCCAGCAGTTTGAGAATGCTGCCAATGTTGCAGCGCACCGCAACGGCACCGCCGCAGAGATCCTCCGTCAGGTAGAGGGTCCCATTCACGGATTCTGTTCCGGCGTCGGCACCGGCGGCACCATCACCGGTGTGGGCGAGGCACTGAGGGAGCACTACCCCGACATTACCATCTGGGCCATTGAGCCGGAAAATGCCGCTATTTTGGCCGGCGGAAACATCGGCAGCCACATCCAGATGGGCATTGGCGACGGACTGATCCCCGCTATTTTGAATCAGTCGATCTACGATGAAGTATGCATCATCAGCGATGCCGAAGCCGTTCAGACCGCCAAAGACCTTGCCGCCAAAGAAGGTATTCTCTGCGGTATCAGCAGCGGAACCAATGTTGCCGCCGCCCTGAAGCTGGCAAAAAAGCTGGGCAAAGGCAAAACGGTGGTCACCATTCTTCCCGACACTGCCGAGCGCTATTTCTCCACTCCCCTGTTCGACTGATCCGGAAGTTTGACACACGTCAAAGCACACAGGCACCGAGCAATATGCCCGGTGCCTGTTTTTTTGTTATGCTATCAGCAGCCGCTGAAACAATACCCCTTGGCTTGTCTGCTTCAATAAGTTACCCGACGCACCATATCTGCATCCGCAAAGGTATATTCCGCCGTTTTCAGGGGGAAGGTGATCTCACTTTCATAATACCAGGGATCGGCATCGTGCAGCGGATTGCGGATCACATGAAACTCCTGGGCCGGCATATAACCCTGGGCCAGCAGCCATGCCCGCTGGCCATCGGCATTTTCGCAAACATCCACCACCATCACCACATGTCCCGGACTTCCGCCCTTGATGATCACATCCCCAATGGTCATGTCTGCCAGATCCACGGGCTTTGTTTCATAGGTGGCCATGGACAGCGTTCCGGCGTAATTGAAAACCTGCCGCAGGTACTTTACAAAAGTCTCATAAGAGTCATCGTATTTCGCATCCTTGTGCCATTTTGCCTCATTTCCCTTTACCTTCACCCGATAGCCATCCCGCCATTTGGCATAGTCACAGAGAAATCCGTTGGTAAAATGAAATGCGATCTGCGCTTGCGCACCCCGGCTCCAATAGTATTCCGCATACATCCGCATAACGGAATCGGCGCACTGCTGCAGATCTGTATTCTCAATGGGCAAGGCAAACACCGCCGCATGAAAGGATTGGTAATTTTTCTTCCGTCCGTTGTGCAGCAGCACCGGCGCGCCGTCTTCTTTCAGCGGATAACTCCGCACAAAAGCGCCAAAGCTGCCCGCTTCCAGGGATATCCGCGCAAAGCCTTCCGGGGCAGAAAACCGGGTCTCCAGGCTTGTCCCCTGGGGATTCACGCCCGTCAGTGCCTCCGGCCGGAAGTCATCCTCTACCGCAGAAGGAAGTGCGCAGCCGGACAGCATCAACACACACAGTCCCATTACAATGATCCGCCGCACCATACCCAACTGCTTTTCCATACGCTCCGCCTCCTGCCGTTTTGGACGCACCGTTTCTGTTATGCCATATATTTTTATGATAGCACACCCATGCCAGAAGCGCAACTGCAGGTGGCTCCTTGCACCGTCTATGTACCGGCGGAGGAACCCCTCCACCGATTGCTTTTGTCAGTCCCCGCACCCAAACAGGCTGCGGACAAAGCACGCCGAAGCCGTTAACATCAGCGCAAAAGAAAGCACCAGCAATCCTGTCAGCAAGGCCCCCAGCACACTGGCAGCCGCAATATCCACCACCAGCAGGATCACCGCAAACAGAACTGTCCCCAGAATGCCCGTCAGCAAGGCTCGCAGTACCGGGCAAAGGCAGTCACAGCCCCCGCTGTCCCGCTCCGGGGCAGCCGCCAGCACCAACAGACCCAAATAAGCCACGGCAATCCCCAGTAGTGCCCACAACAAAGGCGTACCGATGGCGATCATGCCGGTGATCTGCAAAAAAGCGGCCAGAATCCCAAGGATCAGGCTGACAATGCCCGCTGCCAAAATGCAGGGGCATCTGCAGGTGTTGTTACATGCGTTCATAGATTTTCACCTCCCACAACAGCTTATGCGCCATCTGCATCCAGTGTGCTGACTTGACACCCGCCTTTGCGTTGGGATATACTGAGTTCATAAAATCACACAAAAATCGAGGATCTGCTATGAAACGCCTGTTTGCTCTCTGCCTGCTCCTGAATCTTTGTCTTTTCCTGTGCGCCTGCGGTGAAAATGAAAAACCCAATTACGGCAAATACGCCGATCTGATCGGCAAGCTGGAAGCCGGGGATTACGCAGGTGCCCACGACGCCATCGATGCCCTAAACCCCAATCTGTCCGGCACGGGCAACAATACCGGCACCGGTAACTCCGGCAATGGCAGCAATGGCAATAACGATCAGGCTTCTGCTTTGCTGGATGCACTTTACGGAGCCTGGGAAGCACTTAACATGGATCAATCGTTGGATCAGATAAGCTTTACGCGTGATGGCAATTGCGACCTGCAAGGCACCTCCGCCACCTGGACGGTAAAAAGCGCCTCCGATACCAGGCTGGTCCTGGAGCTTTCCAACGGCATGACCGCAACCCTCCGGATGGAAGAAAAAGCTGCCCAACTGGCGCTCTCCTCCGGCTCCGGAAGCGGCTCGGTTGCTTACATCAGACCCGATCATTTTGAGATCATCACCCTGACGCCGGAAAACTGGGATACCTATTTTACCCTTTCTGACCAAGTGCATTTCAACAAAAACGCCCTTGGCGAATACAGCACCCACTATTATCGGTTTGAATACAATTTGAAAGAGCCTTACCGCAGCCGTCTGGCAGAATCCCGTTACAGCGCGCTTTCCAAGGTAAAGGACCAGATCGCCTATGAGGTCAGCTACACCGTAGTGGAACAGCCTGTGATCTGGGACAAAGCAGCCTGGACATACACCCCCAACGGCCCCGCTTCCGGCGGCAGAGCCGGCAGCAAGGTGGAAAAATACATGGTCAGCGGAAATTCCGACTATGCCTTTGTTTTCAACACAAATTACAGCAACTGGGATCCTGTTTTGGATGTTGCCACCAATGTTCACATGACACGGGTGCAGGGCAAGCTGTACCTCTACAAAGAATAAGTATCTTTTTCCCAAACCGACGCTACCCCATTGCATTTTCCGAAAAATCGGGTATAATCTTACCAGTAGAACAATTTCGATTGGAGAATCATCATGGATCTGAAAGATAAGCTGTTTGAACGCTTTGACCTGGCCGATTGCCCTTACTGCCGCGGCGCCGGTATGCTGGAAGAGGAAAGTGGCTGGTGCATGTATGTCACCTGCCTGGATTGCGGCACGCATACTGCCGAGTTCCCCTTCAAGAACGAAGAAGAGCGCGTCACCGCCGCAGAGCAGGCTGTTCGCGTATGGAACATGGGCAAGGTCATTTCCGCCGGTGTTGGCGAATAAACACAGCATTTCAAAAAGACAGCAGGGCTTCCCTGCTGTCTTTTTCTCTTGCTTCCCGTATAGACAATCCGCCGCCCCTTGTGCTAAAATATGTATATTAACCCAACGGAGGTTTTACCATGTATCTCAAAGATTCTCATAAAATCTGGCTGGCCACCGGCAGCGCCCCCATCTATATGGAGCCCGGCATGCTGAACCGCCATGGCCTGATTGCCGGCGCCACCGGAACCGGCAAAACGGTCACGCTGAAAGTCATCGCAGAATCCTTCAGCGATATGGGCGTGCCGGTATTTCTTGCCGACATCAAGGGTGACCTGAGCGGCATGTGCCTGCCCGGCAAGGAAAACAAGCATATCCGCCGCAGCATCGACAACATGGGGCTGGATGCCTACGGCTATGGCTACAACAGCTATCCCGTCACCTTCTGGGACGTCTACGGCAAACAGGGTCTGCCCGTGCGCACCACCATTTCTGAAATGGGTCCTGACCTTTTAAGCCGTCTGCTAGGTCTGAACGATACCCAAAGCGGCATCCTCAGCATCGTCTTCCGCATCGCCGACGATCAGGGTCTGCTTCTGCTGGATCTGAAGGATCTGCGCAGCATGATCCAGTATGTGGGCGACAATGCCGCTGAATATAAGCTGACCTACGGCAACATCTCCGCCCAGTCTGTTGGCGCCATCCAGCGGGCACTGCTGCGGTTGGAGGACGAAGGCGGCGACATCTTCTTCGGTGAGCCCGCACTGGAGCTGGCCGACTGGATGGAATGGGATGAAAACGGCCGCGGCATGATGAACATTCTGGAATGTCAGGAACTGTTCCAGCATCCCCTGCTGTATGGCACCTTCCTGCTTTGGATGCTCTCCGAGCTGTACGAAATGCTGCCCGAAGCCGGCGATCTGGACAAACCCAAGCTGGCCTTCTTTTTTGACGAAGCCCATCTGCTTTTCAAGGATGCCCCTAAGGCACTGATTGAAAAGGTAGAGCAAGTGGTGCGTCTCATCCGCTCCAAGGGTGTCAGCGTTTGGTTCATTACCCAGAACCCCTCTGACCTGCCCGACAGTGTGCTGGGTCAGATCGGCAATCGGGTCCAGCACGCACTGCGCGCTTATACCCCCAACGATCAAAAGGCGCTGCGCGCTGCCGCCCGTTCCTTCCGCGTCAACAAGGCCTTTGATACCGAAGAAGTCCTGCAGGCGCTGGGCGTTGGCGAAGCACTGGTCTCTGTGCTGGACGAAGACGGCATCCCCACCATCGTGGACCGCGCCAACATTCTGCCGCCCCGCAGCTCTATGAATGCTGTTTCCCCCGCCGAGCTTTCTGCCGTGACTTCTGCCGGCCTGCTGAAGAATAAATACGGCGTGACCGAAGACAGTTTCTCCGCCTATGAAGAACTGCAGGAGATTCGCGAAGAGCAGCAGCGCGTTGCCGAAGCTGAAGCCCGCCGTGAAGCAGCTGCCCAGCAGCGTGCCGCCGCCAGAAAGACTACCACGACCCGCAAAACCACCACGCGCAAGACCACTTCTTCCCGCAAGAAACAGACGGCCTTGGAAAAAGCCGTAAACTCTGCCGCCAATACCATCGGCCGCGAGATCGGCAAAAAAGTGGTGCGCGGCATTTTCGGCACCTTCCTGCGCTAAGGGAGGATCCTTATGAAACTGAATAAAAAGAAACTTCTTTCCCTGGCCCTTGCACTGCTGCTTGTGGTGGCAGTGGCAGTGGTCAGTGGTGACAGTATTACCGATTCTCTTTTGGATTTTGTCGGCCTGGGCGGATACGAAGACGAAGGTCTTCCCTCCGGCGGCCAAATGCCTCCCCTGGATGAGGATGGGTTCTACTACAGCAAAGGAGCCGTGTCCCGCTATTTGCATGAATACGGCAAGCTGCCTTCCAACTTCATCACCAAGACCGAAGCACGCAAATTAGGCTGGGACAGCGGCAGTGTTGAAAAATACAAGCCCGGTTATGCCATCGGCGGTGATGTCTTCAGCAACCGTGAAGGGTTGCTTCCAAAAGCCGACGGACGCATCTATTATGAATGCGATATTGATACCGACGGCGGCAAGCCCCGTGGTGCCAAACGCATTGTCTTTTCCAATGACGGTCTGATTTATTACACAGACGATCATTATGAAACCTTCACGCAGCTGTACGGAGGTGATTCCCAATGATGATGGCACAGCTTCATTTACAGGACATTTCGGGCAAGGAAGAACTGCATGACCGATTGACCCAGATTTTAGATCTGCCCGAATACTACGGCCGCAACCTGGACGCCCTGTATGATGTCCTCACCGACCGCGGCGAACAGACAATTTTGTGGGTCTACCCCGATGAAGATGCCGATGCCCGATTGGGCGGCTATCTTTCCGCTCTGCTGGACACCCTGCGGGATGCCGCGGCAGAAAACCCCGCTGTAAGCGTCTGCATCATGGAGCAGGCAGAAAACGCTTAAAACACCGGAAATAAAAAACAGCACTCCCATCGGAGTGCTGTTTTTTCTTTTCTCTTTTGTTATGCTTCCCAGATAGCCTTGCCCATCGCCTTTTCACAAGGTTCAAACAGTTCCCGCAGGAACATGCCGCGACCCAGACAAAGCTTTTCTTTGGGCACGCATACCACCGCAACATTCTGCCCTGCATGAATCTGGGCAGAACACACCGGCACCCGTGCATCCAGATCGATGAGTGTCACCAGATCGGGGAAGGTACCCAACCGGCAGCCGTCCCGCTCGGCGGTCATATATTCGTTCATAAAGTCTACCAGCAACTTGCCTTCTGCCGTATCCACCGTTACCAGACCCACATCGAAGCCGCCGCTGATCTTCAGTTCCACGTTTTCCACCGTACCTCGACCCAGCACACGGCAATCCAGTTTCTGTGCCAATGCCTCCAGCAGTGCATCAGCAGAATGCATATGCGCCTGCCACAGTTTCCCCACTTCCATCGCTTGCGAAATGCAGCCTACTGCGGCATTCTCACGGAAATAAGTGACCGATGCCGGATTGCGCAGCACCGTCACATAGCCGCCTGCCAGTGTTGCGGCATTGCGCACGGCAGCAGAGGTCTGCTCCACCGTACCTTCTACCGAAAGAAGGATCTCTCCCTTGCCCTTTCCTCCGGCAGCCGTTTGAATGGATCGATATCCCGGCAACGCATGAAGCCCCATAGCACCCATCACACCGGTGGGATGGGCACGGCCGTTGCAGGCAGCGTCCACCATGGGTTTTCCGGTCATAGCAGCCACCATCCAGCCGTTGGTAATGCTGTGGCCACCGTTTTCATTGGTAACAAAAGCTGCCACAGGCTTGTCACAGGCCGCCAAAAAGCGGTCGTAAACATCTTGGTAATGCTTGCTCTGCACACAGGAGTCGGGAGATGCGGGAGAACCCACCAGAGATGCTGTTACCAGCACGTCATCCTCCGCCAAATCCTCCAGGGGAACAAAGCGCACCGGACCGATCTTCAGCACCAAGTCCAGAATCTCTCGGCCACCCTCCGGCAAACCGCCGCCGCCACCACCTAAAAACCAGCCGCCCAACAGCATCTGTTCGCCGTTTTCTCTTGTCAGTTCAAACATATAATTCCTCCTCTGCCATTTGGCACAGTACTTCCCGCGGCAGCACAGCCGGCAATCCCGTTGCCCGTTCTGCTGCCAATTTTTGTTCCAAAGTAAAGCCAAAGCAATCCAGGCACAGCACCTGTGCCCCCTGCTGCATCAGCTGCTTTGCAGCAGCTTCTACACCGAGCAACGGACCAAAGGGATCGGCTGCTTCCAGCAGTACATCCTCTGCGCCGCATTCTGCCCACCATCCGGCGATCTGCTTTCGCTGTGCCTCATTGGGGATCAGCACCCCCACCGGGCCGCCCAGACGCAAGGCTACCTCCCGCTGACAAATGCCGGGATACAGAAGCGGCTTTTGATGTATGTAGTCAGGAAAATTTCCGGTGCAGGCCATCAAGTGCACCTGTGCGCCTTCGGCTTCTGCCCGGGTAATACAATCCTGCAACCGGGCAAAAACCTTGTCCGCTGACAAACGGATCATCTCCCGTTCCTCTGCCAAGCGGGTCACCAGCAACTCGCCCGTTCCGTCATAACCGCAGAGCACTTCCGCCTCCGCCCGGGAAAGTCCATCCAGCGCACCGTATTCCCGCAAAGTAATGTCCTCCGGCAAAAGCCGGCGCAGGTCATCAGTGATATCCCGTCTGGGTGTTTGGCCAATGGTCAGCATGGCGATCACAGACACCTTCACCGCCTCCTTTTTGTTTCGTTATCTAACGCGCAATTCCCAAAACGCCACCGCACTGGCAGCCGCCACGTTCAAGGAATCCACGCTCTCTCGCATGGGAATGCGCACCACATGATCGCAATCGGCAATGGTATCGGCTGCCAAACCGTCACCCTCCGTGCCTAAAACAATGGCAAGCTTTTCTGCTTTACACAACTTTGGATCTTCTACGCTGACAGAATCGTCGCTCAGTGCCATCGCTGCCGTCTGGAACCCCAGCGCCTTCAGACGCTGCATTCCTTGCTCCGGCCAGTCCGCTGCCGTTTCACCGATCCGTGTCCAAGGCACTTGAAAGACCGTGCCCATACTGACTCTTGCAGCGCGGCGGTACAGCGGATCGCAGCAGGTGGGCGTCACCAGCACTGTATCGATGCCCAATGCTGCCGCCGAACGGAAGATTGCCCCCACATTGGTGGCATCTACAATACTTTCCAGCACCGCCACCCGGCGCGCCTCCTTGCATAATTCTTCCACTGTGGGCAGGGGTCTGCGGCGCATGGCACACAGCACGCCTCGTGTCAATGCATAGCCGGTCAGCCCCTCCAGCAGATCGTCATCGGCGGTATAAACAGGGATATCTCCCAAACCGGCAATCAGCTCCTTTGCCTGGCCGACCAGATGCTTTCTCTCGGTGAGCAATGACACCGGCTGATACCCTGCATTCAGCGCACGCTGAATCACCTTGGGACTTTCAGCGATAAAAATTCCCTTTTCCGGCTCCAGCCGATTTCGCAGCTGGGCTTCGGTGAGTCGGGCAAACACATCCAGTTCCGGCGCGGAAAAGTCGCTGATTTCAACAATATGCGCCATAGCTATGCCTCCTGCTTTCCGAGATTTCCTATGGGTTCATTATAAGAAAAGGGCACGGGAATGTCAAATCCCGTACCCTCTTCTGCTTGTTTTTTTACAGTTGCCCCACCAGATCCAGATCGGGCTTTAAGGTCTCTGCGCCCGGCTCCCAGTTTGCAGGACAAACCTGATCTCCGTGTGCATGCACAAAAATGCAGGCCTGCAGCTTGCGCAGCAGCTCCTTGGCATTCCGCCCCACATTACCGGAGGTGATCTCATACCCCACAATCTTGCCCTCCGGATTCACGATAAACGCGCCACGCTCTGCCAGACCGTCTTCTTCGATCAGCACATCAAAATCCCAGGACAGATTGTGAGTGGGGTCTGCCAACATGGGAAACTTGATCTTTTTAATGCGGTCAGAGCTGTCGTGCCATGCCTTGTGCACAAAATGCGTGTCGGTGGACACGGCATACACCTCGCACCCCTCTGCCTTAAAGGCTTCGTAATGATTGGCCAGATCCTCCAGTTCGGTGGGACACACAAAAGTAAAGTCGGCGGGGTAGAAGAAATACAGGCTCCACTTGCCCAATGTATCATCCCGTGAGATCATCTTAAAGTTCCCATCATGAAACGCATGCACCTTGAAATCGGAAATTTCCTTGTTGATCATGGACATAAATAAACTGCTCCTTTTTTCATGTTCTGCCTCTTGGGCGTTTATGAAAAAGTTTGTCCATGAACCGGCAAATAATACATTATCATCGGCACATACTGTAAACAATCAATCGTGTACCGGAGGATCTATCATGCGATTACAGGATAAAGTTGTACTCATCACTGCTTCTACCCGCGGCATTGGGCTTGCTGCGGTAAAAGCCTGCGCCGCAGAAGGCGCCCGTGTCTATATGGCCGCACGCAATACCGAAGCCGCACAAGCGCAAGCCAACGCCTTAAATGCTGCCGGATTTCAAGTAAAAACAGTCTATAACGATGCCGGCAAGCCAGATACCTTTACATCTATGGTAGAGGATGTGATGCAGGATGCCGGCCGCATTGACGTGCTTGTCAACAACTTCGGCACCTCTGACCCCCAAAAAGACCGGGATTTTCGCCATACCGATGCTGAAGTGTTTTTGCACACCCTGAACATGAACCTGCGCAGTGTGTATTTAGGCAGTCAAGCTGTCCTGCCCCATATGACAAAGCAAGGCGGTGGCAGCATCATCAACATTTCCTCTGTGGGCGGAACTGTGCCCGATATCTCTCAGGTGGCCTACGGCACCAGCAAGGCCGCAATCAATTATCTTACCAAATTGATTGCTGTCCACGAGGCCAAAAACGGCATTCGCTGCAATGCGGTTCTCCCCGGCATGACGGCCACCGAGGCGGTGGAGAAGAACCTGTCCGCAGACTTCCGCAATCTGTTTCTGCGGCATATTCCCCTGCGCCGCATGGGTCTGCCGGAAGAGATTGCCGCAGCCGTGGTCTATTTTGCCGCCGACAAATCTGCCTACACCACCGGTCAGATTTTGACCGTTGCCGGCGGCTTTGGTCTGGCAACACCGGTTTATGGGGATCTGTCGGAAAAGCTGCACCGGCGATAACCTGCGAAAAACCCGGCTCACCGCCGGGTTTTCGTTTAATTTTTTCCATTTGAAGTGCAGACAAATGTCACATCTTGTGGTATACTACAAGCGGATATACCACAGGATGGAAAAGAAGGCATGTTATGCAAGAAAAGAAGGCATTGCGCAGTGCACTGCGTCAAAAGAGAAGAAGTTTCTCCCCTCATGATTGTGAACATTGGGATAATGCCCTTTGTACCCATCTATTGTCCCTGCCGGAATACGCCCGGGCCAATACCATCTTCTGCTACGTCAGCACTCCCGAAGAGCCGGGCACCCAATCGTTGCTTGCCATGGCGCTGGCTGACGGGAAGCAGCTTTGCGTTCCCCGCTGTAAGGGCGACGGCATCATGGATCTTTGCCTCATTTCCTCTCTGGCAGACCTGCACTCCGGCAAAATGGGCATTTTAGAGCCTTTACCCCACGCTTTGACGCCGACCCCTGCAGAAGTTGATCTGGCCATCATCCCCTGCCTGGCCTGCACCCGGGATGGTCTGCGCCTTGGCATGGGCGGCGGATATTATGACCGTTTCCTGCCCCAATTTTCCGGAGACGCCGTGATGCTGTGCCGGGAAGCGCTGGTACTGGATACACTCCCCACCGAAGCCCACGACTGCCCCGTTCCCACTCTGGTCACCGAAGCCGGTGTGTTTCGCCGGTGTAAACAAGCATGATTAATTAAACCACACTACATAAAGGAGCTGATCTCATGATCCACAAAACCATCGAGTTTCTCCATCAGTTTGACCCCGATGTAGCCGCCTCCATCCAGACTGAATTGGATCGTCAGGTACGCAACGTGGAACTGATTGCCTCAGAAAATATCGTCAGCCCCGCTGTCATGGCCGCCATGGGCACCTGCGGCACCAACAAGTATGCCGAAGGCTACCCCGGCAAACGCTATTACGGCGGCTGCTTTGCGGTGGACGTTACCGAAAACATTGCCCGTGAGCGGGCCTGCAAGCTCTTTGGCGCCGAGCATGCCAATGTACAGCCCCACAGCGGTGCCAACGCCAATCTGGCCGCCTTTATGGCTCTGGTCAAGCCCGGCGATACCATCATGGGCATGAATCTTGCCCATGGCGGTCATCTGTCCCACGGCAGCCCCGCCAACATCTCCGGCAAATATTACAACATCGTTCCCTACAGCCTGAACGAGGACACAGAACGGCTGGACTATGACGCCATCTATGCCGATGCCCAGCAGCACAAACCCAAGCTGATCATCGCCGGCGCATCTGCCTACCCTCGCGCCATCGACTTTGCCAAGTTCCGTGAAATCGCCGATTCTGTCGGCGCTTATCTGATGGTGGACATGGCGCACATTGCCGGTCTTGTGGCCGCCGGACAGCATATGAGTCCCGTGCCCTATGCCGATGTAGTCACCTCCACCACCCACAAGACTCTCCGCGGTCCCCGAGGCGGTCTGATTCTCTGTAAAGAGGAACTGGCTAAAAAGGTAGACTCCGCCGTCTTCCCCGGCAGCCAGGGCGGTCCTTTGATGCACATCATCGCGGCCAAGGCGGTTTGCTTTGGCGAAGCCCTGCAGCCGGAGTTCGCCGCTTATCAGCAGCAGGTGGTAAAAAACGCCGCCGTACTGGCAGAAGAACTGATGAAACAAGGCTTCCGTCTGGTTTCCGGCGGCACCGACAACCATCTGATGCTGGTGGATGTGCGCAACTTTGGCCTCACCGGCAAAGAGTTGGAGCACCGACTGGATGAGGTGTACATCACCGTCAACAAGAACTCCATCCCCAACGACCCTGCCAGTCCCTTTGTCACCAGCGGCATCCGTGTCGGCACCCCTGCCGTCACCACCCGCGGCTTCAAAGAAGCCGAAATGGTGCAGATCGCCCGCCTCATGGCCTTGGCTGCCAAGGACTTCGAAAACAGCGCCGACGCCATCCGCACCGAGATCACCGACCTCTGCGCCCGCTTCCCTCTGTATCCCAAGAAGTAAGCATCTTTTTCACCGCCCCGAAGTACATTCGGGGCGGTTATTTTTTGTCTTTCACCTTGATTCCCTGCCCTCTTTATGCTATGGTTAAGGCAGAATCCATCCAAAAAAGGAGAAATACCTATGAAAGCAATCTACCGTGACTATATGCTGGATCAGCTGAAAGCTCTGATGGCCATCGACAGCCCCAGCGGATATACCAAGAATGTTCAGGCTTATCTGAACGAAGAACTGAAGCGCTTGGGCTTCACCCCCGTGAACCCCGTGAAATCCGGCGTGCTGGCACACATTGGCGGCGAAGGCGACACCATCACCCTGATGGCACACATGGATACCCTGGGCGCCATGGTGCGCGTTGTCAAGGACAACGGTGCTTTGACCGTTGTGAACATCGGCGGTCTGCGCCCCTGCAACACTGAGACCGAAACCGTCAAGGTGCTGACCCGGGATGGCAAGCTGTACGACGGCACCCTGCAGGCCGTCAACGCCTCTGCCCATGTAAACCCCAATCTAAATACCGCCCGTGACTGGAACACCAACATCGAAGTGGTGCTGGACGAGCCTGTAAAATCCGCAGACGACACCCGCGCTCTGGGCATTGGCCCCGGCGACTTCGTCTTTGTAAACCCCCGCACCACCATTACCGAGTCCGGCTATATCAAGAGCCGTTTTCTGGATGACAAAGCCTCTGTCGCCATCCTGCTGGCCTTTGCCAAGATGGTGGCTGAGGAGAAGCTGCAGCTGAAGCGCAGCGTGTGGCTGGACTTCACCGCCTACGAAGAAATCGGCCACGGCGGCTCCTTTGCCCTGCCCGAAGGCTGCGTAGAAGCCATCTGCGTAGATATGGGCTGCGTGGGCGAAGGCCTGCAGTGCGACGAGCGGATGGTCTCCATCTGTGCCAAGGATGCCGGCGGCCCTTATGACTACGAAGTCACCACCAAGCTGGTCAGTTGCGCCAAGGAAAAGGGCCTCAGCTATGCCGTGGATGTTTACACCAATTACAGCTCCGATGTCAACATGTCCCTGAAGGCCGGCTATGACCTGCGCCACGGCCTCATCGGCCCCGGCGTGTATGCTTCCCACGGCTACGAGCGCACCCACATCCAGGGTCTGGAAAACACCTTCCATCTGCTGGAAGCCTACCTCATCGGCTAAACGCAAGATTCCGCAAAAAAGACAGCCTCAGGGCTGTCTTTTTTACTTTGTCAATATTTTTTATTGCCTTGCTTCTTGCAATCATTATATTTTCTTGACACAATTCCCGTGACCATAGTATAATACACAAAAAAGAATGATACTTTTATCCTATAAAACAGAAGAAACGGAGGTGTCCCATGAATCAACATATAAAGCATCCCTGGATCATGCGCGGCTTTCTTATACTTTTCACTCTGCTACTGCTTTTGATTCTCAGCACCTTTCCTGTGTTTGACACGGCATCGACCGAATTCTTGAACAATGCCATAGATGGCAGTCAAGACTTCCAATTCAGGATAAATGCTGTTTCAAAGCAGGAAAAGAAAATATCCTATCAGGTCCGCAATACGAGCGATCAGCATATCACCTGTATGTACAAAGCTTTTTTGCAAATGAAGCAAGGTGACGAGTGGCAATCGCTCAAGATAAAAGGTGATTCAGAATCATCGCCGCTGTCCCGTATTTCCCCCGGACAATTACATGTTTCCTGGTTCCATTGGGAACCGGTCTATGGGAAACTATGGCCGGGTGAATATCGCTTAGTGACCATGATCTCCCCCGATCAAGGAGAACCCATCTACATCGCCGTAGAGTTTGAGATCAAATAACACAAGTTTTCACCAAACACACAAAAAAGACAGCCCCGGGGCTGTCTTTTTTTCTGGCTTTATGCTACAATGTATTCAGCAAACTCGGAGGTGATTTCATGTACCAGCCCCTGGCCGACCGCATTCGCCCCACCGAACTGGATGACGTGGTGGGACAGCAGCATATCATCGGCGAACACGGCATCCTGCGCCGCATCATCGAAAGCGGCAACATCCCCAATATGATCTTTTACGGCCCGTCGGGCATCGGCAAGACCACCCTGGCCCAGATCATCGCCAACAAAACCAGCCGTCGGCTGTACAAGCTCAACGCCACCACCGCCTCCACCGCCGACATCCGCGCCATCGTGGAGGATCTGGACACCTTGCTGACCCCCGAGGGTGCCCTGCTGTATCTGGACGAGATCCAATATTTCAACAAAAAGCAGCAGCAGTCCCTGCTGGAGTTTATCGAAAGCGGCAAAATCACCCTCATCGCCTCCACCACCGAGAACCCTTATTTTTACGTCTATAACGCCATCCTCAGCCGCAGCACCATCTTTGAGTTTAAGCCGGTGCAGCCCGAGGACGTGGCCCGGGCCGTACGTCGCGCCTTCTCCCGCTGCGCCAAGGAGCTGCACAAAAAGATCGTGCTGGAAGAAGGCGTCTGCGACCATATTGCCGCAGCCTGCGGCGGTGACGTGCGCAAGGCCATGAACACCGTAGAACTGCTGTGCGCCGCTTCTCCCGAGGAGGACGGCACCATGACGGTATCGCTGGAAGATACCAAGGCGCTGACGCAAAAATCCTCCTCCCGTTATGACCGGGACGGCGACAGCCATTACGACATTCTCTCCGCCTTCCACAAGTCCCTGCGGGGCTCTGACCCCGATGCCGCCCTGCACTACCTAGCCCGCCTGCTGGACGGCGGTGACATGGCCTCTGCCTGCCGCCGGATGCTGTGCGCCGTCAGCGAGGATGTGGGCATGGCCTATCCTCAGGCCATCACCATCGTCAAGGCCTGCTGCGACAGTGCCCTGCAGCTGGGTCTGCCGGAAGCGCGCCTGCCTTTGGCACAGGCTGCTTTGGTCATCGCCACTTCGCCCAAATCCAACTCTGCCTGCTGCGCCATTGACGCTGCCATGGCAGATGTGCAAAACGGCCGCAGCGGTGATATTCCCGCCCATCTAAAGGACAGCCACTACGGTGGCGCTGCCAAAATGGGCCGCGGCCTTACCTACCAGTATCCCCACAACTTCCCCGGCAACTATGTAAAACAGGACTACCTACCTGCCGAACTCCGGGGCACCCAGTATTACCAGCCCGGTCAGAACAAAACCGAGCAGCAGACCGCCGAATACTGGGCACGAATCAAGCAGGAAAAACGATAACCTCATGCAAGCAAAAAATAAACACCCGATGGAGGCTCCATCGGGTGTTCGTTTTTTGCATATTGTTATTCGTGCTCCTTGCAGGCAAGCTCGGTGACCGTCATCTTGAAAATGCACACCCGCTGCAGCAGATCAGCCGGATACTGCCACTCGCCTTTGCCGCGATAATGCTCCATGATGCAGTTCAGTCCCTTGATTTTTTCCTCCGGCTCGGTAACAAAGGTTGTCACACCGGTGCCGATGATGCTTTGGAATGCGGCAGTGCATTCGTGGGCAGGACCATCTGCCTGCAGCCGATAGCCGGTATCCAGTTCAAAACCCACCTTGGGTGCTTTTTTTACCAGATCCACCTTGCGCCCCTCGCCGGCACTGTGGAAATAAAACACCTGCTTGCCGTCTTCTTCGGCATAACCAAAGCTCAGGGGTACGATGTACACCTCACCCTCATCACAAAAACCCAAACGGCAGCACTGGCTGTCCAGAATGATGGCGCGGATCTTTTCCGGATCGGTGATCTGCCGGTCTTTTCTACGCATGGCTCTCATCAGAAATTCCTCCCAAGGATTGTTTTCTTCATTGTAGCACAATCAGTGCCGTCTATCAATCCCCAAACAAAACAGCCGAAAGGCACGTTCCTCTACCCTTCGGCTGTTTTGCTTCCTTGTTATTTCGAGATCAGGCTCATGGGATCAATATACTTCCCCGCCTTGGTCACTTCCAGATGCACATGACTTTCCTGGGCACTTTCCGCCTCCAGGTTGCCGGCACAAATGCCGATTGCCTGCCCGCAAGTCACCTTGTCCCCGGACTTTACCTTGCCGGAAGCCAAGCCTGCCAGCACGCTGACCAATCCATCGCCATGGTCAATGGTGATGCACAGACCGTACAGTCCGCGCTCTTCCACCTTCAGCACAGTGCCGTCTGCAAAGGCCACTGCCGCATCGTCTTTTTTGCATGCAAAATCGGTACCGTTATGGGTGCGCCAGTCGCCCATGGTCTCATCCTTTACCAGTGTGTCACCGGAAAACTTGCGGATGACCTTGCCCTTGACCGGCTGGCTGTAGGTAACCTTCGGCACCTGTACCGGATTGTTTACCGGTGTGTCCGGTTTTTCCTGCTGTGTCGGTTTATTCACTTCATCCTTCTGCTGGTCAGAATCTTCCGTTTTCGTGTCAGAATCGTCCTGCTTTTGATCTTCTTCATCGTCTTTCATGGTGTTGTCCGGGATCTCCAGTTCATCTTCATTCAAAACGTCTTCCCGATCCACCACGTTCCCTGTGGGATCACCCTGTCCAAAGATCAAATATCCTGCCACACCTACGGCTAGGACACACACACCGAGCACCAGGTAAAAGCCCTTGGTCTCCATGAATCGCACAAAAGGTCCAAGACCTCGTTTTCTTCCTTTCATTTGCTGCACCTCCGGCATTATCTTTGCCGAAAAATGCCTGATTTATTCTGCAGCAGATGATTTTAATAACAGATCAACACCGGTGTAATAATGTTTTAAAATCGATTCAAAATTTTTGCCGTCCAGTGCCAAAGCGCGTGCCCCATATTGGCTCATACCCACACCGTGCCCGTAGCCGACGGTGTGGAACACCAACAGTGCATCCTTCACTTCTGCCGTAAAGTTGGTGCTGTTTAGCCCTGCCAGCGAGCGAATCTCCCGCCCCTCTACCGCCACACCACCCACGGACATCGAGATAATCCCACCTGCCTCTGACCGCTTGACCTGCGTAAACCAGCTTTCTGCCGGCCCCGACAAATCAGCCTCCGGATGGGCTGCCCGAAATGCCGCTGCAAAATCACTTTGCAGCAGTTCTACTGTCGCATGATACTTGGAGGATGCCTCTCCCCCGGGGCTGCTGACGCTCACCAGATATGGCACCGGATTGCCCCACACATCCACCGCAGCTTCGGTTTTTTCTGCCGATGCCGCATGGAACACTGCCGCGATGGGTTTGCCGTTGTGTACCAAAATCAATCCGTCGGTATCACGCACGGCAGCGGTGATTTTACTTTGGTAGAACTCCCGGTTGTTGCCCCACAGTTCTGCGCCACGCTGTTCTATATCGCAATAGGCCTTGCAATGAGTAGAATCTCCGCACAGCAACGCCCCCTTGTGAGAGTCCGGTGCGTCCTTTGCATCTTTCCCATACAAGTTTTCTTTATACAAGGTATAAGTTCTAGCAGCTACCGCCTGGGCTTTCAGGGCCTCTGCCGGAAATGCGGCCGGCATTTCTGCCGCCACAACACCAATCAGATAGGTCTCCAGATCCATCTCTTTCACAGTATCATTCACCAGCACTGTGATGCGGTGCTGCTTGTCGTACTGCGCCACCGGCTCCGGCGCCGGTGTTTCCGGCAAGGGCGCTGCCTGTCCCCATTCCAGAACAAACAGCGGCATCAGCAATGCCGCTGCCGCGGCCAACATTGTAAGACTCAAGATTTTCTTCACGGGACTCATTCCTTTTTGCTGCAAAGTATGCTATACTGTTTCATATCATCCGATGCCAACCGGCATCTTTGGTTTTCTTTTTACTATGCTATGTCACCGCTCCGGAGAAAAGAACAAGCTTTCTTTTTTCCTCCGGCGCTATGAATGGAGAGATCCCATGTTCAGTATCAGTGTATCCTTACTCCTTACTCTTTGTTGCTGTGCCCTTTCCGGTATGGTTATGGGTGTGTTACGCCTCTTTTCCGCTCCTCTATGGCTGATCTTCAGCTTTGCCATTTTGCTTGTCATGTTTCTCTTTCGGTCGGCATCCCGTCTATATGCCGGCAAGGGTCGTTACCAGGAACATCAGCCGGCTTTGACCCCCTTCAAAGAGTATCCGCTGGCAGTAGCCAGTCTCTGCTTTTTGAGTGTAGCGCTATTGCGCCTTCCCCAGTTCCTTGCAGACACCATGATTATGTCGCTGTTCCTGGTTGCCGCACCATTATTGGCCGCCGCTGCCTGTGCCGTTCGTTTCTGCTTTGGAGAAGGACATCCCCTTTCTGCCCCCCTGTCGCTGATTCCCATCCTGTTTTTGTGCATGAATCTGGTATCATTTTATCGTAGCAACAGCAATCATCCGGATGTGCGTGTCTTTGGCTACGAGATCATCCTGTTTTCCTTGCTTTTGATGGGATTGTATATTACTTCCAGCAGCAAATACAAGCATCGCAAACCTGTGTTTCAGCGTTTGTGTGCAATGCTTCCTCTTGCCTGTGCATTTATGGAACTGTTCTTGCTGATCGTTGAGCCCAAGTTCTTATACCGTGCCAATGACATGGGACTCGCCACCCAGCTGAGCATTGCCGGCGCTTGCGCACTGTTGATCACACCGCTGTATTCGCCCATTCAACCGGTGGTCTTTCCCGAAGAACCCACTGACGCAGAAAGCACTGACGAAAACTGCGATACAGAAAATCAACCCGTGGAAGAAGCCGCTGAAAAGATTGCTGAAGAATCTCCGGAAGTCCCCGAAGAATCCTCTGCCGCTCCCCAAACAAACTGATTGCAATGCCAATAGGAAACGCCCTGTGGAAGCTTACCACAGGGCGTTTTCGTTATTGATCTGTTATTTCAAATAAAACTTGCTATTAAGCACCGTAGACAGTTCCAGCTTTGCCGGATCAAAGCCACCGGTATAAGCAGGTGCACGCATATTGATCGGCATAGTTTCGCCCTTGGCGACCTTGGGCAGTGTCACCGAAATCGCCGTGCCGGAGCTTTCGTTGCTGACAATCAGCAACCGCCCACCATGCAGCTGTGCGATCTGCCGCGCAAGAGGCAAACCAAGGCCAATACCGCCCAGACTTGCGCCCGAAGCCGGATTGCCGGTGGTATACTTGTGAAATACCGCATCCAGAGCATCCGCAGGAATCCCGTGTCCCAGATCACTCACTGTAATGCTGATTTCGTCCTGCCGTTCTTTCAGTGCAAGGGTGATCTGTCCACCCTTTGGCTGCGCCTTGATGCTGTTGCTGATCAGCTGGTACAGCATCCGTCGCACCCGCTGCTTATCCAAAGTGCAGAACACCGTTTGTTCCGGAATCTGGCACCGAATCTCAATGGCAAGAGCCTCGCAATAGGGCTGCACTTCTGCAGCCAGCTCCCGCAGCAATTGACCCACATCTTCTTCGCGCACATACAACCGGCTTTCACCTTGCTGCATGCCAAGCAAATCACTCAGATCGCGCTGCAGGCGCATCTGACAAAAGCTGTTGCGCAAGATCACAGCGACCTCTTGCTGCAGCTCATCAGGCACTTTTTCCATCAGCCGCTGTGCGGCAGGAAGCATGGCAGACAGATACCCCGCCATTTCACGGCAGAAAAACTGTCCGCTGACCGGATCCATAAAGGGATCACTGGGCGGATCCAAGGGATAGAGCTCTATACGGATCCCTTGATCGGCCTTTTCAGCCACCAAAAAGACGTGCTGCTGATCCAATGTGCACTGCATCCGCACCTGATTTTCCTGTAAGGACTTCATCAGGGAGGAAATTTCCTGCGGGGTGAGATAATCATAAAAATGCTGATTCGTCATGTCACGCCCCATCAGCCGGTTCAGTTCCGGACTGCTGTACAGCACTTTTCCGCTGGGACTGCACAGCAAAATAAAGCCGCCATCCCGTTCAAAACATGTACGGTCTGCCATTGTGCCGATCCCCCTTCCTTACCCCCAATTTCGTCATACTTCGACATATTTTTAATATAGTATATTTTTGCTTCTTTTACAAGTATGTTTTTTGTAAAAAAGACACATCGCCCCTGTCTTGCTTTTCATTTTATTGCCTGCTATAATATGGGTAAAGGTCTTTAATTTTATTTCCAGCACAACGAAAAAGTATATAGAAAAACATGGAATGGAGGATTCCTACTATGGCAATCAAAATCGGTATCAATGGCTTTGGCCGTATCGGCCGTCTGATCTTCCGCCTGGCAATCGACCGCGACGATGTAGAGTTCGTGGCTATGAACGGTCCCCGTCTGACCCCTGATTACGTGGAGTATCTGCTGAAATACGATACTGTCCACGGTCGTTTCAAGGGTGACATCCAGATCACCGATCACAGCATCATCGTCAATGGTAAGGAAACCCTGATTTACAACTGCCATGAACCCCGTGAGATTCCCTGGGGCGAGTTGGGTGCAGAGTACATCATCGAATCCAGCGGTAAGTTTACCACCATGGACAAGGCTATGGATCATATCCATGCCGGTGCCAAGAAGGTTATTATCACCGCTCCCAGCGCAGACGCTCCCATGTTTGTCATGGGCGTTAACCATGAATCCTATACGACTGATATGCAGGTCGTCAGCAACGCTTCCTGCACCACCAACTGCCTGGCTCCCGTTGCCAAGGTCCTGCATGACAACTGGGGTATTAAGGATGGTCTGATGACCACGGTTCACGCCATGACCGCCACCCAGAAGACTGTTGACGGTTCTTCCAAGAAGGATTGGCGTGGCGGCCGTGCTGCAGCACACAACATCATCCCCTCCTCCACCGGCGCCGCCAAAGCTGTCGGCAAGGTCATCCCCTCTCTGAACGGCAGACTGACCGGTATGGCTTTCCGTGTTCCTGTGGTTGACGTTTCTGTCGTTGACCTGACCGTCAATCTGGAAAAGCCCGCTCTCTATGCCGACATCTGCAAAGCCATGCGCGCCGCAGCCGAAGGCCCCATGAAGGGCATTCTGGGCTACACCAACGATGACGTGGTCTCCAGCGACTTTATATCTGACACCCACGCCAGCACCTTTGATGCTCGCGCCGGTATCGCCCTGACCGATACGTTTGTCAAGGTTGTTGCCTGGTATGACAATGAAGTTGGCTACAGCAACAATGCACTGAATCTGCTGAACTACATGTACAAGCAGGATCACAAATAAGAAGATTCTTTCCAGACGGCAGCATCTATGGATGCTGCCGTCTTTTTTTGTTTATGTTTGGGGATTTTCCGCAAAAATATATGGAATTTCGCCGCCGTTTGTTGTAAAATGTAAGTAAGTATATCCTAAGGAGGTATCCCTTATGTCTGATACAAAGAATCATACCGATTGCAAAAAGCCCCCCATCCTGTTTACCCCCTCTATTCCTTCTCCGCTGGAGGAAAATGACAAGGCCGGCTACCGTGACTTTCTGCTGGAATGCATGAAAGAAAATCTCAGCCATGCCCGTCATATCGAAAACGAGCGTCACAACTTCCTCAGCCTGCATCTTGTGGTCGTCGGTCTGTTTTTGGGCACCATCATCAGCCCCGATACCTCTCCCTGGTTCTCTTTGATGTTCAGCATCATTCTGTTAATGTTCAGCAGCATCATGAGCGAGCTGTTCAAGCGCTGGGCCAGAGTCTATCAGGGCCACATGGATACTGCACAGCGCATGGCCCGCCTCATCGACAATGATGGTGAAGAAGTCGAAGAGCCCAAGTACTGCCCCATTGCAGAGGATAAGTTGCGTGGTCATCATCCCAACTACTACTACTACTTCGACAACAATGCCGGCAAGTCCGCTCTGGATGAGCGTGTCGCCCGCTGCAATGAGGAGTCCACCCGTCTGGGTGTCAAGCCCTGGCTCAAGCCTTATAAGGAAGCCAAGTTTATGGATTCCTGGCAGTTTGGCAAAGGCGCTTATGTCCGCACCAACTCTCTGTACCTGCGCTTCTGCCATTTGATGGTCTTCATCGAGCTGATGGCCATGGTTTTGGCTATTTACCGTATTCTGGTGCAAACCGGTTTGTTGGATAAAATTGCAGGTGCCCTATGAGTTACAAACTGCTCGCGCTGGATCTTGACGGCACTTTGCTGATGCGGGATAACACCATCCCCGAGGATGTCAAAGCTGCCATCTCCAAGCTGATGGATGCCGGTATCATCGTCACCCTGTCCACCGGCCGTATGTACCCCACGGTACAGAAATATGCCCTGGAGCTTGGGCTGAAAGCGCCCCTCATTTGCTACAACGGCGCACTGATCCGGGATGCCGCCGGCAATCCCCCGCTGTTGGACAGTCCGCTGCCTATAGATCTGCAAAAAGAGATCATCCGCTGCGGTGAAGCCAACGGCTGGTATCTGCAGTTGTATCAGAACGACCGGGTCTGCGCCGCCGAGATTGTCCGGGAAACCCTGGTCGATCCCGACTCCAAGACCCTGCCCCCGGTAGCCCTGGGCAAGCTCAGCGAGGCGAACCTCCTGCGCTCTCCCAAGATGATGTCCATGTGCGCGCCCGAAGAGGTCCCCATCCGTATGAAGGCCTTCTCCGAAGCCACCGGTGACCGTCTGTACATCGCATCCTCCACCCCCACTTTGGTGGAAATGATGCAAAAAGGCGTCTGCAAATCCGAAGCACTGAAGGTCCTCTGCGCTCACTACGGTATTGCCCGTGAAGAAGTAATCGTATGCGGTGACAGCGGCAACGATGCCGATATGGTGGCCTGGGCCGGTCTGGGCTGCGCCATGGCCAACGCCACCCCTGCCCTGAAAGCCCTGGCCGATTATGTCTGTGAAAACAGCAACAGTTACGGTGTGCTGGAAGTGATCCAGCGATATTTCCCGGAGGAATCCGCATAACACCCGGAGGTGAACCATATGAATATCCTAACCATTGATACCGCCAAGATCCTCAGCAATCTCGAGGTTGTTCAAAAAGAGGCCGGCTCTGCCGAGGTCATTCCCGTACTGAAGGCCAATGCCTATGGTATGGATCTGCATAAACTGGCAGATCTGCTGCGAGGCAAAGGTGTTCGCCGTTTTGCTGTGGTAGATCCCGTAGATGCACAAAAGCTGCGAAACTGGGGTTTTCAGGAAGAAGAAATTCTGGTGCTGCGCTCCACCACCAGTCCCGAGGATATTCGCATTATTCTGCAGGCCTGTGCCACTGCAACAGTAGGGTCTTATGATGCTGCGGTTGCCCTCAACGGCATGGCAGAAGCCGAAGGTATGGCCTGTGATGTACACATCAAAATCGATACCGGTCTGGGCCGTTATGGGTTTACCACCAACGAGCTGGAGCGCGTGCTGGCGGTTTTCCGCTATCTCACCAGCCTCAATGTCACCGGTATGTTCACTCAGTATGCCAATGCTGCCACCAGCCGAAAAAAGACGCAGGCACAGTACGATGCCTTCATGAGCGTGGTAGAAAAAGTGCGCCAGGCTGGTTTCCATCCCGGCATGCTGCATGCTTCTGACTCCGAGGGACTCTTCTATGCCAAAGCACCCAGGCTGGATGCTGTGCGCATCGGCAGTGCCCTCACCGGCCGCATTCGGGCAAAAGGTGAGTATGGCCTGCAGCCGGTGGGCCGTCTGGAATCTTCGATCGCTGAGATCAACTGGCTTCCCAAGGGTGCCACCATTGGTGAAGGCAGCGATTATATTGCAAAACAAGCCATGGAGGTGGCAATCATCCCCGTAGGCTATGCTGACGGATTCCTGGTACAGCCCGTGCGCTGCGATTTTCGCATTGCCGCACGTCTTCGCCATATGATTGGTGTTCTGTTCGGTCGCTCTCGCTATTATGTCAATGTGGGCGGCAAACGTGCGCGCATCATCGGCCGCGTGGGTGCCAACCACACCACAGTCGATGCCACCGGTTTGAACTTGGCCCCCGGTACCCCTGCCTGGTTTGAAGTTGATCCCGTTTTTGTGCCTGAGCGCATCCCCCGCAGATATACCGATTTGTTGCCCAACATGCCCGAAAATGATATGTAATCCATAATTGAGGATTGAAAATTTCCGAAAAATCTTGTATAATAAAGCTATCTTGTATGAAAGACTCATACAATTGGCAATCCAAAGGAGGTCCCTACCATGAAAATGATCATTGCCATTCTGAATGCCGATGATGCTTCCACCGTTGTACAGAATCTGATGAAGAACGGTTTTTCCGTCACCAAGCTGTCCACCACCGGCGGCTTCCTCCGTGCCGGTAACGTTACCGTGCTGATTGGTGTTGACAACAGCAAGGTTCAGGACGTCATCGATATCATCTCTACCTACTCCAAGAGCCGCAAGCAGCTGATCCCCACCACTTCCGAGGCCGGCATCAACTTCTATCCCTCCATGCCCGTAGAGGTTACCGTGGGTGGCGCTACCATCTTTGTTCTGGACGTAGAGCGTTTTGAAAAAGTCTGATGCGTCTTCCGCATCTGTTGGGGAATGAGCGGCTAAAGGCCGCTCTTTTCCGCTTGCCCCCCTCTGGTCTGGGCTCCGCCATTCTGTTGGATGGTCCCCAGGGCATCGGAAAGCGTACCGCAGCCCTTGACATTGTTTTGGGACTTTTGTGCAAAGACCCAAACGGTCCTTGCCTGCAATGCCCTACCTGCCGCAGGATTTTGGCCGGCAGTCATCCGGATGTGCACCGTCTGAGTTGCGATGCGCGTGCAGTAAAAGTCGATGACATCCGCGATTTGCGTGCAAAGAGCTTCATTCGCGCCAGCGAAAGCGACTTTAAGGTATTTGTCATCGAGCATGCGGACAAACTAAACCTGCAATCCCAAAATGCACTGCTCAAGGTGCTGGAAGAACCTTCATCTTCTGTCTTTATCCTCCTGTGCGAAAATCGGGAGGCCATGCTGCAAACCGTACGCTCCCGCTGCAAGCCTTTTCGTCTGTCACCGCTGGAGCCTGCCGCCATGGAGCAAATCCTGCGTCAGCAATATCCCGAAGCATCTGCCCTCCAGCTGCAATCCGCAATCGATGCCGCCCAAGGTGTTTTGGGTCGTGCACAGACTTTCCTGCAGGGAGATGCCTCTAAGAGCCGCCTGCTGGCTGGTGAGTTTGTCACTGCCCTGCCGCAAGGCGAGCTTGCTGTATTTTCGGTCTGTCAAAGCCTGGGCAAACTGACCCGGGAAGAATATGCTGAGTTTTGTGACGAAAGCTGCCTGCTTTTGTGTGCCGCTGCCAAGGTAAGCGGCAGTTGGCGGCAGATCAGCGTCTTTGAATATTTAAAAGAACAACGCGCCATGTTGGTGCAAAATCCCGCCCCCTCGGCACTTGCCGGAGCATTGGCGGCTTTTTGTGCCCAGTGCTAAGGAAGGAATCCCATGACTGAAGTAATCGGTGTCCGATTTAAAAAAGTCGGAAAAGTATATTATTTTGACCCCAACGGCCTCCAGGTAGAAAAAGACCAGGCCGTTATTGTAGAAACCGCTCGCGGTGCTGAATATGGCGAAACCGTGATGGGTAATGAGATGGTGCCCGATGAGTCCATCGTCAGTCCTCTGAAAAAGGTTCTGCGCATTGCCACTGCCGCAGACCGCAAAACCATGGAGGAAAATCTTGTTTTTGAAGAAAAGGCATTCCAGACCTGCGAAGAAAAAATTGCCAAGCATCAGCTTGAAATGAAGCTGGTGGCTGTTGAATACACCTTTGACCGCAGCAAGATCCTCTTTTACTTCAGCGCCGACGGTCGTGTAGACTTCCGCGATCTGGTAAAAGATCTGGCCGGTGTCTTCCGCACCCGTATCGAGCTGCGCCAGATTGGCGTACGCGATGAGGCCAAAATGATCGGCGGTCTGGGCATCTGCGGTCGTCCTCTGTGCTGCAGCACCTTCCTGGATGATTTCCAGCCGGTGTCCATCAACATGGCAAAGGATCAGGGACTGTCTTTGAATCCTACCAAGATTTCCGGCACCTGCGGCAGGCTGATGTGCTGCCTGAAGTATGAGAACGAGGCGTATCAAGAGCTTCTGCGTACCACACCCCCCAACGAAAGCCTGGTAGATACCCCTCAGGGTCGCGGCACGATCATCGACACCTCCCTGCTGAAGGGCTGCTGCAAGGTTCGCCTGCAGAATAACCCCGATACCCCCGTGACCTTCCGTTGTGATGAGTGCACCGTATTGCGTGCCGGTCGTGAAAAAGGCCCCCGTCCGCAAGAACCCAAGGCCGCCAAGGCTGAAAAGCCTGCCGAAAAACCGGTTGCCGAATCTCTGCGTGATACATTTGAATCTGTCGAAGTGCAGCAGCCCGCCGCACCGGCAGAAGCACCTGTCGCCGAGGACAAGCCTCGCCAGCAGCAGCGCCGCCGCCACGACCGTGGTCCGAAGCCTGCTGTCCAGGGCGAACAGCCTGCTGTTCAGCCCGAACAAAAGCCTGATGCTGCAAACAAACAGCAAACGGAAGGCGAACAGCGTCCGCGTCAGAATAAACACCGTCACCGCAACCGCCGCCGTCATCACAACGGCGATTCCAACACCGCAAAATCCGAATAAACGTCTTAACAGCCTGCCCTTGCGGGCAGGCTGTTTTGCAAAGCAACCTATTTTTGCGTCTTTTGCGTTCACGGGAGGTATGCATGAAATATTCTGCCAAAACCCTTTTTGATCCCGGCTTTTTACGCCACGCTTTTTCCATTGCGTTGCCGGTAGCCATTCAGCAGTTGGTGGCCGCTTCGGTTAATATGATCGACGTCATTATGATCGGCAGCCTTGGCGATGGTGCTGTTGCAGCTGCCGGTGCCGCCAATCAGATTTTCTTTCTGCTCAGTCTTGCCCTCTTCGGTATTGCCTCGGGTGCTACCGTTTTCCTCTCCCAATTTTGGGGTACCCGTGACAAAGACAATGTTCACCGCACCGGCAGTCTGATGTTGCTGATTGGCGCTGTTGCCACATTGGTTTTCACTTTGGGCGCGCTGTTTATCCCTCGCTATTTGGTGCAGTTTTATGTGCACGAGGCCTATGTAGTTGACTTGGCGGCAGATTACCTGTTTATCGTTGGCTTCAGTTATCCCATCACTGCCCTTAGCATGATCTTTTCCACCATTTGCCGCTGCACCGGTAATGTGCGGCTCCCCACTGTGACCAGCGTTGTTTCGGTAATCACCAATGCCGTTGGCAATGCGGTTCTGATTTTCGGTCTGTTTGGCTTCCCGGCTATGGGACTGCGGGGCGCAGCCATTGCGACCGTATTTGCTCGCGTGCTGGAAGCTGGCGTTCTGCTCTTTACCATTTACCGAAATCGCCTGCCCGCGGCAATTCCCCTGCAAAAGATCTTCCAGTTGGAACGCGGCTTTGTCAAAACCTATGTTCGCACGACACTTCCGGTGCTGTTTAACGAGATTCTTTGGTCCATCGGCAACTCTTTGTACAACGTTGCTTATGGGCAGCTTGGCACCAGTGCCGTTGCGGCAGTACAAATCACCGGCACAGTGATGCAGCTGTTCTTTGTCCTGCAGCGCGGTATCGGCAGTGCCTGCAGCATTATGATCGGACAACGCATCGGCGCCGATGACGAAGACGGTGCCATTCTCGACAGCCGACGATTTACCTTATTGATGCCTTTGGCCGGTCTGTTTATCTGCTTTATGATTCTCTTGACCACGCCGCTGATTTTGTCGCTGTACAGTGTGACAGAAGAAACCCTGCACTTTGCCTGGCAGCTGCTGATGCTGAATGCGATCCTGTTTACCATTCGTCCCATGGGCAATGGCATCGTAGTCGGCATTCTGCGCAGTGGCGGTGACACCCTGTATGCCGCTATCGTAGACGTAGGCGCTGTTTGGCTCTTTGGCGTCCCACTGGCTTTCTTGGGCATCCACCTGGGTTTCCCCCTGTGGGGTGTGTTTCTCTGTGTCGCCAGCGAAGACATCGTCAAGCTGATCGTTGCCATTCCCCGCCTGCTTAGCAACAAATGGATCAAAAACGTTGCTTCTCAGCTGCAGGATGGCAGAAACACAAATCCCGAACAATAACCAGATCTTTATACAAAAACAGCCTGCAAGCATCGCTTGCAGGCTGTTTCATCTTTATTCGGATTTAGGCATGATCACCGGTTTCTTTCCCGGTGCCATCAGTCCGGCTGGCTTTGCGCCGGTGGTCTCACGGCATTCTGCCATAGCATCATCCAAAAATCCGGGCTGTGTCATAGCACGAAGCGCTGTAACCGCCAGCACCTTGGCTGCGTGCACAGTGCCCTTTTCTGCCACTGTACTGCCGCTGAACGCGGTTGCCTGCCAGCTGTGGCCGGGTGTGCCCAAGGGCATGGTCACGCCAAAATACTGTGCCGTAGGCACACAGTGACTGGCATCGCCTACGTCGGTAGAGCCGCCCATCACACCGTCGTGAGGCACATAAGGCACCACACCCTGATGGAACAAACCGTTGGGCACGGTGCTCTTTGGCAGCCCCAGGCGTTCCATCATATTGCCGGCATGTGCCAACTCACCGGGGGTATATCCTTCCTGGAAGGCCGCTGCCAACGCCTGCTCCTTAGCGTCAAACTCAGGCAGAGGCAGTTCTTCCAGCACCTGCTGCAGCAAACGACTTAAATGCTGATTGGGCACAAAGTTTGCCACACAGTCTTTGGGACAAATCTCCACCTCGGTCTCGGTCATCATGGCTGCACCCTGTGCCACCTTGCACAGCCGGGTATACAGCTCTTTGGCCATATCTGCTTTGGGACCACGGACATAGTAACGGTTGCACACGTAATCCTGCACCACATTGGGTGCCTTTCCGCCGGCGTCCTGATATGCATAGTGCAAACGTGCCCGTTCGGGCATATGCTCACGCAGGTAATTGGCACCCACATTCATCAGCTCGGCTGCGTCCAAGGCACTGCGACCCATTTCCGGGCTGGATGCCGCATGGGCTGAGCGTCCGCGGAATACAAAATCTACCGTCATGACAGCAAGACTTCCGCCACCTACCACTGCATTCACATCACCGGGATGCCAGGTAAGGCAGGCATCTACGTCGGCAAAACAACCGGCTTCTGCCATAAAAGCCTTTCCGCTGCCATCTTCTTCACCCGGGCAGCCATAAAAACGCACGGTGCCGGGCATGTCATTGGCTTTCAGATATTCTGCCAGCGCCACTGCCGCACCAAAGGCACCTGCACCCAAATTATTATGTCCGCAGCCATGACCGCACTGCTGACCGGACACAGGT
Source organism: Oscillospiraceae bacterium (assembly GCA_045636925.1). GTDB lineage: Bacteria > Bacillota > Clostridia > Oscillospirales > Butyricicoccaceae > JAZTYK01. Next base: position 29,862 of record JAZTYK010000001.1, read on the forward strand.
AAATGCTCAGGTCTATCCCATACAGACTGAGACAAACCGGGCAAGGCATCAAACTCACCCAAAAACGCCATCACAGGCTTACTGTTGCCCCATTCACCGCAGAATGCAGTGGGGATGTCTGCCAAGCCTTCAGTGATTCTGGCACCTGCCTTAGTCAGTGCGGCGCGGTAAGTTTCCAGCGCATGGTATTCACCCATACCAATTTCCGGATGCAGCCAAATGTCACGGCTGATCTGCACGATGTCGGCAGCATGATCTTCTACCAGCTGCAGCAACATTGCTTCTTGACTCATGGAATCCCCTCCATTGCAAAATATCCCCCGACGGCTGTCGGGGGATATGATTCAGCTTGTCTTATTTGCCCAGCTGCTTTGCGATCTCTTCTGCGAAGTTCTCCTGCTTCTTCTCGATGCCCTCGCCCTTAGCGAAACGGACAGCATCCTTGAAGGTCACAGTGCCACCCAGCTCCTTGGCAGCGGCAGCGATATACTTCTCAACGGAGAAAGCATTGTCCTTAACGAACTCCTGCTGCAGCAGGCAGTTCTCAGCGTAGAACTTGTTCAGCTTGCCGTCAACGATCTTAGCCTTAACCTGCTCGGGCTTGCCAGCCATCTTGGGATCGTTGTCCATCTGAGCCATCATGATCTTCTTCTCCTCAGCCAGAACGTCCTCAGTAACCTGAGACTTGTCCCAGAAGCGGGGATTCAGAGCAGCGATCTGCATAGCAACGTCCTTACCGATCTCCTCGACCTTCTCTTCCAGGCCAGCGGAAACTTCCAGGTTGACCAGAACGCCGATCTTGCCGCCGGCATGGATGTAGGGAACGGAAACACCCTCAGCAAAGCGAGCGAAACGACGAACCTTGATGTTCTCGCCGATAACCAGAACCATCTCCTGCTGCTGCTCCAGAACGGTGCGGCCCTCAGCGTACTCAGCGGCCATCAGAGCATCCAGATCAGCGGGATTAGCCTTAGCAACAGCAACGGCAACACCCTTAACAAAGTCAACGAACTTCTCGTTCTTAGCAACAAAGTCGGTCTCAGCATTGACCTCGACCACAACACCGACACCGTCGATGTTGGCGGCATAAGCCATACCCTCAGCAGCGATGCGGCTGGCCTTCTTCTGAGAAGCAGCCAGGCCCTTTTCGCGCAGGTATTCAACAGCCTTGTCCATATCGCCGTCGGTAGCAGCCAGAGCCTTCTTGCAGTCCATCATGCCAACGCCGGTCATCTCGCGCAGATTCTTAACATCAGTTGCAGTAAATGCCATTTTATTTTCCTCCTAAATGATTAATGAGAAAACGGGGCGGTACCGGAGCACCGCCCCGTTGATTAGTTCCGGGTCAATTATTCGGCCACGATCTCTTCAGCGGTCTTGGAAGCACGCTTCTTGGGAGCGCGGGGAGTGGTGTCAACAGCCACCTGCTCCTCAGCAGCAACGGTCTCGTCGCTGACGGACAGCTCTTCGCCCTGACGGCCCTCGGTGACAGCAGCGCCCATGGCGGATGCGATCAGACGGATGGCACGGATGGCGTCGTCGTTGCCGGGGATGACGTAGTCAGCATCATCGGGATCACAGTTGGTGTCAACGATGGCGATGACGGGGATGCCCAGCTTCTTGGCCTCTGCGATGGCGTTCTTTTCCTTGCGCAGGTCAACAACGAACATAGCAGCGGGCAGCTTCTTCATTTCCTTAACGCCGCCCAGGTACTTCTCCAGCTTTTCGATCTCCAGCTTCAGCTTGATAACTTCCTTCTTGGGCAGCAGATCGAAGGTGCCGTCCTCGCTCATGCGGTTCAGCTGATTCAGACGCTCAACGCGCTTACGCATGGTCTTGAAGTTGGTCAGCATACCACCCAGCCAACGAGCGTTGACGTAGTACATACCGACCTTCTCGGCCTCTTCCTTCATGGCTTCCTGAGCCTGCTTCTTGGTACCGACAAACAGAATGCTGCCGCCCTGAGCAGCCAGGTCACGGACGAAGAAGTAAGCTTCTTCCAGCTTCTTCACGGTCTTCTGCAGGTCGGTGATATAGATGCCGTTGCGCTCCATAAAGATGTATTCGCTCATCTTGGGGTTCCAGCGGCGGGTCTGATGTCCGAAGTGGACGCCTGCTTCCAGCAGTTGTTTCATGGAAATGACTGACATTGTAATGTCCTCCTTTTGGTTATTTATTCCTCCACCACGCTCATTGAAGACGGCCTCCGTTTCCGGCAACCACCGCCCCCTTACGAGGTGTGTGTCGTCTGTTCGGCTTTCCATAATCCGACAGCTTAAATATAATACCACAACCGTCGCTCGATTGCAAGTTTTTTCTTTTGATTTTCCCAGTTTTTATCAGAAAAAATCATCATTTTAATAAGACGAAGGCCCCTGCACGGGGCCTTCGCCACATTGATTTTACTTCACCTCAAACAAGATGTGCGCCTTCTTGTACAGCAACATCAAAACCGCGATGGCGACGACGCAGTTCAGCGACATGTAAATGCCGTTGTACAGCATAGAATACAGCCACACATTGTTCATGGCCATGCCCAGATATACATCGGGCATCCATTCGCCCCACAGGATCACACCACTGAGGGTGTGGATAAACCAGCGGGCAGTGCTGCCGGCCAAAGTACCCAGCACCAAACCGGAAAGTTTGGGTTTCTTCCACAGACCGCAGACGCCACAGACCAGATATGCTACGGAATAATCCAGCAGCATGGCCTGCCAACCGTAACCGATGCCCTCAGTCAGCAGGCACTTCAGCGTGCCGAATACCAATCCGGCAGCCAAGCCCCAGCTGAAGCCGTGGCGGAAGCAAATGAGAAAGATGGGGATCATCACAAAGCCCACCGATCCGCCTGCGGCACCCAGCTCCAGCTCTACATAGCTGAGTGCCAGTGCCACGGCTACCATCACCGCCACCTCACAAAGGGTCTTGATCTTTTGACTGCTTGTTCGTTTGTTGTTTTGACTTTCGCTCATGTTTTGTCCTCCTTTACTTTGGGAAGTTCGAGGAACAAACAAAAAAGTCGCACTGTCCGTAGGAACAGTGCGACACATTGCTCATTCAATCGCTTCCTACGCCGGCATGACCCGGATCAGGTAATAAGGGACTGTGCGGCATATACGCACGATCTCAGCCGGTTTGCACCGACGCCCCTGCTCTTGGTTGCAACACTTCTTCACCGGTCTGCAGCCCGACGAGGAAAGCATTGCCATTCAGTTCATGTTTATTATAGGCAAGGCAAACTGCCTTGTCAAGCTATTTTACTGGTTTTCCTGTGCTGCCATCATAGAAGCGAACTGCTTGTCCACCAGCTCCTTAGCTGCGTTGTAGCCCATCTTCTTGTGGCGGTTGTTCATAGCGGCAACCTCGATGACTACAGCCAGATTTCGGCCGGGACGGACGGGGATCTCCAGCGAAGGCACCTTAATACCCAGAATATCGGTAAAGTTCTCATCCAGACCCAGACGCTCGTAATGCTTGCCGTCTTCCCACTTCCGCAGGTTGATGATCAGGTCGATCTTTTCGGTGGGCTTAACAGAACCCATACCAAACAAGCGGCGTACGTCTACGATGCCGATGCCGCGCAGTTCTACAAAGTAACGGATCATTTCCGGTGCACTGCCTACCAGCGCCTTGGCAGATACGCGCTTGATATCTACCGCGTCGTCGGCTACCAGACGGTGACCGCGCTTGACCAGCTCGATGGCAGTTTCACTCTTGCCCACGCCGCTGTCACCCAGCAGCAGGATACCTTCGCCGTAAACCTCCACCAGCACGCCATGCATAGTGACCCGCTGACCCAGCGCTACGTTCAAAGATGCCGTCAGCGCCGCCATAAAGGCAGAGGTATGATCCTTGGTGCGCAGTAGCGGCACATCATACAGCTTGGCTGCCTTGATATACTCCGGAGTGATCTCGCGGTCGGCGGTGACGATAATGGCCGGCACCTGGCGGGAGCACAGAGCTGCCAGACTCTCCAGGCGTGCCGTCTCACTGAGACTGCGGAGATAATGCGATTCCACCCGACCGATGATCTGGATGTTGTCCGCATCAAAAAATTCGTAATAACCGGTCAGCGGCAAAGCGGGACGGTTGATCGACAAACTGGACACCTTGCGGTCCAGATAATTTTCAGGGCCGTAAACGGTCTCCAACTTAAACTCGCTGATGATTTGGTGCAGCGGAATAGAGTATTTGCGTTCTACGTGATCCATAGGATACCTCTTCCTGCCCCGCAGGGCGGTTTGCTGCTTTGATTATATATGATTTTTCCCGTTAATGCAAGTCGGCACAGGATGTTGTAGAAACAAAGAATTCTTTTTCAATTTTCTGCAATAATTTGAAAAAAAGTGGTATTTTCACTATTGCAATTTGCAAAAGAATGTGATATTATATCCAGTGTCGCTATGGATTCAATCTTGTAAGGAGGTGCAGAGAAATGGCAAAGTGTGAAATTTGCGGCAAGGGCGTAACCTTCGGTATTCAGGTGTCCCATTCGCACAGACGTACCAACCGTGCCTGGAAGCCCAATGTGAGACGCGTGAAGGCTATCGTTGAAGGCGCACCCAAGCATGTCGACGTCTGTACCCGCTGCCTGCGTTCCGGTAAAGTGACCCGGGCTATCTGATTTATCAAGATTCAAACGAAAATGCGTTTGGCCTTTGGCCCAACGCATTTTTTGTATTTATCCCTGTCCGCAAGATAAGTTTGATAATGCAAAAACCCCGCTGCAGCGCAGCGGGGCTTTTTTTGTGTTGAGTTTAGTCCAGGATATCCACCAGGATGCGCTTGTTCTCACGCATTCCGGCGTTTTTCACCAGAACACGGATCTCCTTGGCAATGCGGCCCTGTCGACCGATGACCTTGCCCATATCAGAGGGTGCCACCTTCAGCTGAAACACCACGGTGTCGTGGTTTTCAACCTGAGTGATGGCAATCTCTTCGGGATGTTCCACAAGGTTCTCGACGATATAAGCCAGCATCTCCTTGACGTGATTCAGCTCCATAGCTTACAGAACACCGGCCTTTTTCAGCAGAGTTCTGACGGTATCGGTGGGCTGAGCGCCATCCTTGATCCACTGCTGAGCACGCTCAGCGTCGACCTTCAGCTCGCTGGGCTCCTTCAGGGGATTGTAGGTGCCGATCTCCTCGATGAAGCGACCATCACGGGGATAGCGGGAATCTGCAACAACGATGCGGTAGAAGGGAGCCTTCTTAGCGCCCATTCTTCTCAGTCTGATTTTAACCATTTCTCTTCACCTCCGTAAAAGATTATATATCTGAGTTTTTACTCATCAAAAAGGAAGTTTGCCAAATCCGCCCATGCCGCCTTTTTTCATGCGTTTCATCATGGCGGGATTCGACATCTGCTTCATCAGTTTTTGCATCTGCTCAAACTGCTTCAGCAGGCGGGTGACATCCTGCAGGCTCAGGCCACAGCCGGCGGCAATGCGCTTTTTGCGGCTGTAGTTGATGATGCCGGGATTGTCACGCTCTTTGGGGGTCATGGACTGGATGATCGCCTCGGTATGCGCCATGGCCTTTTCATCGATCTTGGCGCCGGCCATTGCCTTGCTGTTCATACCGGGCAACATGCCCATAATGTCCTGCATACTGCCCATGCCCTTGATCTGCACCAGCTGGTCATAGAAGTCAGACAGGGTAAAACGACCCTTTCGCATCTTCTTTTCCAGCTCGGCAGCCTTCTTTTCATCTACCGTCTGCTGTGCCTTCTCTACCAGGGTGAGCACGTCGCCCATGCCCAGGATACGGGAAGCCATGCGGTCGGGATAGAAGGGCTCGATAGCATCCAGCTTTTCGCCCATACCCACAAACTTGATGGGCTTGCCGGTAACCGCGCGGATGGACAGCGCCGCACCGCCACGGGCGTCACCGTCCAGCTTGGTCATCAGCACAGAGTCGATGCCCAACTGATCGTTAAAGGCAGAAGCCGCATTCACGGCGTCCTGACCGGTCATGCCGTCGACAACCAACATGATCTCATGGGGCTTCAGCTCACCCTTCAGGCGCTTCAGCTCATCCATCAGCTCTTCATCTACATGAAGTCGACCGGCAGTATCGATAAACAATAAGTCGTTGCCGTATTTCTTGGCATGCGCATAAGCATGCCGGGCAATTTCTACCGGATCACCCTGACCTTCTTCAAAGACCGGGATCTCCAGCTGCTTGCCAACCACCTTTAGCTGCTCGATAGCAGCGGGACGGTACACGTCGCAGGCACACAGCAGCGGACGCTTGCCCTGCTGCTTTTTGAAGTAGCCGGCCAGCTTGGCGATGTTGGTAGTCTTACCTGCACCCTGCAGACCGACGAACATGATCACCGTAGGGGGATTGTTGGCCAGACGGATCTTGCTTTGGGTGCCGCCCATCAGGTTGCACAGTTCGTCATTGACCAGCTTGATCACCTGTTGAGCAGGCGTCAGGCTTTCCAGAATATCTGTGCCAATGGCCTTTTCGGTCACGGTAGCTACGAACTGTTTGACTACCTTAAAGTTAACGTCAGCCTCCAGCAGTGCCATGCGGATTTCCCGCATAGCCTCCTTTACGTCAGCCTCAGTCAACCGGCCACGGGAACGCATTTTCTTGAATACGCCATTCAGGCGTTCAGTCAGTCCCTCAAATGCCATTATTCCATCTCTCCAACCAGCTTCAGGATACGTTCTACCTGCTGGGCGATCTCGTAATTCCGCATGCTGGCATTGACAGTCATGATGTAGGTAGCCGCCTGCTTGATGTCGGCCAGCTTGGTCTCATAGCCGGAATACTTTTTCACCAGACCCAGACGATCCTCGGTGTCCCGCAGGATGGTCTCACTGCGCACGATGGCATCGCGGACGCCCTGACGGGAAATTCCGGCATGCTCAGCGATCTCGGTGAGAGAAAGATCCTCGTTATAGTAGAGGTCGAACAGCTCCTTTTGCTTATCCGTCAGCAGCTCACCATAAAAATCAAAGAGCATGGACATGTGGAAGGTGTTACTTTTCATCTGCTCGCTCCTCTCTGTAAAGTGTTTTGGCTTTACAACCTTGTCTATGATACACGATTTTAATCCATTTGTCAAGAGTTTCAACCCAAAAAATGGGCGCAATTCAGGGATTTTTTCGTGGCAGGCACAAGCTCTTGTGCATAGCATAAGGATAATCCGGTGAAAGGAGTGTGAGAGCACGGACATTTTTTCCTGTATCCCTTATCCCATCCAGGCTTTGCTGGCCACACTGTTCACCTGGGGCGTCACGGCACTGGGTGCATCTTTGGTTTTTTTCTTCCGTCCCATCCATAAAAACGCCATGGATGCCATGCTTGGGTTCGCTGCAGGTGTAATGATCGCCGCATCCTTCTGGTCACTGCTTTCCCCCGCCGCAGAATTATCGCTGGAGCTTGGAAAAGCCCCGTGGATGCCCCTGCTGCTGGGCTTTTTCTGCGGTGGGCTGCTGCTGTTTTTGGGCGATAAACTCTTTGACCGTCTGCTTCTGGGACGGGAAAAGGCCGACAGTAGCAAACGCAGCCTGTTGCTGATGCTGTCCATCACCCTGCATAATATCCCTGAAGGCCTGGCGGTTGGTGTAGCCTTTGGCTCTTTGGCCTATGGTCTGGAAGGCGCCACGACCGCAGCTGCCTGTCTGCTGGCACTGGGCATCGGCCTGCAGAACTTTCCCGAAGGCACCGCCGTCAGTGTGCCCTTGCTGCGGGAAGGCAGCAGCAAGCGCCATGCCTTTTTCATGGGGCAGCTCAGCGGCATGGCCGAGCCGGTTTCCGGTGTCATCGGCGCGCTGCTGGCGCTGCATGTGCGGCTGCTGCTGCCCTATCTGCTGGCCTTTGCCGCCGGCGCCATGATTTACGTGGCCGTAGCCGAGCTGATCCCAGAAAGTCAGAACAATGCCAAAAAATCCGTCATGGCGCTGTTTACCATTGTAGGATTCTCTGTGATGATGGTCATGGACCTGGCATTGGGATAGGTGTATTACGCAAAAACAGCACATCCGGCCGGATGTGCTGTTTGCATGACTGTATGTAAGACTTAATGCTGCTGCAGCATGTGGATCTTCAGATCCCACAGCTTCTGGCTCAGGTCCACGTAATAAGGATGGGGGTTTTCGAAACGCAGGATCTCGCTCCACAGCATGCCGACGGTTTCGGCACAGTGGGCGCGGATCTCTTCGATGCTCTTCTTCTGATAAACGCAAACGCCCTTTTCAAAGATAGGCTCCTGCAGCTTCTCTACCCGGAAATCGGTAAGGGTCTTCTTCTTCCAGGTATGGGTGGGATCAAAAATGGTGTAGGGCTGACTGGGATCGATGATCTCGTCACGCAGAGTCAGCACGTCGGCCACGTACTTGTTTTCGGTATTGTCAATCAGACGCCACACCTGCTTAAAGTGCGGGGTGGTGATCTTTTCTACATTTTCACTGATCTTGATCTTGGGGATGATGTTGCCATCCTGATCCTCAATCGCCGCCAGCTTGTACACGCCGCCAAACACGGGTGTGCTCTTGGAAGTGATCAATCGCTCGCCAATACCAAAGGAATTGATGCAAGCACCCTGGTTCAGCAGATCGCGGATCAGATACTCATCCAGCGAGTTGGATGCCACAATGCCGCAATCCTCCATGCCGGCCTCATCCAGCATGACGCGGGCTTTCTTGCTCAGATAGGCAATATCGCCGGAGTCAATGCGGATGCCCTTCAGCCGATGACCGGCAGGCTCCAAAATCTCCTTGGCCACCTTGATGGCATTGGGAATGCCGCTCTTCAGCACATTGTAGGTATCCACCAGCAAGGTGCAGTTATCGGGATAGGTTTTGGCATAAGAAGCAAATGCGCTGTACTCATCGGGGAACATCTGCACCCAGCTGTGTGCCATGGTTCCGATGGCAGGTACATCATATTCACGGTCTACGATGGCGCAGGCAGTGGCGGCAGCGCCGGCAATATACGCGGCACGGGCGCCCAAAATGGCGCCGTCAGCACCCTGAGCACGGCGGGAACCGAACTCCATCACGGGACGACCCTTTGCGGCACGCACCATGCGGTTGGTCTTGGTTGCGATAAGGCTCTGGTGGTTGATGGTCAGCAGCAGCATGGTCTCGATCAGCTGCGCCTGGATCACCGGGCCGCGGACGGTGACAATGGGCTCACCGGGGAACACGGGCGTACCCTCTTTGATACACCAGACATCGCAGCAGAACTTGAAGTTTGCCAGATACTCCAAAAACTGCTCGCTGAAGCAGCCCTTGCTGCGCAGATACTCGATGTCCGCCTGCGTAAATGTCAAATCATTCAGATATTCCACCAGCTGCTCGACACCTGCCAAAATGGCATAGCCGCCGCCGTCGGGCACCTTGCGGTAAAACATATCGAAATAGGCAATGGTATCGCCCATTCCGTTTTCCAGATATCCATTTGCCATGGTGAACTCATAAAAGTCCGCAAGCATGGTAAGATTTCGTTTCATATTGTTCCTCTTTCCCCGGTTGTGCCGGTGATGGTTCCATGGTGCAGTGGTTGATTCCGCAAACCAACCCACTTTAATGCTTTTATTATACCACAGTTGTCAAAAAGCGCAAGAGGGTGTAAAGTAAAGTGTAAAGCTTCTCTTCCAAAAATCACCCCCTTTATGAGCTTTCTTTTGTGCAAGGTGGCAAGCCCGCACTTTCCCATTTCTTCGTTGTGCATTCATCCCGCATACACGGACACTTTTTTGCCCGCAATAGACAAACGCAGGGCAGGATTTTACGGAAAAACCGCCAAAAATAACGGTCATCAATAGACAAATTACCGCTTTTCTGTTATGATAGAATGTAATGATTTTATACTTCGGAGGAATCCTCTTATGTTATTTTGCAGCACTCGTGATAAAGCCGCCCGTGTTACCGCCTCCCAGGCTATTCTCAGCGGTCTGGCACCCGACGGTGGCCTGTACCTGCCCTGTGAACTGCCCCAGTTTACCGAGCAGCAGATCGACCGGATGAAAAAGATGGACTACCGTCAGGTTGCACTGAACGTGCTGCAGGCTTTTTTGCCCGACTATACCGTCGAAGAACTGGAGACTGCCATCGGCAAGGCCTATGGCAGCAACTTTTCTTCCAGCCAGATTGCACCCCTGACCTATGTCAAGGGCAACATGTGGTCGCTGGAGCTGTATCACGGCCCCACCTGTGCTTTCAAGGACTTTGCCCTACAGATGCTGCCCCATCTGATGGCCGATGCCATGAAGAAGCACGCTGACGGCAAGACCATTGCCATTCTGGTTGCTACTTCCGGCGATACCGGCAAGGCTGCGCTGGAAGGCTTTGCCAACGTTCCCGGTACCAAGATCTGTGTCTTCTACCCTCACGGCGGCACCAGCGAGATCCAGCGCCTGCAGATGGCCACCCAGCAGGGTGACAACGTGAATGTTCTGGCAGTCAAAGGCAATTTTGACGATGCGCAAAGCGGCGTCAAGGCAATCTTTACCGATGCCGAGCTGGCTGAAAAGCTCAGTGCGCACGGGGTTTCTCTGTCCAGTGCCAACTCCATCAACTGGGGTCGCCTGGCACCGCAGATCGCCTATTATTTCTGGGCCTATGCCCGCCTGCTGCGCTCCGGCCGCATTTGCATGGGCGACAAGGTAAACTTCTGCGTACCCACCGGTAACTTCGGCAACATTCTTGCCGGCTACTTTGCCAAAAAATGTGGTCTGCCCGTTGACAAGCTGATTTGTGCTTCCAACCAGAATAATGTGCTGACCCAGTTCTTCAACACCGGTGTTTACGATCGCAACCGCCCCTTCCACCTCACCGACTCCCCCTCCATGGACATTCTGATCTCTTCCAATCTCGAGCGCCTGCTGTTTTTGCTGTGCGACGGCGACGATACTCAGGTGCGGGAATGGATGGACTCCCTTAAGCGCGAGGGCAAGTATGACATCGGCGAGGACTATCTGGAAAAACTCCGCGCCGAAGGATTCCGTGGCTACTGCGCCGATGACCAGCGCACCGCCCGCGAGATTGGTGACACCCTGTATCAGGACAGCTATCTGGCCGATCCCCATACCGCCGTCGCCATCAATTGCGCCAAGCAGTATGCATCCGGTACCGGCGACCGCACTCCCACCATGGTGGTCTCCACCGCCTCCCCCTTCAAGTTCGCGCCCGCTATGCTGCCCGCCATCGAGGTCGATATGGAAGCCACCGAGTTCCAGAAGCTGGAAGCATTGGAACTGGTCACCGGCAAAAAGGCACCCGCGCAGCTGATGGATCTGCGGAAAAAGCAGGTGCGCTTTGACACCGTCATTGAAAAAGAAGACATGATGCAGCAGGTGGAAGGCTGGCTGTGCCGCTGATTCCCCGCTTTTACATTACCCCACTTAAGAAAGGGAAAACTCTATGAAACACGTTGTATTTTTGGCCGACGGCATGGCTGATCAGCCCGTGCCCGAATTAGGCGGAAAAACCCCGCTGGAAGTGGCCGTTCATCCCAATATGGATCGCATTGCCCGCTATGGCCGTTTCGGCACCGCCCGCACGGTGCCCGAGCATATGCCCGCCGGCAGCGATACCGCAAACCTGTCCGTCTTTGGCTATGATCCCGAACGCTATTACAGTGGCCGCTCTCCCCTGGAGGCCGCCTATCTGGGCATTGAAATGGATCTGCGGGACGTAACCTACCGCTGCAATCTGGTAACGCTTTCCGATACCGATGTGCTGGAAGACGCCGACATGGCAGACTACAGTTGCGGCGAGATCGAGAATGAGGATGCCCGGGAGATCATCGAAAGTCTAACTCCCCTCTTTGCGCAGCATGGCGCCGAGCTGTACTGCGGCACCAAGTATCGTCATTGTCTGGTGCTGCGCCAGGCAGAAACCGGCACCTATGCCACCCCGCCCCATGATATCCCCGGAAAGCCTGTTTTGGGCAATTTGCCCAGTGGCGGCAGCAATGCCCAGCTGCTGAACAAGCTGACCCAGCTTTCTTTTGACTTCCTAAAGGATCATCCCGTAAACAAGCGTCGGATTGCCGCCGGCAAGCGCCCCGCCTCCTGCTGCTGGTTCTGGGGTGAAGGCCGCAAGCCTGCACTGGATGACTTCACTCAGCTGTACGGTGTCAAAGGCGGTGTCATTTCTGCCGTGGATCTGTTGCGTGGCATCGCCCGCTGTGCCGGCATTGAAGTACTGCCCGTAAATGGTGTTATCACCGGCGACCTGCACACCGACTTCCGTGCCAAGGCATTGGCCGCCATCGATGCCATGAAGAATGGCACCGAAATGGTTTATATCCATGTGGAAGCCACCGATGAATGCGGTCACCATGCCCAGACTCAGGAAAAAATCTGGAGCATCGAACAGATCGATAAACAAATCATCGGCCCCGTGCTGGAATATTTGGATTCCTGCAGCGAGGATTATTCCGTCATGGTGCTGCCCGACCATCCCACGCCCATTGTGGTTCGCACGCACACCCACACCCCCGTACCCTTTGCCCTGATGGATACCCGAAAACCCATGGATCGAGGCGAAGTGACTTATACCGAGGCCAATGCCGTCGCCACCGGTGAGCACGTAGAGAAGGCCTGTACCTTAATGCGTGACCTGACCGCTAAATAAACAAGGGAGTTGCAAGCATGAAAGAACTGGAATGCGCACGCATCCTGAACACCCACGGTGTTCGCGGTGAGCTGAAGGTGGACCCTTACTGTGATATGCCCATCCTGCGCAAGCTGGAAACCGTGTATATCGACGGCAAACCCTATAAACTGCTTACCTGCCGCCCCCACAACACGTTTGCTTTGATGACACTGGAAGGCATAACTACCGTTGAGCAGGCACAGGTGCTGAAAAATAAAACCGTGGTTGCCGATCGAGACGCCATCCAACTGCCCCGGGGCAAATATTTTTATAGTGACCTCTATGGCTTTTCCGTCTATGACTTCCGCACCAAGCAGGTCATCGGCACGTTGAAAGAAGTGAAGGAAAACCCCGCCTCCATGATGTATATCGTGCAGGGCGAGAGCAAAGAGTTTATGATCCCCATCGTCTCCGCCTTTGACAAGGGCGTGGATTGGGAGCAAACGCAAGTTCTGGTAGAAACCATTGAAGGGATGCTGCCTGATGAGAATTGATATTTTGACCCTCTTCCCCGACATGGTAGATCATGCCCTCAGCGAGAGCATGATCGGTCGTGGGCGGGAAGCCGGTCTGTTGGACATCCGCTGCCATAACATCCGGGATTACACCCTGGATAAGCGCCGCCGCACCGATGACTACCCCTACGGCGGCGGCCCCGGCATGATCATGCAGTGCGATCCGCTGTATCGCTGCCTCACCGATGTCACCGAGGAACAGAAGGTGCACACCATCTTACTGAGCCCCCGCGGAGCGACCTTCAATCAACAAAAGGCCAGAGAACTTCTGGCTATGGATCGCTTTGTTCTGGTCTGCGGCCATTACGAAGGTGTCGATCAGCGCTTCATTGACGCCTGTGTGGACGAAGAGCTGTCCATCGGCGACTTTGTGCTTACCGGCGGCGAGCTGGGCGCCTGCATCGTGGCCGATGCGGTGGGCCGCATGGTTCCCGGTGTGTTGGCGGAATCAGCCTCCTTTGAAGAAGAGAGCCACTACTCCGGCCTGCTGGAGTTTCCCCAGTACACCCGCCCCGAGGTTTGGCACGATATGCCGGTGCCCGAGGTGCTGCTCTCCGGCCACCACGGCAATGTAGAAAAATGGCGCAGAAAGAAATCCCTGGAGCTCACTCGTGACCGCCGTCCCGATTTATTTGAAAAGATCGAGCTGACCAAGCAGGACAAAAAGCTGCTGGAAAGCGACGAACTGAAATAGTTTCCCTCTCTGCAACCCCCGGTTGCGGAACTTCCAAGTGCAGTTTCTGTTCCTTTTTTACGGTTTATGATAAAATAGCCTAAAATAACCGCAAAGGAGTGACCGATATGACATTCGGCGAAAAGATCGTATTTCTGCGCAAATCCCAAGGTATGTCCCAGGATCAACTGGCCGAACAGCTGGGTGTCACCCGGCAGAGTATCTCCAAATGGGAACGGGATGAAGTGATTGCCGATACAGACCGTGTGCTTGCTATCAGCAAGCTTTTTGGTGTCTCCTGTGACTATCTGCTGGACAACAGCGTTGAAGCGCCGCTGCGCAACTCCACTTCCGCGACTTCTACTGCTACGCAGGCCACCGCCTCTGCAAAAAAGCCACTGACCGCTTGGCAACGGAACTGGTATTGGCTGGGTTTGTTGCCCCTTCTATGGGGTTTGGCCGATCTGATCAAACTATACAATATCATGCGGTCGTATACCACAATCCAATCCCTTTGGCATTTTCTCAAGCTGTCGTTTTGGGCGCTTCAAGAACCATATTTTGAAAGCGAAACCGTTCTGGTTCTTTTTGTGGCATTCTTGTATGCTGTAATAAAAGTCGGTCTCGGCATATTCCTAATCCTCTACGGTCGCAAGCGCGTCCGAAAAGCTATGGCGGACACCGTCAAATAGACAGGCTTCGCCAATAGATACAGAAAGGTATCTGCCTATGGATTTCATCTTCACTTATATTTTCCCGGTGATGTTTACCATTGTTCCAGTGTTTGTCATTGGTATGTTCATCTTCGTCTTTGTCAAGATTTTCAGTCAGTGGAACAAGAACAACAAAGCCCCTATGCTGAATGTGCAGGCCGCCGTGGTTGACAAGTACACCCACCACAGCCATTCCGGCGGCGAGCATCACCACACCAGCACCAGCTTTTACGTGGTCTTCGAGGTGCAGAGCGGTGACCGTATGGAGTTTCACGTTTCCCGTCAGCAGTACAGTCAGCTGCTTGAGGGCGACTTCGGCAACCTGGTCTTCCAGGGTACCCGCTTTATCGAGTTCCATCGGATGCACGCCGGAAGTGAGACCTCCGGCCAATAGTATGATACAAAAGCACCGTTTCCGAAAACCGGAAACGGTGCTTTTTGTTTGGTTATTATTCTTCCGTAGAAATACAAAGCGTTCCCTGGATCCGATTCATCTGCAGATCCAGCAGTTTGCTCATGTCATCTTCCTGATTTGGCCTGCAAGAGCCTGCATAAAATATCCGGCAGCCATAGACCGGGTATTCATTATCCGCTAAATAGCTGCAATTGCCCAGTAAAACAACCGTGCTGCTTTTCCAAGTGGAATTGCCCTCATATGGTTCAATGAAACGATACGTTAACGTACCGGTATCTAACGTTGTTTTATAGTGTTGGGCAGTATATTCAAAATCTACCGCCACATTACTGCCGTTCCAAACCACTTCACCTTCACCACGATACACAAGGCCGTAGTTCAGTTCTAAATGGTCAACCTCATTAAACGCATTATAAACAATGCTGACAAACTCTTTGATTTCTAAATAGTCCTGCCAGTTGTCCAGTGTCAACTCTACTTTGGTAACTCCATCTTTGGTTGTATCGTTGGAATTGCTTTCATTTCCCGAAGAGCCGTTACCGCTGGAACCGCTGCTATCACTTTGCGAATTGTCTACAGCCGCAATACAAAGAGTCCCCTGGATTCGGTTCATCTGCAGATCCAGCAGTTTGCTCATGTCATCTTCCTGATTTGGCCTGCAAGAGCCTGCATAAAATATCCGGCAGCCATAGACCTGATACGCATTATCCGCTAAATAGCTGCAATTGCCCAATGAAACAGCTGTACTGTTTTTCCAAGTGGAGTTGCCCTCATATGGTTCAATGAAACGATACGTTAATGTACCGGTATCTAACGTTGTTTTATAGTGTTGGGCAGTATATTCAAAATCTACTGCCACATTACTGCCGTCCCAAATCACTTCGCCTTCACCACGATACACAAGGCCGTAGTTCAGTTCTAAATGATCAACCTCATTAAACGCATTATAAACAATGCTGAAAAACTCTTTGATCTCTAAATAGTCCTGCCAGTTATCCAGCGTTAGTTCCACTTTCGTAACTTTATCCTTGCCTGTACCACCGGGACTGTTCCCATCGCCGGAGCTGTTCCCGTCACCCAAAGTATTGTCACCACCGGAATCACTTCCGTTTTCAGCAGAGCTTCCTCCTCCACAGGCCATCAGAGAGAAACACAGTGCCACTGCCAACAGCAGCGCCAACCACTTTTTCATATTATGCACCTCGCTTTTATCAAAACATCCCGTGCGCCTGTTACAGCGATTACATAAGAAGCACCCGATTAAAAACCGGGTGCTTTTATATCGTCGAAATCTTACTTTCTCGTCCAGGTGGTGCCCTGTGCGGTGTCTACCAGCACGATGCCCTTGGCGGCCAGCTCATCACGGATTCGGTCAGCCTCGGCAAAGTTCTTTGCCTTCTTGGCAGCCTTGCGGGCCTCGATCTGCGCCTGGATATAGGCGGCTTCGGCATCGTCGGCAGCGGGAGCGGCCACAGCAGCCTTGGCGTCCTGCTGCTTCTTCTCGGCAGCCTCCAGCAGATTCAGGCTCAACACCTGCTCAAAATCGGCGATCAGGGCGCGCTTGGTCAGATCGTTGGTCTTAGCCTTCAGCACGTCATACAGAGCGGTAACAGCCAGAGAGGTATTCAGATCGTTGTTCAGGGCCTCCACAAACTTGGCCTTGCAGACATCAAAGGCAGCCTGATCCAGCACCTCGTCACAGGCAGGCTTCAGCGCGGCAATGCGACTGACCAGCTTTTCATAAGCCACGGCGGCGTTATCCAGATTCTCATAAGAGAACACCAGGCTCTTGCGGTAGTGGGACTGCATGCAGAAAAAGCGGTAGACCATGGGATCGTAACCCTTGCTCTCCAGCAAAGAAACGGTGAGGAACTCGCCCTTGCTCTTACTCATCTTGCCGCTGTTGGTATTCAGATGCAGCACATGGAACCAGAAGTTACACCACTTATGCCCCACAAAGGCTTCGCTCTGTGCGATCTCATTGGTATGGTGCGGGAAGGCATTGTCAATGCCGCCGCAATGAATATCCAGGCGCTCGCCCAGATGCTTCATGCTGATAGCAGAGCACTCAATGTGCCAGCCTGGATAGCCAACGCCCCAGGGAGAATCCCATTTCAGCGCCTGATCCTCGAACTTGGACTTGGTAAACCACAGCACAAAATCGTTCTTGTTGCGCTTGTTGGTGTCTTCTTCCACGCCCTCACGAACGCCTACCATCAGTTCTTCCTCGTCGTGCTTGTTGAATACATAGTATTCGTCCAGCTTGGAGGTATCAAAATATACGTTGCCACCGGCCACATAGGCATAGCCCTTTTCGATCAGACCCTGCACCATGTTGATAAACTCAGCAATGCAGTTGGTGGCAGGCTCCACCACGTCAGGGGTCTTGATGTTCAGCTTGGCGCAGTCGGCAAAGAATGCGTCGGTATAGTACTGGGCGATCTCCAGCACGGTCTTGTTCTCGCGCTTGGCACCCTTCAGCATCTTATCCTCGCCGGTATCTGCATCGCTGGACAGATGGCCAACGTCGGTGATGTTCATGACACGCTTCACATCATAGCCGCTGTAACGGAAATACTTTTCCAGCACGTCTTCCATGATGTAGCTGCGCAGATTGCCAATATGGGCAAAATGATACACCGTGGGGCCGCAGGTATACATGCTCAGTTTACCGGGTTCGTTGGTATAGAACTCTTCTTTTTTACGGGTGAGAGAATTGTAAAGTAGCATCTTATTCCCCCTTCTTACCACTGCTAAAGCCATCCTTGAAGATGGAGAAGTTATCCTTCAGATAGGTATATCCGGAAATAGCAGTGATTGCCACCATGACATACACACCCAGATCCTGCAGAGTCAGACCGGCAAACAGCGTAATGGCCGGGAAACGGCACAGCAGGAAAATCAGCACGATCATAGTGACCATGGTCTTTGCCTTGCCCCACATATTGGCGGCAATAACAGTACCCTGATCTGCGGCAATCAGTCGAATAGAGCTGACCGCAAACTCACGGGCCAGAATGATCACGGCAGCCCAGGCAGGGATAGTGCCGTCGGCCACAAAGATCATCATGGCTGCCATCACCAGCAGCTTGTCGGCCATGGGATCCATAAACTTACCAAAGTTGGTAACTAAGTTATACTTGCGTGCCAGCTTGCCGTCCACAAAGTCGGTAATGCATGCAATGGCATAAACCGCCACAGCAGCAAGCTGTGCCATGCGGTTGTCCATACCGGCCAAAACCATAAACACGGGGATCAGGGCAATACGCACCATCGTCAAAATATTAGGCAGATTCATCTTATTCTTCCTCCTGCTGCACTGTGCCATACAGGTCACAGCCGTCTGTATACGTGATTTTTACCTGAAGGAACTCGCCCGGGGCGGCTTCTGCGCCCTGCACGAACACCAGGCCATCAATATCGGGAGAATCCATATAACTGCGTCCGTACAGCACGCCCTCTTCGTCTGCGCCGCAGCACAAAACAGTCAGGGTCTTGCCCAGGAAAGACTGGCTCTTTTCTTCCATAATCTCTTCCTGCAGCTGATAGATACGGGCACGACGCAGTTCCTTGGTGTCCTCGTCGATCTGATCGGGCATTTCCGCCGCAGCGGAGCCCTCCTCTTGAGAATAACAGAAAACGCCCGCACGTTCAAGACGGTATTCACACAAAAAGTCATAAAGTTCGTTAAATTCTTCTTCCGTCTCACCGGGGAAGCCTACGATCAGGCTGGTACGGATTACGGCATCGGGCATATATTCCCGAATTTTGCGGATACGCTCACGGATCATATTTCCGTCGCCATGGCGGTGCATCCGCTTCAGCACTCGATCATTGATATGCTGAATGGGCATATCAAAGTAGTGCAGCACCTTTTCGCTTTTGGCACAAACCTCCAGCAACTCATCGGTGAGCACATCGGGATACAGATAGTGCAGACGGATCCACTGCAGTCCCTCGATCTTCTCCAGCTCCTGCAGTAAAGTTGCCAGGCTGGGCTTGCCGTACAGATCCACACCGTAGCGGGTAATATCCTGTGCGATCACCAAAAGCTCCTTGGCGCCGCCGGCTACCAGCTCCTTGGCCTCCGCGATCAAATCTTCCATAGGCACGCTGCGGAAACGGCCGCGGATAAAGGGAATCACACAATAGCTGCAGCGGTTGTTGCAGCCCTCGGCAATACGCAGATACGCAGAATATTCAGGGGTCAGCAGATGGCGCTTTCCGGTGAGGCAACCACGATCTTGAGGCGCAAAGTATTCCATGCCCGACTTGCCTGCCAATGCCTGCTGCACAGCTTCTACAATGTCACCATAGCTGCCGGTGCCCAGGGCAGCATCCACCTCGGGCAATTCAGACAAAAACTCCGCCTTGTACCGCTCGGTCAGACAGCCGGTAACGATCAAAGCCTTGATCAAGCCCTGGCTCTTCAGTTCTGCCATGGACAAAATTGCCTCAATTGCCTCAGTCTTTGCACCTTCGATGAATCCGCAGGTGTTTACGATGACGGCATCCGCACCTGCCGGCTCCGGCACGATCTCCATGCCTGCCTGCTCCAGCAGCGCCAACATTTGCTCGGCATTCACCTGGTTTTTTGCGCAGCCCAACGACAGCAAATATACCTTAGTCATCATAACCATCCTCCGCTTGATTCTCATATTCCCGCAAAACATCCTGGATCTCACCCCAGGAAAAACCCCTGCGGAACAGGGCATCCGCCGTGCGCTTCAGCTCACGGCGGTCAAGTTTCTTTCCCCGCAACCGGGATGCGGCCAAAGCAGCCAGTTTTTCCCGGTCGGGTTCATATGTTTCCAGCAATGTCTGCACGACATGCTCATCTACCTTTTTCTCCCGCAGTTTCTGCCGCACACGGCCCTTACCGTAGCCCCGGGCAGTAAGATCTCTGACGATCATTGCACCGTACCGGGCATCGTCCAGATACCCCAGTTCCACGAGTTTTGCCACTGCATAGGCAGCATCCTGCTCATCGGCACCTTTTTCCAGCAAGCGGTCAAAGAGTGCCTGACTACTGCGATTCTGATATTCCAGCAAAGCGGCGGCCTGATGCAACACGGCTTCTTTGGATTCCTGCGACACAGACCGCACCTCGCTTTCTTTTTACTGAATATCCTGCAAACGATTAATCATCTTCAAAGTCATCGGCAAACACTTCTACCGTTGCGCGGGGTCTGTCTGCCTTGGGAGTTGCCTTGACCGTCGTCTTGGCAGGAGTCTTAACTTCGGGCGCAGCTGCCTTGCCGGTAAGCTTTTCCTTGATCTTGCGCTCTACTTCCTCAGCCACATCGGGATTCTCACGGAAATACTGCTTGGCGGCATCGCGGCCCTGACCCAGGCGGGTGTCGCCCATGGCAAACCATGCACCTGCCTTTTGCACAAAGCCAAACTTCACGCCCATGTCCACCAGTTCGCCCACCTTAGAGATACCCTCGCCATACATGATGTCGAACTCGGCCTCCTTAAAGGGCGGTGCAATCTTGTTCTTGACCACCTTGGCACGGGTACGGCTGCCCATCAGAGTGGTGCCGTTCTTGATGTGCTCGGTGCGGCGGATCTCGATACGCACGCTGGAATAGAACTTCAGTGCGCGGCCGCCGGTGGTAGTTTCGGGGTTGCCGTACATCACGCCGATCTTCTCGCGCAGCTGGTTGATAAACACCACCACGCAATTGGACTTGGCAATGGCACCGGCCAGTTTGCGCAGCGCCTGGCTCATCAGACGTGCCTGCAGGCCCACAAAGCTGTCGCCCATCTCGCCCTCGATCTCAGCCTTGGGCACCAGCGCAGCAACAGAGTCCACCACCAGCACATCAATTGCGCCGGAGCGTACCAGTGCCTCGGCAATCTCCAGTGCCTGCTCACCGGTATCCGGCTGAGATACCAGCAGACTGTCGGTATCCACGCCCAGTGCCTTGGCATAAACGGGATCCAGCGCATGCTCAGCATCGATAAAAGCAGCCTCACCACCAGCCTTTTGGGCGGAGGCAATGATGTGCAGAGCGATGGTGGTCTTACCGGAACTTTCAGGTCCGTAGATTTCAACGATGCGTCCCTTGGGTACGCCGCCGATGCCCAATGCCACGTCCAATGCAATCGAGCCGGTGGAGATTGCCTCTACCTGCATGGCAGAGTTCTCGCCCAGGCGCATGACAGTGCCCTTGCCGTATTGTTTTTCCAACTGCTGCAGTGCAGTTTCCAGTGCTTTCTGTTTATCCATATTGACACCTCTCTAAAGGAAAGTTTCTTGATGGTCTCATTATACCACAGATTTTTCCCGCATGCAATATTTGTTCGTTTTTTGTTCGATATTTTTTAGAATAAATAGTATCGCAATGCCGTCTCTGCAATTTCTTTCATAATCTGGAACATTTCCTCAACGCCCCATGCTTCTTCCCGGAAATACATAGACACCGGGGCATATCGGTTGCAGTCCGCATTGCCGTCCCGTTTGAACACATAGGTGTGATTCAGGGGGTAAAATTCGTTGAGCACACTGACTTTCGCCAATACAGTTTTGGACTCCGGTGCAAAATCACAGCCCCAGCCAAAGCAGACAAAGGGTGTAATGCGTTCCTGGTTCATCATGGCACGAATACCGGTCAGATTTTTGCCCAGGCGCTCGATAGCATTGCCGGTGGCCTGCTTTTCTTTGCCTTCCTTCTGTCGTTCATCGTTGGTGCCCTGGCGCTTGATTTCTGCAAAGAGCAACGGCATCCGCAACCCCGTGGTGCAATCTTCCAAGAAAAGGATGCCCCCATCCGGCACGATCTTTCGATCCAGATACTGAACATCAAACTCTGCCCGGATGCCTCTGCAACGGATATATGCCACCATTTCCTCATTGGTGATGGCGTGCTCAAATACGATCTGATGATTCGGAAAAGTCTTGGCAAAGTCAAACCGCTGATGCAAGTAAGCATTCACCATTTCCATAGCCCGATAAATAGCCTTGTCATCCTTTTTGGACTTCACATTTTTCGGCTTATGCTGTTCTGTTCTGCTACGCAAGGATTCAGATTGACTCATGCTTATTCTCCTTTTCTACCACAAACAGATATTCCGACACCTTGATGCTGCGCTGGCGCAGGTTTCGGCTGGCCCGATAGGTAGGATATACGATCTCCCGGCGCTCTACGCGGCCATATCGGCCAAGCAGCTCTTCCATCTCCTCCAGCGTGATGAAACCCTCGGAGTTATAGGAAATCAGCAAAAACCGTGCCGGCAAATCCCGCACCAGTGCCTCCATCGCATCCAGTGCCTTCTGTCGTTTGTTATAATCCGAGCGATTCCACCCTTCCGGGATGCCGGATACCAAACTCAGTTTTCCGGGCAGGCGGTTTTCGGCGATCACGTTCAGCATAAAGTAGTTGGAGCCGTAAGGATGCTGGTTATAAGGCGGATCCAGATACACCAGATCCTGCATGGGCAGCTTTTCTGCCAAGGTGTTTACATCCTCCTGACAGATTACCGTCTTACAATCGAAATCCGACAGTACCGGCGGCTGCAGGGTGACCTTACCTAAAATACGAGTCAGAGCATTTTCTCCGTTGCCGCCAAACTTGCCGATGCCCGTTTTGCTGTCCTTATAAAAGCCTTTGAACACGCCGCCGGTATTGGTGTGCACCGATGCCGCATACAGCAGCGGACCCAGCAAAAAGGGACGCAGCGCTGGGGCTTCCTGCTCCATGGCTGCCCGATAGGTATCCATGCGCAGGGCGTTGTCCCGGGTATAAAACACCCGCTCCCCGGGCTGAATATCTCCGTCATCCTTAGGTGCATAATGGGTTGACACCAAGCCTTCCACCGGATGCTCCGTCGCCTTCTCCAGCCGCTCCAAAGCTTCCTCTACCTGCTCTGCCGGATAATCTGCCCGATTGCACAGATAGCATTCTGCCAAAATGCGGCTATAGGTCTCCAGATCGTTCACCGTCAGTGTTTCCGCGTGCTGCTTCAGCAGACGGGACACCACGCCAGAGCCGGCAAACAAGTCGGCGCAAACCAATTTTTTACCATCCAGCTTCTTCCGGATACGCTGCACCTCGGCATCGATTTGCGGCAGCAACGCCCGCTTATTGCCAATGTATGTAATGATCTGTTCCTGCAAATAAGCAGGGTTTTCCTTGTTATTCATCATCTCTCCGCATACCCAGCACCACACGCTCGATGCCGGTCAAATCGTTACGCACCTGCACATTTTTGTATCCGGCTTCTTCCAGGATCCGGGCTACGTCCTCAAACTGTCCCAGACCCACTTCAAAGGCCAGCACGCCGCCGTTATGCAGGCTGTTAAAATATCCTGTCGCCACCGCACGGTAAAAGTCCAGACCGTCCTCGCCGCCGTCCAACGCCATGTGAGGCTCTTTCTGCACTTCCACGTCCAGCGTGGGGATTTCATGACTGGGGATGTAGGGCGGATTGCACACGATCATGTGGAATCTCCCCAATGCCGCAGGCGGCATTGTCTTGGCATCCAGCACTGCGGTCAACGCCTTGCCGGTGAGGTGATGCCGGATCAGATTCCGCTGGGCAACCTCCAAAGCTGCCTCCGACAGATCCGCCAGCACCGCTGTGACACCCTCTACATTCTTCAGCACAGAAATTGCCAGGCATCCGCTGCCGCAACACAGATCCAGCAGTCTGCTTCTGCTGCGGCTTTCCAGCAGGGTAATGGCGGTTTCTGCCAGAGTCTCGGTATCTGCCCGAGGGATCAGCGTATCCTTGGTCACCTCCAGCGGGATACCGTAAAACTCCCATCTTCCGGTAATATGCTGCAAGGGCGTGCCGGAAAGGCGCAGCGCCTTCAGCTGGTCAATGCGGGCCTGCATCTCGTCAAAGACCCACAGATGCTTCTTCATAAAAAATGCTTCGGGCTGGATTTCCATTGCATAGCACACCAGTTCCCGTGCTTCGATCTGGTATCCGGCAACCCCTGCATCGCGCAGTTCCCGCCGCAGATCCAAATACGCTTCATTGACCGTCCGTACCATTACCAGCGGTCCTCCTTCTCATTTTCGGGAATGACACTTTCCAGTGCCATAATGGCAACTTCCAGCATCCCGTCCTCGGGCTCCTGGGTGGTAAAGCGCTGCATCAGCAGACCGGGCGCCCGCAGGGCATTGGTCAGCCAGTTGTCGTGTCGTCCCACAAAACGGTTAAACTCATAGCTGATGGCCACGATCACCGGCAAAAACAGCAGTCGGATGCAGACACGTACCAAAGGATTGGTCCATGTAAACAGCGAATAAAACAAAATGCTGATGATCATCACCACAAACAAAAAGCTGGTGCCGCAGCGGGGATGAAAGCGGCTGTGCTTCCGTGCGTTTTCTACTGTCAGTTCCTCGCCGGCCTCATAGCAGGCAATGGTTTTGTGTTCAGCGCCATGGTACATATAAGTGCGGGCAACATCCTTTTCCTTGCTGGTCAGCCACAAAAATGCCAAGAACACCAGAATGCGAATGCCACCCTCGATGAGATTGCGCAGCACAGAATGCAGTCCGTCACCGAAGAGACCGGCCACCAGTGTGGGCAGCAGGATAAACAGTACCACCGGCATCAGAACGCCCAATACCAGAGCAATAGAAATAGATGCCTGATCCACAGCCTTTTGACCGAACTTGTTCACCAGCCAGGTCTCGACTTTTCCCTTTTCGGCTTCTTCCTCTTCCACAAAAAACTCAGCGGAATAAGTGAGCGCATTCACGCCGTATTTCATGCTGTCCCAAAAGTTCACCACACCACGGATAAAGGGCCACCGGCACCAGGCAGGGTGACTCAGGCTGCCCACCGGTTCTACCTTGTTGACCAGTTCGCCGTCGGGCTTGCGCACCACGATACTGCTTTGCTTCGGTCCACGCATCAAAATGCCTTCGATCAGCGCCTGACCGCCAATGGTGGTACGCTTGCAGATTTTTTCGCTCATTACTCTTGATCCTCCGATTTCTGCACGTACAAGGGCATCCGAATGCACACATCCGTTCCCTCGCCGTACACGCTGGAAATCTCCAGCGTTCCGCCATGCAACTCTACAATCTCATTACACACAGCCAGACCAATGCCGGTACCACGGCCCTTGGCACTGCCTTTGAAGAATTTTTCTTTAATCCGCGGCAGTTCCTCTGCGGGAATGCCTTGTCCAAAGTCACGGATACGTACCACGCAGGCGCTGTTTCCCACGCCCATGGTCACCTCTATCCGGTCACCGTCCTGCCCGTATTTGCCGGCATTGTCGATGATGTTTAAAAACACCTGCTTCATGCGGTTTCGGTCGGCATTCACCAGCACCGGCACTTCGGGCTCAGTGTAATCCACCCGCAAGCCGCTTTGCGCCAGCATATCCCGATAAATAAATACCGCGTCGTACAACTCACCCCGCAGATCCACCGGTTCGGTCTGCAGGCGCAGACGGCCGCTTTCCATGCGAGAGAAATCCAGCAGTTCTTCCACCATTTGGTTCAAGCGCCCGGTCTCCTTGTGCACGATACGCATACCTGCGCTGCGCAAAGCCGGATCTTCCTCGTCCATCAGCGTTTCCGTCCAGCCCTTGATGGCAGTCAGCGGTGTCCGCAGTTCATGAGACACCGAAGAAATAAAATCATTCTTCACCTGCTCCATCCGTGCCAATTCCGCACTCATCCCATTCAGCGTGGTACACAGCTCGCCGATCTCATCGTTAAAAGCCACATCCAGTCGTGCGCCGTACTGACCGCTTTTGATGGTCTGCGCCAGCTGATTGATCTGCAGGATGGGCGCCACGATAGACCGGATAAACAGGCTGTTGGCCACGATAATGATTCCCGACAGAAAAATCATCAGTCCGCCGATCAGCAGATACATCTGCAGCAGCTGCGCATCCAGCAGCTTGGTGGCACTGACATAGCGCACGCCACCCAGCAGCGCGCCATTTTGATCATATACCGGCGCAGTGACCGCAATCAGCCGTTGGCCGGTATTATCAGCACCAATATAGGTGTGCGCCTCACCGATGGAAAAGGCGGTTTGCGCCTCACCGGTAGACGGTTTTGCACCTGCTATGATACCCATCGAAGAAAACAACACCCGACCATACTCGTTCAGCACCTGCATTTCCAGCTTATCCGCATCGCCAAACTCCTGTACCAAATCGGCAGAGAACCCATAAAACGTGCTGTAGGTGTCGCTGGCATACCGGGCAATATATCCCGAAGTGCTGTTTGCGCGGGTCTCCAGTTCTGCCTGCATGGCGCCATAGTAATAATTATACAGTGCAGCATCCATTACCACCATCAGCAAAATCATGGCAGCCAAAACTACGCTGATGTTATTAAACAACCAGCGTTTTTTGATGCCCCGGGGAAGCAAACGCTTCCAACCGGCGGATTTTGCAGACTGGGTCATGTGCTCCATCTGTCTGTTATCCTTCCCACTTATAGCCGTAACCCCAAACGGTCAAAAGATGTCTGGGTTGTCCGGCATTCACTTCGATTTTCAGGCGCAGGCGGCGGATGTTCACATCAACCACCTTCAGGTCGCCCTGATAGGCTTCGCCCCATACTTTATGCAGCAGGTCTTCTCTGGAAATCGCCTTGCCCGCGTTCTCCAAAAAGAACTTCATAATCATAAACTCCACCTGCGTCAGTTCGATGCGCTCTCCCTTGCGGGACAGTTCTCTGCTGCGCAGATTCAGTCGGAAGTCACCGGATTCCAATACTTCTCCGGCAAAATCCTGTCCCCCAAGTCGGCGGTACAGCGCATCCACGCGGGCTACCAGCTCGGCCACCGAGAAGGGCTTTGTCACATAGTCATCGGCACCGGTCATCAAACCGGTGACCCGGTCACTTTCCTGACTCAGCGCCGTCAGCATGATTACACCCATCTTGCTGCCCATACCACGGATTCTGCGGCAAACATCAAAGCCGCTCATGTCGGGCAGCATCACATCCAGCAGTGCAATGCTCACATCGTTATGCTCGCGAAGATAATCCAAAGCCTCCTGTCCGGTGGCACATTCCACTGTTTCATAGCCGCTGCGTTTCAGATTGATGACCACAAACGCGCGGATGCTTTCTTCATCTTCCATTACAAGAACTTTTTTCTGCATCATTCGTTGCCTCCTTCCAGAGAGCTATTCATCTGGCAAAACAACTGCTTCACCATTTCGTCCGTCAGGGAATATCCATCCACCATTTCTTCCTGCGGCAAGGTGTATCCGTATAAAATCTCGCCGTCTTCATTCAGCGGCTTTGCCGCATAATTCCGCGCTCTGTTCCGCGCCCGTTCTTCTCCCTGGAATGCCCAGATGGTCAACAGCACCCGCTTGCGCAGCTGCTGATTTTCCACATCTGCATCCCAGACATAAAATACGGTTTCAGAGGTGTTTTCTTGGTGGCTATACTCCACATGCACACCGGCACTGATTTCCGCAGGCCAAGCTTCCGGCCACAGCAACGCCCAGTGTTCCTCCACATTGTGGTATGCTGCCGCTACTGTCTTGGCTTCTCCGACCTGAAGAGATTCCCAAAGGATGCGCTTTTGCCCATCCCCTTCCGCATCTGCAAAGGCAGCTGCCGGCAAATCCAGCAAGCCATCCCCATTGATGTCATAAGCCGGTACGGCCACCTTTCTCCAATAAGCTGCGCCCGAACCCGAAATCGGATCCCTCGTCAGGTTATCCATTTTTTCACCATCAAAGGTCAGCACATCGGTAACAAATCCGCCGCCCTTGGCAGTGCTGTCTACCACAAGCGTGACAGCGTCTTTCATCACACTGTCATACCGTAGCTTCAGCACGCTTTGCGCCTCTGTGCACAAAGCTGCCTGCGTCAGAACCCGGTAGCTTGCGCCTTCCAGCTGATACACACATGCAGAGAGCGCTTCGTTTCCCTTCACCGGCCGCACAAAGGTCAGTTCTTCTACCCCGTCCTTATCCAGATCTTTGGGCAGACATGCGCTGTACTGCAGATCCAGCATGGTAAACAATTCGTTGCCGCCCACACCGGCCACCGTCATGCCATAGTAACGGGCTTCATTTTCATAAGCCCAACTGACCGCCAAAGCCCGCTGTCCCTGCGTGCCGCGGCTGAAAAACCGGATTTCACGAATACCAATGCCAACGCCGGTCAGCTTTCCAAGCCAGGTGCAGCTTTGACTTTCCATGCGGAACACATGCACCTCGGGCACGCCGTCCTTGGACAAAAACAGTCCAAGGGCTTCTTCTTTTCCATCACCGTTCAGATCTGCCAGCTGTACCGAAGAACGCATGGTCCCGGTACTTGCCACCGCATAAGAAGCCCCCTCAGCCAGAATCTTATCCAGTTCTTTTTGCAAATAACGATACCGTCCGGAAAGTTCGGGCAAGGCAAACAGGCTGTCCCTCTCATTCAGGTTACAGCCTGCACACAGCAGCACGAAAAGTGCCAGAATTACACAAAGTAAAAAGCGCTTGTATTTCATGTTTTCATTGTACCATAAACACACGCATTTTCATAGTGGAAAGTAAAAAAAATCACATTTTCCCACTGTAATCTGCAGACAATTTTCCCCGGTAACAGATGGCATGAAAAAGACCCGCAGGCCGTTTGCCTGCGGGTCAGATATATCTTGCAAATTAGAACTCGGCGCTGCCCACAGTACGGGGGAAGGGCAGAACGTCGCGGATGTTGCCAACACCGGTCAGATACATCACCAGACGCTCAAAACCGATGCCGAAGCCGGAGTGCTTGGTGGTGCCGTACTTGCGCAGCTCCAGATACCACCAATAGATCTTCTCGTCCAGGCCCTGCTCGCGGATGATCTCCTGCAGCACTTCCAGACGCTCCTCACGCTGGCTGCCGCCGGTCATCTCACCGATGCCGGGAACCAGCATATCGCAGGCGGCAACGGTCTTTCCGTCGTCGTTGCGGCGCATATAGAATGCCTTGATCTCCTTGGGATAGTCGGTGACAAAGACGGGCTTCTTAAAGATCTGCTCGGTCAGATAACGCTCATGCTCGGTCTGCAGGTCGCAGCCCCAGTATACGGGGAACTCGAACTGATCCTTGTGCTGCTCCAGAATCTTCACCGCCTCGGTATAGGTGATGCGGCCAAAGTCCTCACTCTCTGCCACAGCGGTCAGACGCTCCAACAGACCCTTGTCCACAAACTGATTCAGGAATGCCATCTCGTCGGGGCACTTGTCCAGCACATAACGAATGACAAACTTGATGCAAGCCTCTTCCAGATCCATGATGTCACTGAGTTCGGCAAAAGCCACCTCGGGCTCGATCATCCAGAACTCGGCAGCATGACGGGTGGTGTTGCTGCGCTCTGCGCGGAAGGTGGGGCCAAAGGTATAGATCTTACCGAAAGCCTGGGCAAAGATCTCGCCCTCCAGCTGACCGGAAACCGTCAGGTTGGCAGGTGCATTAAAGAAATCCTTGCTGAAATCCACATTGCCCTGCTCGTCCTTGGGCACATTCTGCAGATCCAGGGTGGTTACCTGGAACATAGCGCCGGCACCCTCGGCATCACTGGCGGTGATGAGGGGGGTATGCACATAGATAAAGCCCTGATCCTGGAAGAACTGATGGATGGCCATGGCAGCGGTGCTGCGGATACGCATCACAGAGTTAAACAGGTTGGTACGGGGACGCAGATGCTGGATGGTACGCAGATACTCCAGAGTGTGACGCTTCTTCTGCAGGGGATACTCGGGGGGGCAATCACCCTCCAGTACCAGCGTTTCAGCCTTCAGCTCTACAGGCTGCTTGGGATTGGGAGAAGCAACCACTTCACCCTCTACGGTGATGGCACAGCCAACGTTCAGGCCTGCAGCCTGTGCATAGTATGCGTTATCTGCGTCAAACACCACCTGCAGGTTCTTGACCACAGAGCCGTCATTCAGTTCTACAAAGGCGCAAGCCTTTACGTCGCGGGCGGTACGAACCCAGCCCTGCAGCTTGACCTTTTTGCCTACATATGCTTCGTGCTGATGCAGCACTTCTCTTACGGTTACAACAGACATAGTCGTTTCCTTCTTTACAACAAACTTTTATTCAGCCAGCGCCTTCTGCAGTGCCTTGGCGATCTGATCGGGACAAGAGGTGGGCTTGGTTCTGCACCGGATACCGCTCATGCGCTCAATGGCATCCTGTGCCTTCATGCCCTTCAGCAGGGAAGAAATGCCCTTCAGATTGCCATCGCAGCCACCGTAGATCTTGATGTCAGTGATCACATCGTCTTCCAGCACAATGTCATACTGCACGCTGCACACGCCGGTGGGGCGGTAAGTAATATTCTTGGTCATAGTATATCGATCCTTTCTGCAGGGATACTCCCTGCATCATCTCATATCTAAGTTAGTTTATCACAAAAACCCCTGCTTGTCTACTGCGGAAAAGAAAAAATCCTCGTAAAAACCGCCCCGGAAGACTCCCTCCGGGGCGGTAAATACCTGTATTCGTAACCAAGCGATCTTTATGCCAAAAACTCCTTCAGGCAATCTACGGCATAATCCAGATCCTCTCTGGATACGCCATGATGGGTGACCCAGCGCATTTCGCCCAGATCCAGTCCGCTGACCTTGATGCCCTTTTCCAGCATCTTGTCGGGCAGTGCGTCCTGCAGCTCCATGGGATAATCCATGGTAAAGAACACCATGTCCACCTCTACCCGATCCATCATTACATGAATGCCGGGGATGGCAGCCAGCTTTTCTGCCAGATACTTGGCATTGTCATGGTCTTCCTTCAGACGGGCGGGCATTTCACGGATGGCAATGAGGCCTGCAGCGGCCAGAATGCCGTTCTGACGCATACCGCCGCCCAGCAGCTTGCGGAATCTGCGGGCACGGTCTACCACAGCCTTGGGACCCGCAAAGATAGCGCCCACAGGCGCGCACAGACCCTTGCTCAGGCAGCAGCTGAGGGTATCGCAGTACTGGGTGATTTCCTTGACATCAACGCCCAGGGCAGCAGCGGCGTTAAAGACTCTTGCGCCGTCCAGATGCACCGGCAGATTGTGCGCCTTGGCCACATCCCAAACTTCCTTCATGACCTCCACCGGCACCACCTTGCCGCCTGCCAGAGCATTTTCCAGACAGATCATGGCCGTAGGCGGCTCGTGAATATCATCAGGACGGATGGCGGCCTCCACCATCTTGGCATCGGGCATGGCGCCGGGGAAGGGCAGCTGCCGCATATTCACACCGGACAGCACCGCCACGGCGCCTACTTCATGGAGGAAAATATGGCACTCAGCACCCACGATGATCTCATCACCGCGACGGGTCTGGGACATGATGCCCAGCTGATTGCCCATGGTGCCGCTGGTGACGAACATAGCTGCTTCCTTGCCCAGAATACGTGCAGCCTCAGCCTCCAACAGATTGGTGGTGGGGTCATCCTGATACACGTCATCGCCTACGGCAGCCTGATACATGGCTTCACGCATGGCCTGCGTAGGCTGGGTCACGGTGTCGCTTCGCAAATCAATGTAACGTTTTTCTTCCATGATAAATCCCTCCGTATCGGGTAATCGATTTTTTCGTACTTGCTTTACTTACGCGGTAATATATTCATTATAACACGGTCTTTTCCAATTGACAACAGCACCCAAAAAAGTATATGATGAATATATCAATATGCCCCCTTGAAAGGAGCTCTTTTATGCACCAGACGCAACTGATCCTGCAGATCATCGCAAGCTGTGATGAAGCCCTGCGCGACGCCTTCCTCCGCCGTATGGACGCCGCCGTTCTCATTGCCAAAAACAAGCTGGAACAAGGCGACACCATCTATAACCCCGCCCAGGAAGAGGCCGTGCTGCGTCAGATCACCTATGACCTGGCCCCCGATCTGCGCCTGCGCGCCGAATCTCTTTGGAAAAATCTGACCCGCATGAACCGCGGCCGTCAGTACCGTTATTTTGTCACCAATTCCCCCAATCTGAAGCTGATTCACGAGCCGGATATGCTGAAGGAAATGCCTTCCGGCAAGATCCTCTGCGCCGCCCGGGATGCCGATGCCATCGAGGCTGCCTGCGGCATGCCCACCGTTTCCTGCGACAGCACTTATGAAACACTGTCCCGCCTGCTGGAGGGCGAGGCCGAGTATGCCGCCCTGTGCGTGGACGAACTGTATGACACCCAGGCACTGTACAGCAAGATTTTCAACAAGCGCATTTACATCAACAATATCTACGGCACCGAAGATGGCCGTCTTGTTATTTTGATGAGCCGCAACATCATCAATGCCGAAGAAAACTCCATCATCAGCGTGGCCTTCGCCATTCGCATGGATCAGCCCGGTGACCTGGCACAGACCTTGTCCGTCATGGCCGAAGCCAAGATGAACCTGGAATACCTGCAGGTAAAGACGCAGGATATTGCCTCTGACGACAGCCGCAACATCAACATCGTCTTTGCCGAGATGTCTGTATCCAGCCTCACCTCCACCGATGTGCGCACCGCCCTGCTGCAGTTGGAGCAGGAGCTTCCCTTCTTCCGCGTGATGGGCTACCGTGTCAGCATCTGAGTTTTTCCCACATACAACCACAGCCCCGAGGGATCTCCCTCGGGGCTGTTATTTTTATGTTTTGCTTACCCAAACCGGATCATGCGCTTGTACACGCCGGGATGGGAGTCGGGAATAAAGGTTGCGCCGCAGATCTTCTCATAAAATCCACGGGCTTCCCCCACCCAGCCAATGATGGCATAGGCATAGCCCATCTCCCACATGGCATGCAGGCAGCTAAGGGTCAGTGCCGTGCCCACACCGCCGGTGCGACAGTCCTTTTGCACTCCGACAGGGCCAAAATAATTCTTCGCTGTGGCCTCAAAGCAGCCAAAGCCGATCACCTGCCCCGCCTTCACTGCCACATAACAGGTGGCAGGCTGCGTGCACAGCGCCTGCTGACACTCGTGCATCCAACCGTCGCCAAATTCCTTCTGTACAAAGTCCAGCACCCGTCCCCGGTCGGGAGACAGCACGCGCTTGATGCTGATGCCCTCCCCTGCCAGCTTTTCCAGCAGCGGCCGATGATCCGGCAGATCGTACAGTTTTACCAGCATATCGCCTTTTACGATGTCGCTCATAGTGTCTCCTTATTCCAATGCCATCAGGCGCACCTGTGCCACGCCTTCCATCTTGCCCAGCTCATCTACTACCTGCGCCAGGGGAATCTCCAGATCAGAAATATCCAGCGACAGCGCCACATTGGCTTGTCCGTGAATGGGCAGGCTTTGGGTAATAGTCAAGATATTCAGCTGATATTTGCTCAGCATGTTCAAAGTGGCTGACAGCATGCCCCGTTCATGGGATAGCATCATCGAAAGCACCGCTTTTCTGCCAATGGTCAGTTCAGAGGGCTCGATCACGTAATCCTTGTATTTGTAAAAGGTACTGCGGGAAATGCCGGCCTGTCGTGCGGCCTCGCTGATTTCCTTCACCTTGCCCGTCTCCAGCAGACTTTTGGCTGCAAGCACCTTTTCATAATAATCCGGCAGGATGCTTTTATGGATAATCAGATAGTTTTGCAGCATAAACATGCCCCCTTTTTTCGTGGTTTTTTGCGAAAATACCGCTTGCTTTTCTATGGACATTATGATACACTGTTTCCATAAAAAAATCAAGTGTTTTCCGGTAACGGACAAATCTTTTTTGGAGGCTTCCTATGAAATACGCATTGTTGGGTTTTGGTACCGTAGGCGTGGGCGTATATGAAATGATGGAGAAACTGCACGCGTTCGAATGCCGCAAAGTGTTGGTGCGTCCCGGCAAGGTGAAGGAACCTTGGCAGACCGATAACTTTGCAGAGATTTGCGAGGATCCCTCTGTTGATATTGTGGTAGAAGTAATGGGCGGACTGCATCCTGCTTATGAATATGTGCGTGATGCGCTGGTCGCCGGAAAGCATGTAGTCACTGCCAACAAGCAGCTGGTGGCGGCTTATGGTGTGGAACTGCAGAAACTTGCGTTGGAACAGCGCTTGGCCTTTTTGTTCAGTCCTGCCTGCGGCGGCGGCATTCCCTTCCTGCATAATCTGGCACTGGCCGCCCACACCGACCGAGTCACCGAAGTTGGCGGCATCTTAAACGGCACAACCAACTATATGCTGGATGCCATGCAGCGCCGTGGCTGGGGCTACGACGAAGCCCTCCGGAACGCCCAGGAGCTGGGCTATGCCGAAGCCATCCCCGATGCCGATGTGGGCGGCATGGACGCAGCGGCCAAAATCCGTCTGGCCTGCGGTGTGGCCTTTGACCTGCTGCCCGAACTGGAGGGCATGTGTGTAGAAGGCATCACCAGTTTCACCGCCGGTGACGTTACTCATTTGCAAAGCAAGGGTCTGGCCTGCAAGCTGATCGCCAAAGGCGGCAGATTGGACGATAGCATCTATGCATATGTAGAACCTGCTATTTTTGAGCAGAGCACGGCAGAAGCAATGCTGCCGGATAACTATAATCTGGTGAAATATCTGGCGGATAACGCCGGAGACATGACCTATTCCGGTCAGGGTGCCGGACGGTATCCCACCGCGTCTGCCGTGGTGCGGGATATACAGGACATTTTCTGGGGCAGACGGCTGATGTTCTCCGCTTGTCTGCAGCAGGGCAAGGCAGATCCGCATGCCTGCAGCCATCCTTATTATGTCCGCGTTAGCGCAGCTTTTGCAGATTGTGTCCCCGCCAAGAGCAAGGAGCAGGACGGCGATAATATGCGCATCATCACCCCTGCTATGACTGTGGGCGATATGCACGCCCTGGCTGCCGCGCTCCGTCAGGAAGGCGCACAGGTATTTTTCGCAGGAATCGAGGCATAAAGATATGAATATGAGTAAAGTATGCAAGTTCGGCGGCTCCTCTCTGGCAGACGCCAATCAATACCGCAAGATCAAAGCCATCATTGATGCCGACCCCCAGCGCAGCATCGTGGTCGTCTCTGCCGCCGGCAAGCGGTTTTCCGAGGACCACAAAATTACCGATCTGCTGTATCTGTGTCACGCCCATCTGACCTATGGTGTCCCTTGCGGCGATATTCTGAATACCGTCCGTGACCGCTACTGCCAGATCCGTGATGAGCTGGGTCTGCACTGCGACATCGAAGGCGAGTTTGCAAAGCTGGAATCCCGCCTGAACAAGAACTTTTCCGTGGATGAACTGGTCAGCCGTGGTGAATATTTCAGCGGTATGCTGATGGCCGAATACCTGGGTTTCTCCTTCCTGGATGCCGCCAAGTGTGTGTTCTTCACCATGGACGGTCAGGTAGATCAAGAGCGCACCTATGCCGCTATCCGCGGTGCCGCCGCACTGGGGCAAGGTCTCGTGATCCCCGGTTTCTACGGCAGCCTGCCCAATGGCAAGATCAAGGTCATGTCCCGTGGCGGCTCTGATATCAGCGGTGCATTGGCTGCCGCTGCCGTGGGTGCTTCGGTTTACGAAAACTGGACCGATGTATCCGGTATTCTGATGGCCGATCCCCGCATTGTTAAGAATCCCAAGCCCATTCCCCGGGTCACCTATCAAGAGCTTCGCGAGCTGGCCTTCATGGGGGCCTCTGTTCTGCATGAAGAATCCATCCAACCCGTCAAGGATGCCGGCATTCCTCTGAATATTCGCAACACCAACGCGCCTTCCGATCCCGGCACCATGATTCTGTCCCAGTTCGAAGAATCCGCCCCCGATGGCGAGCGCTTTATTACCGGCATTGCCGGCCGCCGCGACTTTTCTGTCGTTACCATCCACAAGCGCAACATCACCGCCCACGTAGACGTTCTGCGCCGTGCACTGAAGATCTTCGACAGCTACAAGGTTCCGGTAGAGCAGATCTCCATGGGACTGGACAGCTTTGGTCTGATTTGCAGCACCGCCGCCTTTGCGGAAAGTCAGTTCGACATCATGAGTGACTTAAACCGCGACTGCAAGATGGATCGCGACCTAACCATTACCGAAGGCATCTCGCTGATCGCTGCGGTCGGCCGCAAGATGTCCTCCCGCCCCGGTACCTCTGCAAAGCTGTTTACCGCCCTGGGCGATAACCAGATCAACATCCGCACCATCTTCCAGAGCAACGACGAGATCAGCATCATGGTGGGTGTGGAAAACAAGGACTTCGAAGAAGCCATCCGGGTCCTGTATCAAGAGTTTGTCGGCTAAGAAAGGAGCCTTTTCCCATGAAGAAATATAACGTTGCCATTCTGGGCGCCACCGGCGCCGTCGGCCGCGAAATGCTGAAAATCTTAGAAGAACGCAACTTCCCCGTTGCCACTCTGCTGCCTCTGGCCTCTGCCCGCAGCGCCGGCGGCACCGTTCCCTTCCGTGGCGAAAATGTCGTGGTACGTGAAGCCACTCCCGATGCCTTTGAAGGCATGGATATCGTCCTGGGTGCCGTAGGCAGCGGCTTCTCCCGGGAGTTTGCCCCTTACATTGTAAAGGCCGGCGCTGTCTTTATCGACAACTCCTCTGCCTTCCGCATGGATCCCACCGTACCCCTGGTGGTGCCCGAGATCAACCCCGAGGATGCTTTTAAGCATAACGGCATCATTGCAAATCCCAACTGCTCTACCATCATCACTGCTGTGGCTGTCAATGCCCTGAACAGCATCTCCCCCATCGAGAGCATGGTGGCCTGCACCTATCAGGCAGTATCCGGCGCCGGTCAGCCCGGCGTGGCAGAACTGGAAGAACAGCTGGATGCTCTGGCTGCCGGCAAACCTGTGCAGCCCAAGGTCTTCCCCTGCCAGATCGCCTGCAACGTGGTGCCCAACATTGGTGCTCGCGTGGACAATGACTATACCGATGAAGAAATGAAGCTGCAGAACGAAGGCCGCAAGATCATGCACCTGCCCGAGCTGAAGGTCAGCTGCACCTGCGTCCGTGTACCCGTCATGCGCTCCCACTCTATCTCCGTGGTGGTGCGTACCGAAAAGCCCATCAGCGTGGCCGATGCCGAGGCTGTTATCGCCAAGGCCCCCGGCTGCAAGCTGGTGAAGGATCTGGGTGGCCGCGACTATCCCACGCCCCTGGACACCACCGACCAGGATCTGGTGTATGTGGGCCGCATCCGCAAGGATCTGATCTGCGATAACGGCCTGAACATCTGGTGCTGCGGTGATCAGGTGCGCAAGGGCGCCGCCACCAACGCCGTCCAGATTGCCCTACTGCTGGCCGAAAAAGGCGTGTAATTCTATCAAAACTGTTGACCCGGGTGATTTCTTCACCCGGGTCTTTCTATGTCTTGCCGTTGCATCTTATGCCCCTTCGTGCTATAATCGTCTCGACAGAACTTTCTCCGAAAGGAGCGTTTTTATGACCGAAAAACTCTATGAGCAAGACGCCTATCTGCGTTCCTTTACCGCTACGGTGGTGGATTGCCAGCCCGGCAAAAACGGCACATTTCTTGTGACCTTAAGCCGCACCGGTTTTTATCCCGAGGGCGGCGGCCAGCCTGCCGACACCGGCCTGCTTGGTGGCGTACAGGTGCTGGATGTCCACGAAAAGGGCGGCATCATCACACATACCTGCGATGCACCCCTGTCCGTTGGCACCGAAGTAGCCGGTGAAATCAACTGGGAGCGCCGCTTTGACCATATGCAGCAGCACAGCGGCGAGCACATCGTCAGCGGTATGATCTGCGCCCGCTTTCACTGTGATAATGTGGGTTTCCACATGGGCAGCGACGTCACCACCATCGACTTTAACTGTGACATTACATTGGAAGATGCTTTAGAAATCGAGGCTGCTGCCAACCGCTATATTGCCGAAGATCACGCCATCCAGATCCTCTACCCCACCGCCGAAGAGCTGCCCACCATTCCCTACCGCAGTAAAAAAGAGCTGTCCGGTCAAGTACGCCTGACATGCTTCCCCGGCGCTGATCTGTGTGCCTGCTGCGGCACTCATGTGCGCTCCAGCAGCCAGGTGGGTCTGGTGAAGTTTCTTTCCTGCCAAAAGTTCCGCTCCGGCGTGCGATTAGAGCTGCTGTGCGGCAATCGGGCAGCCAACTATCTGTCTGCTCTGTGGCTGCAGAATCTGCAGGTGTCTCAGGCGCTGTCGGCCAAACCCACCGAAACCGCTGCCGCTGCCCTGCGGATGAAGGACGAGCTTGCCGACTGCCGCACCCGCTGCGGCGAGCTGGAAAGCCAGCTCTTTGCCCTCCGTGCTGAGGAATACCGAAATGCCGGCAATGTGCTGCTCTTCGAGCCGCCCCTCTCCCCCGATTCTCTGCGCCGCTTAACGGTGGCCATCGGTGAGGTCTGTGGCGGCAGCTGCATGATTTTCGCCGGACAGAATGGCGACTACAAATACGCCATGGTGAGTCCCGATGACCTGCGTCCCGTGTGCAAAGAGCTGAACGCAGCGCTGAACGGTCGTGGTGGTGGAAAACCCAATTTTGTGCAGGGCAGCGTGGCCGCCACCGCAGCCGCCATTCTGGATCACTTTGCCCCTCACGAATCCTGATCTTAGCGAAAAAGAGGGATTATTATGACAGAAACCAGTAAAAAACTGCTGGAAACCTACCAAATCCGTAAAACAAAGAAGCAAAAAGAGGCTTTTGTGCAATGGGTAAAACCTTTGGCAGAGGCACACGGCTATGCGGTTTCCACCGAAAAAGGCACCTTTGGCGCACGAAACATCATCTTGGGCGATCCGGATACCGCCAAGGTCGTCTTTACCGCCCATTACGACACCTGCGCGGTGATGCCCTTCCCCAATTTTATCACACCCAAATGCCTGCCTTTGTATCTGGCATATCAGTTGCTGTTGGTGCTTGGCATGTTCCTGATTGCCACGGCAGTTACTGTGGTTTGGGTGCTGCTGAAACTGCCCCTTGCGCCCTTCTCCTTCTCCCTGGTCTTATGGTGCATGCTGCTTCTTTTGATCTGCGGTCCGGCCAACAAACACACCGCCAATGACAATACCTCCGGTGTGGCCACGATTCTGAATATTTTAGAAAATATGCCGGAAGATTTGCGAAACAATGCCGCTTTTATCTTGTTTGACCTGGAAGAAGCCGGATTGTTCGGTTCTGCTTCTTTCTTTGGCAATCACAAAAAAGCCATGAAGGACAAGCTGCTGATCAACTTTGACTGCGTATCCGACGGTGATCATATCCTGTTTTGTGTCAAGAAAAAAGCCAAAGGCTGGCTGCCTCAGTTGGAAACTGCCTTTGCAGGTACCGGCGACAAGACCGTCGAGCTTTGTACCAAAGGCTTTTTCTACCCCTCGGATCAAGCCAATTTCCCCTGCGGCATTGGCGTGGCTGCACTGAAAAAAGGACCAAAAAATGTACTGTACATGGATCGGATCCACACCAAACGCGACACGCTGTTTGACGCAGAAAACATCACCTTACTCACCCAAGGTGCGGTGCAACTCACCGAACTTTTAGCCAAAAAGGCATGATAAAAACCCGAATTCCGGTTACGGAATTCGGGTTTTTGATTACGGTTTTGCAGTTTTTGATCACAAAATGAACGGTTTTACAGCAGAATTTGCGCTGCCAGACCCACCAGAGCGGACACCAAATAGAGGATTCCAACCGTTTGCACGGTATCTCGCTTGCTGCCGTTGACCCGCAGCAATACCGCAAGACCCACACCAGCACCGGCGCACAGTCCGGCCAATACCGAGCCAAAGCTGATGACGCCGCCCAGATACAATTGGGTCAGCATCACCGATGCAGCACAGTTGGGAACCAGACCGATGATCGCTGCCACAAAAGGCTGCGCCCAGCTGCCTGCCAGCAGGATGCTTGCCAGCCGCTCTTGTCCCAACAGATCAAAGCCCAGATGCAGCAAAAAGTTCAGCACCAGGCAAAAGAACGCGATACGCAGGGTGTGCCACAAGGCGGGACGCAAAATACCGCCATGGTCATGGCAACCGCAATGCTCGCACATATCGTTGAGTTCACGGGGTTTGCCAAACTTCCGTTCCCATGCGTTGACCGCAAAGCCAACCACTACACCAATCAGCACTTTGCACAGCAGCAAACGGCCGATCTCGCCGGCAGCATCGCTATGCCCCAGCAGTAGGGGCAGCGCCTCATCAGAGGTGGACAGGAACACCGCAAGCAATGTTCCGCGGCTGACCAGGCCGGCAGCATACAGATTGGACGCGGTGGCAGAGAATCCGCACTGGGGAACACAACCCAGCACCGCACCCACCAAAGGACCGGCAGGGCCGATAACTCGCAGCAAGCCTTCCATCTTTCCGGCGGCATGATGCTCTAAATATTCCATTAGAAGGTAGGCGATGAACAAAAATGGAAGCAGCTTTACCGTTTCTTCCAATGCATGCAGACCGCCATGGATCAAAAGATCAGACATAGAAAAGTCCTTCTTTGCAACGATTTTACAACCATATATTTTACGCCTTTTTTCACATTTTTGCAAGCATTTTGCAAAATAACTGCTTCTTGCATTTTGGGGAGTCATGGGCTATACTGAAGTTGCCGGGACAGAACATATGACTGTCCATGCCGGCATTATTTATCAAGCACCCATGTGTGGGAGGTTTTTTCATGATCATTCAAAAAGATACTTTGAAGATTGCCGTAGTGCAGGCAGCACCCGTTATGTTCCAAAAGGAAGGCTGCACAAACAAGGTGCTGAAACTGATTGAGGCGTGTGCAGAACAGGGTGCTGAGTTTGTGGTATTCCCCGAGCTCTTTATCCCCGGATACCCTTATGGCATGACCTATGGTTTTACCGTGGGCAGCCGAAATGCCGACGGGCGCAAAGACTGGAAGGCCTATTATGACAATTCCATTTTGGCAGACGGCCCCGAAATGCAGGAAATCATTGTTGCTGCCAAAAAGCACAATGTTTATGTCAGCGTTGGCTATTCTGAAGTAGACCCCATTACTGCCACGTTGTATAATTCCAACATGATGATCGCCCCCGACGGCACCGCACTGAACCACAGAAAGCTGAAACCCACCGGCAGCGAACGCGTGGTATGGGGTGACGCGGACAAGGACTTTTTCCCTGTGATGCAGACTCCCTGGGGGCCTGTGGGCAACCTGATCTGCTGGGAAAGCTATATGCCGCTGGCACGTGTGGCACTGTATCAAAAGGGCATCACCCTTTACATTTCTCCCAATACCAATGACAATCCCGAATGGCAGGATACCATTCGTCATATTGCCATCGAGGGACATTGCTATTTTATCAATTGCGATATGTTCTTTACCAAAGAAATGTATCCCGAAACCTACAGCGCCGGCGAAGAAATCGCCCGCCTGCCGGAAATTGCCTGCCGCGGAGGCAGCTGTATCATCGATCCCTACGGACACCCTGTGGGTGAGACCATCTGGGATCGTGAGGGCATTGTGTTTGCCACACTGGATATGCAGAAAGTGCCCGCCAGCAAGATGGAGCATGATGTTTGCGGACATTATGCCCGTCCGGATGTGCTGAAGCTCTCGGTCCGGGAAGAATGAGTCTTTGTTCTGTGCAACAACATTTATAAACAAGTAAGGTGAGGAAGCGTACAATGAAAAAGCTGATTTCAATTCTTTTGGTGCTGATCATGTGCCTATCGTTAGTTGCCTGCGGTGAAAAAGGCGGCGCTAATTCTGTGATT
Source organism: Oscillospiraceae bacterium (assembly GCA_045636925.1). Taxonomy (GTDB): domain Bacteria; phylum Bacillota; class Clostridia; order Oscillospirales; family Butyricicoccaceae; genus JAZTYK01. Next base: position 71,358 of record JAZTYK010000001.1, read on the forward strand.
GGCAAGTGGCGCTATGAAAAATTACAAGTTGATCTGGTCATTAAGTCTGACAAGACCGGTTCTATGACCAAAGGTGGTGACACGATTGAGTTTACTTGGAAGTTCAGTTCTGAGTCTAATCTTTTGCTTTTGACCTCTACTGACGGCGAAATTGAAGAAGTCAATTATTTTGAAGATGATGACACGCTATATGCCGACGGTTGGACCTTTACCCGCGTAAAATAAAATGCAAAACATAAAAAAACAGCTTGGGAAAAATCCCAAGCTGTTTTTTGTTGTTTTTACAGAGGACGGAAGGTGCAGGCATCGGCATCCAGGAAGAACTCTGCGCCCATAGGCAGGCTCATGCTGGGGCTGCAATGACCGCAGACCACACCGGTGATGGTGGGCTTTCCGGCGGGCTTGACGATATCCTCAAAGATCTGCTGCAGGGACAGTGCCTTATCGGGATCACTGGCGGCGCAGTTGTGGTAGTCGCCCATAATGATGCCGGCGGCGTCATCCAGCTTGCCGGCATTGCGCAGATGGGTCAGCATGCCGTCTACACGGTAGGGGGACTCGCCCACTTCTTCGATGAACAGAATCTTGCCCTTGGTGTCGATCTCGTAGGGCGTGCCCAGAGATGCAGCGATCAGGGACAGGTTGCCGCCAACCAGCTTACCCTTGGCAGTACCGCCAACCAGGGTCTGCATGGCAGGTGCATCAGCAGGATTTTCATAAGCGATCTCGTTGCCAAACAACATTGCCTTGACAAAAGACTCGCTGTATGCGTCCAGACCGGAGTGCCATGCGCCCACCATGGGCATGTGGTAGGTGACCATATCACACTTCTGATTCAGGGCAATGTGCAGCGCAGTAACGTCGCTGTAGCCGCCGAAGAACTTGGGGTTCTTACGGATCATTTCGAAATCCAGCAGAGGCAGGATGCGGGGCGCGCCATAGCCGCCGCGGATGGCCATGATGCCATCGATGGTAGGATCGGCAAACGCAGCATTCAGGTCAGCAGCACGCTGGGTGTCACTGCCGGCCAGATAGCCGTACTCTGCGGTGGCAGAGGGATACAGCACGGGCTCGAAGCCCATAGCACGGACAGCGGCAGCCTTTTCCTCACCGGAAATGTCACGGGAGGGGCTGGAAGCACCCAGAATAGCCACGCGGGCACCGGGGAACAAAGACTTGGGAGTATTCATATCTGTAATTCCTCACATTCTAACAGAAAGAGGGCCTTTGCAGACCCTCTTTCGCGAAACCGCAAGCGGTTACTTATTTAGCCTCGATAGCAGCCTTGAAAGCGTCGATCATCATGGGAACAACCTTGAACAGGTCGCCGCAGATGCCGTAGTCAGCAACTTCGAAGATGGGAGCGGTGTCGTTCTTGTTGACAGCGATGATGCACTCGGAGTCAGACATACCAGCCTTGTGCTGGATAGCACCGGAGATACCCAGAGCGATGTAGATGCGAGGACGGACGGTCTTACCGGTCTGACCAACCTGGTGGTCAGCGGTGATCCAACCGGAGTCAACGCATGCACGGGAAGAACCAACAACGCCGTGCAGCAGGTCAGCCAGCTCCTGAGCCAGGGCAATACCCTTTTCGACATCCTTGCTGATGCCGCGGCCGACGGAAACGATGACCTCAGCGCCGGTCAGGTCGACCAGCTGCTTAGCTTCCTTAACAACTTCCAGAACCTGGGTCTTCAGGTCAGCCTCGGTCAGATCGAAAGCGGGCTTGACGATCTGGCAGGCATCAGCCTTGGCCTGATCGAAGGGAGCCTTCTTCATAACACCGGGACGAACGGTAGCCATGGAGGGACGGAAGCGGGGGCAGATGATGGTAGCCATCAGGTGGCCGCCGAAAGCGGGACGGGTCATCTTCATGTCCTTGGACACGTCGTGATCCTTGCCCAGAACCTTAGCGGTGTTCATGACAGCGATCTTCTCTTCGGGCAGAGTGGAAGCCTCGCGCAGGAAGTCACGGTAGATGGGCATGTCCACATCCAGGTGAGTACAGTCAGCGCACAGACCGGTGTGCAGACGAGCTGCGCAACGGGGGCCCAGGTCACGGCCGATGTTGGTAGCGCCGATCAGGAAAGCTTCGGGCTTGAACTCTTCGACCATCTGGCAGATAACCTTAGTGTAAGCGTCGGTGGTGTAATCCTTCAGCAGGGGAGATTCGCAGACGATGACCTTGTCAGCGCCGTAGCCGCCCAGCTCCTTGGCAACACCCTCAACGTTGTCGCCCAGCAGCAGGCCGCACAGTTCAGTGCCCAGCTCGTCGGCCAGCTTGCGGCCCTCGGAGATCAGCTCGAAATCGGTGGGCATCAGCTTGCCCTGACGCTGCTCGCAGAAAACCCATACACCCTTGAAAGCAGCCAGATCAGTATTGTTAAAAGTAGACATTATACTTTTTCTCCTTTCTTAGATGATGTGCTTCTTGGCCAGAATGCCAGCCAGAGTTTCGCAAGTAGCCTTGTCAGCGCCTTCCAGCATCATGCCGGCACCCTTCTGGGGAGGAGTGAAGGAGGTCAGGATGTTGGTGGGAGAACCGGCCAGACCGATGGTATCAGACTCGATCAGGCGATGATCCTTCAGCTTGTTGTAGTCATAAACTTCAACGGGCTTGCTGTAGCAATCCATGATGCCGCCAACGCTCATGTAACGGGGCTCATTCAGCTCCTTGATGCAGGTCAGCAGGCAGGGGGTCTTGGTCTTAATGGTCATGTAGCCATCTTCCAGCATACGCTTGCAGGTGACTTCGCCGTTCTCGACCTTGATGTCGGCAACGTAGGTGATCTGGGGCAGATCCAGCTTTTCAGCGATCTGGGGACCAACCTGAGCGGTGTCACCGTCGATAGCCTGACGGCCGCAGAAGACCATGTCATCAGCTTCCAGGCCGATGGTATCAACAGCAGCAGCGATGATCTGAGAAGTAGCAAAGGTATCGGAACCGCCGAATTCACGAGCGGAAACCAGAACACCGCGGTCAGCGCCCATAGCGATCAGCTCACGCAGCATGCCTTCTGCGGGAGGGGGACCCATGGTAACAACGACGACTTCGCAGCCAGTCTCGTCCTTCAGCTTCAGAGCGGCCTCGATAGCGTTCATATCATCGGGATTGATGATAGCAGCCATGGAGGCACGGTTCAGGGTACCATCGGGATTGACGGCAACCTTACCGGAGGTATCGGGTACCTGCTTTACACAAACAATAATTTTCATCTGATGTTACCTCCTACTTATTTCACGCCCAGATGGCTGGCGATGACCATACGCTGGACCTCGGAGGTACCCTCGTAGATCTCGGTGATCTTAGCATCACGCATCATACGCTCAACGGGATATTCACGGGTGTAGCCGTAGCCACCGAACAGCTGGACAGCACGACGGGTAACGTCGCTGGCAGCCTCTGCAGCAAACAGCTTAGCCATAGCAGCATCCATGCTGTAGGGCTCGTGGTTCTGCTTCTTGCAAGCAGCGGAGTATACCAGGAACTGAGCAGCCTGCATACGGGTATGCATGTCAGCCAGCTGGAACTGAGTGTTCTGGAACTGGGAGATACGCTTACCGAACTGTACGCGCTCCTTGGTGTACTTGATGGCCTCGTTCACGGCGCCTTCGCCCAGACCCAGAGCCTGTGCAGCGATACCGATACGGCCGCCGTCCAGAGTCTTCATAGCGATCTTGAAGCCTTCGCCTTCCTTGCCCAGCAGGTTTGCCTTGGGAACGATGCAGTCTTCGAAGATCAGGTCGCAGGTGGAGCTACCACGGATACCCATCTTCTTCTCATGCTTACCCTGAGAGAAGCCGGGGAAGTCCTTCTCAACGATAAAGGCGGAGATGCCCTTGGTGCCCTTGCTCTTGTCGGTCATAGCCATGACGACGAAGACGTCGGCAACGTTACCGTTGGTGATGAAGCACTTAGTACCGTTCAGGATGTAGTTTTCGCCGGACTCATCCAGAACAGCAGTAGTCTGCTGACCGGAAGCATCAGTACCAGCACCGGGCTCGGTCAGACCGAAAGCACCGATCTTCTTGCCGGACAGCAGGTCGGGCAGGTACTTCATCTTCTGCTCTTCGGTACCGTTCTCGAAGATGGGAGCGCAGCACAGAGAGGTGTGAGCGGAAACCACAACAGCGGTGGTGCCGCAAACCTTTGCCAGCTCTTCGACGCACATGGCATATGCCAGAACGTCAGCACCGGCGCCGCCGTACTTCTTGGGGAAGTAAACGCCCATCATGCCCAGCTTGGCCATCTTTTCGACGGTCTCCATGGGGAAGCGCTCTTCCTCGTCCAGTTCCTCAGCCAGGGGCTTCACTTCATTTTCCGCAAAATCACGATACATTTTGCGGAGCAGCTGATGCTCTTTGCTCAGTACAAAATCCATAAATTAACCTCCTTGCGTTCTCACGCAAATTTTTAGTTCTGTTTAATTACTTCTCGTAGGAGAAGAAGCCCTTCTTGGTCTTTCTTCCCAGGTTGCCGCTGCGTACCATCTTGCGGAGCAGTACGCTGGCGCGGTACTTGCTGTCACCGGTCTCGGTGTACAGAACATCCATGATGTTCAGCACGATGTCGTTACCGATCAGGTCGGACAGTGCCAGGGGACCCATGGGATGATTGGCGCCCAGCTGCATGGCAGTATCAATGTCAGCAGCGGAAGCAACACCGCACTCCAGCAGGCAGATTGCCTCGTTGATCATGGGGATCAGGATGCGGTTGACAACAAAACCGGGAGCTTCGTTGACCTCGACGGGAGTCTTGCCCAGTTCGGTGGACAGGACCTTGATCTGTTCGACGACTTCTACGGGAGTCATCATACCGGCAATGACTTCAACCAGCTTCATGGTAGGAGCGGGATTGAAGAAATGCATGCCCACGACGGGGTGATTCAGACCATAAGCGATCTGGGTGATAGACAGAGAAGAAGTGTTGCTGGCAAAGATGGTCTCGGGCTTGCACATAGCGTCCAGCTTTTCCAGCAGTTCACGCTTTGCGCCGATCTCTTCCTTGATGGTTTCCAGGATCAGATCGCAATCGGCTGCCTCTTCGATCTCAACAGTCTTGATGTTGTTCAGAATGGCATCCTTGGCCTCGACAGTCATCTTGCCTTTTTCTACTCTCTTTTCCAGAGACTTGGCCAGTTTATCTTTGTGACGTTTGGCACTTTCCACGCTGCTGGCATACAGCAGAGTTTCATTGCCTGCGGTTGCGAATACCTGGGCAATACCGCTGCCCATGGTGCCTGCGCCAAATACTGCTACTTTCATTGCTATGTCCTCCTAAAGATATATTTTGTTTATCGATTTTGATAGGGATCGTGTTTGCGCTTTTCAAGGAAAGCCTGCATGCCGCTGCGCTGATCCTCTGTTTCGAAACAGGAACCAAAGAGCTTTTCTTCCACAACCAGCGCTGCGTCCATATCTACCTGCAAACCATCATTGATGGCCTTTTTGCAGGCGCGGACGGCGATGGGGGCGTTGGAAGCGATGCGTTTGGCCATCTTCATGGCCTGCTCCATCAGTTCTTCGGCAGGATATACGGCCTGCACCAGACCGATGGCCAGTGCCTCAGGTGCCTTGATGTTCTGTGCGGTATAGATCAGGCGTTTTGCCTGACCGGGACCCACAAGCCGAGCCATACGCTGGGTGCCGCCAAAACCGGGTGTGATGCCCAGACCCACTTCGGGCTGGCCGAAAACAGCGGTTTCGGAAGCCAGACGGATGTCGCAGCTCATAGCCAGTTCACAGCCGCCGCCCAGCGCAAAGCCGTTTACGGCAGCAATGGTGGGTACAGGCAGTGTTTCCAGCTTACGGAACACATCGTTGCCCAGTTTGCCGAAGGCCTCGCCTTCTGCTTTGCTGAGGGCACTCATCTGCGCAATATCAGCGCCGGCCACAAAGGCTTTTTCACCTTCGCCGGTGACGACGATGCAACGCACTTCACCGCAATCCACAGCATCCAAGACAGCATCCAGTTCGCGAATCACCTGGTCATTCAGCGCATTCAGCGCTTTCGGACGGCTGATGGTCAGCAGCCCTACCTGGTCTTCTACAACGAACTTTACAAAATCCATAATATAGACCTCCTTTGCAGGTAAGGCCGGCAGAGGGGCATACTTGCCCCTTTGCCGACAATTATCTATTTTATCTATATTATACTTCTTTGCCTTAGGATTGTCAATTTTTTAGCAATACTTTTTTGGGGCTTTTTCCGAAATTAGACGCGCTCAACCAGAACGGCTTCGCCCATACCGCCGCCGATGCACAGAGAAGCAACACCGTACTTGCCCTCACGCTTTGCCAGCTCGTGGCACAGGGTGACCAGGATACGGGCGCCGGAAGCACCGATGGGATGGCCGATGGCGATAGCACCGCCGTTGACGTTGACATTGTCGGGGGTCAGACCCAGCTCTGCGGAAACGGCAGCAGCCTGAGCAGCAAATGCCTCGTTCAGCTCGTACAGGTCGATGTCGGAGGTCTCCAGACCGGCCTTCTTCAGAGCCTGACGGACGGAGGGAACGGGACCCATGCCCATGATGGTGGGATCGACGCCCACGCTGCCGGTAGCAACAACCTTAGCCATGGGCTTCAGGCCGTGCTTCTCAACGAACTCACCGGAGCAGACAACGATGGCAGCAGCGCCGTCGTTGATGCCGGAAGCGTTACCAGCGGTAACGGTGCCGCCGTCGCGCTTGAAGGCGGGCTTCAGCTTGGCCAGCTTATCCATGGTGGTACCGGCCTTGACGTACTCGTCGGTATCGAAGACGATGGGATCGCCCTTCTTCTGGGGGATCACAACGGGAACGATTTCATCCTTGAACTTGCCGGCTGCAACCGCTTCGGCAGCACGAACCTGGCTGCGCACAGCCAGCTCATCCTGCATTTCGCGGGTGATGCCGTACTTCTCGGCTACATTTTCAGCAGTGATGCCCATGTGGTAGTTGTTGAAAGCATCCCACAGACCGTCGTTAACCATGACGTCCACCATGGAGTAGTTGCCCATACGAGCACCCCAACGGTTGCTGTTGCTGACATAAGGAGCCAGGCTCATGCTTTCCATACCACCGGCAACGATGCAGTCAGCTTCGCCAGCCTTGATGCTGCGGTAAGCCAGAGAAACGGCATGCAGACCGGAACCGCAAACCTTGTTCAGAGAGGTAGCGGGAGTTTCGATGGGCAGACCGGCATAGATGGCAGCCTGACGGGCGGGATTCTGGCCCAGGCCAGCCTGCAGAACGTTACCGAACAGGACTTCATCAACGTCCTTCTTGTCAACGTCAGCTCTCTTCAGAGCCTCTTCGATGACCAGAGCGCCCAGCTTCACAGCGGGGATGCCCTTCAGGCTGCCGCCAAAGCTGCCAACAGCGGTACGGCACATGTTTACCAGATAGACTTCTTTCATTTGCGCGCACTTCCTTTTACATAAAATTTTATAGCAGTTTTCATAACTTGCCTAATTGTACATCATACATTATAGTGCTTTTTTTGTAAGAAAGCAATTGGCATTTCAATAGATTTTTCCAATGTTTTTGCAGTAGCTTTTGGCTTGTTTACTATTTTCCGCCAAAAGTGGGGTTTTTTACATCAAAAAAATGACTTTTACAGATGGATTCTCTTATTTTCCGTCTGTTTTCGACAGGCTTTATTTGTGGTATTTGCTGCCGGAAAGAATGGAAAGTCCCCGGTATACCTGCTCTAACACCATGACTCTTGCCAGGTGATGCGGGAAGGTCATGGGTGACATGCTAAGGCGCAGATCTGCCCGCTGTTTGATGCTGTCATCCATGCCGTTGGAGGAGCCGATGATGATACAAAGCTTGCTCTGACCGCTGTTTTGGATGGCGCGCAGCTTTTCTGCCAGTTGGAGGCTGGACAGTTCTTTGCCCTCGATACACATGGCGATGACATAGGCACCGGCGGGAATGGCAGCCTCGATCCGCGCTGCCTCCCGACGCAGGGCATCGGGGCGCTCGGGCTCTTCCTCCAGCTGCAGCACTTCCAGCCGGCACATGGTCTTCATGCGCTTTTCATATTCCTTGCAGGCTTCTGTCCAGAAAGATTCCTTCAGTTTGCCCACACAAATCAGTTTCACACTTAACATATGTATCGCTCCTTACAATAAGACCGGATCACCGGGTTCTGCAGCCGGTGCCACCTGCACCACTGCATCTGCATCCACGCCAGCTTGCCGCAACGCATCCAGTGTGGTCTCCAGCGCCAGACGGGGATGGTTATTCTCCCGACTGAGATGCGCCAGGATCAGATTGCGGGTGCCGGTGCGCGCCAGACGCACCGCCACATTGCCGCAGGCGGCATTGGACAGATGACCGAAATCAGACAAAATCCGCTGCTTCAGCGGATAGGGATACGGACCGTTTTTCAGCAGAACCTCATCATGGTTGGACTCCAAACATACCAAGGCGCTGCCCTGCATGTGGGAAAAGATTTCACCGGTCATGATGCCCAGGTCGGTACAGACAGCAACGCGCTTGCTTCCCTCTCCCAGCACAAAACCGCAGCTGCCGGGAATGTCGTGGGGCGTTGGGAAAGTCTGTACGGGGCAACCGGGCAGCTGCAAACGCTCTCCCGGCATAAAAATCTCCGCCCGCCGACCTTCAGGAAAGCGGATATGCCCGGCCGTCTCCCAGGTGCAGTACACTTTGGCACCGGTGCGCTTGAGCAGCACAGGCAGGGCGCTGACATGATCGCTGTGACCGTGGGTAACCAGGATATGGGTTAGGTCGGTGGGCGTGAGCCCCAGCTTTGCAAGCGCTGCGGTGATGTATTTTGCCGTAGTTCCGGCATCGATGAGAATACAAACCCGGTCACTGACGTACAGACAGCAATTTCCGCTGCTGCCGCTGGCCAGGGTGCAAAAATATGTCATAAAACTTCCTTTCGGCATGATAGCACAACAAGATATGCGCAAAAACAGGGCGGCAGTTGTTTGCTGCCGCCCCGGTTGATTTTGTTAGTTTGCCTGGCTGAGAGGCATGGCATCCTCTTCCGGTACAGGCTCTTGATGAATTTCGGCGCCCAGACCGGTGAGTTTTTCCACCAGATCCTCGTAACCACGCTGGATATATACGATGTTTTCAACCTGGGACACACCGGGAGCGGCCAGAGCTGCAATGACCATAGCGGCACCGGCACGCAGGTCGCAGGCGGTGACGGTGGCGGGAGAATAACGCTCTACGCCCTCGATGATGGCCACCTTGCCGTCCACCTGAATGGAAGCGCCCATTCTGCGCAGTTCGTCGGCATAGCGGTAACGGTTTTCCCACACGCCTTCGGTCACCACACTGGTGCCCTCTGCCAAGCAGAGCACGGCAGACAGCTGGGGCTGCATATCGGTGGGGAAGCCGGGATACGGCAGTGTCTTGACGCGGATCTTCTTCAGGGGGCCGTCACGGGTAACGCGAACCCAGTCATCGCCCTCGGAGATGTCACAGCCCATTTCCGCCAGCTTGACGGAGATGCATTCCAGATGCTTGGGGATCACGTTCTTTACCAGAACGCTGCCGCCGGTGGCAGCAACGGCTGCCATGTAAGTGCCTGCTTCGATCTGATCGGGAATGATGGAATATGTGCCGCCCATCAGACGATCCACACCGCGGATTTTGATCACATCGGTACCGGCGCCCATGATGTCGGCACCCATGGAATTGAGGAAGTTGGCCAAGTCAACGATATGGGGCTCTTTTGCGGCATTTTCGATAATGGTCTGTCCCTGTGCCAACGTAGCGGCGATCATTACGTTCATGGTGGCGCCCACAGAAACTACGTCCAGATAAATATTGGCACCCATCAGGCCGTCATCACCCACATGGGCATAAATCACGGCATTGCTGCGGCTCTCCACCTTGGCACCCAGGGCCTCAAAGCCCTTGACATGCTGGTCAATGGGACGCACGCCGCCAAAGTTGCAGCCACCGGGCATGGTGACCTCGGCCTTGCCGAAGCGGCCCAGATAGGAACCCAGCAAATAGTAGGAGGCGCGCATCTGTCGGTTGCGCTCGCTGACGGCGGGGCAATATTTCAGGCCACGGCAATCCAGCTCAACAGTGTTCTTTTTTACCATGCGGACACCGACACCCAGCTCGCGCAGGATCTCCAGCTGGATCATCACGTCGCGCACCAACGGAATGTTCTCGATACGGACGATACCGTCTACCAGAATGGCAGCGGGGATAATGGCAACAGCAGCGTTTTTTGCGCCGCCGATATTCACTTCACCAAACAGCGGTTTTCCGCCGTGAATCACATATTTTTCCACGAGCAAATCCTCGATTCTGTGTTTTTATAGAAGGTGGAGGGCAAGAAGGCATACCTCCACATAATAAGTTTATAATTAACCATCCTTATTTTATCACATGTTTTTCAAAATAAAAAGACCTATTTGCATGTTTCTCACAGAAAAATGTAAAAAATTATCCGGCAAAACTGCCGGATAATCGAGATATACGATTATTACAGCAAACCCTTGGCTTTTGCCAATGCAAAAGCCGCCAGCGTTTTGCCGTCGGAGATCTTGCCTTCTGCCATCATGGCCTCCAGCTGTGCCGGAGTGCACCGCTCCAGCGTTAAAAACTCATCCTCGTCGGGATGGGCGCAGCCGCGGCAGGTGATGCGGCCGAAGTACAGATAAATGCCCTCATCCATGCAGCCGGCAGAGCCGTAGTACTTGCCCAGGGGGATCAGCCGGTCGCAGGCGTTGCCGGTTTCTTCGCTGAGTTCACGTTCTGCCGCAGACAGAGGTTCTTCGCCGGGTTCCAGCTTGCCTGCCGGAATCTCCAGCAGTTCCTGTCCGATGCAGTAGCGGTACTGACGCACCAGCAGAATGTCCGCGCCGTCCAATGCCAGCACAGCCACAGCGCCGGGATGGCGAATGACTTCGCGGAAGGCCTGATTTCCGTTTTCCAGTTCTACGGTATCATGCTGCACCTTCACCAGCTTGCCGTTAAATACGGTCTGGCTGCTGAGTTTGCGTTCGATATGTGCCATAGCGGGATCCTCCCTGTTACTTCAGTAATACTTCACGGCGCACCAGATCCAGCGCATGGCTGGCGGCGCTGTGACGGATGCGTTCACGGTCGGGGCTGTGGCGGCGAGGGATCTGCAATACCCGCTCTCCCCCATCGTGGCTGATAGCCACATAAACCAGACCCACTTCCTTGCCCTCGCTGGGGTTCGGCCCTGCCACGCCGGTGATACCGATGCCGATGTTGCTGCCGGCCAGATTGCGCACACCGCGAGCCATTTCCAGTGCGGTCTGCTCGCTGACAGCGCCGTATGCCTCCAGTGTATCGGCAGACACCCCCAGCAGGCGCTGCTTTGCTTCGTTTGCGTAGGTAACGCAGCCGTAAGCGAAGCAGCCGGAAGCACCGGAAATGTCGGTGATGCGTTTGGCCACCAAACCGCCGGTGCAGCTTTCAGCCAGCGCCAAAGTCAGGCCACGGGCACAAAGACCGCGAACCACCACTTCTTCCAGAGAAGATACATCGGTGCCATAGACATAGTCGCCCAAAATCTGGCGGATGCGATCTGCCACGGGAGCACAGGCCGCGGCCGCTTCTTCCCGGGTGTTCCGGCGGGCGGTGATGCGCACCTCGCACTCCCCTACCTTTGCATAAGGGGCGATGGTCACGTCCTGCAGTTCCTCCATCAAAGGCAGGAGCAGTGTCTCCATGCTGGACTCACCAATACCGAAAATTTTGAGATAGGTGGAGGAAATCACGCCATCGTGGAGACCCTCCAGATACGGGATCGCCCGGTGACGAAACAGTGGCGCACACTCACGGGGCGGACCGGGCAGCATGATCACATGGCAGCCGCCTGCGTAAAAGGCGCAGCCGGGGGCAGTGCCCCAATCGTTTACCAGCACGGTGCAGCCCTTTGGCAGCATGGCCTGCTTTTCGTTATTTGGGGTCATACCGGGACCCATCCGCTGCCGGAGCCGCCGCAGTTGTTCTTCATTCATTTCCAGGGGCAGGCCGAAGACCTCTGCCACTGTTTCCTTGGTCAGATCGTCGGTGGTGGGGCCCAATCCGCCGGTGGTGATGATCAGATCAGCCCGGTTGCGGGCGATTTCCAGCACCTGCCGCAAACGCGCGGGGTTGTCCCCCACCACGGTATGGTGAAAGACGTTGATGCCCAGCTCGCTGAGGCCCTGGGACAGGATCTGCGCGTCCAGGTTGGCCACTTCACCCAGCAGCAGTTCGGTGCCCACGGCGATGAGTTCACAGTTCATAAGCTCGCCTTCTTTGCAACAAAAGTATGGGCTTAGCCCAGGGTCACCCGCTGGATGCCTTCCATGGCTTCTTCAATGAGCGCTTCGATATCCAGCACCTTTTCCATCTCCTCTACCTCTTCACGACGGGGCTTGGTTTGGGGATGCTTGGGGGTAAAGACTGTACAGCAGTCTTCATAAGGCAAAATGGAGGTTTCAAAGGCGCCGATGTGGCGGGAGATGGTGACGATTTCTTCTTTATCCATGCCAATGACGGGACGCAGCACCGGCATTTCGCAAACGGCATTGGTGACGGTGATGGCCTGAATGGTCTGACTGGCCACCTGACCCAGACTTTCGCCGGTGATGAGGCCCTGGCAGTTCTGCCGCTGGGCCACACGCTCGGAAATGCGCATCATCATACGGCGCATGATGATGGTAAAGTAATCCTCGGGGCACTTGTCACGGATCTCGGTCTGGATCTTGGTAAAGGGTACCACACTGACCGTGAGCTTGCCGCTCCAGCGAGCCACGATCTCGGCCAGATCCAGCACCTTTTGCTTGGCTTCTTCGGAGGTGTAGGGATAGCTGAAGAAGTGCACGGCGCCCAGCTCCAGACCGCGCTTGGCCATCATCCAGCCGGCCACAGGAGAATCGATGCCGCCGGACAGCAGCAGCATGCCGCGACCGTTGATGCCGGTGGGCAGACCGCCGGCACCGGGCATGACGCCGGCGCTGACATAGGCATTGCGCTCACGGACTTCTACCTTGACGGTGATCTGAGGATCGTCCATCTGGGCTTTCAAATGCGGATAGGCATCGTGCAGGTCGCCGCCCAGCCGCTGGGAAATCTGGGGAGAGGTCAGAGCAAAACGCTTGTCGGCACGGCGGGTTTCTACCTTGAAGGTGCGCACCTGATCCAGCGCGCCTTTCAGGTAAGGGATACCCTTGGCAACGATGTCTTCGATGTCCTTTTCGCAGACCACGGCACGGGCGATGGCCACAATGCCGAAGATCTTTTTACAGACTTCCAACGCCTCGTCAACCGATGCGCCGTTCTGGGGTTCTACGTAAATGGTGGACTGGCTGGCATGAACGTGATATTCGCCCACGTTGCGCAGGCGGTTCCGGATGATCTTCAAAAGGCGCTCTTCAAACTTGCCCCGGTTGAGGCCCTTGAGCACCAGTTCACCGCATTTCAGCAGCAGTACTTCTTCCATGGTTTTCTTCCTTTCTATGGGAGGCTTTCTTAAAACAGCCGTGTGGTTTCCAGCAGTGCTTGACAGAAAGCGGTAATTTCTTCTTCGGTGGTTTCGGGGCACAGGCTGACGCGCAGGGCGGCATCCAATGCCTTTTTCTCTACCCGCATGGCGCTCAGCACATGACTTTGCTTGCCCCGGGCGCAGGCGGAACCGCCGGAAACGCAGATACCTTTGTCGGACAAAGCGCGGATATACACCTCGCTGCGGCCCACCTTGGGGGACAGATTGACGATGTGGGGCGCACCATGTTCGGGAGTCTGCAGGGCGAAGCCCTGTTCTTTTGCCCAGGTCATCAGCTGATTCCGCAGGGCGGACATATGGGCGGTAGCTTTCTCAAAGTTGCGGCTTCGCTCCTCTGCCGCAGCGCCAAAGGCGGCGATCTGGGGCATGGGCTCGGTGCCCGAGCGGAGGCCGTTTTCCTGGCCGCCGCCGTAGATCAAGGGGCGGATAGACAGACCCTTTTTCACATACAGCGCGCCCACGCCCTTTATGCCGCCAATCTTATGGGCAGACAGGCTCATCAGATCGATGTTCTGCAGGGATACAGGCACTTTGCAGAAGGCCTGCACGGCATCCACATGAACCAAGGCGGCAGGCTGGATACGCTTTAAGGCGGCGGCGCATCCCTGTACCGGCAGCACAGCGCCGGTTTCGTTGCACACCGCCATCATGCTCAGCAGCACGGTGTCTTCGCGCAGGGCTTCGATCACTTTTTCCGCCAGCACGTTGCCGTCACGCTCCGGCTGGATGAGGGTGACTTCATACCCTTCCTGCTGCAGCTGGCGCAGGGTGTTGAGGGTGGCTTCGTGCTCTACGGCAGTAGACACGATATGCTTGCCGATGCGGCGGTTTTTGCGCACCGCCCCCCACAGGGCGGTGTTGGTGCTTTCGCTGCCGCCGGAGGTAAAGGTGATGCAGTCCGGGCTGCAGCCCAAGGCAGTGGCTACCTGACTGCGGCTTTTTTGCAGCAGGTCACGGGCAGCTTTTCCCACGCCGTGCAAACTGCCGGGGTTGCCGAAGCAGTCGGTCATAGCCAGCATGGCGGCATCCCGGGCGCAGGGCAGCACACGGGTGGTTGCAGCGTTATCCAGATATACGGTCATACACATTCCTCCTGTGGGCAAGTGCGATGCGGCGGTCCCGGCAAAAACCGGAACCGCCGGATAAGCAGAATTATTTGCCGGGCCTAAAGCTGTCCTTCAAGGACACGGCACGGTTAAAGACCAGTGCGCCGGGCTTGCTGTCCTTGTTATCCACAGCAAAGTAACCCATACGCATGAACTGGTAAGCAGCGGGAGCCACGGCATGTTCCAGGCTGCGCTCCAGCTTGCAGTCCTGCAGGACTTCCAAAGAAGCAGGATTCATGCAGGCCAGGAAGCCACCCTCGAATGCATCGGGATCGGGATCGGTGAACAGGTTTTCGTACAGACGGATCTCGGCATCCACACAGTCGTTGGCATCCACCCAATGGATGGTAGCACCCTTGACCTTGCGGCCGTCGGCAGGATCGCCGCCGCGGCTTTCGGGATCATAGGTGCACAGAACTTCGGTAACGTTACCCTGCTCGTCCTTGACACAGCCGGTGCAGGTGACCAGATATGCGCCCTTCAGACGGCACTCGGGGCCGCCGGGATACAGGCGCTTGTACTTGGGAACGGGGATCTCCATAAAGTCTTCTTCTTCGATCCACAGATTGCGGGAGAAGCTGACCTGACGGGTGCCGGCATTGGGATCCACGGGGTTGTTTTCGACTTCTACCGTCTCGCTCTGGCCTTCGGGATAGTTGGTGATGGTCAGCTTGATGGGACGCAGGACGCCCATAACACGCTGGGCGGTTTCGTTCAGGTCCTCACGCAGGCAATGCTCCAGGAAGGCGTATTCCACAGTGCTGGACACCTTGGCCACACCGATGCGCTCGCAAAAGTTGCGGACGGCACGGGCGGTGTAACCCCGGCGGCGCAGGCCGCAGAGGGTGGGCATACGGGGATCATCCCAGCCGGAGACCAGCTTTTCTTCCACCAGCTGACGCAGCTTGCGCTTGCTCATGACGGTGTAGTTGATGCCCAGACGAGCAAATTCGATCTGACGGGGCTTGGAGGGGACGTCGGTGTTTTCAATGACCCAGTTGTACAGGGGACGGTGATCTTCGTATTCCAGAGAGCACAGGGAGTGGGTAATGCCTTCCAGTGCGTCCTGAATGGGATGTGCGAAGTCGTACATGGGGTAGATGCACCACTTGTTGCCCTGTCTGTGGTGTTCGATGTAACGAATACGGTAGATGACGGGGTCACGCATGTTGAAGTTGCCGCTTGCGGGGTCAATCTTTGCACGCAGGGTCATCTTGCCTTCGGGGAATTCGCCGTTGCGCATACGAGCGAACAGATCCAGAGATTCTTCAATGGGTCTGTCACGGTAGGGGCAGGTTGCGGGAGTGTTTACGTCACCGCGGTTTGCCTTGAATTCTTCAGCGGACAGCTCGCAAACATAAGCCAGACCCTTCTTAATCAGACCAACAGCCAGTTCGTAGGTCTTTTCAAAGTAGTCGGAGCCGTAGAACATTCTGTCGCCCCAGTCGAAGCCCAGCCAGTGGATGTCTTCCTGAATGGCTTCCACAAATTCGTTGTCTTCCTTTGCGGGATTGGTATCGTCAAAACGCAGGTTGCACAGACCGTTGTACTTTTCAGCGGTGCCAAAGTCAATGCACAGAGCCTTGCAGTGACCGATGTGCAGGTAACCGTTGGGTTCGGGAGGGAAACGGGTATGTACCTGTCTGCCTTCGTACTGACCGCCTACGGCAATGTCCTCGTCAATAAACGCTTCAATAAAATTCTTAGAAATTTCTTCCATGGAATCCTCACTCTTCCTAATCATAAAATTCGAGTGATATCATTATAAACATAATTATCCGATTTGACAACGATTATTATTTGTTTACGAAGGAAAAATAACGTGATAAAATAGATTCAAAGAAAAACATATTGCACAGGAGGCGAAAAACTATGATGGATGTTGCTGTAATCGGCGGCGGCCCCGCAGGGATTTCTGCGGCACTGACCCTGCGCCAGAGAGGGAAGAGCGTTGCGGTGATTTCCGCAGACCCCGAACAGTCCCACCTGGCTAAGGCGGAAAAAATCAATAACTACCCCGGTATGATGGGGATGAGCGGTAAGGAAATGCTGGATGTAATGACCAAGCAGGCAGAGGACGCAGGTGTGTTCTTTATGCATGGCAGAGCCACCTCCATCATGTCCATGGGCGAAAGCTTCGGCATTGCTGTTGGCAGTGAGTTTATGGAAGCGGAGGCTGTGATTTTGACTCTTGGCATCTCCATGGGCAAGCCCTTCAAGGGGGAAACAGACTTCTTGGGTCGCGGTGTCAGCTATTGCGCCACCTGCGACGGAATGCTGTATCGCGGCAAGAATGTGGCGGTCATCGGTTTGTGTGCCGATGCCCCCGAGGAAGCGGAATTTTTGAAGAGCATTGGCTGCAATGTGGAATATTTTGACCGCAATCGGGCAAAATCCTATGAGATACGGGGAGACAAGACCGTGACCACTTTGATTGCCGACGGCGGGGAATATGCCGTGGACGGTGTGTTTGTGCTGCGCAGCGGTGTGGCACCCGACCTGCTGATGTTCGGTCTGGAAATCGAAAACGGTGCCATCAAGGTTGACCGCAATATGCAGACCAATCTGCCGGGGATTTTTGCCGCAGGTGACTGCACCGGTACACCCTACCAGCTGCCCAAGGCAGTGGGTGAGGGCAACATTGCGGCACTTGCAGCGGTGAAGTACATCGACAGCAGAGGCGACGAGTAAGGATTTTTTGTACGGACCGTCGAGAACGACGGTCCGTACCGCACTGCGATAACTGCTGATGTTGACGAACATGCGGACCGTCGGGGACGACGGTCCCTACGAGAGCGGTGTTTGTTCTTCTTGTGAAAAACTTTACATCGGGAGGACAAATTATGGATGTAACAGCCAAGAATTTCGACAGCATTGTCAACAACCACGACACGGTTCTGGTGGACTTCTATGCTGCGTGGTGCGGACCCTGTAAGCTGCAGGGGAATATCCTCACTGCCTTTGAGGAGAAGTACCCCAACAAGTTCACCATTGCCAAGCTGGATGTGGACACCGAACTGTCCATTGCGCAGCGCTACGGCATCAGTACGGTACCCACCCTGATTGTATTCCGCAAGGGTGAGCCGGTGGAAAGAGCGGTAGGTGTGCAAACCGTGGACAAGCTGGAGCAAATGCTGGGCGCAGCGCAGTGAGTTATGAGCGAATGTAGGGGCGAACATTGTTCGCCCGCTTGCTCTGCGGGAAAGATATCCCAAAACGGGCGATCAATGATCGCCTCTGCAAGGGAGCTTGTTTGAAAATGCTGTAAAAACCATATGTACACCATGCCTACGAGCTGAAAAACCTTGACAAAAAACAGGGGTACTAATATAATAAACGAGTCAAAAGCGAAGATGAAGAGTAGTACGGCGAGTGCAGGTCTTTCAGAGAGCGAACGGTTGGTGTGAGTTCGCAGAGTGTACGTCGGAAGTCGCTTCGGAGCTGCTTTGGTGAAAATAGCCTGACAAATATAATCCCAACACGTTTCTGAGAACATATCCTTTGACATAGCCTCGTTGTCGCCTTTTGAAGGGCGACAGCCCATCCGCAAGGCGACGCCTTGCTCTGTCTTAGTCTATGCCCTCAGAAATCATGAACTCCACAGGAGAGGATTTTTATGTCAGGTGAAATTGAGAACTGTAGATAGGCTGCCGCCTATCAAAGTTCGAAATAATGTCTGACGAGAAAAGACACCCTGTGGAGCGTGTTCGGATTATATTTGTCAGGCTAAGTAGTCAAGGCCGGGTCATCTCCCGTTACAGAGTCAAGAGTGCCGCAGCATTGCTGCGGAATTCAGGTGGTACCGCGTAATCAACACGCCCTGAAGCATTTGCTTCGGGGCGTTTATTTTTTGATAGAAAGAGTGAAACACATGAAAGAACTGCCTAAAGTTTATGAACCTCAGCAGGTAGAAAAGCAGATTTATGATATGTGGGTCAAGGGTGGCTATTTCCATGCTGAACCCAACCCCGAAAAGAAGCCCTTTACCATTATGATGCCCCCTCCCAACGTTACCGGTCAGCTGCATCTGGGCCACGCATTCGACGAAACCATTCAGGACATTCTGATTCGTTACAAGCGTATGCAGGGCTTCGAAGCACTGTGGATGCCCGGCTATGACCACGCAGGCATTGCTACCCAGATCAAGGTAGAAGAAAAGCTCCGTGAACAGGGTCTGACCCGTTTTGACCTGGGCCGTGAAAAGTTCCTGGAACAGGTTTGGGACTGGAAGAACCAGTACGGCAACCGCATCATTGAACAGCTGAAGACTCTGGGCTGCTCCTGCGACTGGGATCGTCTGCGCTTTACCATGGACGATATCTGCGCAAAGGCTGTCCGCGAAGTATTCTGCAACCTGTATGAAAAGGGTCTGATCTACCGCGGCAAGCGCATCATCAACTGGTGCCCCACCTGCACCACCGCGCTGTCCGACGCAGAAGTAGAATACGAAGAAAAGCCCGGCGCACTGTGGCACATCCGCTACCCCATTAAGGACAGCGATGAGTTCATCACCGTTGCTACCTCTCGTCCCGAAACCATGCTGGGTGACTCCGGTATTGCAGTAAACCCCGAAGACGAACGCTTTGCACATCTGGTTGGCAAGACTGCGATTCTGCCTCTGGTTGGCAGAGAGCTGCCCATCGTTGCTGACGAATATGTTGAACTGGGCTTCGGCACCGGTGCGGTTAAGATGACCCCCTGCCACGACCCCAACGACTTTGAAGTCGGTCTGCGCCACAATCTGGAACAGATCCTGATTCTGGACGGCGAAGGCAAGATCATCAACGGCGGCAAGTACGACGGCATGGATCGCTATGTTGCTCGGAAGGCAATCGTAGCCGATCTGGAAGCAGAAGGCTATCTGGTAAAGATCGAACAGAACAGCCACAACGTTGGCACCTGCTACCGCTGCCACAACGAC
>JAZTYK010000002.1:0-126403 GCA_045636925.1 Oscillospiraceae bacterium
TACTTGCCGGTGAGCAGAGTCTGCAGACGGCAGGCTTCCATATCAGACGTCAGGCTCTCATAGCCGGACTTCAGCTCCTCCAGCATGGAGTCATCGTCCTCTTCCTCTGCCATTTCGCAGATGGTCATCAGGTCATCCCACGCGGCACACATTGCTTCATAGCGCTCGATCTTACTTTCGGTCTGCTTGGCCTTGACCACCATCTTCTGGCTTTTTTCGGGATCGTCCCAGAAGCCGGGAGCCTCCTGCATAGCCTGCAGACGTTCCAGTTCGTTCTTCAGACCCTCCAGATTCAGGGAGTCTGCCAGACCGTCCAGTGCAGGACGGCAGTCGTTCAGTTTCTGCTTGTAAACGTCAAATTCAATATTCATACAAAAATCTCTCATTTCGTAAAATTTACATAGTTCATTTAATTATACCCGAAAATTCCCCATCTGTAAAGAGGAAAATATGAATCGGCTATCAGAAAAGGACATCAATTTTCTTGACACCCCGGGAAAAATACGTTAGAATGTTGACTGTATATGTGGCATGCCTCCGTAGCTCACCAGGATAGAGCGTACGCCTCCTAAGCGTAAGGTAGTGAGTTCGAGTCTCGCCGGGGGTGCCAAACCGAAGCCGCCCCGGCAGTTACCGGGGCGGTTTTTTCTTGTTTTACCACAAATATTTTATCACAAAGCGCGCTTTGGGTCAACCAACAGGTTTTGTCAGTTCCCCTGCAAAATGCAAGCAAGCACGCCCACGTCTTCCAGCACATAACCGGGCTGATCCGGGCTGTTTTTCACATCTTCCAGGCTTGCCTCACCGGACAGCACGCACAGACTGTCCACACCCGCCCGGTTGCCGGCAGCAATGTCTGTGTACAGCCGGTCACCGATCATCAAAGTTTCTTCCGCGCCGATGCCGGTCAGACTCATGGCATACGCTACCATCAGCGGCTCCGGCTTGCCGATGACCCGAGGCAAGCGATGCACCGCGTGCTCCAACATCTGACACATGGCGCCGCAATCGGGGATAAAGTTACCGCCCTCCACCGGACACACCCAGTCCGGATTGGTGGCAAGGTATGCCACCTCTTCCCGCCGCAGCAGCGCGCACATATCCAGCAGCTTCTGATAATGCAGCTGTCGGTCAAAACCTGCCAGCGCGACAGAGACATCTGTATCCGGTGTCTCTGCCAGCGGGATTCCCGCCATGCGCAGTTCTTCTTTCAGCGAATCGGTGCCCATGCAGTATACCCGCTGTCCGGGATACTCCTGCCGCAGCACCAGCGCTGTGGCCTGGGAGGATGTAAAAAAGTCTTCCCTGCTTGCCTCGATGCCCATGTTCCGCAGCCGCTGCACATACACATCCACTGACACAGAGGAGTTGTTGGTCAAAAACAAATACCGACCGCCCCGTGCCCGAATGGCTTGCAGCAGGGGCAGTGTTCCGTCAAAGAGCCGGCCGCCTTCATAAATGGTGCCATCCATATCCAGCAAAAACAATCTTTTCTTTTGCAGCGCGGCGCAGTCGCGGCCCAACTTGTCCAGCATATGGCTGTCCTCCTACGCAAGTCTTCTTTGCCTTATCATACCACGGTTTTCCCGGTGGTACAAGCTACAAAAAATCTGTAAACATTTTGTGTTCCGCCCTGCTTTCCGCTTTTTCGCCCTTGCGATGAAAAAACACACCGTGCTATAATAAAAGATACCACTAAAATCATTCCCACAAAATCAACCAAAAAACGGTTCGATTGCAAAAAAGGGGGTATTTCCCATGAGTTTTATTGAATTTCAAAATGTAAGCAAGGAATATAAGATGGGCGAGCAGACCATCCGCGCCGTAGACGGTGTCAGCTTTACCATCGAACGCGGCGAGTTTTGCGTCGTCGTGGGCGCCTCCGGCGCCGGCAAGACCACCATTCTGAACATGCTTGGCGGCATTGACGCCTGCACCTCCGGCCAAATCTTTCTGGACGGTGCCGAGGTGTCCAAGTTTGAGGCCAAGCGCTTGACGCAATACCGCCGCTATGATGTGGGTTTTGTTTTCCAGTTTTACAATCTGGTGCAAAACCTTACCGCGCTGGAAAATGTCGAGCTGGCCAGCCAGATCTGCAAGGATCCTCTGGATCCCGCCGAAACCCTAAAGCAGGTCGGCTTGGGACATCGATTGGAAAACTTCCCCGCTCAGCTCTCCGGCGGTGAACAGCAGCGCGTAGCCATCGCCCGCGCACTGGCCAAGAATCCTAAGCTGCTGCTGTGCGATGAGCCCACCGGTGCATTGGATGATGCCACCGGCAAACAAGTGCTTTCGCTGCTGCAGGAGACCTGCCGCAAGACCGGCAAAACCGTCATCATCATCACCCACAACAGCGCGCTTACCGCCATGGCCGACCGTGTCATCCGGGTGCGCAGCGGTAAAATCTCCAGCAATGAGCTGAATCCCAATCCCGTGCCTGTGGAGGAGATCGAATGGTAACCTATTGGAAATCTGTACTGCGCACCGTACGCAGCAGCCGCAGCCGCTTTTGGGCGATTTTTGCCATTGTGGCGCTGGCTGTGATGTTCCTGTCGGGGCTTTTGGTCGCCACACCATACATGCGGTATTCGGTAGGGCAGCTGAACAAGCATTCCGCCTTGATGGATATCCGCGTGGTGGGCACTCTGGGTCTGACCCAAGAGGACGTAGATGCCGTCGCCAAGATCGACGGTGTCGGCGCGGTCATGCCCGCCTATACCGTGGACGTGGAAATGTCCATTCCGAATGGAGAAACTATTACCACCCGAGTGCACAGTGTAAAGGGCGATTACTGGGGCACCGACAACCCCGGCTATTTAAATCGCCCCACGCTGCTGAACGGCCGTTGGCCGGAGCATGAAACCGAATGTGTCATCGAAGGTTGGGTCTCTTCCGAAGCAGAAGCTCTGCTGGGGCAGCAAATCCAAGTAGTGGATCCCGAAGATGATTGCGGCATCGCCACAAAGACTCTGACAGTGGTGGGCACGGTCCGTTCTGCCTACTATCTGGCCAAGTCCTCTTTGGGCACCACCAGTGTAGGTACCGGCAGTCTGGCTGCCATCATCTATGCCGATGAGGCATGCTTTGATTTGGAAGTATACACCGACCTGTACCTCTCTGTGGAGGGTGCCGCCGACCAGCCTGCCTATACCAAAGAATATGATGCCTGGGTAGACAAAGTGCAGTCCCGGGTAGAGCATTTGGGCAAGACCCAGCGCTTAGTGCGCCGGGATCAAATTTTGGAAGAAGCCATGGCCAAGCTGACCGAGGCTAAGGAAAAGCTCGCTTCTGAAGAAGAAACCGGGCGCAAGCAGCTGGAAGAAGCCAAGCTGACCCTTGCCAAGGTCGAATGGCAGTTGGAGCTTGCGCTTTCCCAGTTAAATGTGGGGCAGGCCGAACTGACCGCAGGTCGTGCCCAGCTGGAGGCCGAAAAGGCCAAATATGAAGCCGAGATCGCCGCCGCCAAGGCCGAGATCGCCAAGAATGAAAAACTGCTGGAAGACGCCGCCAAAGAGCTGGCCGACGGTCAGGTGCAGCTGGATGCCGGCAAAGCCGAACTGGAAGCCGGCGAGGCCCAGCTGCAGCAAGCCGAAACCCAGCTGAAAACGCTGGAAAGCACCCTTACCGGCCTGCAGCCTATGGTGTCCGGCATTGAGGTTTTGCAGCGTATGGCAGCGCAGGGTTATGTTTCTGCCACCATTTATGCTCCCATCCAACTGATCTGCACCACCATGGCCGATCAGATGGAGCCCCAGATCACCGATCTGCGCCAAAACCCGAATCCCAGCGCCACCGAGCGCTTCCTGCTGGATTCCTATGACCTTGCCCGCGCCTTAGAGGCCATCGATCCGCTGGATTCCCAGCGCAACGAAAAATTGGCCACCCTCACGGATGAGATGCAGCAGGTGCGTGACGGCTACACCGCCGCACAGGCAGAGCTGTCCACCGCCCGGACAGAACTGGAACAGGGCAAGCAGGAGCTTGCCGCTGCCCGCAAGCAGCTGGAGGATGCCCAGGCCGAACTGGATCGGGGCCGCAAAGAATATGTGGATGGTATGGCTGCTCTGGCACAGGGCAAAAAAGAGCTGGCCGAGGGTATGAATACTGCCCAAACCGAGTTCTTAAGTGCTGAGAAAGAGCTTGCCGCCGGCGAAACCGAACTGGCAAAGAGCTGGAGCGAATATAATGCCGGCAAAAAAGAGGCAGAAGCCGGAAAGAAAGAGCTGGAAGAGCAGGAAACCACCTTCCGCCGTGAGATTGCCCGTGGTCAGCGTGAAATTGAAGATGCCGAAGCGCAGCTTCATGCCATGGAAGATCCCGAGTGGTATGTGCTGGACCGCGGCGCCGTAGCCGCATATGTCAGCTATGAAAGTGACAGCGGCAAGGTGGGCGCCATTGCCAAGGTCTTCCCCCTGTTCTTCTTCCTTGTGGCCGCTTTGGTCTCCTCTACCACCATGACCCGTATGGTAGAGGAAGAGCGCGGACAGATCGGTCTGCTGAAGGCATTGGGCTACAGCAATGGTGCCATTGCCGCCAAGTTCCTCTCCTATGCCGCAGCTGCCTCTGCCCTTGGCAGTGTGGCAGGTCTGCCCATTGGTCTGACCCTCTTCCCCTCTGTTATTTATCACGCCTACGGCTCGGCATATCACCTGCCCAAAATGCTGTTTACCAACACCGTATCCGTCAGCATTCTGTCTACAGGCCTGATTTTCCTGGCCATCGTGGCCGCCACTACCGGTGCCCTGATGGCTACCCTGCGGGAGCAGTCCGCCGTCCTGATGCGCCCCAAAGCGCCTCCTGCCGGCAGGCGCATTCTGCTGGAACGCGTCACCGTCCTGTGGCGCCGCTTCCCCTTCACCTGGAAAGTCACCTGCCGCAACCTGTTCCGCTATAAAAAGCGCCTGTTTATGACCCTGCTGGGCGTGGCAGGCTGCACCGCGTTGCTGGTGGCCGCCTTGGGTCTGCGCAACTCCATCGGCGGCATCACCCATATACAGTTTGAAGAAATCCAGACTTATCAGCTTTCTCTGACCCTGCGAAAAGACGGAGATGATATCAGCAACGAAGAACTGGCCGAGCTGCTGCAGGATTCCCGCTATGTGCAGCAATATGCCGCCTTCCATTCCGAAACCGGCCTCCTTTTAGGCGGCAATGAGGATTTGGAGGTTCATGTGGTCGTTCCCGCTGACCTCTCTACACTGGGGGATTATATCGACTTTCATCACCGTACCGACGATAAACCCGTGAAGCTGGCATCTGACACCGTCATTCTGTCTGAAAAAGCCGCATCTCTGCTGGGTGTAGGAAAAGGTGATACCATCACCCTGCGGGACGGCGAGCAGCAGGAAGTGTTGCTGAAGGTGGGCGACGTAATGGAAAACTATCTGTTTAATTACGTTTATATGACCCAGGATCTCTTTGAAGAGACCTTTGGCCGGGAATGCCAGTTCACCTCGTTGTATGTGCACACCAACACCGCCAATTTAAGCACCACAGCGCAACAGGATGCTTTTGCTGCCCGACTGATCGACACCGGCAGTGTGGTGGGCGCGGTTTATAACGACAGCCTGTCCACCATCTTTGACGCCGTGCTGGACAGCATTGATTACATCGTCATTCTGATTGCCATCTGCGCCGCCGCGCTGGCGTTGGTGGTGCTGTACAATCTGACCAATATCAACATCACCGAACGGCAAAAGGAACTGGCCACCCTGAAGGTGCTTGGTTTCCAGCGGGGCGAGCTGTCCGCTTACATTTTCCGCGAGGGCGTGATCTTATCCCTGCTTGGCAGTCTGATCGGTCTTGCGCTGGGCAAAGTACTGCTGAACTTTATCATTGTGGTCATTGAAATGAGCAACATCATGTTCGGTCGCACCATTGCTCTCACCAGCTACCTGTTTGCCTTTGCGGTAACCATGGGCTTCTCTCTGCTGGTCAATCTGCTGATGGAAGGCAAATTGCGCAGGATCGACATGGTCGAGTCCCTGAAAGCACCGGAATAAATCTGGAGGAACTTGTATGCATGAAAAACGAACCGGCACTGCTCTGGCGATTTTGGCTGCAGCGTTGTATGCACTGAACGCGCCTTTTTCCAAGCACCTGCTTGCACATGCAGGCCCCACCATGATGGCAGCCTTTCTCTATCTGGGTGCCGGACTGGGTCTGGTTCTGTACAGCCTGGGAGAAAAGGCTTTGGGCAAACAAACCCAGCGCGCACCCCTGACCAAAGCTGAACTACCCTATACGGTGGCGATGGTGGTGCTGGACATTGCCGCCCCTATTCTGCTGATGCTGGGTATTGCCCGTACCACGGCCGCGAATGCCTCGCTGCTGAACAACTTTGAGATCGTTGCTACCTCGCTGATCGCGCTGTTTCTTTTCAAAGAACACGTGTCCCGTCGGCTGGGTTTTGCCATTGTACTGGTGACAATTGCCAGCATCATCCTGGGATTCCAAGGCAGCGGAAGCCTGTCCTTTGACATCGGCTCACTCTTTGTATTGGGCGCCAGTATCTGTTGGGGCTTTGAAAACAACTGCACCCGTATGCTCAGCAGCAAAAGCTCGGTGCAGATCACCGTCATCAAAGGTTGTTTCTCCGGCCTGGGCAGCCTGATCGTTGCGCTTCTGCTGGGCGAGAAACTTCCATCTATGTTCTGGCTGCCGTGCATCCTTCTGCTGGGTTTTGTAGCCTACGGCCTCAGCATCAATTTTTACATCATGGCACAAAGCCATCTGGGTGCCGCCAAAACCAGTGCTTTTTACTCCATTGCGCCCTTCCTTGGCGTTGCCTTCAGCATGGTATTGGGCGAACGCCCGGGTATGCAGTTCTATCTGGGTCTGCTGGTGATGGTTTTTGCCACCCGTCTTATGATTCGGGACACACTGGATGATCCGTCACAGCAAACCGAAACATCGGCAGAATAGACTTCCATTTTTTATCAAAATACGATATAATAGCACCGATGACACCATCGGTGCTGTTTTTGTTGTTTATTGATTTCAGATACTATTGCAGGAGGTTTTTACCATGCTGGATTTTACCCTCACCGACAAGCGTATTTCCGACCTTTGCGCCAGGAATGCCTTTCCCGCCGCACAGCTTTGCGTGATGCATCACGGCAAAGTAGTGCACGAGTTCTCCGTGGGTCGTCCCGACCCCAGTGCTTCCTGGAAGTGCAACGAGTCCACCCGTTTTGATGTTGCCTCTCTCAGCAAGCTGTTTGCCGGTTCTGCCTTTTTGGCACTGTGCAACCAGGGCGTTTTCTCCCTGGACGAGCCGGTCTGCAAAAGTTTCCCCCAGTTCACCGGCATGCGTGAGATCCGTGCCAGCGCCAACGCTCTGGTGGCCAATGCCGGTGCCAGCGACGAGCTTTTAGGCTATGCCGATGCCGGCAAAGTCACCTGGTACAACATTCTGGTGCACAATGCAGGTCTGGGTTGGACCCAGCTGCAGAATGCCTGCAAGACGCCCGATGAAGTAGTGGATGTCATCTGCAGCATGCCCTTTGCCTATCAGACCGGCAGCACCGTGCTGTACACCGACCTGGGTCTGATCCTAATGGGCATCGCCATGGAGCGCCGCTGCGGCAAGCCGCTGGATGTGCTGCTGGAGGAGCTGGTATGCCGTCCGCTTGGCCTGCAGAACACCGGCTACAACCGTGTCAGCCAGGGTGCCAAGAAGGAAAACACCGCACCCACCGAATTCTGTGCATGGCGCGATATGCGGGTGCACGGTCTGGTGCATGATGAAAACAGTTATTTCATGGATGGTGTTGCCGGTCATGCCGGTGTCTTCAGCTGCGCCCGCGAAGTGGCCATGCTGGGCGAAAGCTATCTGGCCGCGCTGAAGGGACGCGAAGGCGCCTTCCTGCCCAAGGAAGAAGTGGAGCGTTACATTCAGTTCCAGCAGATGAACCGCTGGGATCGCCGTGGCATTATGTTCCAGCTGCGCATCATTCAGTCCGATGCCCATTCCTTCCCCCTTGGCCGCAACACCTTCGGTCACACCGGCTTTACCGGCACCTGCATGTGGGTGGATCCCGACCGTGACATGGTCTTTGCCCTGCTGACCAACGATGTTTATCCCGGCCGCGCCTGCCGCAGCATGGGTACCGTGCGCAAGAGTATTGTAGAAGAAATCGTCTGCGCCATTGACCTGGAGGAGATGGGATCATGATCGGTATTGGTATCATGAGCGGTACCAGTGCCGACGGCATTGATGCCGCCTGCCTGCGCATTGAAGGCGCACCGCCGGAGATTTCCTACCAGCTGCTGAGCTTTGTTTCTTTGGACATGCCTGCAGCCCTGCGGGAGGATATCTTCCGCTCCTTCCGCCCCGAAAGCAGCAGCTCCGAGCTGCTGTGCCAGCTGAACTTCCGTTTGGGCGAGATTTATGCCGAAGCCGCCATCAAGGCTGCCGAGGCAGCAAACCTCTCTTTGGATCAAATCGACTTTATCGGCAACCACGGCCAGACCGTCTGGCATGTGCCGCCCCAGATGGAGGGCACGCCCTCTACCCTGCAGTTGGGCAGCCCTGCCGTCATTGCCCAGCGCACCGGCTGCACCGTGGTCTCTGACTTCCGCAGCCGTGACATGGCCGCCGGCGGTCAGGGCGCACCCCTGGTGCCCTATGTGGATGCCCTGCTGCTGAGCCATCCCGGGCTTCACCGTGCCGCACAGAACATTGGCGGCATCGGCAATGTCACCTATCTGCCTCCCGCCGGTCAGTCCGGTGCCTTTGGCTTTGACACCGGCCCCGGCAACATGCTGATGGACTATGCCGCCGGCGTGCTGACGGATGGCCAGCTGACCTATGATAAGAACGGCGCACTGGCCGCTTCCGGCAAGGTTTGTGAGGAACTGCTGCAGCAGTGGATGCAGGATCCCTATTTCGTCATTCAGCCGCCCAAGTCCACCGGACGGGAATATTTTGGCGTGCAGCGCGGTGCAGAAATGCTGACCCAGTGCCGTGCCCGCGGTCTGTCTGACGGTGACATCATGGCTACCCTCACCGCCTTTACCGCCGAAAGCATCGCCGATGCCTACCGCCGTTTTCTGCCGCATATGCCCGACGAGGTTCTGGTCTGCGGTGGCGGCAGCCGCAACCCTGTGCTGATGCAGATGATCGCCGACCGCCTTCCCGGCAGCCGGGTCATGACCACCGACGATGCCGGCCTGCGCAGCGATGCCAAAGAGGCCGCCGCCTTTGCCATTTTGGCCTACGAGACCATGCACCATCGCCCCGGCACGCTGCCCGCTGCCACCGGCGCCAGCGAAGCCGTGGTTTTGGGTAGTATCACCTACGGCAAGTAAGACTTTCGACACAAGCACTTATTGCTTTTTTCTTCCAGCCATGCTATAATAAATATCCGCACAGGAAACACTTCCTGTGCGGCACCTCGCCGGTGTGGCGGAATTGGCAGACGCCCGGGACTTAAAATCCCGTGAGGGCAACCTCGTACCGGTTCGATCCCGGTTACCGGCACCAAAAAACACCCCATTCAAACGAATGGGGTGTTTTTTTCCTTTACCACAGGTCTACCACGACCTGCTGATTCTCCTCTTCCATCGCCTTCAGCATGGTTTCGATGTAGTCAAGGATAAAGTTTCCCGGTTCCTTGCGCCACAGTTCCATGCCGGTCTGCCACATCGATGCATCTTGGCTGCTGCCGGCAAAATATGCCGCGTTGATCTCAGCAAAGGTCTCTGCCAGCAGTTCGATCTCGTCCTGCTTTTTGCCGCTCTCGGCATAGGCCTGCCGCACCTGCCGCCGTGCTACCTCTTCAAAATAATATTGCGCATATTCCGCAAAGCTGCGCTGCTCCAGTTCCGGGTGCAGACTGCTGCTGAGATCGATGAGCGGCTGCACATCGGTGACCTGCGTGCTGTACTGCAGCTGCTGTCCGTCATAAAGCACCTTTCCGTACTGCAAGGGTGCTACCGCAAGGGAAGACGTGGCGATTTCCGTCACCACACCCTGATGAATGCTTTGCACATGAATATGTCCGCTGAAGTTGCACCGCACATCATACTTGGTAAACAATGCCTCCAGCGCTGTTGCATTATATAACTGATAGCCAAAGCTCAGTCGCTCATTGTGGGCGTAGATATTCTGATGCGATATCGAAATGGTTTTCACACCCGCAGCCTCTGCCTTCTTCAGTTCCGTTTCCAGCCATGCAAGCGTGTCGTCTTTCACAAAACACTTTCCAAAGCAGTTGGTGTCCAGCATCAGGATCTGCAGCTTGGGCGTCACCTGATACAGATAACTGGTGCCATAAGGATCCCGGCTGACCGCCTGGTCTGCGCCAAACTTGCTGTACAACGTCTTGTACTGTTCCGAGGTGGCAGCTTCCACCAGTTGGATCTCATCTCCGGCATACGAGCCGGCAGCGCCGTCCACGTCATGGTTTCCCGCTATGGTCAGCACCTGGATGCCCGACTGCTGCACCTGCTCCAGCTTTTCCGCCAGCCGGGTCATGCTGAGCACCGCACCGTTCAGCGTCAGATCGCCGCTGAGAACCAGCACATCGGGCTTTTCCTCCAGCACCGTCGCCAAAAAGGCATCGGTGATCTCCGGAGCAAAATGCACTACCTTACCGTCCATCTGCGGGGTGGGCTCACGGAAATGCGCGCCGCTGCCCAGCAGTTCCGGGGCAATATAATGCAGGTCTGTGGCAATGTAAATCGACACCGGCCGCTCCAGAGCCTCTCCGGTATTACCGCTGATTTGCAGCGCCACAAGCAGCAAAACGGTCAACAAACACAGCACCAGACTGTGCAGAATGCGATTTCGTTTCATGCGGGTGCTCCTTTCCCTCAAGTTGCCCTTATCATACCATATCTCCGTTTGTTTGTCATCGTTTCCCGTGAAAAAGAGCCCGGCAGCTGCCGGGCTCTTTCATGTCAATTTCTGTTACAGCAGTTCCAATACTTCGTCCTTGCTCTTGCTGCCGGTGACGCGTTTCACCATTTCGCCGTTTTTCATCACCATCAGCGTAGGGATTCCCATGACCTTGTGTTTGCGGGCCAGTTCTTTTTCCTCGTCCACATTGACCTTGCACACCTTGATGTCCGCGCGCTCTGCGGCGATCTCATCCAACACCGGAGCCAGCATCTGGCAGGGACCGCACCAGGACGCCCAAAAATCCAGCAGCACAGGCTTGTCGCTCTGCAACACTTCTTTCTCGTAGGTATCTTTTGTCACCTTTACGATTTCCATACATGTCCTCCTGCGTCTCTCCCCTTGGGAGATATTTTTCTCAGTATGTGCAATTTCATGGAGAATATCAATCCAAAAGCTCTTCCTCTACCTTTGCCTCGCACAGCACCTTCAGGTGGCTGGCCTGCGCAGGATTTTCAGGATAGAATCGCAGCAAATGACCCTGCTCCTGATGATACAACTCGATAAATGCACCGGGTTTGGTCACCAGGCCGGACAACTGCTCCCGACGCAGGAAGAAGGTATGTTCCTTTTCTTCCAGCAGAGTGCCGGTATAACGGATGCCCTCCCGATCCAGTACCAGTTTTCCAACACCTGCCACGGTTTCTTTTCCCCCGGGGAAATCCATGACAGTTACCTGCACTTCCAGCTGATATCCGGGACACATCAGAGCTTCCTCGGCAGCCCATTGCTGACGGAAATACCAGTCGCGCAGATTCTCCGGCAGATTCATATCATCCTGCCAGTACATGCGCATGTTCTCGCCCAAGGTTGCCTCTACGCCGCAGGCGGTGCAATGCACCGTGTTTCCTTCGCTCTTGATGGTATACAAGCTTGCGCAGTTGGGGCAGGCGTACAGCACTTTATCATAACCATCGGCGCGCTTTTGGCTGCGCACCTTGATCTGGTTGGCTTCCTGCCAGGCAAACTCGTCGTAATAAATACTGCTGTAAAGGGCATCGTAGATTTCTTCTTCCGATGCCGTCTTCAGCTGCTCGGGCGTAAACAGCAGCTTCACCTCTGCATGGATGGGACAGCGATGAATGCCGCGAATGAATCGGGCTTTGGCAAAAAAGCTGCCCTGCAGCCGCACCGCCACCACGTTGGCGCCGGCCTTTTTCACCAGCTTGGTGATGACAGGCGACACCTCTCCGGGCACACCGCACATAGAGGTCTGTCCGGCAGGAAACAGACCAACCGTGCCACCCTCACGCAGGGTGCGCAGCATCTGGGTGATGCTGCGGGGATCGGCCTGGAACTGTACCTTGGGGATCACAGCCATCCAGCGCAGGAATCGACTCAGCAAGCCACCACGCAAGAAGCGATCAGTAACCACAAAGCGCACCCGACGACCGGGCAACGCCAGTCCCACAGGAACAAAATCCAGCATGCCCTGATGAGATGCCAGTACCAGCATGGGGCCGTCTTTGGGCAAAGTGTCACCGGTGCGGCGGAAACCGCCGGTGCACCAAAGGAACACATGTGCCAGCACCCGTGCCACTTCATAAATCACCGGATTGGGTGATGCAGCCTTTTTGTTTTTCTTTTCCTCTGCCATACCTAAGCTCCTTTCCCCGATTCGGGGTTTTGGATTTATCGCGCTGTTTTTACGGTAAACGCACCATCTTTCAGGGTGACAACCACATCTCCCCGGGTGTCGGTGCGATAGATTTCTGTGCCAAGCTTTTGCAGCGCCTGCACAACACGGTCATGCGGATGTCCATAGTCGTTCTGCGCGCCGCAGCTGATCAGTGCGATTTTGGGAACAATTCTTTGCAAAATTACATCAGAACTGGAGTCCGCACTGCCATGATGCCCCACATTCAGCACATCAACGGGCGGCAGTTCTTTGTAATACAGCTTCTCTGCTTCCGCAGTGCTGTCGCCGGTCAAAAGCACACGCTTGTCCGCGCACTCCACCAACAGCACCACTGAGGTATCGTTTAAGTCATCGGAATGATACCCTGCCGTGGGGAAAATCACCCTGACAATGGCTTCACCCAGGGGAAACTGCTGTCCTGCTTCTACAAACGCAATGTCGCAGGCCGAGCTCCCTGCAAGTTCACCGGCCAGCTGATAGCCGCTTTCCCGATCTCCACCATCGTACAGCATCAGCACCCGGGTGTCGATATCCTTCAGTACCCGCCGCAGTCCGCCCCGATGATCGCTGTGATCATGGGTAATCAACAACCGATCCAGCTTGCGAACCCCCAAAGCCTGCAAATACGCTGACACATCATCACCGCTTTCCCGCAGGCCGGTGTCGATGAGCATGGTTTCTGTTCCGCTGCGCAGCAGGATGCTTTCGCCCTGTCCCACATCGATCATGTGGATCTCCAGCTGTCCTTGGGCGCGGTTTGACGCGCCATAGTGTGTCCAGTACCACCAGCCGGCCGTCAGCAGCAATACTGCCATGGCCAGCAAAATGGTCAGCACCGGAGCCCAGGAAATCCCGGCCCCGGTGCGTGTATTCTTTCGTCTTCTCATACTGTCTGCTCCCGTTTTCTTATCGGTTGCAGCGCCTTATAATTTCTTAAAGAAGCTTTCGTAAATCTCTACAGCCACGCCCAGTGCATGCAGGCTGACATGTTCTTCTGCGCGGTATGCGCCGCGGCTCTGGCGCAGGGTCTGAACCAGAGGTGCAAAGCGCAGCGTGCAGTCGCTCATGTCGGCATAATGCCGGCTGTCGGTTTTGCCGGGGCACAGCATGCCGATGCAGGGCAGCGCGGGATATACTTCGCCAATGGCATTGCACAGAACTTTATACATGGGTGCCTCGGAATCAGTCACCGGTACAGCCTCGGTGTTGTCCACCAGCTCCATCGTCACAGGCAGATCTTCCACCAGCTCACGCAGGTAACGCAGCATATTTTCCGGATTTTCGCCGGTGATCAAACGGGCGTTGATGCGTGCTTGTGCTTTGGCTGCCAGCATATTCGCGGCATCCGAGCCGCTGATCTGCGTGGCGGTTACCGTGCTGCGCAGCTGTGCCAGCGCTGTACGGTCATCGCGGAACACCCAAGTAAGCAGCGGTTCGGACAAAGGCATGTTGCTGACGACCAACCGCTTGGCAAAAGGCAACGCATACATGGAACGGTTTAAGTATTCACGGGTCAACGAAGACAAATGGTGATGGGGCTGTGCGCCGTCCATGCGGCAGATGGCCTCTGCCAGGCTGCCCAGTGCCGTGCGATGACCGGGCACACTGGAATCGCCGCCCTTTACATTGGCCTCCAGCAGAAAATCACAGGACTGCTTTTCACCCAGACCAATGATGGCTGCCGCATGATTGGCGGTACCCATATGATCCTCTACGATCCAGCCGCCTTCATCCACCACAGCAGCAAAATGCATGCCGCGGCGACGGAATACCTCTGCCATGCCGGCAGCACCTACCTTACCGCCAGTGGTTTCATCGCTGCCCAATGCAAAATACACATCACGGCGAGGGATAAAGCCGTTCTTGCTCAGGTTTTCTACCGCTTCCAGCATAGTAATGATGGTGCTCTTGCCTGCAACGGTACCGCGACCGTACAGCATATCGCCGTCGATCTCGCCGCCAAAGGGTGCATGCACCCAATTGCCCTGTACCGGGGCAATGTCCATATGTCCGCAGAAAAGCACCGGCTCCAGATCCTCGTCCTGGCCGGCCCAGCGAATCAAAAGGCTGCCATCCTCGGTGGTAACCCAGCGCAGCCCGGGAATCGCCTGTTCATAGCATTCGCGCAGATATGCGGCAATGTCTGCCATTGCCTTTCGGTCGCCGGTGACCGAGGGGATCTGCACGGCTTTTTGCAGGCGCTGTGCTGCCCGCTGCTTTTTCTCTGCATCGGGAGTTCTTCCCTCCAGCGCCTTGCGGTTACGACCTGCCTTGACGCTTGCCATAAAACAACGGAAGATCGCAACGGTGAAAAAGGTCACCACAGCTGCAATCAGCAAAAAATTGATCCAATCGCCAAAGGTGGCATTGAAATTACTGAAAAAAATTCTCACAGATGCCCAAAAATTGGCCAAGAACTCTTTCATATCTTACCTCCTACGACTCACTTGGTTTTTCTGGCTTCTTCGATATCGGCAGCGATCTGCACACGCAAAGCGTCACCATTTTCAAAACTGCGTTCCGGACGCAAATAGCGCAAAAACCGCACCTCTGCCTCTTTTCCGTACAAATCGCCCTGGAATGTCAGCAGGTGGCTCTCCACACTGACGATGTCCGCATCCGTAAACGTGGGACGTGTGCCCACATTGGTCACCGCCCGATAGGTGCTGCCGCCGATGGTAACATCGGTAACATATACGCCACGTCGGGGGATCAGCCCGCCGGCACCGGGCGCAATGTTTATGGTAGGATATCCCAACTTGCGCCCCACCTGATAGCCGCTGACTACCGGTCCTTCCAGACAGAAGGGTCGTCCCAGCAGCTGTGCTGCCCGATGCACGTGCCCTTCACGGACACAATTGCGAATTCGGGTAGAACTCACCAGCTCCTTGCCGGAGTACACCGGCTTGCACACCCGCACCTGCAGGCCAAACTCCTGCAGAAATGCCGGCGTTCCGGCGGCATTCTTGCCAAAGCGGAAGTTTTCGCCACAAACCACCGCCACAGCGCCAAACCGCTGCTGCAGCATGGTGGCAAACTCGGCAGGGGTGGTATCCGCCATCTTTTGATCAAAAGGCAGGGCAAATACCTGCTGCACACCGGCCTTTCGGATCAGTTCGCACCGACGCGCAAAGCTGGTGATCAAGTCCGGCGCCCGCCCCAGTACCAAAGCACGGGGATGGCTTTCAAATGTTACCGCGCCGCTTTCGGCACCCAGCTCCTTTGCCAGACGGCAGGCTTCCTGCAGAATGCTGGCATGGCCACGGTGTACCCCGTCAAAAAAGCCCAGTGCCAACACACGTTTTATCGTCATAGTTCTTCAATCCCTGTTAAAAAAAGTCTTGTCGCAAAATACCGCTTCGCCGCCGCGATCCAGTTGTCCTGCCTTGCCGGTCATAATAAACCGACCCGCAGAATCATAAACACGGCAACCCTGTCCCTCTTCCGGGATCTTGCCCTCTGCGATATGCTGCGCGCTCAGAAACGCACCATGGCTGGCGCGCTCATCACCGTCTGTGTTTAAGTAAATGGCGGGCAAATCGCTGAACACCCGGTCGGTAGGCACGATGTACCGCTCCAGCTCGCCGCTGCGATGCAGTTCCTCTACCTGCGCAAAGGTCAGCGCCTGGCTTAGCACAAAGTCACCGCTACGCACCCGCAGCAGGTCAGCCATACAGGCGCCGCAGCCCAAAGCCTGTCCCACATCATGGCACAGGGTGCGGATGTAAGTACCCTTGGAGCACACCGCATCCAAATCGTATTCCACGCCTTCCTTGCAAGGTTCGCCCTTGGTGACACCAAGCTCGGCCAGGCGATCGTCGGTACAAAGCTGCAGCCTTTCTACCGTGATGCTGCGACTCTGCCGCTCTACTTCAATGCCCTTGCGGGCCAGATCATACAACCGTTTTCCGTTTACCTGCACCGCAGAATACATGGGCGGCAGCTGCAGGATGTCGCCGGTGAACGCATGCAGAGCAGTCAGCAGCTGCTCCTCGCTCACTTGCACGTCCTTCTCTTCCAGCACCGTACCGGTGATGTCCTGGGTGTCGGTAGTAAGTCCCAGCCGCAGCCGGGCCACATATTCTTTCTGCTGGCCGCTGGCATGGTCGCTGGCACGGGTGGCACTGCCCAGCAGCACCACCAGCACGCCTCTGGCCATAGGATCCAGTGTGCCGGCATGTCCGATCTTCTTCTGTCGCAAAATGCCCCGCAGCTTTGCCACCGCATCATGAGAGGTAAAGCTTTCGGGCTTGTTGAATACCAAAATGCCGTTATACATGGCGCTTCAGCTCCTCTTCTGCGGCCTGCATCATGGCCTGCACCACCTGCTCTGCTGTGCCCTCCAGGGTCGCGCCGGCAGCCCGGGCATGTCCACCACCGCCAAAGGTGGCACACAGTCGGGATGCGTCAAAGGGCGCCTGGGTGCGAACACTGGCCTTAAAGGTGCCGCGGGTTACGTTTTCGGTCAGCACCATGCCGCAGACAACCCCTTCCAGCTCCATGGTAAGGGTGGACAGGTTGTCCATATCGTCGTTGTTGGCGCCGATGCTTTCCACAAAGTCCCGGGTGATGGCGGTCGCCACCACGCGTCCGTCTGCGCTGAAGCGCAGAGTCGCAAACAACTGCTTTTCCATCTCCATACGCGCCCGGCTCTTCAGCTGGAAGAATGCCCGGTTGATGGGATGAAACTTCACCCCGGCCGCCAGACAATCGGCAGCAATGGCATGGGCATAGGGCGTGGTGTTGCCAAACTTAAAACAGCCGGTATCGGTGGCCACTGCCAGATAGATCCGCTCCCACATCTCCACCGAGATCTCCAGCTCCAGCTGCCGCAGCAGAGTGCAGATCAGCTCGCCGGTGGCGGCTGCGCCTGCATCCAGAAAGAGTGCTTTGGCGTACTGCTTGTTGGAGGGATGATGGTCGATGCACAGATCCACCTTGCCCTTATACTGCTCCATGGAGAGGCAGAACAGGGTCTCATCGGCGATGTCCACCGCCACCACCAGCTGGGGCACAAAGCCTTCGGGGGCAGTCATCCCTTGCATAAATGCAGCCAACTTGGGCGTCATATCCTCATTGATTGCCAAAAAGGCCTGCTTGCCCATTGCGCGCAGGCCCAGGCACAAAGCCGAGGCAGAACCCACCGTATCGCCGTCGGGGCGTTTGTGGGTCAGCAGCAGCAGACGGTCGCTCTGCCGCAACAAAGTTGCGGCAGAAGCTGCATCAAGCATCCTGCTCATCGGATTCTTCCTCGCTGTCGGGCTGAATGTCCAGATCCCGCAGCACCTTGGAAATATGGGCGCCGTAGGCGATGGAGTCATCCAGTTCGAAAACCAGCTCGGGGGTATAGCGCAGACGCAGGCGATGGGCCAGTTCACGACGCAGGAAGCCGGAGCAGGACTTAAGGCCCTTCTTCAGTTCCTTGTAGTCGCAATCGCCCATCACGCTCAGGTGTACCTTGCACCAGCGCAGGTCATTGGTGACCTCGCAGCGAACAATGGACAGCATCACGCCGCCCACACGGGGGTCTTTTACATCCCGCAGCAGGCCGGCCAGTTCACGCATGACTTCTTCGCTGATTCGGTCAACTCGATTACTGTTATAAGGCATAATTTCCTCCAAAAGATAAGAGAAATTTTGATGATTGGGGCGACAGAACTCTGCCGCCCCAAAAAAGGTCGCTTACCGCTTGACTTCCTCCATAATGAAGGCTTCTACGATGTCGCCCACCTTGATATCGTTGAAACGTTCAAAGCTCATGCCGCACTCGAAGCCTTCCTTGACTTCCTTGACGTCGTCCTTAAATCGCTTCAGAGTGCCCAGATCGCCCTCGTGAATGACGATGCTGTCGCGGACGATGCGCACCTTTTCGTTGCGCTGCATCTTACCGTCGGTGACGTAAGCGCCGGCGATGGTGCCCACGCCGCTGACCTTAAAGGTCTGACGGATCTCGGCATGACCCAGAATGACCTCCTGGAACTTGGGAGCCAGCATGCCCTTCATGGCATCCTCGATCTCTTCCAGACAGTCGTAAATGACACGGTACAGACGCATATCCACGTTGCTGTTCTTTGCCTCGTCGGCAATGCCGGCCTCGGGACGGACGTTAAAGCCAACGATGATGGCGCCGGAAGCACTTGCCAGCACCACGTCGCTGTTGTTGATGCCGCCAACGCCATTGTGAATGACGCGGACACGTACTTCTTCGTTGCCCAGCTTCTCCAGGCTTGCCTTCACGGCCTCGGCAGTACCCTGCACGTCGGCCTTGACGATGATATTCAGATCCTTCACATTGCCGGCCTCGATGGAGCTGAACAGGTTCTCCAGGGTGATCTTCTGCTTGGCGTTATTTTCCTTTTCCTTCTCTTCGAACTTACGCTTTTCAGCCAAAGTACGGGCCATGCGCTCGTCCTCAACGGCGTAAAGGACATCACCGGCACCGGGAACTTCTGCCAGACCCACGATCTCCACGGGAACAGAAGGACCGGCCTCCTGCTGGCGGTGACCCTTGTGGTCGGTCATAGCACGGACACGGCCAACGGCAGTGCCTGCAATGACAATGTCACCGGCACGCAGGGTGCCGTTTTCCACCAGCACGGTGGCAACGGGACCACGGCCGCGATCCAGCTTGGCTTCGATGACGGTACCCTTGGCCAGACGGTTGGGGTTGGCCTTCAGCTCCAGCATGTCGGCGGTCAGCAGAACCATTTCCAGCAGGTTGTCGATACCCTCACGCTTCAGTGCGGATACGGGGCACACGATGGTGGTGCCGCCCCAATCCTCGGGTACCAGCTCATGCTCGGTCAGCTGCTGCAGCACACGGGTCATGTCTGCGCCGGGTTTATCCATCTTGTTAACAGCCACGATGATGGGCACATCGGCAGCCTTGGCATGGTTGATGGCTTCGATGGTCTGCGGCATAATACCGTCATCCCATGCCACCACCAGAATGGCTACGTCGGTAACCTGGGCGCCGCGGGCACGCATGGAGGTAAATGCGGCGTGGCCGGGGGTATCCAGGAAGGTAATATCTCTTTCATTCAGATGCACACGGTAAGCACCGATATGCTGGGTAATACCGCCTGCCTCGCCTGCGGTAACGTTGGTCTCACGGATGGCGTCCAGCAGACTGGTCTTACCGTGGTCAACGTGGCCCATGACTACGACAACGGGAGCGCGCTCTACCAGTTCTTCCTGCTGATCCTCACGCTCGTCGAACAGACGCTCTTCGATGGTGACAACCACTTCCTTCTCGGGCACAGCGCCCAGCTCCATGGCCACCAGAGATGCGGTGTCAAAGTCAATGGTCTGAGAAACAGAAGCCATGATGCCCAGCTTCATCAGCTGCTTGACCACCTCGGCAGCAGTCTTCTTCATGCGCATGGCCAGCTCGCCAACGGCGATCTCTTCGGGAATCAGCACCTTCAGAGGCACCTTCTTGGCCTGAGCCTGCTGCTCCAGACGGCGCATCTTCTCCTGCTCCTCCTGGCGGCGCTTGTTGCTGCTCTGCTGCTGCTGACGCTTCTGGCTCTGCTTGGTCAGCTTCTGCTTGTTCTGCTGGTTGCCGTACTTGCCGGCCTGCTGGGGCACCAGGGTATCCAGACGCTCGTCGTACTTGTCAATGTTGACATTGGTGCCGCGGGTGTCCACGTAGTGCACCTTGGGACCCTTCTGGGCGTTCTGATTCTGCACCTGAGGCTTGCTTTCTGCAGCCTTGGGCTGGTGCTGCAGGGTCTGACCCTGCTGGCGGGGCTTGGCAGCGGGCTTGGGCTGATTGCGCTTGGCCTGGGCAGCACGGGCAGCCTCTTCGGCTTCTTCCTTGCGGCGCTGTTCCTCGCGAACTCTGGCCTCAGCCTCTTCCTGCTGACGGCGATGACGCTCTTCGGTCTCCTTCTTCTTCTGGTCTACGGCTGCCTGTGCGGCGGCAAAGACCTCGGCCAGGCTGCCGATCTGGTGTGCCTGGGTAATGGCGTCGTATGCGATGTTCAGTTCCTGCTCGCTCAGGGACTGAGAATTGCTCTTGACGGCGATGCCGTACTTGGTCAGCAGCTGGCTGACCTCTTTATTGGAAAGGCCAAAATCCTTGGCCACATCGGAAACTTTCTGTTTGATTACCATGAACGATTCCCCCTCTTGTTGGTATTGCTCTTTGCGCCGGTACGGGCGTCTGTTTTGCCGGATGTTCTGTCATTGGCGGACTTTTTCGTCACCGATTTCTCTGTTTTCATCATCGGTTTTGCCGTTTTTGCAACCGGTTTTGCGGTTTTCGTTGCCGACTTTTCGGCTTTTGCACCGCCTTTTTTTGCCGCAGTGGCCTGCTTGCGTCGAATGGCAGCCTGGGCATTTTCTGCGGCAGAAGGCTTTGCCTCTTTCTTGGCCAGCTTCTTGGCTTTGCGCTTTACTTCACGCTGCTGCCGCTCGCTCAGCTGCTGTGCCAGTTCGGTTTCGCCCAGCTTTTCGCACAATGCCTTGGCAAATCCGGTGTCGATGATGGCGGCTGCAGCGCATTCCTTTTGCCCCAGAATGGCGCCCAGTTCTGCCTTGGTGGCCTGCAACGTGATCATGGGCGCGCCGCATTCTTCCTTGGCGTTCAGCAGGCCCTTTCGGGTGTTGGGACCGGCATCGGAGGCCAACAGGATCAGGCGAATCAGGCTGCCTGCCCGGGCGGCATCATAAATGCCGTCTGCGCCGGGGATCAGGGCCCCCGCCCGTTTCATCAGTCCGATAAAGGACAAGTGTTGTTCTGTCATGCTTCCTCCTCCATCATCTGTGCCCGCAGAACACCAAACATTTCCTCAGGAATGTCGGTCTCCAGGGCGCGGCTTAAGGCTTTGCTGCGCACAGCCCGTTCCAGACAGGCCACATTGCGGCACAGATATGCGCCACGACCGGGGACTTTACCCCGTCCATCATAAACCACCTGGCCGTCAGGCTTTCTTACCACACGGGCAAGCAGGGGCTTTTCCCGGTGCTCCCGACAGGCGACGCACTGGCGGATGGGTATTTTCTTTTGCATGGTGCACCTCCGTATCACAACGGCCGTTTTGTACCGTTACGCGTATGTTTGATTCTTATTCAGTCTGGCTCTTGGCCTTGATATCGATCTTAAAGCCGGTGAGCTTGGCTGCCAGTCGGGCATTCTGGCCCTCCTTGCCGATAGCCAGAGACAGCTGATCATCGGGCACCACAACGGTGCAGCTCTTGCCGTCTTCCTTCATCTGCACAGAGATGACATCGGCGGGAGACAGGGCCTCGGCCACAAACTGGACGGGGTCGTCGCTGTACTTGATGATATCGATCTTTTCGCCCTTCAGCTCGGTGACGACGCTGCCAACACGGGAGCCACGGGGGCCGACGCAGGCGCCGATGCAATCCACGTTCTCATCGGTGGAGTACACAGCGATCTTGCTGCGGCTGCCGGCCTCACGGGAGATGGCGGAAATCACCACGGTGCCGTCGGCGATCTCGGGAACTTCCAGCTCGAACAGGCGGCGCACCAGATCGGGATGGGTGCGGCTCAGCAGAATCTGGGGACCCTTGCCCACGCGGCGCACTTCGGTCAGCAGCACCTTCACGCGGTCGCCTTCCTTCAGGGTCTCGCCGGGGATCTGCTCCTGTGCGGTGATCATCACTTCGGTCTTCTCACGGCCGCCGGGCAGTTCCAGAATGGCACTGCCGTAGCGGGGATCCACGCGGTTGACCAGTGCAGTCAGAATCTCGCCCTGCTTGCTGGAATATTCATCGGCGATGAGGCCACGCTCGGCCTCACGGATGCCCTGAATGATAACCTGCTTTGCGGTCTGGGTGGCGATACGGCCGAAGTCACGGGTATGGACATTCAGCTTGATCTCGTCGCCCAGCTTGGGATCGGCAGAGTACTTCTCGGCCTCTTCCAGGCTCATCTCAGCGGCGGGGTTCACCACATCTTCTACCACTGCCTTGACGGCGTACATGTTGATTGCGCCGGTTTCTTCGTCAATGGTCACACTTACATTGTCCAGGGCTGCTGCCTGGGCGGCATCGCCCTTGTACAGTGCCTTGTAGGCGGCCACCAGTGCCTGGGAAATACGCTCCAGCATATAATCCTTGCGGATGCCTTTTTCCTTTTCCAGGTCTTCCAGGGCCTTGATCATTTCACTTGCCATGTTTTTCGCTCCTATCTGTCGCTCTATATTATTTTATATTTCTTACACAATTAAAATCGGAAGTACAGGCGCACGTTGGCGATCAGCGCGTTGTCCAGCACTTCTTCGCTGCCGTCTTCCAGCGTCAGGATGATGCCCTGCTCATTCTTTTCCTTCAGCACACCCACCATACTGTTCTGTCCTTTGTAGGCGCGGTAGAAGGTCAGTTCCACCTCTTTGCCCAGCGCCCATTCAAAATGCGCCTTCTGGGTCAGGCGGCGCTCCAGACCTGCAGAAGACACCGACAAGGTGTAGGCAGGCAGACTGTCAAATTCCTTGGCATCCAGCAGGGGATCCAGACCGCGGGAAACGGCTTCGCAGTCCTCGATGAATACGCCCTCGGCTTTGTCGATAAACACCGTCAGGGTGTGGCTGCGTCCGTCTTTTTCAAAGGTCACATCCCACAGCTCTACGCCCTTTTCCTGGCAGATGGGCTGCACAAGCTCGGTCACCCGGCGGATGAGTTCTTTACTGGTCATAAATATCCTCCCTTTTCCAGAAGATTGTAAGAAGAAAGAGTGAGCCGAAGCCCACTCCTCATTTCCTCTATCATTCGTACATATTGTAGCACCAAATCTCTGTAAAATCAAGACTTTTCCGGTGCTTTTCATGGGAAAAACCCTTGATTTTCAAGGGTTTTCGCCGCTTTTCTCCTCTGCAGACTTTCCGTCTTTGTAAATTCGCGGCAGGAACAGACAAACACCGATGCCCAACGCTACAGCCACCGCCTGAACCAGGGCAGTACCCCGCAGAGCTTCTACCGCTGCGGCGGCCGCGGCCGCCCCCTCTTCCAGACCTTGGGACAGCCCTGCTTGCAGCCCCGTATTCAATGCGCCGGTGAACATGGGAACAAACACCGCTACGCCAAAGGGCGCCGCCAGATCGCGGAACACATTATAGGTGCCGCTGCCACTGCCTGCCAGTTCCGGCGGCAGACCGGAAAGCACCACCTTGAGAAAAATCGTGCCGTTGCCCCCCAGACCAAGACCCACCAGAAACAACGATGCCGCCAGCATCACAAGGCCGGTCTGCGGGGTAAAGGTCAGCTGCAGCGCTACGCCCAGCACCACCAGCACCAGTGCCCCTGCCGCCACAATGCGGGGCTCCCATTTATCTGCCAGCGGGCCAATGACGACGGCGCCCAGTGCCATGCCCACGTACATGACGGAGGTCGCAATGCCCGACAACGCAGAGCTGTCACGGGTATACATCACGAACAAAATGATGTTGGTCATCACGCTTTGCAGCAGACCCTGGGATAAAAACAGCACCACCACCGGCAGCACAAATTGCTTGCGCGCCATAAACTTGCCGCTGAGAATGGGTTGTTTTGCCTGGCGCTCTGCCAGGATCAGCGCCACCAATGCCGCAAGACCGATGCCCAAACTTACCAGTGTGGGCAAAGACAGCCACCCGTTGTTTTGTCCGAAGGTGGGCACGCTTAAGACCATGGAGAAAAAGAGCAGCGCCAGCACCGCACCGGCAAAGTCAAAGTTTTCCATACTGCCCCGGGCGCGGTCACTTTCCCGTACCGTTGCCAGACACACAAAAAATACCACCGCGGTCAAGGCGAAGCATAAATACATGATGGGTTTCCATCCCATCCGATCAATGATGACGCCTGCCAGTGCAGGGCCAAACACCACCATACCGGATGCCACCAGCATATAGACCGAAAACCCTTTGCCCAGTTTATCCGGCGGAAACTCGGTCATAATATAAGCCATCACCACCGGCGAAATGGCAGCCGCGCCAACGCCCACCAAAAAGCGCAGCACCAGCAGCAAAATCAGTCCGCCATCGGGGATCAGCGTTACCAGAGGCTGGATACCGCCGAAGAGACCCAGGCCCAGAAGCAGGGTACTTCTTCGCCCCAGCACATCGCCCAGCTTGCCCATGACAGGTGCCATGGAAGCCGTGCCCAACGCATAAGCCATGGTCACCCATGTGGTGCTTTCAGAGGCCAGTCCCCAGTCAGCCACCACAGTGGCCGGGAAGGCAGCGTTCAATCCGCCACAAAGGCTCAGCACTGCCGCTGCCAGCGCATAAGGGAAAAACCCTTTCCAATACGATTCTATACGCATTCTGCACACTCCAGACAGTTCGTCTATTCTTCCATCTGCCGGGCAAAGAACATGGCCACGGCCTGGGTGAGCTTGCGGTCGGAGTCTTCCAACGGCACGCCGTTGTGCAGCGCGGCTACGCAGCCACACAGGTCGCCGCCGGCAATTACCGGCACCACCAGGGCGGCTGTGATATCGGGCGCCGTGGAGGACAGCGGTATTCCTTCGGCGCTTTCCCGCATCTTACGGGTTTGCATGATGCTGTCCAATGAGGACACCAGTGGTTTGCCTTCCAGCACTTTGCGAAAGCCGCCGCTGGCGGCCACAATGCCGTCGCGGTCACAAATCGCGATGGCGCGGCCGGTGGCACGGTAGACCGACTCGCAGAGCTGTTCGGCCATAATGCCCTGCTCTGCGGCCGGAGAATATTTTTTGAAAATGACGCTGCCGCCGCCATCGGTGAAAATCTCCATGGGTTCGCCCTCGCGGATGCGGAGGGTGCGGCGGATCTCTTTGGGGATCACCACGCGCCCAAGGTCGTCGATGCGGCGGACGATTCCGGTTGCTTTCATATATGAATCTCTCCTTATGTTTCGAGTTGCTTTATTAGTATCGCACTTCTTGACGAAACTATGAGCAAGCATACAAATCTT
Organism: Oscillospiraceae bacterium; assembly: GCA_045636925.1. GTDB lineage: Bacteria > Bacillota > Clostridia > Oscillospirales > Butyricicoccaceae > JAZTYK01. The sequence goes on from JAZTYK010000002.1 coordinate 25,443, forward strand.
TTTTATTGCGTCAGCCGCCAAAGAAAAAGGACGATGGCGGAAATCCGCCATCATCCTTTGCGATTCTTTCTTTTAATTGTTCAGTTCGTGTTGAAAATGCGGCGGATAAACCATGCCGGTGCCCCATGGGATTTGCTCCCGGGTATAAAACTTGGTTTTTCCCTTAATGGTGCGCTCCAAGGATATCACATAGTCCATGGAATCATTGCAGGCTGTGCCGTTCAAGGTCCAGATCACCTTTTCATCCTCTGCAATCCGATAATCTTCCATCCGCACCAGATACACCGAGTCCTCGCTGGCATACGTGTACTTGGTGTATCCCCAGTCAGCCTCTACGGAAACAATATAATGTTTTCGTTGTTCACCTTCCTGGATCACCTTGTAAGTACGGGTGGTGGTGATTTTCTGCGCTTTGTCATACCGCTTTTGCTTATATTCCTTATCCGTATACCAGCCTTCTGTGGTTACCTGACTGCTATCGCTGTAGGAATAGACCATGACCCCGTTTTCGAATTGTTCTCTGTGTGTCGTATTGTCTTGGACATTATATCCGTAAGATTCCAACAGGTTATTGTTGCTGTCAAACACCAGCTTGCTCACCAACACGTCGCCTTCGTAAGCATATCTTACCTCATTGGTACCCTCTGTCACATGCTTATGCCGCTGGGTGCGAATCTGATTGTCCGGATCATAATAGGTCTCCACAAAATCATTCGCTGTGCCGACACGGCAAAATATCGTGCCGTATTCCTCCATCTGCAAAATGGTTTGGCTCTCGCCGTCATCCCGCGCGAAAACCGGTCGTTTTTCATTGCCGTGGTAGTTATGCAGCTGCAGAAACTCCAGCGCTTCCTGATAAGAAGAAAACTCCAAACTTGCATGCTGCGCCACCATAAATGCGGGATACGGGTCACGCAGGACAGCATTTTCGCCCAAAGACAGCATAGCATAAGTCATGCCGTCGATGGCATCGTACCAAACTGCCCCGATAAAGGCATATTCCGGTTGGAGCTGCAGCTCCACCCGCTGGGTAAACCAAGTGGGCGGAGTCAGTCTGCCCTTGCCGGTCTTGCCGGTGAGCTCCCGGTCGGTAGCATCCTCACGGGAAGACCAAGTGAGCGGAAAATCTGCGGTGATGTCTTCCCACGCATCGGTTTGCTTCATCCGGTAAACCAGCAGTTCGCCGGTGTTTTCGTTCCAGATCCAGGTTTCGGATGTCTTTTTCGCATCGTTCCAAAAGTTCCAGAGACTGTCGAATTCATTACCATAGCGATCCTTTTTGAAGACCTCAAGCGCAAGGATGCCAGTGCTATCCAACGCCCAAATGTCTGCACCGGTTCCAAAACCACCCGCCGGATCGTTGTCAGCATCGCCTTGCTGGCCGGAATCCTGCTGGCCGGAATCTTCTCCTCCATCTCCCGGTGCTTGTGGCGTTTCATTCTGGGCACAGCCTGCCAGACTGCAGACCAGCAGCAAACTCAATAGAATGATCAGTAACTTTTTCATAAGCAATTTCCTCCTGCCCATGATCTGTCTGTATTATCCCATAAACACATTGCAAAAGCAATGCTCTCTTGTTTTTCTCTGCAATTGTTCTGTGCACACGCGCTTGTCTGTGCTATAATATTCGCAGAAACACTGCCAGGTCGGTGAGAGAAGGAGCGAACGAGATGGAGATCAGAACACTGCGTCCGGAGGAATTTTATCAGCTGCGGGATCTGCTGGACGGAGTATTCAGCCGTTCGAACGGGCGAGCGACCGACTTTTCACGCTTATTTCCCCGCCTGTTTGCCGCGCCAAATGCCTATGCAACCGCTTCTCACATCGGCGCCTTTGAAGACGGAAAGCTGATCGGCACCGCCGCCATGTATCCGCTGGATTATGTGATTGGCTCGCAGCACATCCGCCTGATGGGCAACGGAAATGTGGCGGTGCACGAAGATTACCGGGGTCGAGGTGTGATGACGGCAATTTTGCATCGGATCAACGAATGCTGCGACCGGGTGGGCGATCTGGGCTATCTGCACGGAGACCCTGTGCGCTATGGCCGGGTGGGCTATGTGGGCTGCGGCACAGAATATTTGCTCACCTTTCAGCCCGCGGGGACTGCCGGATATCAGTTTGTGCCCATGACGGCGGAGGAAGTTCCTCTGCAGCAGGCGCGATCGGAAACCCGATGCGATTATATCAAGCGGAAGCCGGAGGATTTTATCCCCTCCCTGCGCAGCGGCGGACGGGAAGCGGTTTCGGTGTTCTGTCAGGACGGCGCCGTGGCGGGGTTTCTTTCCTTAAACCGCGGCAGCGGCGCGGTAGAGGAGTTCGCTTTGGACACGGGACGTGAAACCGAGGTGTTTCAAGCCTTGGCGCGGACACTGCGCATGCCGGTTTGTGTGCGGCTTTCGGGCTATGATGTAAAGACGTTGGCAACATGCCGGGATCATGCCGCGGTGAAGATCAGCCAGCCGGCGCTGTTTCGGATCATCAATCCCGCGCCGCTACATCAGGCCGCCCGGGAACTGGGACTACCGGAGGATGTGCTGTACGCACCGTATCTGACATAAGCGGTGCTGCAGGGCTCGTTTGCGACCGCCGCACGGCTTGCGCATACCGCCGACAGCGAAAAAACAAGTTTTATCAATAAAAAGCGGGTTGCGCCAAGGCGCAGCCCGCTGTTTTTTGATTTGTACTTCTTTTATTGCGGTTGGAGCAGCCGCACGGACATCCACGGAAAACGAAACGCTCACAGTTGATGCTTCCGTCCGCGCAACCATGGATCATCGGCGTTTTTTAATTTCCGCAGGATTACCGGTCAACACGCAGTGTCCTTCGGGAAAACTTTTCGTCACCACGGCGCCTGCACCCACCACGGTACCCGGCCCCAGTGTAACACCCGGAAGCACAACTGCATTCATGCCGATCCAACAACCTTCTCCCAGGTGAATAGGCTTGGGCGGCAGATGGCGATCCAAGTCCTGCAAATCATGGTTTGCTGTAATCAAACCGACATTGGGCGCAATATAAGTTCCCCGCCCGATGTGAATTTCGCCAATGGCCTGATAATAATTTCCATGCCCATGGAAGTTATTCAAATCATCCGGATGAAAATGGATGTTCTCCGGGCATACCACACGCACATGCTGTGACACCGGGAACCACACCTTTGGATTCTGGCCAAACAGCAGCCTGGCAAACCCATCCTGGGCGACCCATTTCCAACCTTGACTGCAAAGTCCGTGTAATCTTCCTTGAAACCACCGGCCCTGCAGATACTTCTTATCATAATAGCAAGCGGCAAAAACATGCCCCCAAAAGAAAAACCAGCTTCCTTTCAGTGCCATGCCGATCCGATTAATCCAGCTCATCATCATTCTCCCCCTTGCCATTCATGCCCTTCCATGCCTGTTTGATCATGTTCCGGAGCAAGTATCCATAAATCGCCGCCCAGCAGACCCCCAGCAACATGGATTCTGCCAAACTTCCTGTCCACAAATCCAAAGGCAGCATCTGTTTGATCCATACAAATACAAGCGCAAAGCACAGGTTGATCAGTGTGACCATGCCCAATGGCCTCCACGGAAAGATTTTTTTCATGGAGATATTGGTATGTCTGGAGGTTCTGTGCATCTGCCACATTGCCATAACGAGCATAGACACAAACGTGCCCCACGCAGGACCAACCATGCCAAACAAATAGAAAAACAACGGATTCAGAACCACATTCAGCCCCAAGGAAAACACGCTGGCATACAGTGTTTCTTTTGTTCTGCCCATTGCATTCAAAACGATACCAAAATAGGTTGTGCGCAGCAGCAGCACCAGCGCGTATACCCGAAAAACCGGCAGACCCGGTAAATATTTTTCAGAATACAGAAGCGCCATTACATCTTCTGCGTATGCAAAGACACCAATGGCAATCAGACTGATGCAAATATAAGAAAGCACCGTTGCATATCCCCATAGCTCTACCGCTTCTTCATGGCGTTCTTTTTTTACCAATCTGGCCAGCTGGGGCAGCAGCACAGCGGTGATGGAACTGGCGATAAAGGAAACCGGCAATTCTTTGGATGCGTTTGTATAGATTGCCATCTGCTTGGTGTCCATCAACCAGCCGATCAGCAGTTTATCTACTTCGATGTTCAGCGTGCCAACCACAGCGGCAAGTCCCACAGGAAGCGAGAACGCAAAGATTTTCTTTGCCAGATCGGGCTGTATCCCCACCCGGATTCCGCCACTGATGCGATGCACCGCATAATATACAAAGGCAGCAAACGCAACACTTACGATGACATACAGCACCATGTATTGCGCAAAGCTGAAGTGCAACAGCTCGGCCAGCACCACCACGCCCAGCAAGCAGCAACTGTTGACAATTCGATATACCGTTAGCAGCCTGGTCCGGTGATACACCACCAAAACATTTTCAATGCCGGACACCGTTACATTGGCCCAGGGATACAGCAGCAAAAAGTACAGAAAGGCAGAGATCGATGGATTTTTAAAATATGCGGCGATCCACGGAGACACTGCCACCAAAGTCATGCCCATAACGATACTCAGCAGTGTGCTTATCGTATAGTATGTACTTAAAAACGTGCTGCGCTCTCTTGCAGAGCCTGCCCGCGCCAGGAAATAGTTGATACTGTTTGGCAACCCCAGCATGAACAGGGCGGTGAACAAAGAGATTACCAGTTGCAGCTGAGAGTACGTGCCGTATTCTTCATATGTGCGAAATCTGGACAGCAGCATGCCGGCAACCATGGCAATTACCAGGGTCACCATTTTTGACAGCGTCAAATATACAGCATCTTTGCCCAGAGAGTTTCTGTTCATACGGTTTGCCTCTGCTCCTTCTTCTCGGTCTCCGCCTGCGTGCTTCGGTTAAAACAGAAGCTCAAACGCAGCAGCTTTTTCTGCGTAGGTGTATCGGTTGATGATCGCCTGGTTGGGGGAAAAGACACCCTCGCCAGATCCAACCGCGATACAATACTGCTGATACAGATATTCTTTCATTTGCAGGAACTCGGCCTCGCCGCCCGCTTCCTCGCAGCAAAAACCCACATTTGCCTCATGGATCAGTTCTTTCAGCGCACTGTTGGGCTCGTTTCCGCTGATCAGGCACAAGATCGGTCTGCGTGACATCAGGTACTCGAGAAACTTTCCCGTTACAACACCGGTGTTTCCGGTATTGTTCCAGGAGGCCAGCAACAGAACATGCGCCGATTGCTGCAGTGCCAAGGACGCTTGCCGATTGATTCTGCCCCGGTCATACAGCACCGATTCCATATTCCAGGCTGCCGCATAGGCCTTTAAAATGTAAAAATCCGGACCTGCATATGTGATGCGCACCTTTTCACGAGCGATGCGGCATTCCTGCTCCAGCTCGGACAGGGCACGGAACAAGCTTCCAAAGTTTCGTTTACCCTGATAGATCATTCCGGGGTATACCATGTGGAAGATCCCGTCCTGGGACGAAGTCGCTTGTACGAACCGCAGATCTTCCGGATCAAATCCATTGGAAATCACGCAGGTTTCCAGTTGAGACGGAACCTGCAGAGAACTCAGCGTTCCCTCGGAAACGGCTGTAACCACATTTGCGTACTGATACACATTTCGCCGGAATCTTCGTGCCCAACGGCCGGCCAGGGTCTTTTCTTCGGTCAGCTCTACCGGATCCCGGAAATCTGCGATCCACTTCATGCCCGGATCTTTCCGATGATAGTGCAGGGCCAGCAAGTGACTGCTGAAGGGGCCGTAGGATGACAGCATTACGTCATACTCCCCTTGCTTGATGCTGAGTTCTTTCTTTGCCTGCCGCGCAAAATCGATATTTTCTAAAATATACATCCATTGCCGCACAAATTCTTTCAGTGCCGCGGAAAAAGACTTTTTGCCTGCATTGCCACCCGTTTGCATCGCAGGGATAGAGGGCTCTGCTGGGGTTTTCGCAACTTTTTTGTAGGCGCCATATACACAGTCGAACAGCCGGTAATAAGCACGACTGTTTTCTGCCCGAACAATGACATCGATTTCGGGCTCATCATTCTGCAAAATGGGGTCCGCCAGATTGTCACGGTTATGCGCAGTCAACACCGTTACATGATGTCCGTTTCGATGGAGATATTTTGCCAGCTTTGTCAGCCGTACAGATGCAATGGCATTATACGGACTGAAATAACGCGCAATGATTAAAATCTTCATGACCGATTCCTCCCGTGTTTCCGCGACCGTTTTTTTCCATGGGTCTTATCATGCGCTGTTGCCGGCTCCCATTTCCATTGGTCTGCATTTGGTAACAGAACCAGTGCGGAAAGATACATCCACATGGGTAAGATATCCTGTGCTTCTGCGGGGGTTGTGGATAACAGCACATATACCGCCACGATCACAGAATACAGCACCGCAAAAGCCTTCTCTTCTTTGCTGTTTTTCATGATCCCGTGACGAAACACATTCACGCCGTATTTTAACAGCTGGATTGCAAGGTAACAAAGCGGGATTCCCGCCCAAAGGCCGTAATCTCCCAGCACCCTGGCCACAAAACAGTGAATGGCATAGACTTTGCCTTCGTATGCCACCGCTTGTTCCAGCGCCAACTGCTCTGTATTGCCAATGCCAACGCCCATGCCCTTGGATTCGTAAAAACACTGAAACGCATGGAGCATCAATTTCAGCCGGGCCTCTGCGCTGGACATGCCGTCGATCTGAATCTCTCCGCCCTGCATATCGCTTTCAATCGACGGATCGTCGGGTTTGTTTGCTTCACTGGCCATCAGAGAATAAATACTGCCTGCGGTTAACATACACACCGCCAAAGCCACCACCAAAATGGTTCTGAGGCCGACCTTTCGCATTTTTAACGCGTAGACAAGCATGGTCACGATCAGCGCCCACAGTGCCAGTGTCAGCAGTCGGGCAGCTGCGCACTCCACCAGATAAAGCAAAATCAGTATGGTTCCAAACACCGTGTGCCAATGCTTTTTTTGCGGTGTCCTTGCCCACCATATCAGCAGGAAAACAGCCATAAAGATCATAGCTGTCATATAATCGTTGGTGTTGCGATAGGTGACCATGGGAGAATACATGCGTGCGCCGAAAAAGTTCACCATTTGGATTTTTACATCACCATGAAAAATCGGGCCAAACAGTGTTTCCCAAACACCCAGAACCGCCAAAACGATAAATGCTGCCCAGCAGACATACATGGTCATCTTTAGCGTCTGCCGTTGGCGGCACAGCCGAAACATCAGAAAGAAAAAGGCCAGATCGAAGACCAGATTGAAAAACCGGCGGAAGGACCAGGCAAAATCCAAGGCATACGGCAAAGAAACCGCGCTGTGCACCAACATCACAGCAATCAAAACCATGCAGGCTTTTGCCGCCTTAGAGGACTCTTTCCACACATGTTCCCGCTGCTGCACCATACGAATAAGATACAGCACAAAGGTGATGGGCAAAAAAATGCGGAAGGGGAAAAACTCGCCTGCGCCATGCACATTCACCGAAAAAATCGTGCTACCGACAAAGGAGAAGGCAAAGGTGCAGAGCCACATGGTTGTCAGGAGAAAACCAAGCTTATCCGTCGCATATTGTTCCATCAGCCATTTCTTTTTTGCCTGCACGCTGTTCTCCTCTCCGTCAATTCCATAAATAACGACTCATATCTGCCGGCATTTGCTTCCCAAGTGAGCTGCATTGCCGTCTGTCTTCCGTTTTCGGCAATCTTGTCAGCCTCGTCGGGATGTTCCACACAGTATGTGATGACCTTTACAATCGCGTCTGCATCGTCAGCCGGCACCAAAAAACCGTTTTCGCCATGACGGATCACTTCTGCAATGCCCTGATCCTCTGTGCCCACGGTAATGCAGCCGGAGGCCATTGCCTCCAGATATACAATGCCAAAGCCTTCCGGTTTGCTGGGCATGACAAAAAAGCGTGCCCGCTGCATATCTGCAACAGCCTGCCGATTGAGCACATAGCCACGGAATTGCACCGACGACGCTACGCCCAAACGCTTGCTAAGCTCCATCAGCCGGCCTTTTTCTACGCCATCTCCTACAATCTCAAAGGTTGCGTCGGGATAGTGCTCTCGCAAGGTTGCAAACGCCTGCATCGTAACATGCACACGCTTGCTGGGCACCAGGTATCCGGTTTGATTGATAGCGACCCTTCCCCGGGGTTGGGGCTGGCCCAAATTTTTCTTGTTAAAGCCATTGAAAATGGCATGCACCGGCTTTGTTACGCCGGCATTTACCACAGTTTGTCGCAAGGCGCTGCTGACACACACAACCGCATCTGCCCGGTTTGCAAAGGTTGCGATGCGCCGGGTGTCATGCATCCAGGGTTCTTCGCAGGAGGTTTCTCCGTGCAGCGTAAACACCAGCGGACAGCCGACTCTGCGGCTGATTTCTGCTGCCAACTCTGTATTCATGCCCAGCTTGTGCCCATGTACCACATCCGGCACAAATCCTTTCAGCAGCCGGGGGTAGTACATCTTCAGCGCCGCAACCGCCAAGCGGTCGTTCAGGCCGCGATTTCCGTAATTGGACAGGGAAAGAACACGAAAAAACACATGCTCGATGCCATCCACCGTCTTTTCAAAGATGGCGGAGCCGATACGTTTCCCATCTTCACCGGTCTTGCCAATCGGAACCGGTACCAATACCCGCACACGATGTCCTCGTTCCACCAGCGCCTGCATTTGTGCGTGTACAAACAACGCAGTGGGCACAGAAACCCCCTGGTAGTGATAGTGGCAAACCACTAAAATGTTCATTTGTCGAATCTCCCGGTGAAATCAGTGCTTGCCACACCCTGCAGCGGCAGTTTTACCGGCTTGCCGGTGGCGGCAGACTGATAGATGGCCAGAATCATTTCCAGTGCATTTCTGCCGGCAACGGCATCCACATAGGGCTTGCGATCCTGCCGGATGGCGTCGATCACGTCGGCAAACAGGCTGGTGTGGCCGTTGCCGTACACGTTGGAGGTGGCCTCTTGCAGACCCTTGTTCTTCTGGTCTGCTTCGCTTTCCTCGGCAAAGTTCCACACGTCGATGTTATTGGTGGAAGTGCCGCCGATTTTGACCGTACCGGTCTCGCCAAACAGGTACAGGGTTTCTTCCAGATTGCGGGGATAGACGTTGGTGGTGCCTTCGATGGTGCCCACAGCGCCGTTTTTGAACTTGACCACTGCCATGCCGATGTCTTCGCACTCCAGATAATCATGGAACTGCTGCTTGGTGACGCCGTAGACTTCTTCTACCTCGTCGCCCATCATCCAACGCAGCAGGTCGATGCCGTGGATGCACTGGTTCATCAGGCAGCCGCCGTCCTGCGCCCAGGTGCCGCGCCAGGGAGCCTGGTCATAATAACCCCGGTCGCGATTCCAGCGCACATGGATGGAGCCGTGGGACAGTCTGCCGAAACGGCCGGTTTCCACGGCACGGCGCAACTCTTGAATGGCGATGTTAAAGCGGTTCTGGTGACAGGCAGACACCTTAACGCCCTTTGCCTCGCTGCGGCGAATAATCTCTTCGGCATCGTCCATGTTCATGGCCATGGGCTTTTCGATGATCAGGTTCACGCCCTGATCGATGCAATACAGGGCGATTTCGGCATGGTTGCCGCTTTCGGTGGCGATACTGGCCAGCGTGATGGCATTCTCCTGCAGCATCTGCTTGTAATCGGTATACCGCTTGATGGAGGAATCTTTCTCCAGGCCGTGCTTGGCCAGCAGTGCTTCCATCGCCTCGGGTTTTACGTCACACACGGCAACGATGTTCAGCTTGTTGTTCAGCGCGGCTTTCATATGGTTGGTTGCGATGCGTCCGCAACCGATCAGTGCGTAATTCATAGTGTGCCCTCCCCAGCAGTCATGGATTGATAAAGGCTTTGATATTGCTTGGCCACTGCGCCCCAGGAAAAGGTGGTTGCCGCCTCTGCGCACCGTGGCTGTAATTCTGAATAATGTGCTGCCACACGCTCCATCGCCAGAGCCAAATCATTGGCGTCACGGGGATCCACCCGATAGCCTACGCTTCCCTCCGGCAGCTGCATGTCAAAACCCTGTCCCTTGGAATACAAAATGGGCAGTCCCTGGCTGAGCGCCTCGGCATACACCAGTCCAAAGGTGTCTTTGAAGGAAGGCATCACAAACACGTCATGCGCACGGTACAGCTGCAGTAATTCTTCTTTTGTCAGCAGCCCCGCATAAGAAACGCCCTCTGCCGCCATGACCCGGTCATAAACCGCCTGGCTCAGGATCTTGCCGGCAAAGGTAAACGTAACCGTCCACCCCTTTTGCCGCAGCAGTTCCATGGCCTGCACGGTGGTCAGCAGATTTTTGTTTTCACAGACATCGCCCGCATATACCAGCCGCAAGGTTTTGCTGTCAGCCAGCTGTTTGGGCTGCAGGTTGCGGTTTTCAAGCCAAAAATCGTCGATGCCAAAGGGAATGATATGGCTTTTTGCAAGCAGTTCTGCGTGATATTTTTGCGGAATATACCGAAAAAACAGCTGATCCCGGTATGCGGGTGAAATAAACACGATGGCGGAAGCCTGCCGTAAAATCCGGATTCCGCGCCCCCGCAAAAATCGGCGCAAACGGAAGAAATGATTCATATCGGTGTTGTTGACCGTCACCAGGAAGGGAATGCCCAGTTCTTCTTTCAGCCACAGCGCTGCATTGCCATCGGTAAACACACAGTGGGTATGGGTCAGGCAAAACTGCTGCTGGGGCACCGCTTGTTTCAGCGCACGATAGGTTTTTCTTTGCTTATGATAAAAGAAGAAACGATCCCATTTGTTGACGCAGGCAACCGCATGCTCGTCTTCACCGGGAACAACCCGTCCCTCCAGCGTGACCACAGGGGCAAACACCACATTTCGGATGCCCAACTTGCGGGACGCCTGCGCCATCTTCTGATGTACAGTAGAGCTTATAAAGTTGTTGCAGATATGCAAAACTTTCATGCGAAATACTCCTCGATGATTTCAACAATCTTTTCCGCGGAATGTCCGTCGCCGAAGGGCAGATATGCCGCATCGAACACCACGGGCTGGTTCAGCTTTTCTAAAATATCACCTTTGTTGGGTTTTGCCAGACGATTGCATCCGTCTTTCATGGTTTCGGGCCAAACCACAAAATCCAGCACGGTGACACAGGGCTTTCCTGCAAAAAACGCTTCGCGCTGGACACCGCCGGAATCGGTAACGATTTTTTCTGCCCGGTTCACCAAAGAAATGGAGGCTTTGTAGCCCACCGGCAAGGTCAGCAAGATCTTTTGGTAGCCCTTTTCCTGACACAGGCGGGCTGCTCGGTCATGGTTGCGGGGATGCACCGGATAAACGGTAGGATATTCCAGCGACTCCATGGCAGAAAAGATCTCGTCCAGCTTTTCATCGGTATCGGTATTCTCCTGCCGGTGGCAGGTCATATAGTAGAACTTTTCGGGGATCTCAACGGGGTTGCCCCGGAAATCCTGCAAGCCTTCCAGTTCGGTGCCGTCCAGGGTTTCGGTATAGTAACGGAAGGCATCGTACATGGGATCTCCCACCACGGTTGCGGTGTGACCCAGACCCTCCCGCTCCAAGAAGCGGAGGCTGGACTCGGTGCAGGGCAGATTGATGGCCGACAGGTGGTCGGTGACCGTTCTGTTCACCTCTTCGGGGCTATCCAGAGTGCCAAAGCGGTTGCCCGCCTCTACATGGCACACCGGGATATGCAACTTCACCGCTGCCAATGCCGCCGCCATGGTGGAATTGGTATCGCCAAAAAGCAGCACCATGTCGGGCTGTTCTTTGAGGAACACCTCTTCCAGCTTGATCAGCATCTGTCCGGTCATCTGTCCGTGGGTGCCCCCGGAAACGCCCAGATTGTAATCTGGCCGGGGGATCTCCATCTCTTCAAAAAACACATCCGACATATTATGGTCATAGTGCTGGCCGGTATGGATCAGCACCTCGTGATACTGTTTCCGAAGCTGCCGGGACACCACCGCCAATTTGATAAATTGCGGCCGCGCTCCCACAACCGTACAGATCTTCTTCATGTTACAGCACCTCGATGTTTTCCTTGTTGCTGACGTTCTTGGTTACGTTCTTGCAGTCAAACACCGGAACACCGGCATTGCTGACCATTTCGTAATCTACCGTGGTATGCGCAGTGGTGATGCAGACCAGATCGTACTGCTGCAGCACCTGGGTGTCAATGGCCTGCAGGCCCTCAAACCACTGGCCCTTTTCCCGGTACTTTGCCACAAAGGGATCATAGAAATCCACATTGGAACCAACCTTGTGGAACTCTTCGATGACACGGATGGCGGGACTCTCGCGGTAATCGTCGATGTCCTGCTTGTAAGCAACGCCCAGGATCAGTACCTTGGAGCCGTTCAGCGGCTTTTTATGGCGGTTGAGGATCTTGCCGGCGCGCTCTACGGTATACTCGGGCATCCGGTCATTGACCATCATGGATGCTTCGATCATGCTGGTGTGGAAGCCGTACTCACGGGCTTTCCAGCTGAGGTAATAGGGATCCAGGGGAATGCAGTGACCGCCCAGGCCGGGGCCGGGATAGAAGGCCTGGAAGCCGTAGGGCTTTGTCTTGGCAGCATCAATGACTTCCCAGATATTGATGCCCATCTTGTTGCACAGAATGGTCAGCTCGTTCACCAGACCGATATTGATGTTGCGGTAGGTGTTTTCCAGGATCTTTTCCATCTCTGCCACGGCGGGAGAAGAGACGGTATGCACCTCGCCCTCCAGAATGGCGCGGTATACCATGGCAATGACCTCTACGGCATCATCGCCGATGGCGCCCACTACCTTAGGGGTGTTGCTGGTCTTATAGGTCTTGTTGCCCGGATCCACACGCTCGGGAGAGAAGCCCAGATAGAAATCCTCGCCGCACTTCAGACCGCTGCCTTCTTCCAGAATGGGCTTCAGCAGTTCTTCGGTGGTGCCGGGATAGGTGGTAGACTCCAGAACCACCATGGTGCCGGGCTTTAAGTGCTTGGCGATCTCGATGGCGGAGTTTTTGACATAGCTGATGTCGGGCTGCTGGTGGGAATCCAGAGGGGTGGGCACGCAAATGGCAATGAAATCCACATTGCACACCTGAGAGAAGTCGGTGGTGGCACGCAGCATGCCTGCTTCCACCAGTTCCTTCAGGTCGGCATCCACCACGTCGCCGATATAGTTCTGACCGGCATTGACCATGTCTACCTTTGCCTGCTGCACGTCAAAACCGATGGTTTTAAAGCCATGCTTGGCCTTGTCAACGGCCAGAGGCAGACCCACATAGCCCAGACCGCAAACGCCCATGGTCAGGGTCTTATTTTCAATTTTCGCAATGAGTTCCTGTTTGATAGACATATCAACCGATCTCCTCTACTTCTTTATTTTCATTCATCCGATACTTTAGACCGCAAGCGGAGCAGGTGGCCTGATTCTCTGTAAACTGCAGCTTTGCGCCGCACTGGCACACATAGCCGTGCACCCGCGCCGGCGTGCCGTACACCATGGCATAATCGGGCACTGTTTTGGTCACCACACTGCCGGCGCCCACAAAGGCATACCGGCCGATATCATGTCCGCAAACGATGGTGGCATTTGCGCCGATGCTGGCGCCTTTTTTTACCACTGTCTTGCGATACTCACTCTTGCGCTCGATAAAGGCCCGGGGATTAATCACATTGGTGAACACGCAGGAGGGGCCCAGAAAAACACCGTCTTCACAAACCACACCGGTGTATACCGACACGTTGTTTTGAATCTTGACACCGTTTCCCAGCACCACATCGGGGGAAATCACCACGTTTTGTCCGATGTTGCACTGTTTGCCGATGGTACAGCCCTTCATGATATGGGAGAAGTGCCAGATCTTGGTGCCCTCGCCGATGGCGCAGCCTTCATCTACATAACTGGATTCGTGCACGAAATAGGGTTTGTCCATTATAGCACCTCCAGCACAGCGTCGATCACCTGCTGCTGCTCTGCAGCATCCAGATAGGGATGCATGGGCAGGGAGAAGGTTCTTGCGCAGTAGTCGTTGGCATTGCGGAAGGTTTCGCCATAGGTGGGTTCATCCTTGAACACCGGCAGGGCGTGCTGGGGCGTGGGGTAATAAATCATATTGGGAATGTTCTTTGCCCTCAGGTTGGCAATCACCTGATCCCGCTGCGCCTTGGATTCTGCCAGCGCAGCATACTGCGCCCACACGGAAACACAGTCTTCCATGACAAAGGGGGTCACGCACTTGCCGGCGAAGGCAGTATTGTAGCGCTGTGCCACCGTCTGGCGGGCATCCAGTTCATATTCCTCCAGCGCCTTTAACTTGGGCAGCAGAATGGCGGCCTGAATGGTATCCAAACGGGAGTTCATACCCACACGGATGTTGTCGTACTTGCCGCCGGGGCCCTTGCCGTGAACACAGATGGAGCGGCACAGATCTGCCACTGCATCGTCATCGGTAAAGATGGCGCCGCCGTCACCATAGCAGCCCAAGGGCTTTGCCGGGAAGAAGGAGGTGGTTGCCACATCACCAAAGGCGCAGCATTTTTTGCCCTTGTAAGAAGCGCCAAAGCTTTGTGCCGCATCCTCGATCAGGTACAGACCGTATTTTTCGCAAAGGGGCACAAGGGCATCAAAATCGCAGGGGTTGCCCAAAATGTCCACAGCCACCACTGCCTTGGGCTTCAGCTTGCCCTCTGCCTGCACAGCTTGGATCTGACGCTCCAGGCTTTCGGGGCAAAGTGTATAGGTATCGGGGGTAATATCGCAGAACACCGCCGTAGCACCCAGCATCTTGGCGGGCTCGGTGGAGGCGATAAAGGTCATGTCGGGGCAGAACACCGCATCGCCCTTGCCCACGCCTGCCACCATAAAGGCAAGCTGCAGCGCATCGGTGCCGTTTGCACAGGTAATGCAGTGCTTGCGGCCCACATAAGCGGCCAGCTTTTGCTCAAGCTCTTTGACCTGCGCACCGCCGATGAATGCGGCGGAGTCCAGCACAGACTGGATGTTGGCGTTGATTTCATCCTTCAGCGCGCGGTACTGGGCTTTTAAATCAATAAATTGCATAGAGTCACCTTCCTTTGAAAGGGATCATGAATACTTGTGAAGCAGCGTCTTCCAAATGCCGGCCAGGGATCCTGCGCCATAGGAAATATGGAAGGTGGGGAACAGCAGCAGCAGCTTGCAAAACTCTGCCGCGCCGGCTGCCGCCTTGGCAGAAAACAGCGCGTTCAAGGAGAAATACGCCAGCAGCTCCAGTCCCAGCAACCACCAGAAAATGCTGTGCAGGAAGCCCAGTCCGCCGAGACCCAGCAGCGAGCACACAAACAGACACGGAATATAATGCCGCAGCCGCATGGAGCCGGGACACAGTTTGGAGGTAATGATGTTCCACTTACCGTTCATCACCGCCATTTTCACAATGCCCTGTACAGAGTCTCTGCAATAATAAGCCAATTTAATTTGATTGCTCAAAAAGATTTTGCCGCCATGATGAATGATGCGGTAATTCAGCTCGCTGTCCTGATTGCGCGTTAGACGCTCATCGTACAAGCCGACAGTTTCAAAAATCTCACGGCGGAAAGCACCAAAGGGTACCGTGTCTACATAGCCGTCTTTTCCGTTGGTGCGGAATTGGGAATTACCCACGCCAAACTTGGAGGACAGCATCTTTGCGATGGTCTTGCCGATGTCTGTGCGCGCCTTTGTCTCCATGACGCCGCCTACATTATCGGCACCTGTTTCTTCCAGCACCTGCACACACTTGGAGAAGTAGTCGGGGGCATACTCTGCATGGGCATCCAGGCGGATGATATACGTGCCTTTTGCCGCACGGATTCCCAGGTTCATGGCATAGGGCACGGTTTTATTGGGGTTTTCCAGCACGCGGATCAGCCGGGGATATGTTTCCTGATACTGCCGCAGCATTTCACGGGTGCGATCTTTGGACATACCGTCCACAAAGAACCATTCCATGGCTTCTTTGGGATAGTCCTGGGCAAGCATGGATTCGATGCAGGCATCCAAATACTTTTCTTCGTTGTACATGGGTACAATGACGGAAATAAATGCGCGTTCCACCTGCGCCACCCCTCCTTAATCTTCTTGATAGCTTTTTCCAAAAACGGCAAAGACCGTGCGGAACATGGTCTTGATATCATCGGCAAAGCTGAACCCGCGCAAGGCACGCAAATTATATTGCATCTTACCGGGCAGCACCTGCTGTACATAAGCCTTGTCCACATCCTCGGCCTGCTCCAAAAGCCGGGCTTCATCCTTGTAGCGGATGCTGGCTTCGCTGGTAACGCCGGCGGGCAGCAGCAGGGTGGCCATCATCTCCGGGGTATAGGCAGCCACATACTTGGGCACTTCGGGGCGGGTGCCCACAAAGGTCATGGTGCCCCGCAGCACATCGATGAGCTGGCAGATTTCGTCCAGCCGGTACTTGCGGATCACCTTGCCCACACAGGTGATGCGGGCGTCGTTGCCCACAGTGACCTGCGCGCCGATGCGGTCGGCATTTTGCACCATGGTGCGGAACTTAAAGATGCGGAACTCCCGGGCGTATTGGGTCACACGCACCTGACGGTAGAACACCGGGCCGGGAGAATCCAGCTTGATGGCAATGGCCAGAATGAGAAATACCGGGCTTAGCACCACCAGCATCACAGCCGATACCAGCACATCAAAGATCCTCTTCAGCAGAAGGCTTATTTTCTTTTGTTGCAGCGCCTCGTAATAAGGGCGCACCGCTTCCGTCTGCAGGCAGGCGGGGAGCTGGTTCCAAGGTTTCAGCATCATCCAATATACTCTTTCAGCACGTCTTTGAAGGTTTGGATCACATAATCCACCTGCTGGTCGGTAAGACAGGTATGCAGGGGCAGGGTGATCTCGTTGGCAAAGTGAGCATAGGCGTTGGGATAATCCGCAATGTCAAAGCCCATGTTTTTATAAGCGGTATGCAGGGGCAGCGGCTTGTAATGCACATTGGTGGCAACACCCTGCTGCGCCATTTTTTCGATGATCTCGTTCCGCTGTTCCGGTGTGATGCCCGGCACACGGCAAATATACAAATGACCGGAGGATTGGTGACGGTCGGTATAATGAGGCAGGCTCTCTACACCCAGCGGGCACAGGCCGGCATCATAGCGCCGGATGATCTCTTTTCTGCGCTGCAGCAATGCGGGATAGCGCTTCATCTGCACCAGACCCAAGGATGCGGCAACGTCGGTCATATTGCACTTGTACCAGGTGCCCAGCACGTCATACTCCCATGCGCCCAGCTTGGTCTTTGCCAAGGCATCCTTGGACTGTCCATGGAGAGAAAACAGTTGCAGCTGGCGGTAGATTTCTTCATCATCCACACCGGGAATGGTGCGCCAGGTCAGCGCGCCGCCTTCGGCAGTGGTCAGGTTCTTGACCGCATGGAAGGAGAAGGAAGAAAAGTCTGCCAGACTGCCCACGGGCTTGCCGTCCCGGGTTGCGCCAAAGGCATGGGCGGTATCCGCCAGAATGGCCACCCGTCCCAGCGCCTGCTGCAACGGAGTCTTGCCGCGGAACAAATGCTTTTTTTCTTCTACGATGGCATACAAACGGTCATAGTCACAGGGAACGCCGCCCAGATCCACCGGAATGATGGCTTTGGTACGTTCGGTGACTGCGGCAGCCACCTGGTCGTAATCCAGCACAAAGGAATCGGGAAGGCTGTCCACCAGCACCAGTGTAGCGCCCACATGCGCCACCACAGATGCGCTGGCGGTATAAGTGTAGGCCGGCACGATGACCTCGTCTCCCGGCCCGATGCCCAGCAGGCGCAGTGCCAGTTCGGCACAGGCGGTCTGGGAGTTCAGGCACACCGCCCGCTTGGTGCCGCACAAAGCGGCGACCTGGCGCTCCAGCTCTTTGGTGCGGGGGCCGGTGGTGATCCAGCCGGAACGCAGCGCTTCGGCTACTTCACGGATTTCTTCTTCTGTAATATCGGGGGGAGAAAAGGGAATCTTCATATCGCAACCTCCTTGCCTGCCTTGCAATGCGCACTGCAGGCCAAACGGACATACTTCCACGCATAATTCTACATATAACATGATAGCACTTTTCCCTATATGTAGCAAGAAAAAATTGTCGGGGTTTGCCATAGATCCATTCTTTTTACATGCTGTTCATATCTTTGTCTTCTGTTTAGAAATCTTTTCCGTCTTTCTTTTTTGTCTGCACGATCTTTTTGTCGAAAAACGACTTCCAAAATCGGATAAGTAGATGTATAATATTATAATAGCTATAGTATGGCCGTTTTTTCATAATCTTTGCCGGCCTTCGCTGAGAACATGCAAGTAAAAATCATAATGCATCACGCAGAAAGGAAGCCTCTTATGAATCTGAATATCCGTAAAAACTACCGTTATGCTCTGGCATGCCCCACCAGCATGGGCGTGCGCATCACCCCCGACAACCGCATGGCTGTGCACAACAGCAACCACTTTTACATGCAGGCCACCAGCGCAGAAAGCAACGTGCTGAACGTTTCTTCTTCTCTGGGCAAGGAATGCCTGGTGCTGACCAAGTTTGTCAAGGGCAGCCCCATTGCACAGTTCATCAAGAACGACCTGCGGGCCAGAGGCATCCGCTATGAAGGTGTGGATGTGGATCAGGGCGGTCCCTGGGGCTATCGCCACCAGTTCAACATCGCTGATTCCGGTTTTGGCCTGCGCGCACCCCGCGTATGGAATGACCGCGCCGGTGAGGTTGGCCGCACCCTGAACATTGGTGAGTTTGATGTAGCGCGCATCTTTGGCGAAGAGGGTGTCGGCATGCTGCACATCTCCGGCCTGATCGCCGCCATGAGCGAAGATACCACCAAGTTCTGTCTGGCCGTTGCCAAGGCAGCCAAGGAGCACGGCACCCTGGTCAGCTTTGACCTCAATCACCGGGCTACCTTCTGGAAGGGCCGTGAGGAAGAACTGCACGAGGCCTTCCATCAGATTGCTTCCGTTGCCGACGTTCTGGTGGGCAACGAAGAGGACTTCCAGCTGTGCCTGGGCTTTAAGGGTCCCGAGGCCGGCGGCAAGGATCTTTCCGGCAAGATCGAGAGCTTTAAGGCCATGATCAACCAGGTAAAGGAAAAGTACCCCAACGCCAAGGTTTACGGCACCACCCTGCGCCAGGTGATCTCTGCCAACGAGCATCTGTGGGGCGCTCTGCTGCTGGCGGACGGCGAATGGTGCGTGGAAGAGCCCCGTCCCATCCCCGTCATGGACCGCATTGGCGGTGGCGACGGCTTTACCAGCGGTCTGCTGTACGGCCTGATCTCCGGTTGGGAGCCCGCCAAGTGCCTGCAGTTTGGTTGGGCCAGCGGTGTTCTGGCTGCCAGCAGCCTGAACGACTATGCCGAGCCTGCCGATGAAAAACAGGTTTGGGACATCTATGCCGGCAACGCCCGCGTCCAGCGCTAAAGGGAGGACAAGCACATGAAGAAAGCAAACATCGGCCTGGTAGGTCTGGCCGTTATGGGTGAAAACCTGGTCATGAACATGGAGTCCAAGGGCTTTACCGTGGCCGTTTACAACCGCACCACCGACAAGGTGAAAAACTTTGTAGAAGGCAGAGCCAAGGGCAAAAACATCATTGGCGCTTACTCTCTGGAAGAGCTGGCTGCCAGTCTGGAAAAACCCCGTAAGATCATGATGATGGTCAAGGCCGGACAGGCTGTGGACGATCTGATCGAGACCCTGCTGCCCCATCTGGAGGAAGGCGATATCCTCATCGACGGCGGCAACAGCCACTTCCCCGACACCATCCGCCGCACCGCCTATGTGGAAAGTAAGGGCCTGCTGTATGTAGGCTGCGGTGTTTCCGGCGGTGAAGAGGGCGCACTGAACGGCCCCAGCATGATGCCCGGCGGTTCCCCTGCCGCATGGGAGGCCGTAAAGCCGATCTTCCAGGCCATCTGCGCCAAGGTGGAAAACGGTGCTGCCTGCTGTGACTGGGTGGGAGAAAACGGCGCCGGCCATTTCGTCAAGATGGTGCACAACGGCATCGAGTACGGCGACATGCAGCTGATCTGCGAGGCTTACCAGCTGATGCGTGACGGCCTGGGCATGCGTGCCGAGGAAATGCACGAAGTGTTTGCCGCCTGGAACAAGACCGAGCTGGACAGCTATCTCATTGAAATCACCCGGGACATTCTGGGCTATAAGGACGAAAACGGTGAAACCACCGTCAACTATATTCTGGACACTGCCGGACAGAAGGGTACCGGCAAGTGGACCGCCATCTCCGCGCTGGACGAAGGTGTTCCTCTGACCCTGATCGGCGAGGCTGTCTTTGCCCGCTGCCTGTCTGCCATGAAGGCCGAGCGTGTGACTGCTGCCGGTGTCTTTGGTCGCAGCATCCCCGCCTTTGAAGGGGACAAGGTCGCCTTTATCGAGAGCATCCGCAAGGCACTGTACGCCAGCAAGATCATCTCTTACGCCCAGGGCTACACCCTGATGCGCACCGCTGCCCAGACCTATGGCTGGAACTTAAACTACGGCGGCATCGCCCTGATGTGGCGTGGCGGCTGCATCATCCGCAGCGTCTTCCTGGGCAAGATCAAGGAAGCCTTTGACAAGAACCCCGCCCTGCAGAACCTGCTGCTGGATGATTACTTTGGCCAGACCATTCAGACTCTGGTGCCCGCATGGCGCGAAGTGGTGGCTTATGCCGTGAAGGCCGGTATTCCCATGCCCGCCTTTGCCTCTGCCCTGAGCTACTTTGACGGTTACACCACCGCAAATCTGCCCGCAAACCTGCTACAGGCACAGCGCGACTACTTTGGCGCGCATACCTATGAGCGCATTGACTGCCAGCGCGGCAAGTTCTTTCACACCAACTGGACCGGTCACGGCGGCGACACCGCCGCAGGCGTGTACAATGCCTAAGTATCACGGCATCATCGCCCTGGATCTGGACGGCACCCTGCTCAGTAGCCAAAAAGAGCTGTCTGTGCGAAATCGGGCAGCGCTGGAGACTGCCGATGCCGCCGGCTATGCCATTGTGCCCACCACCGGGCGCTTCTTTGACGGCATGCCCCAGGTGATCCGGGATTTGCCCATGGTGCGCTATGCCATCACCTGCAACGGCGCAGAAGTGCTGGATCGGGAGTCCGGACAGGTAATGTATCGGGCAGAGATGCCCTGGCAGCGTGCCATAGAGCTGATGGAATATCTGGACGGCTTTGATCTGATTTATGACTGCTATCTGGAAGGCTTTGGCCGTATGACCGAGGCGATGAAGGATCGGATCAACGAGATTGTACCGCCGGGACACGCACGGCAGATGCTGCACGAGCTGCGTCTGCCCGTGCCCGAGCTGAAGGAATATCTGCGGCAGCAGCAGAAGTCCATTCAAAAGTCCCAGTTCTATACCAAAGACCCCGCCCTGCGGCTGGAGATGCTGGAAAGACTGCCGGGGCTGTTCCCCGACCTGCAGGTGTCCAGCGCCCTGCCCAACAATGTGGAGATCAATGCCCAAAACGCCACCAAAGGCAAGGCGCTGCTGGCGCTGGCCGCGCAACTGGGCGTAGACCCCAAAAACACCTATGCCTTTGGCGACGGACTCAACGACTGTTCCATGCTGCGGGATGCCGGCACCGGCATCGCCATGGAAAATGCCTCGGATGCCGTCAAGCAGGCCGCCGATACCGTTACGCTCCATTGTGACCAAGACGGCGTGGCGGTATATATCGAAACGCATATTTTGCCCCGGGCATAAGCCCAATCCAAACAGAAAGAAGGAGCGAACATGGAGCTTTCTTTTCAGCCCAATCTGACCAATAAAGTTGCCGTTATCACCGGCGGTGCCGGCGTGTTGTGCCGCGAGTTTGCCAAAGCGCTGGCCCAGTGCGGCGCCAAGGTTGCCATTTTGAACCGCACCCTCTCCAAGGCCGAGGATCTGGCCGCAGAGATCTGCGGTAACGGCTATGAGGCCGCCGCTTTTCAGGTGGACGTGACCGATGCCGCCAGCGTAGAGGCTGCACATCAGGCCGTGCTTCACAAGTACGGCAAGTGCGATATTCTCATCAACGGTGCCGGCGGCAACCACCCCAAAGCCACCACCGATCAGGAGTATTTTGACCAGGCCGGTATGGATGCCGGGGTCAAGACCTTTTTTGATCTGCAGGACAGCGACATGGAGTTTGTCTTTAACCTGAACTTTATCGGCACCCTGCTGCCCACCCAGGCCTTTGCCAAGGATATGCTGGGTCGCAAGGGCTGCACCATTCTGAACATCAGCTCTATGAACGCCTATACCCCGCTGACCAAGATCCCTGCCTACTCCGGCGCCAAGGCTGCCATCAGCAACTTTACCCAGTGGCTGGCGGTGCACTTCAGCCGCGAGGGCATTCGTGTGAACGCCATTGCCCCCGGCTTTTTCTCCACGGAGCAGAACAAAAAGCTGCTGTGGAACGAAGACGGCACCCCCACTGCCCGCACCGGCAAGATTCTGGCGGCTACCCCCATGGGCCGCTTTGGCGCGCCGCAGGAGCTGCTGGGCGCTCTGCTGTTTTTGGTGGATGAGCGCGCTGCCTCTTTTGTTACCGGCATCGTGATCCCCGTGGACGGCGGATTTTCTGCCTACAGCGGCGTATAAGGAGCTGCAGTATGGATAAGTTCCTGTATGCCAAGGATGAAAACGGTCTGAGTCTGGAAGAAATCCGCGCTGCCCTGCTGGAAAGCCTGCAGGGACGCAAGCTGCAAAACGCGCTGATCATTCCCCCGGACTTTACCCGGTTCCATTCCAATGCCGGCTTTATCACCAATGTCTATTATCACGCCCTTACTGACATGGGCTGCAACGTAGATATTCTTCCCGCTCTGGGCACCCATGTGCCGGTCACTGAGGAAGAAGCCCAGCGGATGTTTGGTGACATTCCCTTTAACAAGTTTATCCCCCACAACTGGCGCACCGATGTGATGAAGCTGGGCGAAGTGCCCGCCGCCTTTGTGGAAGAGATCACTGACGGACTTTGGCACAACCCGGTGTCTGCCGAGATCAACCGGTTGGTAATGGATGAGAAGTACGATCTGATCCTCTCCCCGGGTCAGGTGGTACCCCACGAGGTCATCGGCATGGCAAACCATGCCAAAAACCTGTTTGTGGGTGTGGGCGGCAGCGATATGATTAACAAGAGCCATATGATCGGCGCGGTGTACGGCATGGAGCGCATGATGGGCAAGGATCACACCCCCGTGCGCAAGATCTTTGACTACGGCATGGAGCATTTCCTCAAGGATCGCCCCATTCTGTTTATCCTCACCGTGTGCACCGCCCCCGGCGGCAAGATCCGCACCCACGGTCTGTTTATCGGCGAAGACCGCAAGTGTCTGGAAGCCGCCATTGCCCTGGCACAGGAGAAGAACATCGACTTTGTGCCCACCGGCATTAAAAAATGCGTGGTGTATCTGGATCCCAGTGAGTTTAGGAGCACCTGGCTGGGCAACAAATCGGTATACCGCACCCGCATGGCCATTGCCGACGACGGCGAACTGCTGGTGCTGGCTCCCGGCATTGAGCGCTTTGGCGAAGACATGCAGGTGGACAAGCTGATCCGCAAGTACGGCTACAAGGGTCGGCTGAATACACTAGCGCAGTTTGAAAAGCCGGAAAACCAGGATCTGCGGGACAACATGGGCGCCGCCGCCCATCTGATCCACGGATCTTCGGACGGACGGTTTTCTATCACCTATGCGGTAAAGAACATCACCCGGGAAGAGATCGAGGGCGTAGGCTTTGGCTATGCCGACTATGACGAGACGGTAAAGCGCTATGATCCCGCTTCCCTGCAGTACGGCTACAACACCATGCCCGACGGTGAGGAGATTTATTTTATCCCCAACCCCGCTTTGGGTCTGTGGATCAATCGGGAGAAGTTTTGATATGAAGCCTTTTATGAACGCAGAGTTTTTGCTGCAGAGCGAAACCGCCAGTCGGCTGTATCACCGATATGCCGAAACCTGCCCCATCATTGACTATCACAATCACCTGCCTGCCAAAGAGATTTATCAGCGGCAGCGGTATGAAAATCTGACCCAGCTTTGGCTGGCTGCCGACCACTACAAGTGGCGCTGCATGCGTGTTTGCGGTGTAAATGAGGCATACATCACCGGCGATGCCGAGGATTATGACAAGTTCCTCGCCTTTGCCCGCATCATGCCCCGGCTCATCGGCAACCCGGTCTATCACTGGGCGCATCTGGAGCTGCAGCGGTATTTTGACATTGACACGCCGCTGACCGAGGAAACCGCGCGGAGTATTTGGGACAAGACCTGCGCCATGCTGCAGCAGGATGGCTTTGACGCCGTTTCTCTGCTGGATCGGGCACAGGTAAAGGTGCTGTGCACCACCGATGACCCTGCCGATGATCTGCAGTGGCACATCAAGCTGGCAGAGGACGCCGCTGTTCCTTTCCGCACCCTGCCCTCCTTCCGCCCCGACCGTTTTTTGCACATTGACCAGCCGGCTTTTTCCACCGCAGTGCAGCAGCTGGGGGCACGCTACGGCACCATTACCGATTGGGACAGTTTGCTGGCTGCCTTGCAGAAGAGTCTGGATTTCTTCTGTCAGGTCGGCTGTAAGGTCACCGATCACGGTTTTTTACATTTCCGTTATGCAAACGGCGGAGATCCCTCCGCCGTGTTCGCCAAGGCCTTTGCCGGCGAAAGCCTGACGGAAGAAGAAATTTCCGTTTATCAGGGCGCGCTGCTGCGCTTTTTGGCCAAGGAATACACCCGACGCGATCTGGCCATGCAGCTGCATCTGGGACCTATCCGCAACAACTCTCCCCGGCTGGTTGCCTGCAAGGGCGCGGACGCCGGCGGTGACAGCATTGGTGCTGCCACCGATCCCTTCCTGCTGGGTGCCCTGCTGGGCGATCTAGAGCGGGAGGGAAGCCTGCCCAAGACCATTCTGTACAACATGCATCCGGCCGATACGGCGATGCTGGCCACCATGGCCGTCAACTTTGCCAATGCCGGCGCACGGGTGCAGTACGGCGCAGCCTGGTGGCTGCACGATCATATCCGCGGTATGTCTGAGCAGCTGGATCAGCTGATGGAGACCGGTTTGATCTCCGGGTTTGTGGGTATGCTTACCGACTCCCGCAGCTTTACCTCCTTTGCACGGCACGAATACTTCCGCCGCATCCTCTGTGACAAGCTGGGTGCCATTGTAGAGCGGGGCGAATATCCCTGCGACATGGCTCGTCTGGGCGAGATGGTGCAGGATATTTGCTGGCGCAATGCCAACGAATATTTTGGCTTTGGCGTAGAGCTGTAAGTACAATCAAATGTAAAAAGATCCTTCCCCCGGGGGAAGGAGCTTTTGTTTTGTATTGAGATTATTCTTCGTGATGCTTGCCGTAGTGGACATGCAGCAGCTCGTGCTCGCGGCCCTGAATGACCTCGTCATAGATCATCTGCAGGGTGGGGTTCTCATCAGAAGACTTGATCTGGCTGATGCGATCGTTGCGATACAGGATCTCGCTGCGGGCATTCTTCTCTTCCTTGGTGCCCCAAGGCTGACCGGCACCGGCAATACAGCCTCTGGGACATGCCATGACCTCGATCAGGTCATACTGCACTTCGCCGGCCTTCAGCTTGCGGATCAGTGCATCGGCATTGCCCAGACCGCTGACCACGGCAATGCGCAGGGTCAGGTCGCCAACGGGATACTCGATCTCCTTGACGCCCTCCAGACCACGGACACCGGACAAAGCGATGATCTGACGGGTGGTAACGCTCTTCTCCTGCTCCACATAACGCAGGACTGCCTCGGTAACGCCGCCGGTGACGCCAAAGATAACGCCGGCGCCGCTCATCATACCAAAGGGCTTGGAGGAGGTTTCGGGCAGCAGGGTATCCATATTCAGGCCGCTTTCGTGGATCATCTGCACCAGTTCCTGGGTGGTGATGACCAAGTCAATGGTATCACTGCCGTCGGGACGCTTGAACTCGGGACGAATGGCCTCGTACTTCTTGGCGGTACAGGGCATGACAGCAATGCTGACGATCTTCTTGGGCTCATCCTTGTAGTATTCCTTCAGCACAGAGCCAAACATCTGCATGGGGCTGCGGCAGGTAGAGATGTTCTCCAGCAGTTCGGGATATTTCTTCTCAGCGAACTGGATCCATGCGGGGCAGCAGGAAGTGAACAGAGGCAGCTTGCCGCCGTTCTGCAGGCGATCCAGGAATTCATGGGCTTCTTCCAGCACGGTCAGGTCGGCACCGGTGGTGGTGTCAAAGACCTCGTCAAAGCCCATGCGGCGCATGGCGGCAAACAGCAGACCCTTTGCCAGCGCACCGTCTTCCAGACCCAGCGCCTTGGCAACGCCGGCACGGACGGCGGGAGCCATCTGCACCACAGTCTTGACACCCGGATCATAAATGGCGGCCCAGGTGCGGTCTACGTTCTTCTGCACCACGATGGCGCCGGTGGGACAGACGGCGGCACACTGGCCGCAGCCAACGCACACGGAGTCTGCGATGGGGATACCGAAAGCGGTACCGACTTCCATCTTGCTGCCGCGGTGGACAAAGGAAATGGCGCCAACCTTCTGGGTCTCGTTGCACATACGGACGCAGTCACCGCAAAGGATGCACTTGCTCTTGTCGATGGCGATGGACACAGAGGACTCGTCGTGCTTGGGTTCGGTCATGCTGTTGGGGAAACGCACGCCCTCGATATAGAAGCGGCGGGCAATCTCTTTCAGCTTGCAATCGTCACCCTTTTCGCAGGTGGTGCAGTCACGGCAGTGATTGGCCAGCATCAGCTCCAGAATGTTCTTGCGGTACTTACGCAGACGGGCAGTGTTGGTAAAGACCTTCATGCCGGCCTTGGGCGGAGTGGAGCAGGCGGCGTGCATGCCGCCACGGTCATCCTCTACCATGCACATACGGCAGGCACCGTAGACAGACAGCTCGGAATAGTAGCAGAAGGTAGGCATCTCGATGCCCGCCTTGCGGGTCATGTCCAGGATATTCTTTTCATTTTCGATGACGACGGGGATGTCGTCGATGTACATAAAGTTATTCGTACGCATCTCTTAGACCTCCTCGTAAATGGCACCGAACTTGCAGTTGGAGATGCAGACGCCGCAGCGGATACACTTATCCAGGTCGATGGAATAAGGACTACGCAGCTTGCCGCTGATGGCGCTGACGGGACAGTTGAGGGAGCACAGGCTGCAGCCCTTGCACTTTTCGGCATCGATGACCAGGCGCTTCAGCTTCTGGCACTGGTTGGCGGGGCAGCGCTTGTCATAGATATGAGACTCGTACTCCTTGCGGAAGTACTTCAGGGTGCTGATCACGGGGCCGGCAGCCGTCTTGCCCAGACCGCACAGAGCGGTGGCGGAGATGGTGTCGGACAGTTCTTCCAGCAGTTCGATATCGCCGGGCTTGCCCTGGCCGTCTACGATGCGCTCCAGAATCTCCAGCATGCGCTTGGTGCCTTCGCGGCAGGGTACGCACTTACCGCAGGATTCGTTCTGGGTAAAGTTCATAAAGAAGCGGGCAACTTCTACCATACAGGTATCTTCGTCCATGACAACCAGACCGCCGGAACCGATGATGGCGCCCACCTTCTTCAGAGAGTCAAAGTCCAGAGGCATATCCAGATGCTCTTCGGTCAGACAACCGCCGGAGGGGCCGCCGATCTGCACGGCCTTGAACTTTTTACCGTCACGGATGCCGCCGCCGATGTCAAAGATGATCTCGCGCAGGGTGGTGCCCATGGGGACCTCGATGAGGCCGGTGTTCACCACGTTGCCGGTCAGCGCAAAGGCCTTGGTGCCGGGGCTCTTTTCCGTGCCGATGCCACGATACCACTTGCCGCCGCGGCGGATGATGTCTGCCACGTTGGCAAAGGTTTCTACGTTGTTCAGTACGGTGGGCTTGTCGAACAGACCATGCTCTACCGTGCGGGGAGGCTTAACACGAGGCATGCCGCGCTTGCCCTCGATGGATGCGGTCAGGGCACTGCCCTCGCCGCAGACGAAGGCGCCGGCGCCGCGGTTGATGTGAATGCGGAAGCAGAACTCGGTGCCCAGAATGTTGTCGCCCAACAGACCCAGTTCTTCGGCCTGGGCGATGGCGGTGCGCAGACGGGAAACGGCCAGAGGATACTCGGCACGGACGTAGATGTAGCCTTCGGTGGCGCCGCAGGCAACACCGGCGATCATCATACCTTCCAGCATCTTATGGGGATCACCTTCCATGACGGAGCGATCCATGAAGGCGCCGGGGTCACCCTCGTCACCGTTACAGACGATGTACTTGGGGGTAGCCTTTTGACGGGCAACCTGACTCCATTTGGTGCCGGCGGGGAAACCGCCGCCGCCGCGGCCACGAAGGCCGGCCTCGGTGATTTCATTCACGATATCCTCGGGCTGCATATCAAACAGTGCCATTTCGAAGGCAGAGTAGCCGCCGATGGACAGGTATTCCTGAATGGAGGTGGCGTCGATATGGCCGCAGTGCTCCAGCACCAGACGGTTTTGACGCTTATAGAAGGGCACATCCTCCTGACGCTTGTACATCTCGCCGTCACGGCAGTAGCCCAAGCGATCCACATACTCACCGTTCACGATGGTGGTCTGAACGATTTCTTCTACATCTTCCAGCTTGACCTTGGTGTACAGCCAGCCCTGGGGCTCGATGCGCATCAGGGGGCCCATTTCGCAGAAGCCATGGCAACCGGACTTTTTCATGCCAACGGTATCATGATCGGCATGCATATCCAAAGATACTTCGCAGGGAATGCCCAGTTCTTCCAGCCGAGCCTTCATGGCGTCGTAGATCTCCAGAGAACCGCCAGCTACACAACCGGTACCGGCGCAAATCAGCACCTTGCGGGTCTCGCGCTTGGCCGCAGCCATGCTTGCCTGACGCAGGGTGATCAGTTCTTTTCTATTCTTCAGCATACGCCCTCTGCCTCCTTCAGTTCAGCCAGCAGTGCGCTGACCTTTTCGGGGGTCATGGCAGGATGCACCTTGCCATTGACAGTCATAGCGGGAGCCAGACCGCAGGCACCCAGACAGCTGACGGTTTCTACGGTAAACATCAGATCGTCGGTGGTAACCTTGCCATCGGCCAGACCCAGCTCGCTGCGCAGACGCTGCAGCACGGGGATGGATTTGCGCACATGGCAGGCGGTACCGTCGCAGACCTTGATAATGTACTTGCCCTTGGGTTCCAGAGAGAAGTTCTCATAGAAGGTGGCTACGCCGTAAATCTGCGCCTCAGGCAGATCCATCTGCTTGGACAGATAGGGGAAAACTTCCCGGGGCAGATAGGCATATTCTTCCTGGATTGCCTGGAGCACAGCGATCAGGCTGGACTCTTTGCGGCCAAACTCGTCCAGAATTTCTGCCGTTTTTTCATACAGAGCTTCGATGTTCATTGCATATATCCCTCCGATGCATGATATTTGAAACCGCATGTTTTAAACACATATGTGACAGATTTCTACCACCATTCTAATCCAAGCACACAAAAAAGTAAACAGGTTTTTTCAAATCACAAAAGAATAACCGCGGTTTTTTCAATAACAAAAGAATATCTTTTCCATTTATTAGTTTTTGCCGATTTCTGCATTTTGCGGGAATCTTTGCAGGCTTTGCAAGCAGTCAGATTTATGATATGATACAGACATCCTGCTGAGGAGGAAATGCCATGGATTGGATTTATGCGTTTTTCGGCGTCGGATTGGGCGCTTTGCTTTTGATATTACTGGGTTCGTTTTTTGCTTTTTGCTACATTTTTCTCCGCGGCGGGCGAGACGAGGATTTCTTTTGCCGCAACCATGAGCGCCGGGGCAAGGATCTGCCGGAGGTACAGCAAATGCGGGAAAGCAGAGCCTGGTACCACGCGCAAGACCGGGAGATCTGGCACATTCGCAGCTTTGACGGCACCCGCCTGGTGGCAGATTTCCTCCCGGCACAAGAATACAGCCGCGGCACGGTGATCTTTTGCCACGGCTGGCGCAGCACCGGCCCTACTGATTTCAGCTGCGCCTTTCGGGACTACCACACCCGGGGCTTTGATTTGCTTGTGATCGATCAGCGGGGCCACCACCGCAGTGGTGGCATCTGGCTGGGCTTTGGGGTGCTGGAGGCAAAAGATGTGCAGTGCTGGGTACAGGAAGTGAATCGCCGCGGGGGCGAAAACCGGCCCATTATTCTGCACGGCATGTCCATGGGCGCTGCTACGGTGCAGTATGCCTTGGATCTGCCTTTGCCGGACAATGTAAAGGGCGCGGTTGCCGACTGCGGATTTTCTTCGCCTTGGGAACAGCTGGCATATGTGTTGAAAACCAAGGCATTCCCGGTGCGCCCTACCCTTGTACTGCTGAACATGTGGGCACGGCTGCTGGCAGGATATTGCCTGACAGATTGCCACACGGCAGACATTATGCAGCGCAACCGCCGTCCGGTGCTTTGGCTGCACGGCCAGCGGGACAAGATGGTGCCCTGCGCCATGAGCGAACAAGCCCACGCGGCAGCGATTTGCCAAAAGTGGCTGGTGACCGTGCCGGATGCCGGACACGAGCTGGCATCCTTAGTCGCACCCGATGCCTGCAGGGAAGCCATGAATGCCTTTTTGCAGTGTTGTTTGCAGGATTGTCTGACACAGTAATTCATTTGAATCAAAATGCAAAAGCACCCTGCGGCATTGCCGCAGGGTGCTTGTTTTGTTCTTGGATTAGTCTTCGACGCGGGTGTAAACGCGGGTGTAGATCTGCACGCCCCAAGCCTGACCGCGACGCACCCAGAAGTGCATACGGCCCATTCTGGCACCGGTGCTGTCCTCCATCTGGAACCAGCTGCCACCGCAATGTACCAGCTTGACGGTGGAGGCGATCATCTTCTCGCCGGTCTCGGGATGCTCGGCATACTTCTGCATCATCAGCTTGCCGTCTTCCACATAAATCTTTGCATAGACAGGCACGCCTTCGTGGCAGACATAGGTGCCCTCCAGCATCTCGGGATTCTGATACTCTTCACCGGAGGGACGCAGCCAGACATGGCGCTCTTCCAGAGGCTGACCCATGACCATGTTATACATCATCCAGCACAGGTCATCGGTATCCTGTCCGCCTTCGTTGCACAGGGCGGCGCAACCGAAGTTTTCGCCCTTCAGGAAGCCGCCGTGGGTGGAAACACCGTGCAGACCGCCGGAATGCTCGCAAATCACATGGCCCTTCCACAGGCGCTTGTTCAGACCGTAGCAGTAGTAAGCCTTTTCCTGCAGGGGGAACTGCAGGCCGGTCATCATGTCGGCAGCGGTGGCAGGGATTGCCTGGACGCCGTCGATAACGCCGTTGTTGGACAGGCACTGATAGTAACGAGCCATATCATGGGCAGTGGACTTGACGCAGGCGCAGCTGCGGAAGGGAGGCAGAATGCCCCACTTGTCGTCCACTTCGAAGGTGCCGTCTTCGTTTCTGCTCCACAGACGGGTGATATTTCCGTCAGAAGCGATGGCCTTGGCCTCGCTGCAGTCCAGATCCAGGACAGAGCGGGTCATGCCCATGGGTCCAAAGACACGGTCCTTCAGGAACTGCTCCAGGGGCACACCGGCTGCGGCGTCAAAGATGTAGCACAGCAGGGCGTAGCCTTCGTTGGAGTAGCTCATGTATTCACCGGGGCCGCCCAGCGTGGGGTATTTGCCCTCGGCAATGTAATCGATAATCTGATCGATGGTATCCATCTGATTGGGAGAAGAGGTGCGCAGGTACTTCATCTCGGGGTCTTCACGACCGGGAGTGTTCATGGCAATAGACCACTCCAGAGGCTCCATGGGGGGGATACCAGCGGTGTGGGTGGCCAGATGATGAATGGTCACATCCTGCACAGGGCTGCCGGGCATGCGGAAAGAGGGCAGATACTTGACAACGGGATCGTCAAAGGAGATCTTGCCTTCTGCGGCCAGAATGCACAGCGCCAGGGTAACGGTGCTCTTGCTCATGGAAGCAATGCCCATAACAGTATGCTCGTTGATGGGGCGCTTGTTCTCATCGCAGTAGCCGTAGCCCTTTTCAAAAATCACGCCTTCGGGTCCACGCAGACAGACGGTCACACCGGGCAGACCTTTTTCTGCGATACGCTTTGCCAGTGCGGCATCCAATGCTTTCAAATCGTAAGCCATAATTTTATTCCTCCTATGTTACGGCAAGGATTGACATACAGTTACATTATACGACAGGATTTTTCCCTTGACAATACCAAAAACGAAAAGAAAGCAGCCCCTTCGGGCTGCTTTCGATGATCATTTTACATATTAACCAAAGGTTTTGGCAAAATCCGCATCAATCTTTCCTGTGTCTTGTTTCCCTTGCTGTACCTCGGGCAGGCGCCGCTTGTGCGCCAGCAGCCAGTCGCAGACACGCTGGTCACGGTAGGTATCGCTCCAGCTGTCGTGCTGATAGTTGGGATAAATGGTCAGACGGGCGCTGCAGCCGGCCTTGACGGCGCATTCCACCATCTTTTCGCTTTCCCGGCACAGTACGGCCTGATCCAGCGCGCCGTGGAAGGCCCACACGCCGATATCACGCAGGCGCTGGGCATTCCAATACATACCGCCGCCACAGATGGGCACGATGGCGGCAAACCAGTCGGGACGGCTCATGGCCAGCTGCCACACGCCGTAGCCGCCCATGCTGTTGCCCATCAGATAAACTCTGGCGGGATCCACACCGGGCAGATGGCGCAGGTGGTCTACCAGGCGGTAGGTCTGCTCCATGATGTCGAACCAGCTGTCACCGAAGCACTGGGGGGCGCACACCAGCCAGCGGTTGTTGCGCCAGGCGTTGTCGGGACGGAAAAAGGCGCTGAGGCGCAGATGCTCGTTAATGTCTGTGCCTCTTGTGCCGGAGCCATGGAGGAAGACAAACAGCGGGCAGGGGTCTTCGGGAGAAAAATCCTCGGGGAAGAATGCGGCATATTGGAAGTTTTCAAAAGAACAGATCTGCTGTTTCAGTTCCATAGGGTTCTCTCCTTATCCTTTTGCGTGTCCTACACCGTGAACTGCCTTGATCCACAGGTTGCTGCGGAAGCGGCCGATGCACCAGATGGCCTTGATGATCTGATCCAGCTTGAGGCAGACATAAATCCAGAAGGCCGGCAGATGCAGTACCAGACCGGCGATGGCGCCCACGGGAATGCTGACGATCCACAAAAACAGAATATCTGCCACCATCAGGAACTTGGTATCGCCGCCGCCGCGCATGACACCCTTGGTGAGGATGCTGTTCATGCTTTGGAAGATGACGATAAGGCCGATGGCCAGCATCAACTCCTGGGCAATGGCTTTTGTTTCGGCGGTAATGTTATAGAAGCTGATGATCAGCGGGCTGATAAGCATGATAAATCCGCCAGCCAACAGACCGATGCCGGTACCCAACGCCAAAAAGGTGTTGCCCTCGGTCTTGGCGCGCTGAATGTCGCCTTCGCCCAGTGTGTGGCCGATGACCATGCAGCTGCACTGGCTGATACCCGAAATAAAGACGGTGGACAGCTGCTGGGTGACCGTGGTGATGGCATTGGCCGAAACAAAGTTGCTGCCGATGTGGCCCATGACGATGGCTACGGCGCTGTTGCCCAGACCCAGCAGGGTATCGCTTACCAGCACGGGGATGCTGACCCGCAGGTATTCCCGCAGCATATCGCTGCATTTGCCCAGCAGGTCACGGATGCGATAGCCGATCTTTTTGTCCACAAAGAACACATAGCCGTCGATCATGATAAACTCGAAGGCACGTGCGATCAAAGTACCCAGCGCGGCGCCGGCAACACCCATGGCGGGCGCGCCGAACTTGCCGAAAATGAAGGTATAGTTGGCACCGATGTTGACAAAAAAGGCAATGATGCTGGTGAGCAGCGGCAGCCAAGCCTGACCCACACTGCGCAGTACGATGGTCATGGTCAGCGACATGCCCAACAGCCAGTAAGAGACCACCGACCAATTGAAATACTTGGTGCCGGCCTGGATGATATCGGCTTCGGGGGAGTAAATGCTCATGACAAACTCGGGGGCAACGGCGGTGACCAACGCAAAGGCGGTGGCCAGTGCAATGCAGATGCGCAGCATGATGGTGATGGTCTTTTTCAGGCTCACCAGATCCTTCATGCCCCAGAAGCGGGCAGTAAGTACCGATGCACCCATGCCCAGACCCATACAGCAGATGTGATAAATGTTGATAAACTGGTTGGCCAATGAGGTGGCGCTGAGGGCAACCTCGCCCAAGTCACCCACCATGATGGTGTCCATAATATTGACACCGATGGTAATAAGACTTTGCGCCGCAATGGGCAGGGCAATGCCTGCTGCCTTGATGTAAAATGCTTTTTCTTTTACAATGTTCATGCAGTTTGCCCCTCACGGACTCAGCGGGTGATCATTCTGCCCAGATCAGCCTTGCAGATCTCGCCGTCTACCAGCGCCACATTGCCGCCCAGCACCACCAGTTTGATGCCGGTGGGCGCAAGCGCAGGCTCCTGGAAGGTGGCGTGATCGGTGAGGGTCTTGGGATCAAACACCGTCACATCCGCATCGGCGCCCAAGGACAAGGTGCCTTTTTTCAGGCCAAAGCGCTTGGCCGCCATGCAGGTGACCTTTGCGATGGCCTCGGGCATGGACAAGCGACCGGTTTCCAGTGCATACATCCGCAAAAAGCGGGGGAAGGTGCCGGCGGCACGGGGGTGTCCGGCGCCGTTTAAGAGAATGCCGTCGCTGCCCACCATGGTGCGGGGATGCAACAGAGCGCGGTCTACCTCGGCATCGTCCATCACATGACCCACGGTCAGGTATTCGGGATGCTCTTTCCGCAGGCGGTGGAAGGTCTCAAGATCGGGGATGCGGCGGCCTTTGTACTCGCCGTCGGTCATTTCGATCTTGCTCACATCATTGCCGTAGCGCTGCAGGAAGCCTTCGTCATAAGTCGTGGCACCAATACTGGTGCTGAAGGCATTGTAGGGATAGCAGTCGATCCAGATGTCCATGCCTTCTGCGGCGCAGGCATCCAGATAGCTCAGCACCTGCTCCATCAGGCCATAGGCTGCCATGCTTCCCAGATGGCTGACCTGCAGACGGCAGCCGGTACGGCGGCCGATCTCGATAAACTCTTCAAAGGGCTTGATATCATACACCGCGTCATCACGGACATGGGCTGCCACAACGCCGTCGTATTTTTTTACCACAGCGGCCATGGCGCACATTTCATCCATGCTCATGCCGGGAATGTAGCGAATGCCCATGGACAGGCCGCAGCTGAGGCCGGAGGAGAGCTGCTGCTCCAAGATCTCGCACATCTGCTGCACCTGTTCGGGGGTAACAGGGGCATATTTATCTCTGGCGCCCACCATGCGGCGGATGGTGCCGTGACCGGACAGCAGCGCGATATTCACCGGCTGCTTGCCGTCGTAAGCGGCACGGTATACCGCCAGATCCCGCTGGCTGCTGCCGCACTGGCCGCCCACAAAGGTGGTAACGCCCATGCGCAGAGAGCGCAGGGTGATTTCGGGGGTCAGGACACCGTCCTGCATCTCATCCTCGTGAAGGTGTGCGTCTACAAAACCGGGGGTGACAATATACCCGGTGCAGTCGCGGACTTCTTTGCCTTCCAGCGGCTTGTCCGACAGAGCAGCGATCTTACCGTCCCGGATACCCACGTTCAGTAAGCTATACACAGCGTTGGCTGGGTCACAAACCATACCGTTCTGAAGTACCAAATCAAACATATGCTTCACCTTGTCTTTCTTGAGTGTGTTTCTTCCATCCATCATTATATACCTATTTTTTCTCTCTGAAAAGGGGTATTTTTCATTGACCCGATACCTGCACCGTGGCATAATAACGGTAACGGAAGTTTTAGAAAGGACGGTGGATGCATGGATCCCTTGCGCACAGAACTTGTGATCGCGGCGGAAGATGCCGGATTGCCGGTAAAAACCATTCTGCGGCAGCGGCTGGGCCTGTCCACCAATTTGCTCCGCCGGTTAAAGCAAGTGCCCGACGGGATTCTGCTGGACGGTGTGCATGTCACCGTTCGGGCGGAAGTGCAGGCCGGGCAAGTCCTTTCGGTACTGCACGAACCCGACACCGGTCGGGAAAGTCGGGTAACAGCACAAGAGGGCACGCTGGACATCGTGTATGAAGACGATGATCTGCTGGTGATCAACAAGCCCGCCGGACTGGCCGTGCATCCCTCGCCGGGGCACGACGGAAACACCCTTGCCAACTATGTGATCGCCCATTATCAAAAGCAAGGACTCATGCGGATGTTTCATCCCGTCAATCGCTTAGATCGGGGCACCAGCGGGTTGCTTTGCATCGCAAAGACCCAGATGGCTGCTCAGCGGCTGGGAGTCCAGCTGCAGCGGCGGGAACTGGGGCGCACCTATCACGCGGTGGTCTCCGGCGGAAGCTTTCCCGCAAAGGGCACCATTGATCTACCCATTGGGCGCAGACCGGGCAAAGGCATTGCCCGACAAGTACGCGCCGACGGCGAACGGGCGGTGACTCATTTTCGAGTGCTGCAGCGGCAGGCGCATGCCATGCTGCTGGAACTGAAGCTGGAGACCGGACGCACCCATCAGATCCGGGTGCACTGCAGCTTTTTGGGGCATCCGGTGCTGGGGGACTTTATGTACGGCCAGGAATACGACTGGCTGGACGGGCAGGCGCTGCATGCCTGCCGGCTGGAGTTTGCCCATCCCATCACAGGAGAAGCGCTGTGTTTTGAAGCGCCGGAGCCGTGGTATTTTGATGCTCTGCTGGAAAACAAGATGCCCGCCGAATCACAGAATCACATCTAAGCAAAAACACCCTTGCCAAGCGGCAAGGGTGCTTTTCTTTTTACAGATCTTTCCTCATGAAAAGGGTGCTCTCCACCGGGCTGTCGTTGTAGCAGGGGATAAACTCAAAGCCATATCGCTGATACAGACGAATGGCGCTGTCCAGCTGGGGCAATGTATCCAGCAGCATCTGCTTGTAACCCAGTTCTCTGGCGTCCTGCAAAATGCGCTGCACCAATTTTTCTCCCAGCCGATGCCGTCGGTACTCCGGGCGGACATACAGCCGCTTCATCTCGCAGCGGGTCTCATCCAGCTTCCTTAGACCGATGCATCCGGCAGGCTGTCCGTCCATCAATGCCAGATGCAGCACGCCCTCCGGCGGGCCGTACTTGTAGGGCAGATCCCGAATCTCGTGCTGATAGTTCTGCTGCTTCAGATACCCGGCAAAAGAGGGTTCTGTTTCTACCAGCATTTGGGTGTATTCGGTGAACAAGGCAACGACCTCTGCGGGGTGCTCTAATCCCGAAACAAAGGTGCATTCCATACTGCACCTCAATCGTCGGTACGGACGCCCTGCCGGATGCTGCCGATGTCATAGGGCGTGGTCTGGTAGACGCAATAGTTCAGCCAGTTGCCGTACAGCAGATGGGCGCAGGAGCGCCAGGAAACCAGCGGGGGCTTTTGGGGATCATTATCTGGATAGTAATTTTCCGGCACGGCAATGTCGATGCCGGCGGCCACATCACGGTCATACTCCTTCTTCAGGGTGTCACGGTCGTATTCTGCATGACCAAAGAGGAACACCTGCTTGCAGCCCTCGGTCTTGACGGCATAGACACCGGCCTCAGGAGACACCGACATGACCTTCAGTCCCGGCACAGCCTCGATATCCTCACGCAGGACGGTGGTATTGCGGGAATGGGGCACCAGAAAATGATCGTCAAAGCCTCGGAACAAGATAAAGTTGGGGTCTTCCAGGGTGTGTTCAAACACACCGAAGAGTTTTTGATCCAGCAGCCGCTTTTGAACACCGTAATGATAATACAGGCCGGCCTGTGCGCCCCAGCAAATGTGCAGGGTTGAGTGCACGTGGGTCTTGCTCCACTCCATGATCTCGCACAGTTCAGGCCAATAATCCACCTGTTCAAAGGGCATCAGCTCTACCGGTGCGCCGGTGATGATCAGACCGTCAAAGCTGCGGTCACGCACATCGGCAAAGGTCTTGTAGAAAGACAGCATATGCTCTTGAGAAGTGTTTTTTGAAATGTGTCCGGCGGGGGCAATCAGTTCCAGCTCGATCTGCAGGGGCGTATTACCCAGCACGCGGGCAAGCTGGGTCTCGGTGTCCACCTTGGTGGGCATCAAATTCAGCAGCAGGATCTGCAGGGGACGGATATCCTGGGTGATGGCGCGGGTTTCGGTCATCACAAAGATATTTTCCCGGGTCAGAATACCGGTTGCCGGCAGTTGGTTTGGAATCTTAATGGGCATATTACTTCACCTGCTCCAAAGCTTGTTCGATATCGGCAATCAGATCTGCTTTGCTCTCCAGACCGCAGGACATGCGCACCAGTCCGGCAGGAACACCGGCTGCCTTCAGCTGCTCTTCGGTCATCTGGCGGTGGGTGGTGCTGGCGGGATTCAGGCAGCAGGTACGGGCATCGGCCACATGGGTCTCAATGGCAGCCAGCTTCAGCGCCTCCATAAAGACACCGGCAGCCTCTCTGCCGCCCTTCAGCTCGAAGGATACCACGCCGCAGGAGCCATTCGGCAGATACTTCTGTGCCAGGGCATAGTATTTATCACCGGGCAGGCCGCAGTAATGCACGCATTCTACCTTGGGGTGCTTTGCCAGATATTCGGCAACCGCCTGGCCGTTTTCACAATGACGGGCCATACGGACGTGCAGGCTCTCCAGACCCAGGTTCAGATAAAAGGCGCTCTGAGGCGAGGGAGTAGAGCCCAGGTCACGCATCAGCTGGGCGGTACACTTGGTGATAAATGCGCCGGCCTTGCCAAAGCGTTCGGCATAGGTGATGCCGTGATAGCTGTCATCGGGGGTGCACAGGCCGGGGAACTTGTCGGCATGGGCCATCCAGTCGAAGTTGCCGGAGTCTACGATGGCGCCGATAACCGCAACACCATGACCATCCATGTACTTGGTCGCGGAATGGGTGACGATGTCAGCGCCCCACTCGAAGGGACGGCAGCCTACGGGCGTGGCAAAGGTGTTGTCTACGATCAGGGGCACACCGTGGGCATGGGCAGCCTTGGCAAACTTTTCGATATCCAGCACCGTCAGGGCAGGGTTGGCGATGGTCTCGCCAAAGACAGCTTTGGTATTGGGACGGAAGGCTGCGTTCAGTTCTTCTTCAGTGCAATCGGGAGAAACAAAGGTGGCTTCTACACCCATCTTTGCCATGGTGACAGAAATAAGGTTGAAGGTGCCGCCATAGATGCTGGAGGATGCCACGATATGGTCGCCGCAGGCGGCAATGTTAAAGAGGGCAAAGAAGTTTGCGGCCTGGCCGGAAGAAGTCAGCATGGCAGCGGTGCCGCCCTCCATCTGGGCGATCTTGGCTGCGACGGCATCACAGGTGGGATTCTGCAGGCGGCTGTAGAAATAACCCTCGGCCTCCAGGTCAAAGAGCTTGCCCATGGCTTCGCCGGTGGCATACTTAAAGGTGGTGCTTTGCACAATGGGGATCTGGCGGGGTTCGCCATTGCCGGGGGTGTAGCCACCCTGGACACAAATGGTCTCGATGTGTTGCTTGCTCATATTAACTGACTCCTTTCTGCAGAAAGAAAAAATAATTACAACAGCTTTTGGGGTATAAAAAAACGGCATTCGTCCCAAATTGCTTTGAGACGAAAGCCGTAACTTCCGCGGTACCACTCAAATTGCGCCCAATGGACGCCACTCACAGGGTCTATCAACCCCTCTGCACTGACGCAGCAGTCTGCGGAGACGCCCTAACAGCTTACGCCCTCGAACGCTCGGCTCCGAAGCCATAGATCCTGAAACCCTCTGCCACCGGCTCACACCATACGCCGGCTCTCTGGAGGCATCCTGTTTCGATCCTCTTCATCATTGCTATGTTGTTCATTATAAAAGACCCGTTGGCATTTGTCAACGGGTCTTTTCGGTTTGTGAAACAGATGTCTGGGTTTTTCATTTTCTGCGCTGCAGCAGCATGATTACTGCCATGGCGCCGCCAAAGGCCACTGTGCAGAACAGGAAGCAGGCCAGCCACGGAGCTTGCCAAAAAGCACCAAGCTCTCCTGCCAGCAGCATCACCAGCGCCACAATCGGGGCAAACAGCAGTAAAAAGCTCAGTCCAAAGGCAACACCCATCAGCAAGCTCAGCAGCAGAATACCCCATACCGGGATTTGCACCAGCGATTTGCGCTCGGTTTTGCTAAGTTTTTCAAGACGTGCCTTTTTCCCCGCAATGATTGCCGCGCTGGTGGGTGTAAGATCCGAAAACATGGTCAGTACGTTCTGATAGCTGCGTCTGCCCTTTTCCTCGAACATCGCAGAAAAAATATCCGGGCGCATGCCGGGAACATAGTTCTTGTGCTTGACAAACACTGTGCCCACCACAAAATAAATGTCGGGATTACCCAGCACCGGGGCTTCCAGCGCCTGCACCAGATAAAAACCATGCTGCTCGCCGCCGACCACATAATCCTGCCCGTATGACTGCAACAGCGTCAGCCCTTTTTTTGGGCCCTCTTGCCAAAAGAAGGGGTATTCACCCTGAAACCCCATTTCTTGCAAGGTATTGGTCACGGCCTGTCGCTTGTGCACAAGATTCGGGTCATCTGCATAGGCCATTGGCAACCCTGCCTGCGATGCCACGATTGCTTCATATAGCTGCCGCCAAAGGGGTTCACAACCCACTTGCCGCAGGCACACCAGCAGCTTTTTCCGGTACTTTTCCTGCTTTTGTGCCGGCGCTGTGGAAAACTTTTCAAGCGCGGATGCAGCCTTGGGCAGATTATGCGCTCGCAGCTGCTCCAGCAGCGGGGCGCAGAGCGCTTTTCCCTGTTCTTCTATGCCGTCTTCTTCCAGCTTACCGAGGGCCTGCAGCATGGGAAACAGCGCCTGCTCCTGCTCGTTCAGCAGGGCGGCATCCACCTGATGCTTTTCTAAAATCGCTTCTGCCATACCGCTGAGCACCAGCCAGGGGTTCTCTGTAAACCCGATGCAGGACGCGGCGTGATAAAATTCCCGCTGAAATTGCAGCCCGTCAAAATCCAGATCCAGCCGCTCGAAGGCCTCGGTAAGGAAGCTCAGCCGATAGCCGGTTTCCCGGCGGGTCAGCTCCCACCAAATGGGTTCCTCCAGTACCAGAGAACCATCCATTTCCAAACCCTGCAGTATTAGGTGTGCCTTTTGCGCAAAACGTGTTGGCAACACCACCCGAGCGCTTTTGCCGTCGGACGCAGGATGCAGGCTGCAGAAATCCAGCAGCCCGATTTCCTGCAGCCTGAGCTGCGGCGCCGCTTCATGTACCAGCGCGATCACGCCGGCATCCCGGTTTTGCTCTGCGGCAGGTAAGGTTTCGTTGTACAGATCCACCAGCGACAGGATCTCCCACAAAGGGCGATCGGGGGCAAGCTGTGCCTTTAGATGGGGCACTGCCGAAAGCTGATGCGCGTTTGCGATGATGGCACGGATCTCGTCTTCATACACCTCTGCCCATTTGCGCTTTACGTCGTAATAAATATAGTCATGCAACCGATGCAGCAGCAGTAAATTTTGATCAATGTATTGCATACGCACCTCCGGCGCAGGTATTTTCTCTATCATAGCACGATGCAGCGGCATGCACAAGGGCATACCGCTGCCGGCAAAACAAAAAGGGATTGTTCCGCAGCACATCTCTTGCGGAACAATCCCTTGAAGCGGATCAAATGATGTTAAATCAGATCAGCTCGATGATGGCCATTTCAGCGCCATCGCCGCGACGGGGACCGATCTTGGTGATACGGGTGTAGCCGCCGTTACGGTCTGCATACTTGGGAGCGATTTCGTCAAAAGTCTTCTTGACGACAGCTTCCTTGGTGATGAAAGCCATGGCCTGACGCTTGGCGTTCAGGTCACCCTTCTTGCCGAGAGTGATCATCTTCTCAGCCAGGGGACGAACTTCCTTAGCGCGGGTCACAGTGGTCTCGATCTTGCCGTTCTCCAGCAGATAGGTGACCATGGCGCGCAGCATGGCGCGGCGATGATCGGTAGGTCTGCCGAGCTTGCGAGTTCCGGGCATTGTGTTTACCTCCTTAAGGTTAGGGCTCGGGCGGGTGCACCACAGTGCACCGCCCGTGCCGAAAACGAATTAGTTGTTATCTTCCTTGGGCAGGCTCAGTCCCAGGTCAGCCATCTTCTTGACGACTTCTTCAAAGGACTTGCGGCCCAGGTTGCGGACCTTCATCATATCCTCTTCCGTGGTCTTAGCCAGGTCAGCGACGGTGTTGATACCGGCGCGCTTGAGGCAGTTGAAGGAACGAACAGAGAGATCCAGTTCCTCGATGGTCATGTCCAGGATGCCGTCGGGACCGTCCTCGGACTTCTCCACGACAGTAGCGCGGTTGCTGATTTCATCAGACAGTTCCACGAACAGGCTCAGATGATCGGTCAGGATCTTGGCGCTGAGGCTGATGGCGTCACGTGCGGCAATGGTCTTATCGGTGAACACTTCCAGGGTCAGCTTGTCATAGTCCGTCATGTTGCCTACACGGGTGTTCTCCACGGTGTAGTTGACCTTATCTACGGGAGTGTAGATAGAGTCGACGGCGATCTGGCCAATCGTCATCTGAGGAGTCTTGTTCTTCTCGCCGGGGACGTAGCCACGGCCATGGTTGAAGACCAGCTCCATGTTGAACGTTGCATCCTCAGCCAAGGTCACGATGTGCAGCTCGGGGTTGAGGATCTCGATATCACTGTCGCAGCGGATGTCGCCGGCAGTAACTTCGCCAGCGCCCGACGCCTCAATGGTCACGGTCTTTTCACCCTGGCAGTGCAGCTTTGCAATAATGCGCTTGACATTCAGGATGATTTCGGTGACATCTTCCTTTACACCGGGCACGGTAGAAAACTCGTGCTGAACACCGGCGATCTTGATGGAAGTCGCGGCAGTGCCGGGCAGAGAGGAAAGCAGGATGCGGCGCAGGGAATTGCCGAGGGTAGTGCCGTAACCACGCTCCAGGGGCTCGACCACGAACTTGCCGTAGGAACCATCAGCAGAAGCTTCGACACATTCAATGCTGGGTTTTTCAATTGCGATCATTTATTACCCTCCTATGTTAATAAAGTGGCGGGTGTAAAAAGTTGCCTCAGGGCGTCGATTACTTGGAGTACAACTCGACGATGAGGTGCTCTTCCACCTGCAGGTCAATCTCGCTGCGCTCGGGCAGGCTGACAATAGTAACCTGACCCTTGGCCTTGTCCAGGCTCAGCCAGTTCAGAGCGGGACGGGAAGCGTTGGCTTCCAGAACAGCCTTAAACTTGTCGGAGCCCATGCTCTTTTCGGTGATAGCAACAACGTCACCGGGCTTTACACGGTAAGAGGGGATGTTGACCTTCTTGCCGTTAACGGTAAAGTGAGCGTGAGAGACCA
Organism: Oscillospiraceae bacterium; assembly: GCA_045636925.1. Lineage (GTDB taxonomy): Bacteria > Bacillota > Clostridia > Oscillospirales > Butyricicoccaceae > JAZTYK01. The sequence goes on from JAZTYK010000002.1 coordinate 68,900, forward strand.
GCTGACGGGCCTCGGGACGGCTCATAGCGAAGCCGGCACGATAAACCACGTTGTCCAGACGGCTTTCCAGAACCTTCAGCAGGTTCTCACCGGTCATGCCGGACATCTTCTCGGCCAGTTCGAAGTAGTGATAGAACTGACCTTCCAGCAGGCCATAGTAACGCTTGGCCTTCTGCTTCTCACGGAGCTGAGTACCGTACTCGGAGCTCTTCTTGCGGCCCTGGCCGTGCTGGCCGGGGGCGTAGGAGCGACGTGCGATGGCGCACTTGTCGCTGTAGCATCTGTCACCCTTCAGGAAGAGCTTGTCGCCTTCTCTGCGGCAAATGCGGCATACCGCATCAGTATATCTAGCCATAATTCAGTATACCTCCTATTAGACTCTTCTGCGCTTGGGGGGACGGCAGCCGTTGTGGGGGATGGGGGTAACATCCTTAATCATAACGACTTCCAGACCTGCTGCCTGCAGGGCACGGATGGCGGCTTCACGGCCGGCACCGGGACCCCGGACATAGACCTCAACGGTCTTCAGACCATGCTCCATAGCAGCCTTGGCTGCAGTCTCAGCAGCAGTCTGTGCTGCGAAGGGAGTGGACTTCTTGCTGCCGCGGAAGCCCAGACCGCCGGAAGATGCCCAGGAAATGGCATTGCCCTTCAGGTCGGTGATGGTCACGATGGTGTTGTTAAAGGACGAACGGATATGAACCTGGCCCTTTTCAATATTCTTACGCTCGCGGCGCTTAGTGCGGACCGCTGCCTTCTTAGGCTGTGCCTTTGCCATAATTTTCGTCCCTCCTTACTTCTTCTTGTTTGCAATGGTCTTCTTGGGACCCTTGCGGGTTCTAGCGTTGGTCTTGGAGCGCTGGCCACGAACGGGCAGGCCCTTGCGATGACGCAGACCACGGTAAGAACCAATTTCAACCAGGCGCTTGATGTTCAGAGCGACATCGCGGCGGAGGTCACCCTCTACCACATAGTCACGCTCGATAACTTCGCGCAGCTTGGCGGCTTCATCTTCGGTCAGATCCTTGACACGGGTGTCAGGATTGATACCAGTTTTTACGAGAATATCATTGCTGAGCTTGCGGCCGATACCATAAATATAGGTCAGGCCGATTTCCACGCGCTTTTCGCGGGGAAGGTCAACACCGGCAATACGAGCCATTTAGTAATACCTCCTGTGTGTAATTAGCCCTGTTTCTGCTTATGCTTGGGGTTCTCGCAGATGACCATAACACGGCCCTTTCTACGGATAACCTTGCACTTTTCGCAGATGGGTTTAACGGACGGTTTGACTTTCATCTAAACTTCCTCCTATCTGTTTCTGCGGTTGCTTACTTGGAACGCCAAGTGATTCTGCCGCGGGTCAAATCATAAGGGGACATCTGAAGTGTCACCTTGTCGCCGGGGAGAATCTTGATGTAGTTCATGCGGAGCTTGCCGGAAATATGGGCCAGAATCTTGTGGCCTCCGGGAATCTCCACGCTGAACATAGCGTTTGGCAGCGCGTCTATAACGGTACCTTCTACCTCGATCATATCTTCTTTCGCCAAAGAAATTACCTCCTCGGTTATACCTGCTTATCACTGCGGGTCGCAGTCAAAATGATCGGCTCGCCTTTCGTGATCAGGATCGTGTTTTCGTAGTGGGCGGACAGCTTGCCGTCCATTGTCTTCACGGTCCAGCCGTCAGACAAGCATTTTACTTCGAATGTGCCCTGGTTTACCATCGGTTCGATGGCCAGGGTCATTCCGGCAACCAGCCGGGGGCCGCGGAGCTTGGATACGTAATTCGGTACCTCAGGCTCTTCATGCAGCGCACTGCCGATGCCGTGTCCGACATATTCCCGCACAATGGAGAAACCATGTTCTTCATTATAGGCCTGAATGGCCCGCGAAATATCGGAGATTCTGTTGCCCTCGCGGGCAAATTTGATACCCTCATAGAAGCTCTGCCGGGTCACATCGATGAGCTTTTGTGCGCTTTCCGATACGGGTCCTGCAGCAAAAGTAGCCGCGCAGTCGCCGTGGTAGCCCATATAAGCAGCACCCACATCAATCTTGACCAGGTCACCCGACTGCACTTTTCTGCTGCCTGGAATGCCATGAATGACTTCGTCATTGATGGAACAGCAGATGCTGCCGGGGAAACCCGCGTAACCCAGGAAGGAGGGTTTTGCTCCTGCCTCGGTAATGACCTTGCGGGCGATCTCGTCAAGTTCCCGTGTTGTGATTCCCGGTTGGACAGCCTTGCCGCAGGCCTCCCGGGCCATTGCGGCAATTTGTCCGGCCTCTTCCATGAGTTTGATCTCATGGACAGACTTAATCTTGATCATGCCTCGATCTTCAGTGCGTCGGCGATCCGCTGACGGATCTCGGCCACAGCACCGACACCCTGTACAGTGACCAGCTTGCCTTTTGCGGCATAGTGGTGCATGACGGGTTCGGTCTGATCGTGGTAGACCTGCAGACGCTGCTGTACCACTTCGGGTGCGTCGTCACGACGGATACCCAGAGTTTCGCCACACTTGTCACAAACGCCCTCGGTTGCGGGGGGATTGTTGGTGACGTGGTAAGTAGCACTGCACTTGGGGCAGGTGCGGCGTCCGGCCATGCGTTCTACGATGACTGCATCGGGTACATCAAAGTACAGTGCAACATCCAGATCCACAATGGCGTCCAGCGCCTCTGCCTGGGGGACGGTGCGAGGGAAGCCATCCAGAATTGCGCCGTTGGCACAATCGGGGCTTGCCAGCTTTTCCTTCACCAGTCCGATAATAAGCTCATCGGGAACCAGGGCGCCGCGGCTCATATAATCCTGAGCAGCCTTGCCCAGCTCAGTTCCCTGAGCTGTTGCCTCGCGCAGCAGATTGCCCGTGGAGATCACGGGAATCTGCAGTGCGGTTTTGATGAAATCAGCCTGGGTTCCTTTACCGGCGCCGGGAGCGCCCAACAGGATCATCTTCATCTCAGAACACCTCTTTTTATTCCAGGAAACCCTTATAGTGGCGCATCAGCATCTGGCTCTCGATGACGCGAACGGTCTCCAGGGCCACGCTGACCATAATCAGAACGGAAGTACCACCGATGGCCAAGCCGCCCAGACCCTGAATGTTGCTCAGGACCAGAGGCAGACCGGCGATGATTGCCAGGAAGATGGCACCCATCATGGTGACCTTATTCAGCACCTTCTTGATGAAGTCGCTGGTGGGCTTGCCGGGACGGAAGCCGGGGATAAAGCCGCCGTTCTTCTTCATGTTATTGGCAACTTCGATGGGGTTAAACTGAATGGCGGAGTAGAAGTACGCAAAGACGAAGATCAGCAGAACATACAGGATGATGTATGCAACGCTGCCCTGTGCGAACCACTCGTTCACCAGCTTAAAGCCGAAGGAGCCAGCTTCGGGAGAAGTAAATGCTGCGATCGTTGCAGGCACACCGCAGATGGTGGAGGCAAAGATGACGGGCATAACGCCGGACATATTCACCTTCATGGGCAGAGTGCTTGCCTGACCACCGTACTGCTTACGGCCAACAACACGCTTGGCATACTGTACGGGGATCTTGCGCTCAGCGCCGGTGATCCAGACGATGAACGCGATGATAGCGACCATCATAACCAGAACGATGATAGCGGCATACCATTCAATGGCCAGCAGGGACTGCAGCGCAGCAAAGCCGCGGCTGACAATACCGATGAACAGGATGATGGAAATACCGTTGCCCACGCCGTTCTCGGTGATCTGCTCACCCATCCACATGGCAAACATGGAGCCTGCCACGAAGGTGGTGATGATGACCACTGCGCTCCACAGGTCGGTCTTGGTCAGAACGCCGTAGCTGTCGATCATCATGTAATAACCGATAGCGGTGACGATGGCCAGGCCCAGGGTCAGCAGGCGAGTGATACGGGCAATCTTACGCTTGCCCTCTTCGCCGCCTTCCTTTGCCCATGCACCCAGAGAGTTGGGGAAGGCAACCTGCAGCAGCTGCATTACGATGGAGCTGTTGATGTAGGGATAAATGCTCAGTGCCATGATGGTACCATACTGCAGGCCACCACCGGACAGAGTGTTGAAGTATCCCAGAACATTGTTGCTGTTTGCGCTGAGGAACTGCTGTGCCAGAGATACGGTGTCCACAAAGGGAACGTAAATGGCATTGGCAAAGCGGTAAACCACAACGATAAACAGAGTAAAGATGAGTTTCTGACGAAGCTCAGGAATCTTCCAAGCGTTTCTGATGGTTTCAACCATATCAGATCACCTCGGCCTTTCCTCCTACGGCCTCAATCTTCTCCTTGGCGGTAGCGGTGATGCCAGCTGCCTTAACGGTCAGCTTCTTGGTCAGCTCACCCTTGCCCAGGATGCGGACGCCGTCCATCTTCTTAGCGACCAGGCCCTTAGCCAGCAGAGTCTCAAAGGAGACCTCGGCACCATCTTCAAAGACATTCAGAGCGCTGACGTTCAGCTCGGCGTAGTCCTTCGCAAACACGTTGTGGAAACCACGCTTGGGCAGACGACGCATCAGAGGCATCTGGCCACCTTCGAAGCCGGGGCGAACGCCGCCGCCGCTTCTGGCCCACTGGCCCTTGTGGCCACGGCCTGCGGTCTTACCGTTACCGGTACCGATACCACGGCCCTTACGCTTGCCGACGGTAGTGCTGCCAGCAGCGGGCTGTAATTCATGCAGTTTCATTTCCGGTAACCTCCTTAGTTATTTTCTTCAACCTTGATCAGGTAGCTGATCTGGTTGATCTTGCCACGGGTCATCTCGTTGTCGGGCTGAACGGTGACATCACCGATCTTGCTCAGACCCAGGGACTTAGCGGTAGCAATGTGCTTCTTAAAGCGGCCGTTCAGGCTCTTTACCAGAGTAATCTTGTAAGTCATTGTTTCGGCCTCCTTATTTCAGCTTTGCAGCGTCGACACCGCGAACGGCAGCAACCTGCTGAGCGTCTCTCAGGGCCTTCAGACCATCCATGGTAGCAGCGACCACGTTCTGAGGATTGTTAGAACGCAGGCACTTGGTACGGATGTCGTGGATGCCGGCCATCTCAACAACAGCACGGACAGCGCCACCGGCGATAACACCGGTACCGGGGGCAGCGGGCTTCATCAGCACGCGGCCAGCGCCAAACTTACCCATAACCTCGTGGGGAATGGTGGTACCTGCCAGAGAGACATGAACCAGATTCTTCTTGGCGTCCTCGATGCCCTTGCGGATTGCATCGGGTACTTCAGAGGACTTGCCCAGGCCGTAACCTACGGTTCCGTTACCATCGCCTACAACAACCAGAGCAGCGAACTTGAAGATACGACCGCCCTTAACCGTCTTAGAAACACGGTTCAGAGCAACAACCTTCTCCTTCAGCTCAAGGGTATTGGCGTCAATCAATTTAGCCATGTTCGTTGTCCTCCCTTAAAACTTCAGTCCGCTCTCGCGGGCGGCGTCTGCCAGTGCCTGTACGCGACCATGATAAACATAGCCGCCGCGGTCGAAGACCACGTTCTCGATGCCCTTGGCCAGAGCACGCTCGGCGATCAGAGCGCCGACCTTCTTTGCGGCGTCGCAGTTGCCGCCGTAGATGCCGAAATCCTTCTCGTTGGAAGCAGCAGCAACCAGAGTGTTGCCGGCTACGTCATCGATCAGCTGGGCATAGATGTTCTTGGAGCTGCGGAAAACAGCCAGACGGGGTCTCTCAGCAGTGCCGGAGATCTTAGCGCGCACGCGGCGATGTCTCTTCAGTCTCTGAGCGTTGGAATCAAACTTCTTAACCATGTTGCGCACCTCCCTTATTTCTTCTTACCGCCGGTCTTGCCCTCTTTGCGACGGACAACTTCACCAGCATAGCGGATACCCTTGCCCTTATAAGGCTCGGGGGGTCTCTTCTCACGGACTTCAGCGGCAAACTGGCCAACAACCTGCTTGTCGATGCCGGAGACGATGATCTTGTTGGGAGCGGGGACTTCGATGGTGATGCCCTCGATCTCCTCCATGATGACCTGGTGGGAATAACCCAGGTTCATAACCAGGTTCTTACCATCCTTGGCGACACGGTAACCGACGCCCAGGACTTCCAGTTCCTTCTTGTAGCCCTTTTCCACGCCCTCGATCATGTTGCTGATCAGAGTACGGGTCAGGCCGTGCAAGCTCTTGTGCTCCTTGACTTCGCTGGGACGCTTAACCAGCACGGTGTTGCCTTCCACCTCGATGATCATATCGGGGTGCATGGTCTGGGTCAGTTCACCCTTGGGGCCCTTGACAGTGACAACGTTTTTGTCAACAGCAACCGTTACATTGGCAGGAACGGTAATGGGCATTCTTCCGATTCTGGACATTGCTTCTTACCTCCTATTACCAAATGAATGCCAGGACTTCGCCGCCGATGTGGGCTTCGCGAGCCTGCTTGTCGGTCATGACGCCCTTGGAAGTAGAGATGATGGCGATACCCAGGCCCTTCAGGACGCGGGGCAGCTCATCAGCACCGGCATACACACGCAGGCCGGGCTTGCTGACGCGGCGCAGGCCGGAGATGGCCTTTTCGCGGTTAGCAGTGTACTTCAGGGTGATCTTGATGGTGCCCTGGACACCATCTTCAACGATTTCGTATGCCTTGATGTAGCCTTCATCCAGCAGGATCTGAGCGATGGCCTTCTTCATCTTGGAAGCGGGAACCTCGACAGTTGCGTGACGGGCGGCACCGGCATTGCGGATGCGAGTAAGCATATCCGCGATGGGATCAGTGATCTGCATTGTTTTTTTCCTCCTTAGAAGTTAGAGAGTGGCTTGTTTTTGCTGTTTTTCAACCGGGGGATAACCCCCGTCGGATTGTTCCGATTAGGGCCATGCCGGGGTTTGATTGCGCAGCGGCCCTCTCCACTATTCTTGATCAAGTGCCTTTGGCACATGATATTACGGCTGGGTGGGGCGAGGAGAGGATTTCTCTCCTGCCCCGGTTTGGCGCATTAGCTTACCAAGAAGCCTTCTTGACGCCGGGGATCTGACCCTTGTAGGCCAGCTCTCTGAAGCAGATACGGCAGATGCCGAAATCTCTCAGATAGGCATGGGGACGGCCGCAGATCTTGCAGCGGTTGTAGTTCCGAGTAGAGAACTTGCTGCCCTTCTGCTGCTTCAGTACCATTGCTTTCTTTGCCATTGTCTAAATCCTCCCCAATTATTTCGCGAAGGGAGCGCCCAGCAGAGTGAGCAGCTCACGAGCTTCTTCGTCGGTGCCGGCGGTGGTGGTGAACACGATATCCATGCCGCGGATCTTGTCGATCTTATCGTACTCGATCTCGGGGAAAATCAGCTGTTCCTTCACACCCATGGCATAGTTGCCGCGGCCGTCAAAGCCGTTGGGGTTGATTCCGCGGAAGTCACGGACGCGGGGCAGGGCGATGCTGAACAGTCTGTCCAGGAACTCCCACATACGGGCACCGCGCAGGGTGACCTTGGCGCCGATGTTCATGCCTTCACGCAGCTTGAAGTTAGCAACGCTCTTCTTAGCCTTGGTGATGACGGGCTTCTGGCCAGCGATCTTGGTCAGGTCAGCCACAACGGCATCCAGAACCTTAGCGTTGTCACGGGCTTCGCCGCAACCAACGTTGATGGTGATCTTATCCAGCTTGGGGATCTGCATCACGCTCTTGTACTCGAACTTCTTCATCAGAGCGGGAGCGACTTCCTCGCTGTACTTAACCTTCAGACGAGGGATGTAATTCTCATTCATTGTTTATATCCTCCTCGTCTTAGATTTCTGCGCCGCACTTCTTGCAGACGGTCAGCTTCTTGCCGTCGACAATCTTGTGTGCGGTGCGGGTGGCCTTGCCACACTTGGGGCAGACACGCATAACCTTGCAGGCATGGATGGGGGTCTCGCGGTTAACGATACCACCGGTCTCGCCCTGACGGCGGGGCTTGGTGTGGTGGGCAGTGATTGCAATGCCTTCAACCACAACAGTGCCCTTCTTGGGAGACACGGACAGAACCTTGCCCTGCTTGCCCTTATCCTTGCCGGAAAGTACTACTACGGTGTCGCCGGTCTTCACATTCAGAGTGTTCATTCTTAGGCGTCCTCCTTACAGTACTTCGGGAGCCAGGGACAGGATCTTCATGTAATCTCTGTCACGCAGCTCGCGGGCAACCGGTCCAAAGATACGGGTGCCCTTGGGGGTCTTATCTTCCTTGATGATTACGGCAGCGTTCTCATCGAAGCGGACGTAGCTGCCGTCAGCACGGCGCAGACCCTTGCGGGTGCGCACGATGACAGCCTTAACAACGTCGCCCTTCTTAACCTGGCCGCCGGGGGCAGCCTTGCGGACGGAGCAGACGATGACGTCGCCGATATTGCCGTATCTACGAGTGGAACCGCCGAGAACGCGGATGCACTTCAGTTCTTTTGCGCCGGTATTGTCTGCGACGCGCAGATAGGATTCCTGCTGTACCACGACATTACCTCCTTACTTGGCCTTCTCGATGATCTCAACAACGCGCCATCTCTTGTCCTTGGACAGGGGACGGGTCTCCATCACGCGAACCTTGTCGCCGACGCCGCACTCGTTGATCTCGTCGTGTGCCTTCAGTTTATAAGTTCTCTTCACAGTCTTCTTGTAAAGAGGATGCTGCACTCTGTCTTCAACTGCAACAACAACGGTCTTATCCATCTTGTCAGAAACGACCATGCCGACCCTTGTCTTGCGGAAAGCTCTATCACTCATGATTTATTTCCTCCTTTTACGACTTAGGCCTCTGCGTTGAGCTCGCGCTCACGCAGCACAGTCTGGATACGGGCAATCGCCTTCTTGGTCTCACGGATCTTGACGGGATTGTCCAGCTGGTTGGTAGCGAGCTGCAGACGCAGATTGAACAGGTCCTTCTTCAGCTCAACCAGCTTCTCAGCCAGCTGCTCATTATTCAGTTCGCGAACTTCCTTAACCTGCATCATGCTTCACCACCATTCTTGACTTCGGCGTCCTCACGCTTTACAAACTTGCACTTGACGGGCAGCTTGTAGCTGGCCAGACGCATGGCCTCGCGGGCGATCTCCTCAGAAACACCGGCGATCTCAAACATGACACGGCCGGGCTTGACGACTGCCACCCAGTATTCGGGGGAACCCTTACCGGAACCCATTCGGGTTTCAGCGGGCTTCTCAGTAACGGGCTTGTCGGGGAAGATCTTGATCCACACCTGACCGCCACGCTTGGTGTAACGGGTCATGGCGATACGAGCGGCCTCGATCTGGTTGCTGGTGATCCAGGCGGGCTCGGTAGCCATCAGGCCAAACTCACCGTTGGAAACAAAGTTGCCGCGGGTAGCCTTGCCGGTCATACGGCCGCGATGAACGCGACGATATTTGACTCTCTTGGGCAGTAACATTATTCAGCTCCTCCTTCTTCCTTCTTGGGAGCGGCGGGGCGCTGATAAGGACGGCCCTGGGGTCCGCGGGGACCGGCAGAGAACTGCTTGCGCTCGCCAAACTTCTTGTCACCGCGACGCTCGCCACCCTCACGACGGGGTGCACGATCACGGCGATCGCCATCGCGACGGTCGCGACGGTCACGGCGGGGAGCCTCCACAGAAGTGGTGCGGGGGCCGCCGGTGAGGACTTCGCCCTTGTACAGCCAGACCTTTACGCCGATACGGCCGTAGGTGGTCTTAGCCTCTGCGAAGCCGTAGTCGATGTCGGCGCGCAGGGTCTGCAGGGGAATAGTGCCCTCGTGATAATGATCGGTACGGGCGATTTCAGCGCCGCCCAGACGACCAGACACACAGGTCTTGATGCCCTTAGCGCCCAGCTTCATAGCACGGCCCATAGCCAGCTTCATAGCGCGGCGATAAGAGATACGCTTTTCCAGCTGCTGAGCGATGTTCTCGGCAACCAGCTGAGCGTTCAGATCGGGATTGCGAACTTCCACGATGCTGATGGCAACGGGCTTGCCGATCATCTTGGAAACGGTTTCCTGCAGCTTCTCAACCTCGCTGCCGCCCTTACCGACGATCATGCCGGGGCGTGCGCAGTGGATGAAGATGCGGACCTTAGCGCTGTCGCGCTCGATCTCGATCTTGGGGATGCCTGCCTGCTGCAGGCTGTTCTTCAGGTATTCACGGATCTTGTAGTCTTCCACGATCAGGTCGCCGACGAGTTCGTCCTTGGCAAACCAACGGGAATCCCAACCCTTGATAACACCCACGCGAAGACCGTGGGGATTGACTTTCTGGCCCATTCGGTTAACCTCCTGACTTATTCTTTCTCGGCGAGAACCAGGCTGATGTGGCAGGTTCTCTTATTGATGCGGTTTGCGCCGCCGCGTGCACGAGGCATCATTCTCTTCAGAATGGGGCCGGGGCAAACGAAAACCTTGGCGACGTACAGCTTCTCGGGATCCATTTCGAAATTGTTTTCTGCATTTGCAGCGCAGCTCTTGACGAGCTTCAGCAGAGGCTCGCTGGCTGCCTTACGGGTGTTCATCAGAATTGCAACAGCAGTGCCCAGGTCCTTGCCGCGGATCAGGTCGCAGACGATCTGAACCTTACGGGGAGAGATGCGCACATACTTTACAGATGCTTTAGCTTCCATTGTGTTTTCCCTCCTGCTTACTTGGACTTGCTGCCCGCATGACCCTTAAAGGTGCGGGTGGGAGCAAACTCTCCCAGCTTGTGACCGACCATGTCTTCGGTGACATAGACGGGAACGTGCTTCTTACCATCATGAACAGCGATGGTGTGGCCCACGAACTCCGGGAAGATGGTGGATGCGCGGGACCAGGTCTTCAGAACCTTCTTCTCGCCAGCTTCGTTCAGCTGGTTGACTCGCTTCAGCAGCTCAGGAGCCACGAAGGGGCCCTTCTTAATGCTTCTGCCCATTTACTTGTGTCTCCTTTCTTATTTGCCGTTACGACGACGGACGATCTGCTTGTCGGTGCGATGGTTCTGCTTGCGGGTCTTGTAACCCAGAGCAGGCTTACCCCAGGGGGTAACAGGACCGCTGCGGCCGATGGGGGACTTACCCTCACCACCACCGTGGGGGTGGTCACAGGGGTTCATGACGGAGCCGCGGACGGTGGGACGGATGCCCAGGTGACGGGTCTTACCGGCCTTACCGCGGTTGATGTTCTCCTGATCGGCGTTGCCGACCTGGCCGATGGTTGCGCGGCAGGTCATCTTCACATAGCGAACTTCGCCGGAGGGAAGACGGACCTGAGCAGCGGAACCTTCCTTAGCCATCAGCTGAGCAGCAGCGCCAGCGCTGCGAACCAGCTGACCGCCGCGGCCGGGATACAGCTCGATGTTGTGGATCATGGTACCCAGAGGGATGTTGGCGATGGGCAGGCAGTTGCCGGGCTTGATGTCAGCGTCGGCACCGGTCTGGATCAGATAGCCAACCTTCAGACCATCGGGAGCCAGGATGTAACGCTTCTCGCCATCTTCGTACTGAATCAGGGCGATGTGAGCGGTACGGTTGGGGTCATATTCCAGGGTCAGAACGGTTGCGTTCATCTCCTTGTCACGCTTAAAGTCGATGACACGATACTTTCTCTTGTTGCCGCCGCCATGATGACGAACGGTGATTCTGCCGTAGCTGTTGCGACCAGCGGTCTTCTTCAGCGTTTCCAGCAGGCTCTTTTCGGGCTTTACCTTGCTAAGGCCTCTGTAATCGGTAACAGTCATGTTACGACGAGAGGGAGTAGTAGGCTTAAAGCTCTTGATTGCCATAAGTGTTCACTCCTATTCTAAGTCGTTTCGCGCCGCAGATTGCGGCATACATTCGGCGGTGCAGCCTGGGCAGGCTGCCCGCGCGGTCTGAGGGCGCATATTCGCCCCTCGTCTGTGCCGGCGTACCGGCGGATTTTGTTCTCAGATTAGAACATACCCTCGAAGAGCTCGATGCCCTTGGAGTCTTCGGTCAGACGGATGACCGCCTTCTTCCAGTCAGAGGTGCGGCCGTACTTCATGGTACGGGTGCGCTTTGCCTTGCCCTGGACATTCATGGTGTTGACGCTCAGCACCTTCACACCGGGGAACACAGTCTCGATAGCCTTGCGGATCTCAACCTTGTTGGCGTCCTTTGCGACCTCGAAGACGTACTTCTTGTCAGCGATGGACTCCATGGACTTTTCGGTGATGACGGGGCGAATGATTACATCATAAGCAGTTCTCATTTTGCGTAAACCTCCTGGATCTTTTCAACAGCTGCCTTGTCCACGATGAACTTGTCAGCCTTCAGGATGTCGTAGACAGAGATGATGCTGGAGATAGTGGTCTGCACGCCGGGGATGTTACGGGCGGACAGAACAACGTTCTTGTTGACCTCGGGGGTCACAACCAGAGCCTTGCCGGTAGCACCGACAGCGCCCAGGAACTCCACCATGCTCTTGGTCTTAACGGCTTCCAGAGCGATGTTGTCCACGACCACCAGATTGCCGGCGGCCAGCTTAGCGGACAGAGCAGAGCAGATTGCCAGCTTCTTGGTCTTCTTATTCAGACGGTAGCTGTAATCGCGGGGCTTGGGACCCAGGGCGATACCGCCGTGGAACCACTGGGGAGCACGGGTGCTGCCCTGACGAGCGCGACCGGAACCCTTCTGTCTCCAGGGCTTTCTGCCGCCGCCGGAAACCTCTGCACGGGTCAGAGTGCTCTGGGTGCCCTGACGCATGTTAGCCAGATGATTCTTCACATCAGCATGCATAACAACAGCGTTGGGCTCGATGCCGAAGACCTTGTCATTCAGCTCGATGGTGCCGACGACCTGGCCGGCCATATTCACTACGTTCGTATTAGCCATGTTGGTTTCCTCCTCCCTTAAGCCTTGACAGTGTTCTTGATGAACACCACGCCGCCCTTGGGGCCGGGAACGGCGCCGCGAATGGCGATCATGTTTGCCTCTGCATCAACCTTGACGATTTCCAGGTTCTGAACAGTGACCTGCTCGGCGCCCAGATGACCGGGCATGTGCTTGCCGGGCATGACGCGAGAGGGATCAGTGTTCGCACCGGTGGAACCGACGGAGCGATGGACAGGGCCAACGCCGTGGGTGTGCTCCTGGGAATGAGCGTTCCAACGCTTGACAACGCCGGCGTAGCCCTTACCCTTGCTGGTACCGACGACATCGATCTTGTCGCCAGCTGCGAAGACATCAGCCTTCAGAACATCGCCGACATTGTAGGCAGCGCAGTTCTCCAGGCGGAACTCCTTCAGATACTTCTTTGCGGAGACGCCAGCCTTTTCGAAGTGACCCTTCATGGGCTTGGTCAGCTTCTTGTCTGCCAGGTCCTCAAAACCCAGCTGGACACTTTCATAACCGTCGTTCTCCACGGTCTTCTTCTGCACCACGGTGCAGGGGCCTGCCTCGATAACAGTGACGGGGATGACCTTGCCGGTCTCGTCAAAGATCTGAGTCATGCCAACTTTCTTTCCGATGATTGCTTTCTGCACGTTATTTCCTCCTTGCAGTTAGTGGTTGGTCAGCAGTACAAAGCAGTAACGGTGCTTTGCCTTCACTTCTCAACATAACCTGTCCGCTTTCGCGAACCAGGGTTGCTGACTTTCTAATAAATGTACGCGGGGGTTTGGGGTCTTACAGCTTGATCTCGATCTCAACGCCGGCGGGCAGATCCAGATTCATCAGAGCCTCAACGGTCTTCTGAGAAGGATTGTTGATGTCGATCAGTCGCTTGTGGGTGCGACGCTCAAACTGCTCACGGCTGTCCTTGTACTTGTGAACAGCGCGCAGGATGGTAACGACCTTCTTGTCGGTGGGCAGGGGGATGGGGCCGGAAACCTGAGCGCCGGTGCGCTTTGCGGTCTCAACGATCTTCTCTGCTGCCTGGTCGATCACCTGATGGTCATAAGCCTTCAGTCTGATGCGCATTTTCTGCTGTGCCATGTTTGGTTCCTCCTGTTTTTTCATACAATGTTGTTCGTTGTCCCTTCCGGGGTGGCGCCCCGAGCGGGACGGCGGTCGTCATTGTACGGCTTGGAAAGTGTACCTCGCTGCCGGGTGTATCTAAAAAATGGCATAAAGGAAACCGGCGATATACATATATCCGTCCGGCATCTCAAAAACACCTGTTGGTTCCCTCCGGGCTTTCCGGCACATGCCGGTAGTTCCACAGCTTTGCGGGGACGCTGGTGTGTTTCTCTTTCCTGCCGCCCGATTATCGGACCTACTCCGCCGAAGTTACCTGCCTAAGCAGCAATCTCCAGCATCATCGCGTTGCCTGTGATATGTGACAGGCATACTGCGCCCATTAGGCGCTCTTACAATATAACACTACACCAAAAAAATGTCAAGCACTTTTGCACAAATTTTTCGCGATTTTTTTGTGCAAAACGTAGAAAAAACTGCCGTTTCCGGCATATTGTGCCAAGCTTTTTTCTCCGCACAAGATATTGGGTTTTGCGGAAACGTCATGCGTAGGGAAGGCCTGACAACCGCAGCCGCTCCGGCAGCAGTTTTTGCGCGCGGTTTTACACCTTATTTATTAATATATACGCGTACGCGCGAAAAGCCGGGGTGATTTGTGGGTAAAAAGCACGTCCAAAGGCAGTTTTCCGGCCGGAACAGCAGGGCTCAGATCTTTGGCCTTCGTCCGCCGGCTGCCATCAACAGGAGAAACACAAAATATTTTCCACTTTTTTACACAAAATCCGCTGCACCTGTGCATGACCCGTCGCACATTCCGCCACAGACCGTCCGCCACGCACCCACGTGTGTCTCGCAGGTGCCGGCTTTTTTGAATTTTTTATGTTTTTTATATATTTTCCCAAACAGATGTTTGCTTTTTTGATTTTGGTATGCTATACTGAAGATAACATCGAACCTTTGTGCGAAACAGGAAGGAGCAACGCCATGAAGAAACTGACGCCCATGCGGCAGAAGATCCTGGAGTTCGTATCTGCATTCAGCCGTGATAACGGTTATCCCCCCACGGTGCGGGAGATTTGCGAAGGCGTAGGCCTGCGCTCGCCCTCCACCGTCCATTCTCATCTGAAGATCCTGCAGGAAGGCGGCTTTTTGGAGAAGGGCGGACGCAAGAACCGTTCCCTCAGCATTTGCGGCGAGGAAACCCCCAACTTCCGCAGCGTGCCCCTGTTGGGCACCGTCACCGCCGGTGTGCCAATCCTGGCGCAGGAAGACCGGATGGGCACCGTGCCCTATGACGGCAACGCCTCCGGCGAGCTGTTTGCCCTGAAGGTCCGTGGCGACTCCATGATCGAGGCCGCCATTCTGGACGGCGATACGGTGATCGTCCGCCGGCAGAACACCGCCATTCACGGACAGATCGTGGTGGCTATGCTGGAAGATGAGGCCACCGTCAAGCGGCTGCACATTGCCGCTGACGGCGTTTGGCTGATGCCGGAAAACCCCAACTACGCGCCCATTGACGGTCGGGAATGCACCATTCTCGGTCTGGTCGTGGGCTTATATCGCAGCCTGTGAACCGGCAGGCTGGGCATACTGTTCCTCAAGGGCTGCTGCGGCAGCCCTTAACTGCTTTGCCCAAACTGGGTCCCAAGCGCGCCCAGCAGCTGGAGAAGCTGGGACTGTGCACCATTGGCGACTTGCTGACCCTGTTCCCCCGGGACTATGAGGATCGCCGCACCCTGCGCGCCATCCGTGACCTGCAGGAGGGCGAGACCGTCTGCGTCCGGGGCATCATCGGCAACGCGCCTACCCACACCCGATTGCCGGGCGGGCGGGATATGTGCCGCTTCCGGGTCTTTGACGCCACCGGACAGATGAACGTCACCTATTTCCATGCACCCTATCTGCGGCTGGAAAAAGGGGAAGAGTATATCTTCTTTGGCAAGGTGGAAAAGCAGGGCAGCCGCGCCGGCATGATCAATCCTGTGCGGGAAGAAGCCGATGCTATGGACAAACCGGGTCGGCTGCTGCCGGTATATCCCGCCACCGCCGGCATTACCCAGGCCATGCTGCGCACATGGGTGCAGGCAGCTCTGGATCTGGCAGACGGGAACTTCCCCGAGCCGCTGCCGGAAGCACTGCTGCAGCGCTATGCCCTTTGCGGCGCTGCCGAGGCCTTTGAAAAGATCCATCGGCCGGAAACGCCGGAGGATGTGCTTCAGGCGCGCCGCCGCTTGATTTTTGAAGAATTGCTGGTGCTCTCCTGCGGTCTGCAGCAGCGAAAGCTGTCTTTGCGCGCGCCGGCAGCGCGACCCATGCAGCATAGATCCCCGGAGGCGTTTTTTGCCAGCCTGCCCTTCGCGCCCACCGGCGCCCAGCGGCGGGCGGTAGAGGATATTTTTACTGACCTGTGCGGCGGTACGCGTATGAATCGCCTGCTGCAGGGCGATGTGGGCAGCGGTAAAACATTGGTCGCAGCCGCCGCTGCATGGCTGACCGCAAAAAACGGGCGACAGACCGCCATTATGGCACCCACCGAGCTGTTGGCCAGACAGCACCGCGCCACGCTGGAGCGATTGTTCGCGCCCTTCGGCCTGCGGGTAGAACTGCTGGTATCCGCCATGACTGCTGCTGAAAAGCGGCGGGTGAAGGAAGCTGTGGCTGCCGGCGAGATCCATGTGCTGTGCGGCACCCACGCGCTGATCCAAAGCGACGTGGCCTTTGCCGATGCCGGACTCTTTGTGGTAGACGAGCAGCACCGGTTTGGCGTGGAGCAGCGGGCTACCTTGGGCCAAAAGGGGAATGATGCCCATCTTTTGGTCATGAGCGCCACACCCATTCCCCGCACCCTGTCACTGGTGCTCTATGGCGACCTGGACATTTCCCGCTTAAATGAACTGCCCCCCGGGCGCACACCCATCCGCACCATGGTAGCAGGCGAGGAAAAGCGCAGCGGTATGCTGGGCTTTTTACAGAAAAACGTGGATGAGGGCGGCCAGGTATACGTGGTCTGTCCTTTAATCGAAGAAAATGAAGACGGCGGCAAGCAGGCCGCCACCGCATACACCCAAAAGCTGCAGCGGGCACTGCCTCGCTGCCGGATCGGACTGATGCACGGCAAGCTGAAGGCGGCAGAAAAAACCGCCGTCATGGAGCACTTCGCCGCAGGCGATCTGGATATTCTGGTATCCACCACCGTGGTGGAGGTTGGCGTAGACGTACCCAACGCCAGCGTAATGGTCATTGAAAACGCCGAGCAATTCGGCCTGTCCCAGCTGCATCAGCTGCGGGGCCGCGTTGGCCGCGGCAGCCGCCAAAGCTGGTGCGTCCTGATGCGTGGCGGTGGCGGTCAGGTGGCCAAAGAGCGGCTGGAGATCCTGTGCCGCACCACCGACGGCTTTGTCATCGCCGAAGAAGACCTGAAACTGCGTGGCCCCGGCGGCTTCTTATCCCGCCAGCAGCACGGCATCGTGCGCTTTGCCGTGGCGGATCTGGCAAAAGACGCCGCCGTGTTCGGCGCCGCCCGGGAATCGGCAGAATGGCTGCTTGCGCAAGATCCCACACTGGCCCAGCACCCGCTGCTCCAGCAGAGCATAGACCGGCTGCTGGAGCGCACCGCTGTAGCCGGCGCGCTGAATTAAGACAAGGAGGTTCCTATGCCCCGATTGGATCCCACCTTTTTTCACCGGGACTGTCTGGACGTGGCCCCACAGCTGGTGGGCAAGATCCTTTGCCACCGATTGCCCGACGGTCGCCTGCTGCGGCTGCGCATCAGCGAGACCGAGGCATATCGGGGCGAAGAAGACACTGCCTGCCATGCACACAAAGGCCGCACCCCTCGCACCAAGGTGCTGTACGGCCCGCCGGGGGTGCTGTATATTTATCTGTGCTACGGTATGCACAACCTGCTGAACGTGGTAACGGGCGCAGATGGCGTGCCCCAGGGCGTGCTGATCCGGGCATGTGTGCACGCTCCCGGCCCAGGCATGCTGACCAAGCGCCTGCAGCTGGACCGCACCCTGCACGGAACGCCCCTTACAGCATGCAGTGATCTTTTCTGGCTGGAAGACGACGGGCTGCGCCCCCACATTGTCACCAAGCCCCGGGTGGGTATTGGCTATGCCAGCGCCGAGGACCAGGCGCGGCTCTGGCGCTTTTGCGGAGAAGATCTGCCCGGCGCAGAATAAACCCAAGACAAACAGAAAGACCCAAAGGGCATTGCCCTTTGGGTCTTTGATTGTTTTTAAGATCAGGGATTCACGCCGCCGGCAACACCGGACAGGTCACCGGGAAGGTCGGACATGTCGCCCTCTTTCAGCGAGTCCAGCAGGTCGCCCAGTGCGCCCAGGTCACCCAGCTCACCGTCTACCGCTTTCTGGATCAGCTCGTCATACTCGCCGTTTGCGAAGTTTTCAGCCACATCCGTAAAGCCGCCGCTCTGGAACTGATCGACCACAGCCATAATGCCGCCGTCGCGCAGGTCATCCATCAGACCGCTGAGCTCGGGATGCTCGCCAAACTCACCGTCTTCGATGCGCTGGATCACATGGTCATATTTGCCATCCTTCAGTTCGTCCAGTACGTCCTTAACGGCGCCGATGTCGCCCATTTCACCGCCCAGCGCCTCAAAGGCCATCTGCTGGATGAAGTGTTCTGCCACTTTTACCGCCACAAAACCAATGACGCAGGTGATGACCAGGCTGATGATCAGGCCAATGAGGGTGGCGCGGGCAAAATTACGCTTGTTGACATTTTTCTGTGTGAACGAAAACACCAGGCACAAGATCCAGCCGATGACAGGGATGCCATACAGCACCTTATAGCCGAAAAATGCGGCAGTGGATACGGGGGCCACACGGGCAGCATCCTGCTCGGGTGCGGGGGCACAGGTCACGGGTTCTTCGGTATATACGGTCTGCTCGTCCATAATAATGCTCCTTTTGCCGCAAAGCGGCGAAAACAGTGATTTTTTTGTTAACAGGTTAGCTTTATCTTACGCTTTCTGTCAATGTTTGTCAAGATTTGGCATAGAAAAGCCGCAGGGATAATCCCTGCGGCTTTTGCTGTATGTAATTTAGTTTACGCGCACATTGTTTTTCCACGGGCCGGTGTACACCGAGCCGTTGGCATAGTAATACGTTCCCTGGCCGTGACGGAGGTTGTTCACCCACTCGCCTTCGTATCGGGCGCCGTCGGCATAGATCATGGTTCCGACGCCTTCACGCACGCCGTTTACCCATTGTCCCGTATATTTTGCCCCGTCTTTATAGACATGGGTGCCGGTACCGTGGAACTTGCCGTCTTTAAAGCCGCCTTCGTACCAGGTGCCGTTGGCATAGGTGAACTTGCCCTGGCCGGTGCGCTGGTTTTCTTTCCACGCGCCCACATATTTGGCGCCATCCGTCCAGACATAGGTGCCGGTGCCGTGGAACTTGCCGTTTACGAAATCGCCTTCGTACCAGGCGCCGCTGGCGTAGGTGTACTTGCCTTTGCCGGTGCGCTGGCCGTCCTTCCACTGGCCCACGTACTTATTTCCACCGGTCCAGGTCATCGTGCCCTGGCCGTTCATTTTGTCATTTTTCCATGCGCCGTCATAGACGGTACCTTCGGCATAGATGAGCTTGCCCTGGCCGCTGCGCTTGTCTTCTACCCAGTTGCCGATATATTTATTGCCGTTTGCCCAGGTATAAGTGCCTTGACCGTGAAGCTGGCTCTGTTTCCACTGACCGTCATAGGTGGCACCGCTGGCATAGGTGATCTTACCCTTGCCGTCAAGCTGACCCATCTTCCAGTTGCCCACGTACTTGCGGCCGTCGTCCCAAATCATGGTGCCTTGGCCGTTGGGCGTACCGCGCTCTAAGTATCCGGTAAAGACCGATGTGCCCATGTCCCAGTTTTCCACATAACCGGTGTAGACTTCTTTTTCGTGGGCATCTTTCATGTATTGCTGGGTGATCCAGTTTGTCTGTTCCAAAAAGGCGTTTGCCTCTGTGGACAGTTTATCCGTCCAGCCGATGAGATAGGCCGTCAGGGGATCGGTCTTTTGATCCGTCCCCGCCATCATGGGGCTGTTGGGGAAATATTTCTTGGCCAGGGTTTCCACCTCGTCCGGATAGTAAAAATCTTGCGCGCCGAACAAGTGATACAGCTCGTGCCGATAGGTGGAGGAGCCGTCTTCTTTGTTATAGAACACGGCATATTCGGTGACATAGACGTTGGTCTGTCTGGGCACCGCAAAGGCGCGGCCGGGGAGATCCAGATAAAACAGGATCGGCGCCTCTTTTACATCCCGGGAGCGTTCCAGGTCCCGGCTGGCATACTGAGTAAGCCCTGCGCCGGTCAGCGCATCCTGATACCACTTGGTATGGGTCTCCTTGGCCAGATCCTGGGTCACGGTGGAGGTCTTGTATTCCAGGATCAGCTCCAGCTCCACACCCCAGCTTTTGGCCTCGGCAAGGATCTCTTTGGTCATCTTTGCATGTCCAGCCTTGACGGCATCCATCTCGGCCTTGGTCCAGCTGGTGTTCTTATCGCTGACAAAGATGGTGGTGACCAGCACCTTACCGGTCAGGGTGGCGCTGATGCCCCTGTCGCGGGCGTCTACAAAGACGTTGTTCACCATAGATGCCGGCAGGTTGGGCAAACTGCCCTTTCCGATGGTCTCTCCCGTATCGGTAGTGCCACCGCCGGAGCTTCCGTTATTGCCGCTGTTTCCGGATTGATTGCCGGACTGATTGCCGCTGTTGCCGGACTGGTTGCCGCTGTTTCCGGATTGGTTGCCACTGTTGCCGGACTGGTTGCCGGATTGATTGCCGGACTGATTGCCGGACTGGTTGCCGGAACTGCCACTGCCGCCGGAGTTTCCGGTGTTGCCGACGCTGTTTCCGGTGCCACTGCCGCCGGAGTTACCGGTCTGGTTGTCACCGCTTCCACTGCCGTTGCCGGTACCGGAGGGACTTTGTTCCTCTGTCCGCGGGGGATCGGGATTTAGTACATTCATAATCGTATTGTAGATCATCGCGTCGCTGATGCTCTCAAAGGCAAACACCAACAGGATCACGATGATAATGGTTTTCAGCTTTGAGCCTTTTCTCTTGGGATTTGCCATGCGCCGCTCCTCCTTATGCGTTCTCTCTTTATGCAAGCTCCTTGCCCTGCACCCGGGACAGGAACACCAGTGCGAGGCCCAGACAAAGCGCCTCGCTGATCAGGGGTGCGTACCAGATGGCACTGCCGCCCTGCACCCAAGCCAGCAGCAGCAGGCAGACACTCTGCACCACAAAGCCGCGACCCAGGGAAACGATGATCGCCTGGGTGGGGCGCTCCAGGGCGATCAGATAGCCCGAGATCACCACGTTAAAGCCCATCAGCAGGAAGCAGGGGATATAACTGCGGAAGGAAGACACCGCAAAGGCAAAGGTTTCGGGGGATACATCATACAAAAACAGTCCCACCAGCGGCTTTGCCAAGGCAAACAGCAGGGCAAAGATGGCTGCCGCCATGCCGGCAGTGGTAATAAGGCTGTACCGCAGCAGGGTGCGGCACTTGTCGCCGTTGCCCTTGCCCCGATGGTAGCTCACCAGAGGCTGCGCGCCCTGGCTGATGCCTACCATGGTCATCACCACCAGGGTGTTGACATAGCCGATGATGGTATAGCTGACGATGCCGTCATTGCCCATCAGGGCCAGTACCACACGATTGAAAACAAACAGCATCAGACCGGTGCACAGTTCGGTGCTTCCGTCGGGGATGCCCAGAGGCAACAGACGGCGGTAGATACCGGCGTCAAAACGGAACTTGGTGATGCGGAAGGTGGACTTTTTGCCCAGGAAATGGGCGAAATAAATCACGCAGGTCAGCAGCTGGCTGGTACCGGTGGCAATGGCGGCGCCGCGCACGCCCCAACCCCACAGGAAGATGAAGATATAGTCCATCACGCAGTGCGCCAGACAGCCGGTGGTCACCGAAATGGTGGCCAGACGGGGATAGCCATCGGTCTTGACCAGCACTTCCAGGTTGTAGGAAATGATAAAGAACATGCCAAAGGGCATCAGACCGGTCAGGTATTGCTTCACATACTCCAGCGTACCTTCACCACCGCCCAGCAGCCTGGCAAAGGGGGTGAGAAATGCCAGCACCAGCACAGAGATACCGGCGCCGATAAGGGTAAGCACCACCAGATTCTGGCTGAACAAGCCGCTGGCAGAGTCTTTATCGCCCTGACCCAGCCGGTTTGCGATGATGGTGGACGTGCCCACCGCAAAGATCACCGCAATGGAAAAGAGAAAGTTGGTTATCGGCAGACACAGATTTACCGCCGACATGGCCAGTTCGCTGACGCCCTTTGCCACGAAAATACCGTCCACCATACTGTACAGGGAAAACACCAGCAGCGACAGGATGGTTGGCACAACAAAGCGGGTGAAATCTCGCTTTAAGGAATTGCTTTCCAAAGAGGACATGTTATCAAGATCCTTTCTGCCCCCGGGCAGCCTCTTTCTACCCGGGACAAATAATATGGTACTATTATAGCGAAATCTCCCGCCGCTGTCAAAGCATAATAGAGGGAGGAAACCCGATGACCGCAGAGGAAGCGTGCGGAGTTTGAAGACCCTTGCGGGAAAGAAAGACTTTTCCCCGAATTTTCTGTAAAAGCCCGTAAATTTCCATTCTCCCGGTAAAAAGCCTGTCCTTACCGGGTGCCAAAGGCTCTTCCCCCGGTCTTTCCCGGGTTTCCGCCGATCAATCGGTAATTTCGATTGATTTTTTTGTTTTTTCTTAACAAAAGCGGTTTTCTTGTGGAGAAAAATCTTGTATAATATAAGGTGCAAATTTGCGTGTATTTGTATGCGAACGGAAAAAGGAGGCCAAGGAATGAAGATCACCTTGCTGGAGCCCATTGGTATCCCGGAAGCGCTGCTGGCGCAGCTGAGCGCACCCGTCCGGGCACAGGGCCATACCTTTGTTGCCTTTGACACCAAAACCACCGATCCCGGGGTACAGCAGGAGCGCATCGGCGACAGCGATGCCGTCATTATCGCCAACACCCCGCTACCCGCTTCGGTGATCAGCGCCGCACCCAATCTGAAGTTTCTGAACGTGGCCTTTACCGGCATTGATCATGTGGGTCTTGATGCCTGCAAGGAAAAGGGCGTTCTTGTAAGCAATGCCGCAGGCTATTCCAACTCTGCCGTGGCCGAGCTGGCTTTGGGTCTGACCATCGGCTGCCTGCGTTTCTTTCAAGAGGGTGACCGTGCCTGCCGCAACGGCGGCGTGGGCATCCGCGGCACCGAGATCGCCGGACGCACCGTGGGCATCGTAGGCACCGGCGCCATCGGTCTGTACACCGCACGGCTCTTTGCCGCCTTTGGCGCAAAGGTCATCGCTTACTCCCGCAGCCAGCGGAAAGAAGCGCTGGATATGGGCATCACCTATGTATCGCTGGAAGAGCTGCTGCAACGCAGCGACATCGTGTCCCTGCACGTGCCCTCCAACGCCCAGACCCGGCACCTGATCGGCAAAGAACAGATCGCGCTGATGCAAAAGCACGCTGTGCTCATCAACTGCGCCCGCGGCGCGGTGGTGGACAATGCCGCTTTGGCCGAGGCACTGCAGGCAGGCGCCATCGGCGCTGCCGGCATCGATGTGTTCGATACCGAACCGCCGCTTCCCGCATCCGATCCCCTCACCACGGCGCCCCGTACGCTGCTGACGCCCCATGTTGCCTACAACACCGAAGAAAGCATGCAGCGCCGGGCAGAGATCGTTTTCCGCAATCTGCAGGCTTGGTTGGCGGGCAATCCCGAAAATGTCTGTATATTCTAAGATTTTCGCATAAATCTCGGTTTTTTAGCAATTTTCTATTGCATTCCGTCAAAAACCCGCAAAAAAGTGTGCTATATTTTTGTCATAGTCCTACAATAGCTTTTTTGCGCGAGATTTGTTATAATATGTATGCTTCGGGGCATTGCGCCCCGCTGTATATAGACAATATAAAAACAAGAAGATAGAAAGAGAGGCCTCCATTATGGCTGAGATCAGAGGAATCCCCACGACCGTATCCAGCATCCGTAAGAGAGTCTTTACCGAAGTTGCACGTCTGGCTTATGAAGGCGGCGATTACTCCCGCATCGAGGAACTGCCCTATCAGATCGTTCCCGGCAACCACGAGCACGTCTTTTTGGAGCGTGCCATCGTCGGTGAGCGTCTGCGTCTGGCTATGGGTCTGCCCCTGCGTCCCGTAACCGAGCACAGACCCCTGTCCACCGGTGTTGTGGAAAGTGCTATCGCTGAAAAGTACTATGATCCCCCCCTGGTAAACATCATTCCTTACGCATGTAACGGCTGCCCCACCAAGCGCTACACTGTCAGCAACGGCTGCCAGGGCTGTACCGGCCAGTACTGCGCACAGGTCTGCCCCAAGAATGCCATCTCCTGGGTCAACGGCAAGAGCCACATCGACGAGAGCAAGTGCGTACGTTGCGGCATGTGCATGAACGCCTGCCCCTACAATGCCATCATCCTGCAGGAGCGTCCCTGTGCCAAGGCTTGCGGTATGGACGCCATCGGCACTGATGAGAACGGCCGCGCCAAGATCGACTATGAGAAGTGCGTCGGTTGCGGTATGTGTATGGTTAACTGCCCCTTCGGCGCCATCGCCGACAAGGGCCAGATCTTCCAGCTGATCCATGCCATCAAGGAAGGCACTCCCGTTATCGCCATCATCGCTCCCGCTTTCGTTGGTCAGTTCGGCCCCGCCGCTACCCCCGAGCGCATGACCGCTGCCATGAAGCAGCTGGGCTTTGCCGATCTGGTGGAAGTTGCCATCGGCGCTGACATGTGCGCCATCGAAGAAGCAAAGGACTTCCTGCGTGAAGTTCCCGAGCATCAGCCCTTCATGGCTACCTCCTGCTGCCCCGCTTGGGCCGCTATGGCAAAGAAGATGTTCCCCGAGTTCAAGATGTACATCTCCATGGCTATGTCTCCCATGGTTCTGACCGCCCGTATGCTGAAGGCTCAGTATCCCGAAGCAAAGATCGCCTTTATCGGACCTTGCTCTGCAAAGAAGCTGGAAGCCAGCCGTCGCAGCGTCCGCAGCGATGTTGACTTTGTTCTGACCTACGAAGAGCTGCAGGGCATGATCGAGGCCAAGGGCATCGATTGGAACGCCATCACCAAGGAAGAAGAAGTTCCCCTGAACCACGCCAGCGGCCAGGCAAGACTGTTCGCCGTGGGCGGCGGTGTTGCACAGAGCGTCATCGACGTCATCAAAAAGTGGGATCCCGAGCGCGAGGTCAAGGTTGCCAACGCAATGGGTCTGCACGAGTGCCGCAAGCTGCTGATGATGGCCAAGGGCGGCAAGTACAACGGCTACCTGCTGGAAGGCATGTGCTGCCCCGGCGGCTGTGTCTCCGGTGCCGGTACCATCCAGCCCATCAAGAAGAGCACCATGGCTGTTCAGCAGTATCGTAATGCTGCCGAAATCAAGAATCCTCTGGATTCCGAGTTCGACATCATGAACCTGCCTCTGTTCAAATAAGCAATTTTTCCGGCCTCCCCTTGCCCTGCAGGGGGAGGCTTTCCTTTATTCTTCGTCACGAAAGGATGAACCCTATGAATTACAGAGATTTGGCCGCCGACATCAGCTCCTATATCATTCAGCAGCGCCGGTGGTTCCATCAGCATCCCGAGCTGAGCTGGGAGGAAACAGAAACCACCCGTCAGATCATCCGCCAGCTGGAGGAAATGGGCTATGCCGTGCACACCTATCCCCACCGCCCCGGCTGCTGGGCTCTGCTGCAGGGCGGCAAAGCCACCGACCGCAGCAAAACCATCGTTCTGCGCGCCGACATTGACGCACTGCCGGTGACCGAAAAGACCGGACTGGACTTTTCCAGTGTCAATGAGGGCGTGATGCACGCCTGCGGACACGACTGTCACATCGCCATGCAGCTGGGCGCCGCCAAGCTGCTGATGGAGACCCGGGATCAACTGGAGGGCAACGTCAAGATCTTCTTTCAGGCGGCAGAGGAGACCTGCGCCGGCGCAGGATACTATATCGACAACGGCATTCTGGATGATGCCGATGCCATCTTTGGCATGCACATCTGGAACGACCTGGAATCCGGCAAGCTGAATGCCCAGGCCGGCCCCCGCATGGCCTCCTGCGGCAATTTCAAAATCACTGTCAATGGCACCTCCTGCCACGGCAGCAACCCCTCCGGCGGTGTAGATGCCATGGTGGCTGCCGCTGCCATCATTATGAACCTGCAGACCATCGTTTCTCGCAGCAATGACCCAAGAAATGCCCTTGCCCTCACTGTTGGCACCATTCAGGGCGGTCAGCGCTTTAACATTCTGGCCAATCAAGTGGTGATGGAAGGCACCACCCGCACCTATTCCAAAGAAATGTACGAGGCCACCGAGCCGCTGATGCGCCGCATTGTGGAAAACACCGCTGCCACCTTTGGCGCAACGGCCACGCTGGAGTTTGTTCCCGCCCTTCACGCCTTGGTCAACAGCGACGAGCTGCTGAATGCCGTAGGCGCAGAAGCTGCCCGCAAACTGTACGGTGAAGATGGCGTTAAGGAAATGCCCCCGCTGATGGGCAGCGAGGACTTTTCCATGTTCACCCAGCACGTGCCCGGCATTTACTGTTTCCTGGGCAGCAACTGTCCCGGGCACGATGCGCCCCATCACAATGACAGTTTCAATCCCGACGAGTCCGCCCTGCAGCGTGGCGCTGCGTTGGCCGCGCAGTTTGCCTTTGACTATCTGGCAAAGACCAATCGGTAAACTTCCCACAGACGAAAAAAGCTCTGCCGCAAGGCAGAGCTTTTTTATATGTATCGTTATTTGTGCAGCGTGATGACCTTGTGACTGCGGATGCCTCGGGTGTAGCATTTGTGGCACATGGCGATGTAGCTGTCGTTGCCGCCCAGCACCACCTGGGCGCCTTGGGTGACGATGTGTCCTTCACTGTCGATGCGGGCATTGACGGTGGCCTTGGCGCCACAATCGCACATGGTTTTGATCTCCTGGATGGTGTCGGCCACCTCCATCAGCCGCATGCTGCCGGGGAACATCTTGGTCTGGAAGTCGGTGCGCAAGCCAAAGCACAGTACCGGTACAGAAAACTCGTTGACGACTTCGCGCAGCTGGTCGATCTGTGCCGGGGTCATGAACTGGCATTCGTCCACGATGATCACATCGCACTGCCCCTGCTTTTCCTGCCGGAAGAGGGCAAGGATGTCCTGCTCCGGAGCGATGGCGTCCACGCTTGCCGTCAGTCCGATACGGCTGCGCAGCACCTGCTGGCCGTCGCGGGTGTCGGTGCTGGGCTTGATCAGCCAGACCTGCAGATCGTTTTCTTCATAATTGTACTTGGTGATCAGCGCCTGGGCGGTTTTGCTTGAACCCATCGCGCCGTATTTGAAATACAGCTTTGCCATGTTGCTCGCTCCTTGTTATGCAGCGTTCTTTTTCCCGAACAGACGGGGTTTCCAGTAGGGTTTCCAATACAACACCAGCTCGGCAACGAGACACACCGGCAGGGCGGCGAAAAAGTCTACGGCGGAATGCTGCTTGATAAAGCAGGTTGCGGCGCAGATCAGGATCACCAGCACCACCACACCGGCCTTGATCCACTTGGAAACGCCCTGTTCCTTCAGCCATACCGAGGCGATGCCGACAGAGTAGGCCACGTGGCAGGAGGGGCACACATTGGTATTGGTATCAAAGGTGTACAGCAGGTTCACCAGATCGGTCAGCAGATTGTCCCGGGGGAAGACCTCGGGGCGCAGATCCTGGCGGTTGGGGAATACGATGTACACCACCATGGCCAGCGCCTGAACGATGATGATAAAGATCTGCAGTTTTTTGAAGCTATCGATGTTATACAGGGCAAAGTAGCCCAGGGATACCACGATCAGCAGATACCACATCACATAGGGAATTACGAAGATCTCCATAAAGGGGATCACATCGTCCAGCCAGCAGTGAACGACGGTGCAGTTTTCTGCCGGAATCAGGTTTTCGGTGATGGCATACATCAGAAAATATACCACCCAGCCCAACAGCAGCAGCAGGTGCGCGTATTCCGGTGTATGGATATTGTTCAGCCGCAGCTTGCGGTAATCAACCACGGGTGTTCTCATGACTGGCCTCCTGAGGAATGTTTTTGGGGTAGAGCCGCTTGGGAATGTTGCGGTAAGGGACAACCGTATGCCGGGGCAGCGCGCAGGCCAGGTCGGTGACGGCCTGCATCAGTGCTTCGGCGATGCGTTCCCGCTCGGCCTTGGGGTCGGCGGTCACATCAAAGGTGATGGGTGCGCCCAGCACCGTCTTATTCAGCTTGGGCGCGATATACATGGGCACAAACTGCAGCGCTTTGCCGGTCTTTTTGTAATACAGCTTTGCCACATCGATAAACCGGTCCTGAAACTCGTACACAATGTGGTTGTGCTTCACGTCGTGCTCGGGAAAGATGATGACGTTTTCGCCCTTCTGCATGGCATCCAGCGTGGCGCGGAAGGTGCTCATCAGCCGCATATCGTGATACACCGGGATGACGCTGGCGTGACCGAAGATAAAGACCGAAACAGGGGCGATAAGATAGGCCGCCAGCTTAAAATACCAGTGAGTCCACTTGGGTTTTTGCGACCAGAAGTCCTGAAAGGCATAGCCGGGGACTTCACGCAGGTGCAGCATCTGTCCGGCTGTCCAGATCTTGCGGGGACCGGGGAAGTATAGCTCGCTGACCAGAGGGCCGTTAAGCTGGCAATGATTGCCCACGATTATGCAGGGCTCCTGGGGCAGGTTTTCAAGGCCGCAAAACACGGGTTTCCGATAAAACAGCTTGACCAGCGCCTTCAGTCCACGGTACAGTGGGGAGTTCTTTTGTTCGGGCATGGGTATTTGTGCCTCCGATAACTGACATAGTCTTTATATTATATCACGATTTTTACAGAAAGGAATGTGTTTTTCATGAATTTTACAAAATCCGTGGCGGCAGGGGGGATAGATGGACAGCGGGTGTTGCTCCTTTTGCGGTGCCCGGTTCTTTCGGCGGCGAACCTCCTTGCAAATATCCATACCTAAACAAAAAACACACCCCGGTTGGGGTGTGTTTCTTGTTTGGCGGAGAAGGAGGGATTGGCCGCCTGCTGCGCAGGCTTTCTGCTCGGCGACCGCTCGCTGCGCTCCGGTACCCGCCTCACACCACCCGGCTAAAAAACAGTCCCCCGGACTGTTTTTTCACACCGTGTGCCCTCACGGGTTCAAATCCCTCCTTGCAAATATCCATACCTAAACAAAAAACACACCCCGGTTGGGGTGTGTTTCTTGTTTGGCGGAGAAGGAGGGATTTGAAGAATCATTCGCTTGTTTTATATTCCTCGTTTGATATTATTTTGTACTCTTTTGTGCAAATACAAATGCATTATGTGCTATTTTGTATGGTTTATCGCACCCCTTACTTTTTTGTAAAGGGTAAAAATAAGGGTCAAATCAGGAGGATTTATGAAACAGAAAACTATCAGCGGACACTATGGTGTCATATTTTCACTGGACCACAACAACCGAACCTTTGTGCCGGGCAATGTAGATGCATCTCGCATTCAAAACAACTTAAATATGGTGTGTGCCGGACTCCAGGCAACCGATGCCTTTCCTGAATGGAAAGATATGCACCAACTATGGAGTGACTATCGTGCACTGACTGATGCATATTGGAGAGAATATAAGTGGGAGCAAGAGGAACTTCGTCAGCGCATTCGCCAATTAAAGCACAATGCTTGGCTCAAACAACACTCTCGAATCTATGAAGAAAATACTTTGGTTTCACTGATAAGGCTTCTTTTGCTGCCTCTAACGATAGCGGCCTATGTTTACGAGGCGGTCCAACTTCAACATAAATTAGAGGAACTAGAACTCAGTATCTTTGCGAATCGAATTGATGCTGATATGTTCCGTTACGAACAAAAATCCTTGCGTGAAGCTTTGCGTCAACAGGACCGAGAACGAGGCACCACACTTCTACAGCAGATGGATAGGTGGGTGTGCATTTCAGAGTCCGCGGCATATGATCAGTGGGCTACACCACCCCGTTTTGCAACGATTGATGAGATTTATGATAAAGTCTTCGAACCTAGCTTTCAAGACTTCCAGGCCAAGCAACGCGCTTGCCGCCGTTACGACGGAACGTATCTGCAGCAGATTCGAGAACGGCGACAAGCCAACACTAAAGCCCATGGCTCCGCTGAAAAGAACAGATCCACAGCTGAAGCCGTTGAAATCATTTTTTCGATTGGTGACATGGATAACACAGGATACCTTTTCGCACCAGATGATGCTGCAAAGGCAGAGGCACTATTGCGGGATTTTTGCCGACACCTGATTGCTGATGGAGAAGCCTGTACTGTGACTACCAAAGAACTGGAAGACCCAGATTGGAAGCCACCCTTTAGGCACGGCTTGATCATCCTGAACTTGGTCGGACATTTCGATGAGGAGACTCCCGGCGTTCATTTAACAGTAATACCCTGCTCCAGAGGATGTAAACGAGGGCCAGAAGCGCAGGCATCTTTGGGCCGAGCGTTTACTGGTATGGGATACCCCTCCACGTGGAAAGATGTCTTGGATGAGCAGGGAAATCCAGTGCCGAAGCTGGGCAGACTGGGGAACGTCGTATATAACGAAGACGGCACCATACGTTATAAGAAAGCACCCTCTAGTCAGGGGATCGTTGATTGGATAGAGACACAAAAATATGGCTACAGTTGGAAATGCAAGCCCGTTATGGATGGGAGCGAGAGTTTAAAGGAAGCCATCCGCGGGGACAACTTTCCACACCAGACTACAAAGTAGCTCGTGCGCAGGAGCAGTTACGCGAAACCGAAAAAGCATTGCAACAAATCATTAGGGATTATTGTCATACAGCAGACCAACTGATTGACACCTTTGACCGGAGCTTAGATAACATTATTGCTGGATCTAGCAGTATGGAACTGATTTTGAGTTATCTGGAGGTTTGCCCAGAGAAGCGTTTCGAGGAACTGGTTGATGAAGCATTGGCAGGTATTAGTGATATCTCTGAACAAGAAAAGGCGCACACGCACCAGTCTCTTATGAGTTTGATCGCACGTACAGAAGAGTCCAGACAATCGGAGGCAAACAGCAAAGAGCGCGGTAAAGACCGGCGCATTGCTCAAGACAAGTCCCGTTAAGTTTTTATTTGCGTTACATAAATAGACCAACGCGAAACCTCGCCAATGGTCTTGTGGGATGGCAGCACATAGAAACCCTTGTTGTTATTATCGTATAAATGTCCAGAAGTAAAAGAAGCCAATGGCAGATAAGCATTCTGCCATCGGCTTTTTCATGTGTTAGTGATTTTCTCTTTAATCAAGCCAGGCAAACTTAGAAAACATACTTACGATACGAAGTATAGTTTCCTTTGTTTTTCTGTTAAAGGTACACTCTCCAATACGTTTTTCGTGTGTAGCACCATCGTAAGCTTCTATAAATATTGCTCGGTAAACCTCTTCAAGTTTTCCTTGGATACTTACAACTGCGGAATGGGTCCCACATTCTTCATATGTTTCGTCCCTGTTCAAAAGCTTGCCAAATGGATTATAGTTTGCATCCATAAACTCAAGCAAAGGGGAGGAATCCTTTCCTTGGATGAACTTTTCATATCTGGCGAAGTCAACTACTTTCAATCCAATCATAATAGGTACGATATAAAGCAAACAGAACAGGATTGCATGTTCATTCCCAAAAAGGAAATCGTGTTTCTTCGTATTATCATGCATAACATCGTGTGCCGCCATTCTTGCAAGACTGAGATATCTAGCGATTTCTCTAAGAGAGAAATCATATCTGCGTATTACTGAATTGCACATCATATCGTACAGATAAGAGGTGGCGTTAAATCTGATACTACTATAAAACGATTCAAGATTTACTGGCGGCAACGACATTCGCAAATCAAAAAAGCGATCTAAGTACCTACAAGCATTGAACTTATCACCATAATATCGTTTAATTGTATGCTGTAATTCGCTTGTGTTAATTGAAAAAACAAATGTAATTCTATCATTGGAAAAATAGTGCTTAATCCGCTCCAATAAGCGAACTGCATAACTGGGGTTGCATCTATCAAGCTCGTCAATAAAAACTACAAGGCGATCCCCACGTTCTTGTAAAATGGAATCCAAAAACTCCTTAACTTCTGTTTCAACGTTTTTTGATTTTCTTAATTCGTCAAGTGGCTTCTTCCCCCGGAAATCGGAGATTAAATTGCTCCAATTTCGCCCTGTAAAAAGCTCTATAATATTCGCTGCGGTTTTAACAAAGGCTGCGTCATCTGGAACAGAGAAATCTGTGTCGACACTTTTTAAAATTGCGTAAACTAAGGATAACACCGGATCATTGTCGCTATCATTTTCCCATGCATCATAGTAGACGGATACCTGCGGCGGATATTCCGGATCATTCCCCTTGTGGAGTCTTTTCCATTCAGAGATAATAGCTGCTTTATCGTCATCATTGAATGTCTTAATAAATTGATTGCTCGCATCTAAAAACATTTTGACTTGATTTACAAAAAATGTTTTTCCACTTCCCCAACTACCATCAATCGCTATAGAGCAGCTACCCTCTACGGAATTCAATATATCTACAAAGTGAAAAATATCCGTGTTGCGCCCAATCGTATCGGTCAAAAAACTATCCATCAAATTTTCATAAGTGGGCTTCAGTTCGTACGATTTCATTATAAATTCACCCTTTATTGTTTGATCCCCATATCATTACCAAAATGTTTAATTTTTTGCTAAACGCTAATGCCTATGCCGACCAGCATAACAGCCTTGTAGATAACTCGAGTATTTAAAAACGGCCCTTTTTAATTGCTTTAGGATTGAACTCGTTTGATTTCGTCTATAAACATTGTTGTAAGCTCAGATGTTCTGTTTTCAAAAAGTTCATTCCAACTGTCGTTTTCACTGGTTCTTAAATGGATGGCGGTTTCGATTTTGCAAAATTGCTCTTGCTTTATTCCGGTAATTATCACTTTTCTAACTTGGAAATATCCAGGATCTTTGCAACAGAAAGTTCCTACCGTTGTGAATAATGTTAGTATGAAAGTCAACGTTTTTTCGGAAACGAGCATCTTTTTCGATATATTAAATAACTCCAGAGCTCGTTCAATTATGTATTTTGCATTTTCACACTCTCTGTTTTTTAAGCAGAAAATCGCTAGCCAACCCAAAGAATTAGAAACTTTTCTAACGCCCAACTCAAAATTGTTTTCTATGCAATCGGTACCTATGTTAAACAAGGCTTTGTATGCAAATCGCTTGTTCTCGCTATAATTTGTTATAAAAGAAATTTGTCCACTCTCCTCTAACAAACTAAAGAAGAAATCAATGATTTTAGAAACCATTTTTTGACCAAACATAGTATCAGTGTCTATTGCTTTATGAAGCCCACTGAGAATGTACTTTGCCATCGCTTTAGAAACACTGCGATTTTGATCCATTCGTTCTACAGTCTCTCGCAAAGCAGAAAAGGTAATTTCTTGAAATTGTTCATTAATTGCAGAACTACTCCGTCGCATTAACCAGAAATATATATTAAACAAGTTCTCTTGTAAATCTTTTTGTCGCTGTTCGGTTTCCGCAAACACATCAACAAGTTTGTCTAGTATTATGTAAAAAGCGGCTACATTGTCGTGCAAGATACAGGTGTTTAAAAGTTTTTTCGCAAGATTAATTCGACTGTTCATTTTTTCTTTTGATGCATATTGACACTCGATGATAATCTTTTTAAAATCGGGCAAAAGTAGAGTTCCTACATATTCACCTTTTAATTTTATGATTTTTTGAATTACATCGATATGGATTTTTAGAAGTTTTTCTTTGCTATCAATATCTTCGGTACAATTATATAATTGATCAATGGACATCAATTCAAACTCGATGAATGAGGGATCATTTGAACTGACAGTAGACGAACTATATAATCTTTCAAAATAGACAAGAGCCATTCTTGGGTCTTTCTCTACAATTTTATGGAATAAGATTGTATAATAAACTTTTAAATTCTCGAATGCACTTTTGTGCCTTAAAACGATACGAGAGAAGTTTTCAATCTTATCTAACATGATGTCGAAAGAGTGCCGATTCTCTTTTTCCAATGATTCTACAATTACTGATGTTAAGTATTTGAAGTAGCCTTTTGTGTTGGAATTTTTATTAGAAAAAACCAAAGAAGAAATTAATGACTCTACAGATTCGATAAGAGATTCAATGTATTCTTCTCTATCATAATGATCTAGTAAATCTATATAAGTTTTGGCAAAAACCGTATAAAACAAATCTATAAGAACATCATTGCCATCTGTTTGCATCATATAAACATATCGACAATATTCTCGTAAATATATTTTATAATGCTCATATAATTTATTGTTGATACAGTATTTTAAATTGCGGTATTGTTGTCCAATAATTGTATTAACGACGGCCTCGGATTTTATATGCGAGCAACATTTCAGTTCATATAAATTAAGGTCAACAATTCTTTCAAAGGCTGAATCAAGGTCTCTTTGCTGTTCATCACTTGCTATCTTAACTACATTTTCTAAAAAACTTTTAAAAATTTTCGAGGTCCGTCTTACAATGATCGAAACAGTTCGATATTCATCTTTTACTATGCATTCGTCCAAAATATTTTCAAATTTTCTCAAGGCATCATCCGAAATCGAGTTGTTAGCCTTTTCCAAGTCACTGCATATTTTATTACAATAATCTGTCACATGTGTCTCGGTCATCAATGATTTGTTTGAAGTGTAGACATAATATAGGACTTGAATTATTGTGGATACACAGACCATACAAAACCATATGCTGGTAAGTGTGCCCTCAAACAACAAGGCATACACACCTAATAGCAATGCATATGTCACTGTTGAAAAGGTAGATTTAATTCTTTTTGAGTAGGTATCTTTAATAATCTCTATTGGGTATTTATCTTTATATAGTTGTATAAACAATAGGTAGCAAGTGACCCAGATTCCCGATATTGTAACTATTGCGGAATACAGTATTGGGATTATTGCGTTTAATGTGGGAATATGAGCGGATAATTGACTATCCCCAATAATACACGCGATAAATGTACTAATATAGCTACCATAAACTGCAATTCTTTGTTTTGGGTTTGTTTTAGGGTGCGAGTTATTCTTTTTTAATATAGTCTGCTTCATTCTCATTCCCCAGTTTCTTTCTAAGTGTTAGCCCTTTTACTTGCGTCGCTATATAATTATTACATGTATTATTCCTTGCCATCCACCAGCGCGCCGTCCTTCAGGTGCAGCACCTCATCTGCCATCTCAGCAATGGACAAGTCATGGGTCACCGTAATGACGCAATAGCCCTGCTCGTGGGCCAGCTTGCGCAGCAGTTCTACTACTACCAGCGTGTTTTCACTGTCCAGATTGCCAGTTGGCTCGTCGGCAAGGATCACCCGAGCATCGGAAGCCAGCGCTCTGGCGATGGCCACACGCTGCTGCTCACCGCCGGAGAGCATGGCAGGCAGGCGCTTGTAATATTCCTCGCCCAGGCCAACCATCTGCAGCTTCTCCTGAGACACTTCCTTGGCAGTGGCGGCATCTACTTTCCGCAGCAGCTGCGGATAGCTGACATTCTCCTCCACACTCAGCAAAGGAAACAGATTATAGCTCTGGCAGATCAGCGAGATCTTCCGCAGGCGATACTCGTCACGGCTCAGCTCGCCGGTGGTCTGGCCGTCGTATTCCACGGTGCCTTCGGTGGGCACATCCAAGCCCGCCAGCATGGAGAGGAAGGTAGTCTTGCCGCAGCCGGACTTGCCTACGATGGCGTAGAACTTGCCCTCCTCAAACTCGTAGCTGATGCCTCTTACGGCATGGACGGTCTGATACTTGCTCTGATACTTATAATGCACATCGTTCGTCTTCAAAATAGCCATAACCCTTACTCCTTATCTCGCAAAATTTCCATTACATTGACTCTTACCATCAGCATCACCGCCAGTGCTGAGCCGATGCTGTAGCACAGCAGCACACCGCCGCAGGTGAGGGCAGAAAACTCGCCCAAGCCGCTGACCAACACCGCCGTGACACCCAACATAATACCAATCACGCACAGCATCGCCTGCTCCAGCAGAGCTTTTCCCGTGATCTGCATCCCGGTTTCGCCCAGCAGCCGCATAACGGCGAACTCCTGCTTTCTGCGGCGAACCAACAGGAAGCATAGAACAAAGCCAATAGCCGCCACCGCGGCAAAAAACACCGGATACAAGCCTTCCAGCATCTTTAGGTTGCTCTGAATGGGATCAATGGTGCCGCGGAAAATCTCGTCATCCAGCCGGATATTCAGTTGGCCTTTATCCTTCAGGGTCTTGATAAAGTCGCCGAAGGCAAATGTTTTCCGGCTGTCCGCAAGATCAAACTTCATCGATGTCAGGCAGAACGGAATGACCGATTCCTCCGCTTCATACGCCGCTTCCATCACAGACAGCGGCAGAAACAGACTGCTTTCCGAGCTCAACGGCGCTAAGCCCACTACCTTCAGCCGCAAGGGCGCGTAACCCGACGGAATTGCAAAGGCAATACAGACGGTATCCCCCAAGGCATAGCCGTAGTTTTCCGGCAGGATGGCCACGGCTTCACTGCCGGACAGACAGCTTTCGTCATACCCTTCCAGCCATTGGCTATCTCCACGCACCTGCAGCAGTGGGTTGTAAACAGCCAGCTCCGTCATTCCCTTTGCAGTGCCCAAGGGATCATCGCGCTTGATGGCGTTGTCCTTTTTCTTTTGGGTATAAACCGTGCTGATTTCCTCGGCCAGTTCCTCAGACCCCGGTGCGAATCCGGGAAACAGGCTGTAGATCTGATATTTCTTGGGGAAAACGATGCCGTAATCCGTTCCGGCGGCATAGGCACCCAGATATCCCGAATCCAGCAAATCACGAAACAGCTGCTTGCGAATGACAGGCGTGCTGTGCCCGTCCGTATGTAAGATTTCACCGGTGACGGTAATGGAATCATAGGCGTGCTCCAGCTGCACGCGGGTGCGATCCATCAGCCGAGGGTAGCTTAGCAGAAATCCGGTGACCGCGGCGGCAAAGACCACTACCAGCAGCACCGAGATCCTGCGGCGCAGAGCCATACGCAGATACATCAAAACAGAACGCATCGTATCCACTCCTTTCGTTTCTAAAACAGCAAACATAAAATGGGAGAAAGTACCAGTCTCCTCCCATTTTATGTTTGCTTACATGTTTTAACTTCGACAAGAAATTTTTTAATAACGAAATATTATCAGTTCTTGTCCTCTGGAAGGAGGGCACGGGGTTCTTTGCCTATGTACATACCAGTGAAAATTGCAGTGAGCAGCAGGAACAGCGCCATGCAGGCGATGCCGGTCAGAGCGGTGAGCAACGGGCTTGCGCCGGTGGAAAGGGCCACCTTTGCGCTTTCTGCCGTGTCGCCCAGAATGCTTGCG
Source organism: Oscillospiraceae bacterium (assembly GCA_045636925.1). Taxonomy (GTDB): domain Bacteria; phylum Bacillota; class Clostridia; order Oscillospirales; family Butyricicoccaceae; genus JAZTYK01. The sequence goes on from JAZTYK010000002.1 coordinate 106,318, forward strand.
CCCACGCTTTGGGTCAGCGCGCCGCCGAGGATTGTACCAAGCGCACCGCCTGCCAGCACCACAACTGCGGCGCAGGTGAGGATGGCGATAAAAGCCTGCTTTTTGCTGCCGCCCAGCATCCGCAGGATGCCTGCGCTGTGCTTGTGCTGCTGTGCAAAGAGGAATGCCATCAGCACCATGGTAACTGCCAACAACGCCGCCGACAGGCCCAGCAGCAGCTTGGCATTTTTGTTCATTTCTATCAACCCGGGTTGGATCTTATCATAACCCTGATCGAAGTAGCTGAGCTTCAGTTCATATTCACCGGACTTTTGCTCCGTCAACCCCATTTCTTCCGCAGCGGCCTTGAACTCGTTAATGCTGCCGTTTTTCAGTTCGATAGTGATCAAGCTGGGCTGAATGGGCCCTTCCGGCGCATTGGGTGCCGCTTTGGCGGGGATGTAGATGGCGTTCCACGGGGCAAAAAATACTTGCGGCGCAGTACTCCCAAAATCGGTAAACTCCTGTTGGCCAAAGATACCCACGATCTCATAGGTATCTTCTTCAAAAAAACCGCCGCATTCGTTCAAAAAAACGGGTGAAGACATATAGTTTTGTTGCATGGTAGCATTATGGATCACGGAAGTTTTGTCATAAAAGGCATCGTAGATATACAGGTGCATATCCAGTGTGTCCCCCACCTGCCAGCCCTGATACTCTGCCATTTGCGCGCTGACCATACAGACCTTGGCACCGGAAGCATATTCTGCTTTTGTGATCATTCTGCCCTCGTGGAGATACATCGCCCCTTGATACCACGCAGGGATCAGAGAAATGTCATCCGTCAGGGTTGCAATAAAGGAATGGGCGCTGTATTCAATGCCCTGACTGCACTCCTTCCAGACAGGGTCATCCTTTACGTCTTCATATCGCTGTAACGCAAAGGGCATTTTTTGCAAAAGGGTTGAACTGTTGGATACATTCGAATTGTGGATTCCGCTTTTGCTGTAGTATAAAAAATCGTCGGTGTAATAGTCAAATGGATATATATCCAGCTGAATGCCGCTGCCGGAGCCGGCATAATCACCGGTCCAGACATATACACCTGTTTCCTCATCTCTCTGCCAGTAGCTACCGCCCTTGACCGACATCACGTATTCCACACCGGGATGCAGAATGATCCGGTCACTGACTTCGCTGCGGTTCAAGCGGCGAATGTCCTCCGTATACTTTTTTGCTTCTTCCATTACCACCGGTTCAATGCGCAGCGTAAAGGTTTTCGGATATTGCAGATTTGGATTGGAGGTATCTAACACGCGAATGGGAAACTGCATCCACTGCCACTTTTCTGCCTGCAGAGATATTTCCGTTGGCTCTTCTGCGTCCAACATAAACCGTATAATATTATTGGTGGAAAATGGAGTCACAGACTCCACCAGATAAGCGGGAGGAACCGTGTTGTCCTGCAAAATCGCTATCTGCCCCGGAATATAGGCCCCCACCCGGGTACGGAGATCGATGCGTTCTACGGAATCCAAAGCAAGAAGCGGCGACAGGTCATACTCCTCTACAGAAAGCCAATGGCGCCCTACGCAAGCTTTATCGCCGGGATGCACCAGCTCACCCATTTTATTCACATCCCCGTAGATCTCCATCGTTGCAATAGAGGTATAGGCATTCTCTACGGTTTGCAAGTTCTTCACGCTGTTCTGATACAGGTTTAGGCTCAGCACAAAGAATGCGGTGGTGGCGCACAGCAAAATTAAATTCAGTGCCAGACGCGCTTTGCTCCGGCTAATCTGCTTGAGAAATATTTGAATATGTGGCTGCATAGGGACACCTCACTTTTGCAGAAAGAAGAATCTCCGCAGGCCCTAAAGGGCCTGCGGACATGGAACATTCGCATCAACTCAAGCAAACAAAGCGGCTCACATAATCAAAAGAAATTGCGTATGCATTACATACGATGCACTCATAATAAACACCGCAGTACCATTCTTCCGCATCGTGATCTCGATGCTCGGGACATTCAATAACGCGGTTAAACATTTCTTGATACCCTATGCATACAAAATCCCGCTGGGCTTCGCAGTAAAAGCAATATGCATCAAATGCAATCTCCCCATCTGCCGCAAATGCCATCACACCCATAGTGGAGCAGATCATGATGAGAGCCAGTACCAGGCTCAGGGCGCGTTTTGCTTTCTTTAACATAATAATACTCCTCGCTTTCTTTTTTGTCCAGCAAATTGTGTTCATCCATTTCCTGACCCATTGGCCTCACCTTCTTTCCAAATAACGAATACTCCATCTGTTTCAGTGTAACAAGGTTTAATTACCCTTCTATAAATAATATGTATAGCAAGCAGCAAATTGTTTCATAAAAAATCAAAGTTTTTGCATATTTTCGAAATTCACAGACACTGTATCGCACTTCCGTATGCGACGCCAATTTCGATGTCAACGGGGACGATATGTGCCATCAACACTATCTATCCCTTATCCTGAGGCAACAGTTCGCGAGGTTCTTTGCCGATGTAGGTGGCCGTAAAGATGGCGGTAAGTAGCAGAAACAGCGCCATGCAGCCCACGCCGGACACTGCTGTCAGCACCGGGCTTGCACCGGTGGAGAGGGCCACCTTGGCAGAAGCTGCCGCATCACCCAGGGCGCTTGCGCCCACGGTTTGGGTCAGCGCGCCGCCGAGGATTGTACCAAGCGCACCGCCTGCCAGCACCACAACTGCGGCGCAGGTGAGGATGGCGGTGAAAGTTTGAGCTTTGCTGCCGCCCAGCATCCGCAGGATGCCTGCGCTGTGCTTATGCTGCTGTGCGAAGAGGAAGCTCATCAAAATCATCGTCACCAGCAGCAGTATCAAGGACAAGGCAAGCAACAGAACTGCGTTGCGATTCATTTCCACCAAGCTGCCTTTGATCTTGTCATAGCCCTGATCGAAATAGCTGAACTTCAGCTCATACTCTCCCGGCTTTTGCTCGGTCAGACCCATTTCCTCTACGACAGCCTTGAAGTCGTCAACGGTGCCATTTTTCAGATGGAAGGTCAGCAGGCTCGCCTGAATGGCTCGGTCTTCCAATGCCGGTGCGTGGGGCGCGGAGTTTTCGGGGATGCAGATCACATTCCAGGGCTGTGCAAACACTTCGGGCGCAGCTTCGGAGTCCACTTCGCCTTCGTTCTGTCCGTAAATGCCTACGATCTCGAACTGCCCTTCGTCGAAAAAGTCCTCCATATACATAGATGCCCACATTTCGCTGCAAGAGGTGGTTCCGGTATACTGTGGGAAATCTTCATGATACAGATGCATATCCAGCTTGTCGCCCAACTTCCAGCCGTGCCGTTCCGCAAGCCGCGTACTGACCATACAGACCTTGGTGCCGGAATCATATTCTTCTTCTGTGATCATCCGGCCTTCCTGAAGAAACATATTCTTCACCTGCCAAGCCGGAAGCAGCCGAATGTCCGAGGTCAGTGTCACAGCAAAACTGGAGGTGGAATAAGCTGTGGCCTGCCATAAGGCATCGAAATAGGCGGCAAGCTCCGGGTCGCTTTGTACATCCTCCCATCGCTGAATACAATAGGGGACATTCCCCTTAATGCCAGCGGAAGTATAATACTCACTGTCGCCTGAATAGTGCAATGCAGCGCCTTCGTACAGACAAGGGTAATTATATACCATAAACCGTATAGAAACCACGCGACCTTCTATCGCATTAAGTCTCTGAACCGGAGAATATAAACCGGTATCCGGATCCTTTCGAAACCATGTATCAGTCTCGCTGGCACCGAACAACACATATTCCACATTAGGATACAGGATCAGTTTATCGGTCTCCTGCGACCGGTTCAGCCGCCGGATCTCTGCATCGTGGTCATTTTGCACCGCATGAATGACTGATGAAAATGTCAGACCGATGGGGTTTTTGTATTCTATCTGCGGATGGGTGGTCTCCAGCACCTCGATGTCTACCGCTTTCATATCATAACGATAATATTCGCCTGCTTTTGTCCGGCTGATCTCCACCGGTTCATCGCCGCTGAGACGAAAACGCAGCATGTGGATTCTCATCGTGGTGTTGACATCCGTTGGCTGCAGGCCGTTGAGCGCCAACTGCGTTTCGTTCATCATCTCGGAAGCATATACATCCAGACTTATCTGCCCGGGAATATAGGCGGCGCAGCGGTAGCGCAAGTCAACATTCTGTACCATGGGTAACTGCTGCAAGGGAGAAAGATCATAGCCGTATCGTGTCAGCAAAAAGCGTCCCACTCGGTCGGCGGCGCTGGAATGTACCAGATCACCTTCCTTATTCACATCCCCGTAAATCTCCATGGTGGCGATGGTGGTGTAGGCATTCTCTACAGCTTGCAGGTTTGCCCGGCTGTTGTGATACAGATTCAAACTGACTACAAAAAAGACTGTAACGGCGCAAAGCAATACAATATTGAGTGCAAAACGGCTTTTCTTTCGAACCGTTTGCTGAAGAAAAATTCGTATACTGATAGGCATACTGACACATCCTTTTTACGGCGGAAATGCGGCAGGCGGATTATCCGCCTGCCACATCTTATTTAAATGGTTACCAAAGACAAATGTAATCTTTACGATCGAAACCACTGTCGTATTCCCACTCGCAGTTTCTACAGCGGAGGATATAATGTACATAATACTCCTCCGCATCATGTTGTTCGTTGTGCAACGGACATACGATAACGCGATTGAATTGCCAATCCTCAATTCTCCGGAGAACGAGGTCCTCACCACAGTTGGGGCACTCGGAAGGTGCGGCGGTTTCTGCCGCGAACGCCATGACGCCCATGGTGGAACAGATCATGATGAGAGCCAATACCAGACTCAGAGTTCTTTTGGTTTTTCTTAACATGTTCATAACTCCTTTTCGTTTGTTTTTTTCTTGAACACAGTCTTCGATATCAAACGCTTCCTGGCCCATTGGACTCACCCCTGTCTTCCGCATTTTCTTGCGGTTATTGCGAATTTGAAATGAAGAAGAACAAATATCGCTTATTTGCTTCTCTACTATGATATGTAGAGAAGGACACGATTTGTTTCAATCTTTTTTGTCGAATTAACAATTTGTTTGCAATTTAGATGTAAAACAAGCTCGATAAACTCGTCCGGGGCAACGAATCATCTTCATGTCTTTTCTTCGGGGAGCAATTGCGATATAATAAGAATCATGTTAAAACTTGTTTCTTGCTGAAACTGCAAATCGGAATGTTTTCTATGTCAACCGTAAAGTTCTTTTGCAAAACAAACTACCGTTTCATCGAATTATGCGTATTCCCTTTTTCAAAATCCTGTGCTATAATCCGCTATAATTGGACATTTACCGATGAAATGATATCTGTTCAGGAGGTGATAGCTATGACGGAAGAACAAAAACAGTCGATTGATTCGTATATTCTCTCACATTATGACAAGTTGCTTGGCTTTGCATTTGGTGCCCTGCATGATCAATATAAAGCAGAGGAAGCCGTGCAGCAGGTTTTTTTGATTGCTTCGAAAAAGCCCGATGCGTTGATCAATAGCCCGAATCCGGTGGGCTGGCTCATCAATACGCTTAAATATGTCATAGCAAATATGCGCCGTTCTGACTTTGCGGATCAGCGTCTTTTGGCAAAAGCTACAGCTTTGCACGAAAATGCCGCACAGGAAATTGATATGGATGATCTCCTTACTATAGAAACACTGTGGTCAGATATTATTAAAACACCAGAATTCCAATTTCTGAAGCTGTTCATCTACGATGGATTATCTGATTCCGAGGTTGCCGAAATGTATGGTATTACATATCTCGCGTGTCGACTTCGAAAATCAAGATATCGCAAGCGACTGCGCGAACTAATTTTAGAAAAATATGATATTGGATGAAACAAATTGGTCCTATCACTACATACTGTAATAGATAGGCCATAGAAAGGAGGGTCACATGTCTTTCAACCAACGCTATGAATCGCAAGATTTTACAAAACATGACAGCATGAGCACGGAAGAACTTGGCAAGATTTTAGAGGCCGAGCCTTTGAAACCCCGAGAAGATCAACTGCCCGATGACGAACTTCTTTATATTTCTGAGGTTTACAGCAATCGCTTTGATATGCAGAAGATTTTCCCTAAAACCAACGAGGAATATTTGGAGGAGTTTCACGCCTTTCGGGCATCCCTGTCTGAAGATGATCTTTCTTTTGTCTTGGAGCAAGAAGAAGCTGATTTCAAGGAGACGCTTGCGGTTCTAAAACAAGTTAGCAAACGCAAATCCAGCAAAAAAACTCGTCGTCTGCCTGTTCGGAAGCTTGCAGTGATCGCTGCTACAGTGGCCGTAGCTTTTTCATTGATGGTTCTTCCTGTTAACGCTTCCGGTAACAGCGTACTCGACACCATAGTGATTTGGGCAAAGGAAACATTCCAGTTTGTAAGTAGAGACTCAGGTACTGACGATTTTGTTGAAAACACAGAGTTTCAAGAATTTCTGTTACAGTACGATGTGACCGAACCTGTTCCTTCACTGATACCAGCTGGTTTTGAATTATTCACCACAAATGCGGACATTCAACCTTTACAGTCTAAATTTTTAGCCAACTATACCGACTCAAACAATCATTGTATTAATATCTCTATAAAAACTAAAATTTCTGGATCTCCGTCTTATGTTGAACAATTGGGCGGCACATATGAAACCATAAAAATTGCAAGGCAGGAATATTTTATCTTTGACAATACAAATTGTTTAACCGCAGTGTGGCTTACCGACACTCATGAGTGTATTCTTTCCGGGAATCTCTCTGTTGCTCAAATAGAAACTATGCTTGATTCTATTGCAAAGGATTGATCAAAATGTTATTCAAAAAAAATCATTCTATTTTCAAAATAAGTGCAATTTTAATAACCCTGCTCGTTATTATATCGGTTCCGGCTTATGCGGCAGAGAATGCGTCACAATACATCCTGAGTTATGGCGGCTATGTTTACAGCGCCGGCAACGGTGAACTACAAGTCTGGGCAGATGTCACCGCTCACCATTCCGTCGACGAGATTGGAATGGCTGTTGTTTCGTTATTGGAATGTCCCACTAACTCTACAAATGATTCGGATTGGGAATGCATATATCATTTTTATTATAATATTTTCCCAGAAATGGTAGCTTATAATAAGATTACATACAGTGGTAACGTGACTTATGAGGATGGTACGGTTGGCTATTACTACAAGGCACAGATTACAATCTTTGTCGAGCATGACGGAACAACCGAAGCCCGAACCTTCTGGACCTCAGCAAAACGAGCTACTTATTTCCCAGAAAACGCATAAATACTATAAAATGCTGGGCACCTGCGGGTGCCCAGCATTTTTTAATTAAAGATTAGATGAAACAAAAGTGGCATATCCATACATACTATAGTAAAAGTCAAAAAATGTTGGTTTTTGCAGGATTAAACCGTTGCCCTCTAAAGGAAAGAAAGGATGCGAAAGTAATGGAAAAGCGTGTTTTTGAAAAGAAAACTAAGGAAGAAAAGCCTGTCTTAGCAATTTGCTATGATTTCGACAAGACTTTGACACCAGACGATATGCAAGCGCAGGGATATATTCAATCTGTTGGCTATAATGTTGCTGATTTTTGGAAAGAATCCAACGGCTTGGCCGAATGCAACGATATGGATCAAAATCTAGCCTATATGTACAAAATGATTGAAAAGGCGCAAGGGCGTGTATTATTTACTCGCAAAAACTTAGAAGAATATGGGGCAAAAGTCAAACTTTTTCCTGGTGTGGATGAATGGTTTGAAAGAATTCGAGAGTATGGAAAGCTTCGCGGCGTAATTGTCGAGCATTACATTATTTCCTCCGGCCTTAAGGAAATGATTGAGGGAACTTCGGTGGCAAAGAGCGGTGCTTTTGAAAAAATATATGCCAGCTCTTTTTATTTTGATGAGCATGGTGTTGCCAAGTGGCCGGCACAAGTCGTAAATTACACGAATAAGACGCAGTTTCTGTTTAGAATTGAAAAGGGTGTTTTGGATGTAAATGATTTTGCGGTAAATGATTTCTTTGCACCCGAAGACATTAGAGTTCCCTTTAGAAATATGGTTTATATTGGTGACAGCGATACGGACATTCCTTGTATGAAGCTGGTTAATACTTATGGAGGGCACTCCATTGGTGTTTATAATACCGAAAAAGTAAAAGTCTATAAAATGATGCGAGATAGACGAATTAAGTACTATGCACCAGCTGACTATTCTGAGGGTAGTGAGTTGGATACGTTAGTAAAATCCATTATCGATCGAACTGTAGCCAATGAGATTTTGGAATCGCGACATTATGAATGCAAAAAAGAAACCGCCGAAGCGGATAAACAGAGCGGTGAAGAAGAGCAGCGCAAAACAGATTTGATTATTGCGTTGGAAAACAGTAACAGTTTTGCAAGAACACATTCCATTATCAGCAAATTGAGTGCGTTTAACAATTGGAGCGATGAAGATCGGGAATTCTTGTTTGACATTGCGGTCGAGAACGGGCAGGTGTTTTACATTTTGGGAGATAGGGATGTGAAAGCCTTTTATAAAAAGCTACTGAGGAAGACGGCTACGCTTACGGAAAATGCTCAAAAAGTAAAGGATGCTATAAAAGGCAAAGAGTAAAAAGGAGCATTTAAACGGAAAGATGTAAGTGGAATTCCTGTTAGATCTTGACAGGAAAGTTGTTTCATCACAAGCATTGGAATTCAAGGATTCATGCAAACAACTTGTTGACATTTAGCACTTTCATTGAGTATGGAAAAGTGATTTATAAGAAGACTTGAATTTAGGTATAAAGGAGATTGGTATGGATCCTGCATATACACAACCATTAGTAGAAATGGGAATGTCCCTCACTGAGCTCGCTATTAAGGGAACAGCTACCGCTGTTACAAATAAAATCAAAGCTGTCAAAGATGAGAAGAATGTAGAAAAGCTCCGTAACACTTACGATGAAATTGTCAGCGAGTTGCTTTCCGAACGAGATGAAGCGGTTCGAATCGCACAAGCATACAAATCGGAATTGGAGAGAATTGTTATTAGTGATGAAGATATAGAACATCTGCACAACACTGTTTCTCGCATTCTGGAAATCATAAAGGCCTTCCAGTTGATTTCGGCAACAGCGAAAGGGCCGGATGAGGTAGCTAAAGTTGCTGCACAGGCGGAAAGCTATGAGCAAATCAAGGAATTGATTAGTGTAGACACGCTGAAGACCATGCAACTTTTAGGATTTAATTATAAAGCTGCGATTGGTGAGCCCTTAACACAAATGTGCGCCAATGCCATCTCAACCATTGGCGCAAAAGGAAAACTACAGTCATCCAATATAACTCCCAAGAACAAAGGTCGGTGAAGATAAATGAAGAAAAAATATCAGGTTTTCATTAGCTCAACATATAGCGATCTAATAGAGGAACGTGCAGCTGTAGCACAGTGTCTGTTAGAGACAGATTGCATTCCTGTTGGCATGGAGCAATTTCCGGCGAGCAATATGAGCCAAATGGATTATATCAAAATGATGATTGACGATTGCGATTATTATGTTCTGATACTTGCTGGCAGATATGGATCTCTTGACACCGATGGGGTAAGTTTTACGGAAAAAGAATACAATTACGCAATCGAAAAAGGCATCCCCGTAATGAGTTTTGTCATCAAAGATGTAGAACAGCTAACAAATGATAAACGCGAGGAAACTGACGAAAGTTGCCAAAAGTTGAATGCATTTCGGAAAAAGGTTTGTGACAGAAAATTAGTCAAATTCTATAAGGACTGTGGAACGCTTCAAGCTGCTGTTGCTATTTCGCTCCATCGTTGTATTCAAGATTTTCCTGCTGTTGGTTGGGTGCGAAGTGATAACACTGAAACACCCGTGGATGTTGAAGCAAAAATCGAAAAGTATATGCAAGAACATACGGTTTCTAAAGCAGACATTGAAGCATTGTTTGCAGAAGATACAATTATTTTTGATTGCGGTGATGCAAACTTACATGGTTCGGATGCAGAAAAAGCACAAGAATCGTGTTCCGACACGGTTTCCTTGGCTGGAGCTCGTGCAATAGTTGAAGGGTTAACAAAAAGGTTACCAAAGGTTGAATGGGGAGACCTTTAATTGAGTAAGCGCTTCCATTCCTTTCCCCGTAGCAACAAGAAATCTGATAGTCTATACTTTGTGGACAATGTAGATGCATAAGATACCCTGAACTAAACAGCCTATGCCAAATTGTTTAGGTTATCTTTTAGAGGAACGAGGGGTATCTGTAACCAACTACCGCGTACTATTTGGGACCGTCCCAAATTTTGTGTAAACCTTCATTGTGGTGTAGAATAGAAGCACCACAATGGAGGTTTTACTTATGAGCAGAAAGAATCGAAGTCCAGAAGAACAGGCCCGGCGAGCAAAAATCCGGGAGTTGCTGCAAGCGAGCAATATCAGCAGTATGAATGACATCCAGAATCTTTTCAAAGAGACCATCGCAGAATTCATGGAAAACGGTCTGGAATGCGAATTAGATGAGGAGCTGTGATACAGCAAATATGACTACAAGAACAAAGACACAGACAACAGCCGGAACGGTCACAGTAGCAAAACTCTACGCACCAGCTTCGGCGATGTGGATATTTCGGTGCCGCGGGATCGCAAGGGTGAGTTTGAGCCTCAGCTGCTGAAAAAGAATCAGACCAGCATCAGTCAGGATATCGAAGAAAAGATCCTTTCCATGTACGCGAAAGGGATGAGTACTAGAGATATCGAAACCCACATCCGGGATATTTATGGCATTGAGGTCTCAGACACAACAGTAAGCCAGGTTACAGACAAGATCCTTCCCATTGTGAAAGAATGACAGCAGCGGCCTCTGGAGAGCGTTTATGCGGTGGTGTTTCTGGATGCCATCCACTACCATGTCCGGAGCGAAGGTCAGATTGTGAAGAAGGCCGTCTACATCGCCATAGGAATCAATTTGGACGGCAAAAAAGATGTTCTTGGTATGTGGGTGGGTGAAAATGAAAGCGCTAAATTCGGGGCTACTATCCTCAATGGACTGAGAAACCGGGGCGTACAGGACATTTTCATCGCCTGTACGGACAATCTGACTGGTTTTTCTGCAGCTATTGAGGCCGTATATCCCCGGACGGAGATCCAGAACTGCATCATTCACCAACTCAGAAACTCCAGCAAATATGTCAGTTACAAGGACCTGAAGGTCCTCATGGCTGATTTGAAAGAAGTATATGCCGCCTTGGATGCGCTGGATCGCTTTGCAGACCGGTGGGACAAGAAATATCCCAAAATCGCACAGTCCTGGAGAGACAACTGGCCAAATCTGAGCACCTACTTCAAATTTCCTCAGGAGATTCGCCGGTTGATTTACACCACGAATACAATTGAGGGCTTTAACCGCCAACTCCGAAAGGTAACCACGGCAAAAACCGTGTTCCCCACAGATGACAGCCTACTGAAAATGCTGTATCTGGCCATGATGGACATTACGAAGAAATGGACTGGACGGCGCCAGGACTGGAGTATGATCCATGCCCAAATGGCCGTTTATTTTGAGGACAGGATGCCTGATTAACAGATCATTACATGCAAATCAAGGGTAAAGTGAACAGCTGCTTCCCAGCCGCTGCACTTGACATGCGCGCTATTTTCTGTCTATATTGAAAGCAAGGGGTGGCGGACAAGCCACCACCCCAACAAATAATTTTTGCTCTATTTTTCACCGCTCTGCGGTGTTTACACAGAATTTGGGACACATCCTACTATTTGGTGAGTATGTTTGTTAATCGGGTCCTTGATGAAAACATAAACCAAGAGAGCGGGTAATCCGCCTCCTCTTTGATTGTTTGTATGCTTGCAAAGCGTACAAACCATTACGGGGTTCATAGTTTGTACATCTCCAAACTAAAAGAATAGACCTCACAGCGTTTGCTGTGAGGTCATTTTTGTTTAGTGGTTTTTCATTGCTTTGGTTTTCATGAATTTACTCAAGATCTAAAGTAGTATCTACTATCTGTCTCAATTTTTCTTCTGCACTTCTATAACTAATTACTAAGTCTTTTTCTTTCTTGCTCAACACAATTGCCTCTTGCTGTGCATTAAACTTGTAAAAATCGGCCAGCTCAACCGCTTTCCCTTCAGCAGAAAAAACTTCGCAAAGTCTTATCAAATCGTAATCTGTTGGCACTCTAATGCGTAACTCCCACTGCTGAATTACTGTCTCCGCAATTCCCATACGTTCTGCAAGAAATCCTTGTGTAAGCCCTCTCTCTTTTCGGAAAGACATGATTGCTCTTCCGAAATCATAGGCTTCAAAGTCTTCCGGAGATTCTACATGCATCAATCCTTCAATCGCTGGATCGGTTTCCGTCTTTCCCGAAAGGTACTCATATGATACGCCCATTATTTTAGCAATCGCACGAAGATATTTCGCTGGAACAACATAATGTGCGCTTTCAAACCTCAAGTAATGAGCTAAAGAAATTCCCAGCATTTCTGCCATCATCGCGGCTCGATATCGCAACGCATATCTCGCATTTTGCAGTTTTTGCGAAACATCAATGATAGATATGTCAGTATCTGTTGTTCCGCTGAAGTATTCACTACACGTTAGGGCATCCAAATCAATTTCAAGTGCTTGGCTTATTTTATACGCTGTATCTAACGACGTTGTACCTACGCCACGCTTTAAAATTGTACCCATAGAGGTTACCGGGATTCCTGCTTTTTTCGCAAAATCTTTTATCGTCATTCCAGTCTCTGCTATTAAACGTCTAAGAAACGCTTCTCTGGTCTCGCCAATCAGTAATTCGGGAGTTTGCTTTCTCATACAATCACCTTCTTTTGCTTTTATCCTATCACGCTCTCCCTCAAAACGCAATAGCGTATCTGTTTTTTCATTTTTTGCTTGACAACTTTTTCAAAACATTGTATCATTTAATTATAAAACGTTTTTGCGTTTTTTCATTTAAGTTCTCTGGGGGAAATCGGGAATGTCAGAAAAAATCAATTCTTATATATTAAGCGTTTGCGACGTTGCATCCATACTCAACATATCCAAATCGAAAGCCTATGACCTTATGCGGACAGATTCTTTTCCCTCACTACGGGTCGGAAAACGAATTCTTGTCCCTCGCGACAGATTCGAGGCCTGGATAGATCAACAAATAAGTTCAAATAGAAACAATGAATAGGAGTGTATATATGGCAAAAAATCGCGCAAGGGGAGGCGGGTCCATCCGCCAGCGTTCCGATGGCAGATGGGAAGCTCGCTATACGGCGGGCAATGATCCTTTAACTGGAAAGCAGCTTCAACGGTCCGTTTATGGAAAGACCCAGCGAGAGGCACAGCAAAAGCTCAATAAAGTTCTCGCCGAGGTAGACTCCGGCACATATCTAAAGCACTCAAAAGAAACCCTGGCCTCTTGGATGGAATCCTGGCTTGAAACCTTTGCTGCACGCTCTGTCAAACCGTATACGCTGGACGCCTACCAGCGTATCTGCCAGGTCCACATCATTCCTGCACTGGGGCATATTGCCCTCGCCTCTTTGACCACGATGCAAGTACAATCCTTTTATAACAGTTTGACAGATAGCAAGTGCCTCTCCGCTAAAACGGTAAAAAATGTACACGGGGTATTGCACAAAGCTCTTACAAAGGCCGTGCTGTTGCGCAAAATTTCCTTTAATCCTGCTGAAGGGTGCGATCTTCCTCGCGTCAAACGCAAGGAAATTCAACCATTGACCCAAGAGCAAATCGGTGACTTCTTGCGTGCAATTTGCGGGCACGTCTATGAGTTTCTCTTTTTCTTCACGCTTTTTACCGGGGTGCGAGAAGGAGAAGCCCTAGGTTTGACCTGGAACCGTATTGATTTTCAGAACAACAAAATCTTGATCGATAGGCAGCTTCAGAAAAATGAAAAAGTTGGGGGTGAGTATATCCTGTCCTCCCCTAAAAATAGCAGGCCGCGCACCATCACTGTTTCCCCCTCTGTTATGGCCGTTCTTCGCAAGCAGCGCTCTCATCAACTCCGACAGCAGTTGGCGGCAGGGCCTGCATGGGACAACCCTCTCAACTTGGTTTTTACCAATGCCTTTGGAGGCCATTTGTGCCACACCACCGTCTACAAGAATTTCAAGGTCATCGCAACACAGATTGGAGCACCTGATCGGCGTTTTCACGATCTCCGCCACACCTATGCAGTGCTCGCACTTGAGGCAGGGGATGACATCAAGACCTTACAAGAACATCTTGGTCACGCCACCGCAGCTTTCACACTCAGCGTATATGGTCACGTATCTGAGTTGATGCATCAACGCTCAGCAGCCCGTATGGATCAGGTCGTGCAAAGTTTCACGAAAGAAGCCGTTTAACATCGCAAATTTATAAAGGGTCAAAATAAGGGTCAAAGAAAAATAAAAAAGCCTGCAACCCTAAGGATTGCAGACTATTCTCTGGCGGAGAAGGAGGGATTTGAACCCTCGCGACCCTTTCGAGCCCTACTCCCTTAGCAGGGGAGCCCCTTCACCACTTGGGTACTTCTCCATGCGGCACGCTTTTGCGTATTCGCATAGTATACTTTACCACATCCAAATAGAAAAAGCAAGTGTTTTTTTGCGCGGAACCCATGGAATTTCGTGCTTTTGCTGCTGATTGCATTTCCTCTTTGGGTATGATATGATAAGGTTAGGTGATTATTCCCATAGAAAGGGGAGCTTTCCCATGAAACGATGGCTGCTGTTCAGCCTGATCCTTTGTACCGTTTTGCTTTTCTGCGCCGGCTGCGCCAAAGAGCCTGCGCCTTTTGATTCTGCCGGGGCAGCCGCTCCGGCAAGCGCCTTTCCTCTGATCCGTCTGCACAATCTTTCTCTGACTGCACCCGAAGGCTTTACTGCCGGGGACGACGGCAAAAGCTGGTATGCCCCCAACTATCCCGGTGACGGCTCTTGCATCACCCTGCACACCGCCGACACCCTTCCGCCCTTTGCCAGCTATACCCCCGACAATGTAAAGCAGGCGCTGGAATCCAGCTATCAGGACACCCTGGGCACCACCGTTGCCGTCACCATGGACGCGTTTTCCTTTACCACGGTTTCCGGCTTTGATGCCCTGCGGCTGCAATATCACTTTACCTATCGGGATATTAAAATCAATTGCCTGCAGTATCTGATCGGCGCTGACAAGGCCTATACCGTCACTTGCATGCAGGTGGCCGATGCCAAGTGGATGACCCAGTACGATACCGTCTGCACCGGCCTGCGCTTTACCTGGGAGCTGTTCACGCCCCTTGCCGCCTGAGCCTGTAAAAACACGCATAAAAAGCATCGCCACAAGGCGGTGCTTTTCTTTTCATTGAAAAAATCTTTGCGCTTTTTCTTGGTTTTTCTCGAAATTGAGGGTGCTTTTTTATGTGGCATCTGCTATAATTATAATAAACTGGTGTTTTGTGGGGATTTTTCCACAGAATACCGCAAAAACGTCATTATTAATTGTGATAAAGGAGCGTGAACCCCATGCACAAGTATGTATATCTGTTCACCGAAGGCAACGCCAAGATGCGTGAGCTGCTGGGCGGCAAGGGCGCCAACCTGGCCGAAATGACCAACATCGGTCTGCCCGTTCCTCAGGGCTTTACCATCAGCACCGAAGCCTGCACCCAGTACTATGAAGACGGCCGTCAGATCAACGAAGAGATCCAGGCCCAGATCATGGAACACATCGAAAAGATGGAAGCCATCACCGGCAAGAAGTTCGGCGACAAGGAAAATCCCCTGCTGGTTTCTGTCCGCAGCGGTGCCCGCGCCTCTATGCCCGGCATGATGGATACCATCCTGAACCTGGGTCTGAATGAGGACGTTGTCAAGGTTCTGTCTGAAAAGTCCGGTAACCCCCGTTGGGCCTGGGACTGCTATCGCCGCTTTATCCAGATGTACTCCGACGTGGTCATGGAAGTGGGCAAGAAGTACTTTGAAGAACTCATCGACAAGATGAAGAAAGAAAAGGGCGTCACCCAGGATACCGATCTGACCGCTGCCGATCTGGAAGTTCTGGCAAACCAGTTCAAGGCTGAGTACAAGAAAAAACTGAAGGTAGACTTCCCCACCGATCCCAAGGAGCAGCTGATGGGCGCCATCAAGGCTGTTTTCCGCAGCTGGGACAATCCCCGCGCCAACTTCTACCGCATGCAGAACGACATCCCCTACAGCTGGGGTACTGCCGTTAACGTGCAGATGATGGCCTTCGGCAACATGGGCGATACCTCCGGTACCGGCGTTGCCTTTACCCGTGACCCCGCCACCGGCGAAAAGAAGCTGATGGGTGAGTTCCTGATGAACGCCCAGGGCGAAGACGTTGTTGCCGGCGTCCGTACTCCCATGCCCATCTCCAAGCTGCAGGAAGTCATGCCCCAGGTCTATGACCAGTTCGTTGGCATCTGCAAGACCCTGGAGAGCCACTACCGTGACATGCAGGACATGGAGTTCACCATCGAAGATAAGAAGCTGTACATGCTGCAGACCCGTAACGGCAAGCGTACCGCTGCGGCTGCCCTGAAGATCGCCTATGACCTGGTGGAAGAAGGCGTGCTGAGCAAGGAAGAAGCTCTGCTGATGCTGGATCCCAAGCAGCTGGACGCTCTGCTGCATCCTCAGTTTGATACCAAGGCTCTGAAGGCCGCAAAGCCCGTTGCCTCTGCTCTGGCTGCCTCTCCCGGCGCTGCCTGCGGTAAGATCGTCTTTACCGCCGAGGACGCTGTTGCTCTGGGCCAGGAGAAGGAAAAGGTCATTCTGGTTCGTCTGGAGACCTCTCCCGAAGATATCGAGGGTATGCACCACGCACAGGGCATTCTGACCGTGCGCGGCGGTATGACCTCTCACGCAGCCGTTGTTGCCCGTGGCATGGGTACCTGCTGCGTTTCCGGCTGCGGCGCCATCAAGATGGACGAAGAGAACAAGCAGTTCGAGCTGGCCGGCCGCATCTATAAGGAAGGCGACTGGATCTCTCTGGACGGTTCCACCGGTAACATCTACGGCGAAGCCCTTCCCACCGTGCCTGCCACCATCGGCGGCGAGTTCAGCACCATCATGAGCTGGGCCGACGAGGCACGCAAGCTGAAGGTCCGCACCAATGCCGACACCCCCAAGGATGCCGCTCAGGCCCGCACCTTTGGTGCCGAGGGTATCGGTCTGTGCCGTACCGAGCATATGTTCTTTGAGCCCGACCGCATCGCCGCCATCCGCGAGATGATCTGCTCTGACACCACTGCCGAGCGTGAGGCTGCACTGGAAAAGCTGCTGCCCATGCAGCAGGGCGACTTCGAAGGCATCTATGAGGCGATGGAAGGCTATCCCGTTACCATCCGCTTCCTGGATCCTCCCCTGCACGAGTTCGTGCCCACCGAGGACAAGGACATCGAGCTGCTGGCCGAGACCCAGGGCAAGACCCCTGCCGACATCCGCGCCATCATCGCCGGCCTGCACGAGTTTAACCCCATGATGGGTCACCGTGGCTGCCGTCTGGCTGTTACTTATCCCGAAATCGCCAAGATGCAGACCCGTGCTGTCATCCGTGCCGCACTGGCTGTTCAGGCCCGTCATGCCGACTGGAACCTGGTTCCCGAGATCATGATCCCCCTGGTTGGCGAAAAGAAGGAGCTGGCCTTTGTGAAGAAGGTCGTCTGCCAGGTTGCTGACGAAGAGATCGCAGCTGCAGGCAGCGATATGAAGTACATGGTGGGTACCATGATCGAGATCCCCCGCGCTGCCCTGACTGCCGATGAGATCGCACAGGAAGCCGAGTTCTTCTCCTTCGGTACCAACGACCTGACCCAGATGACCTTTGGTTTCAGCCGTGACGACGCAGGCAAGTTCCTGAATGCCTACTACGAGACCAAGATCTACGAGTCCGATCCCTTTGCCCGTCTGGATCAGACCGGCGTTGGCCAGCTGGTACAGATGGCTGCCGAAAAGGGCCGCAAGACCCGCCAGAACCTGAAGCTGGGTATCTGCGGTGAGCACGGCGGCGATCCCTCTTCTGTAGAGTTCTGCCACAAGGTGGGCCTGGACTATGTTTCCTGCTCCCCCTTCCGTGTACCCATCGCCCGTCTGGCTGCCGCCCAGGCTGCCATCAAGGGCTAATATTTCCCAATAACGAATCCGCTCCTCATACCGAGGGGCGGATTTTTCATGGCAACAGGTGGTTGCTTGTTTTTTGGAACTCTTACGATATAATAGGTATTGAGGTGATAATGCTATGGAAACAAAAGATATTATTCTTGAATTTAGAACTAAAAAAGGACTTTCCCAAGATGAACTTGCGGAGAAAGTATTTGTAACCCGTCAGGCAGTTTCCCGTTGGGAGAATGGCGAAACGATACCCAATACGGAAACGCTTAAACTCCTATCAGAACTTTTTGACGTTTCTATCAATACACTTCTTGGCTCACCGAGACAACTTATATGCGCGTGTTGCGGAATGCATATTGATGATGCAAATATCAGCCACGAAAAAGACGGAGCATTCAACGAGAACTATTGCGGATGGTGCTATGCTGACGGCGAATATACTCTTGACTTTTTTGAGAAATATAAAGAACTCGGCGGCAAGGATAAGTTTGAGGAGTTCAAACAGCAACTTGTCCACGAATTAAACACCTTGCTTCATATTGAAGGTTTACCAAAGATTGAAAACCTTAATGTTCTGCCAGGCAGTTTTGTCAATTTGGAGTACCGCCTGCCGAACGGACAAACGGTAAAATTTCTTAATGATAATGCCACCTATCTTGGCAGTCAGTTAGAGTGTGCATTTGGCGGTGACCGCTGTTTCGGAATTGTGGCGAATATGGAATTTATACTTGTTTGCACTTATGAAGAAAACGGTGAAAACCCAGAACTTGTTGTTTATAAAAAGAGATAATTTCCCCTCTTTTGCTGATAGCAGCACAGGCTGCAATTAAAGAAAGCAAGTAATTGCTGACTTTATAAAACAAAACTATCCGCCCGAAGAAATTCGGGCGGATTTTTTGTATGAATTGAATTATTGAGGCAAAGCTGGTATAATTAAAATAATCGAAAAACAAGAATCTTGGCGAGGTTGTTGAAGTGATAGAAATTACTGCTTGGTTGCGTAAGTTTTTGCAAGTCTTAAATGAAAATTTTGGAGAGCGTGTATGGTTTGTTGGTCTTCAAGGCAGTTATGGCCGTGGAGAAGCCACCGAAACAAGCGATATTGATATGGTTGTAATACTGGATGAACTATCCGTTTCGGATATTCAGGCCTATAATGCGATGCTGGATACTTTACCCCACAGAGAGTTGATTTGCGGCTTCCTTTCGGGCAAAGAAGAAATTTTAAATTGGGAACCTTCCGACCTTTTTCAGTTCTATTATGATACAAAGCCGATTAAGGGAAGTCTTGATGAATTATTGCCTCTAATTAACGACACGGCGATTAACCGAGCAATTAAAATTGGTGTGTGCAATATCTATCACGGTTGTGTTCATAATATGCTCTATGAAAAGAGTGAAGATGTTTTAAAGGGACTTTATAAATCTGCTTCTTTTGTGATACAGGCGATGTATTTTAAAGAAACGGAAAAATATATTCGTCATCAAAGGGAATTATCCGCATTGGTATCTATTGACGAAAAAGTGATTGTGGACACCTTCGCAAATTTGAAAAATGGCGGAGCTGTTGATTTTCAAAAAATGAGTGAAATACTATTTGCTTGGTCCCAAAAATGGATTAAATAAATTTCCCTCTTTTGCGCATAGCACCACAGGCCGCAATCAAAGAAATGTAATTTCTCACGAAATCATTTCGCAGCATAATAAACATTGAATCCCCTTGGAGAAATCCAAGGGGATTTTTCATGTGTTGAATACAGGTGATAAAAGTGATATAATCAATTA
This sequence comes from Oscillospiraceae bacterium, assembly GCA_045636925.1. Lineage (GTDB taxonomy): Bacteria > Bacillota > Clostridia > Oscillospirales > Butyricicoccaceae > JAZTYK01. The sequence continues at coordinate 126,261 of JAZTYK010000002.1, forward strand.
CACAAACTTGAATTTGTAGGGATGAAAATGGTTTTAGAAACAGAACGCTTAATATTGAGGGAATATATTTTGGAGGATTTTGAAGCACTATTTGAAATCCTATCCGACGCAGAAACCATGCAACATTACCCAAAACCTTATGA
>JAZTYK010000003.1:0-6012 GCA_045636925.1 Oscillospiraceae bacterium
AGAAAGAAGTGATGAAACCGTGCGCACAGAACTGCAAAAGGCCAGCTTGTGGAAGCGCTTTGCGGCCTGGATGCTGGATGGAATTCTGATTTGTATTCTGGCGGTGGGCATCGCCTTTGTGCTGGCCTCGATGCTGGGATACGATACTTACAATCAGCGGCTGGATGCTGCTTATGAACAGTACGAAACACAATACGGAATCAAGTTTGACATCGGGCAAGAAGCCTATGAAAACCTTTCCCCCCAGGAAAAGCAGAAGTATGACGATGCTTACCAGGCGCTGATCACCGATCAGGAAGCCATGCATGCGTACCAGATGGTGATGAACTTAACCCTGGTGATCCTGTCCATCGGCCTGCTGCTGACGGTGCTGCTGCTGGAGTTTGCGGTGCCGCTGCTGCTGAAGAACGGGCAAACCGTGGGCAAAAAGGTGTTTGCTCTGGGACTGATGCACCGCGAGGGCATCCGCATCAACACGGTGCAGCTCTTTGCCCGTGCCCTGCTGGGTAAATACACCGTCGAGCTGATGATCCCCGTGTACATCCTGCTGATGATCTTCTGGGGCACCATGGGCGTGGTTGGAACCGCGGTGATGCTCATTCTGCTGATCGCGCAGGTGGTTTCCGTGGCGGTGACCCGCACCAATTCCGCACTGCATGATCTGCTGGCAAACACCGTGGTGGTAGAACTGAGCAGCCAATGGATCTTCGAAAGCCGCGAGGCGCTGATCGAATACCAAAAGCAGCAGCATGCCAAGGCGGCGGCCGAGCAGCCATATTATTAAGAAATAAAAACCGAAAATAGATATAAGAAGGGTTTATTATGAAAGTTGTACTGCAGAATCTGACAAAGATCTTCCCCAGCCGCGACAAAAAGTCCGGAAAGGAAGTAGTTGCCGTCAATGACTTTACCTTTGAGATTCCCGACGGAAAGCTGATCGGCCTGCTGGGCCCCTCCGGCTGCGGCAAGAGCACCACGCTGTACATGATCAGCGGCCTGCAAAAGCCCACCGGCGGCAAGATCTTCTTTGGTGAAGAAGACGTCACCGAGCTGTCCACCGAAAACCGCGGCATCGGTCTGGTGTTCCAGAACTACGCCCTGTATCCTCACATGACGGTGAAGCAGAACATCCTGTTCCCCCTGCAGAATCTGAAAGGCGCGGACAGACTGTCCAAAGAGGAGATGCAGCAGCGCGCTGTGGAGGCCGCCAAGCTGGTGCAGATCGACGACCTGCTGGACCGCAAGCCCAACGAGCTGTCGGGCGGTCAGCAACAGCGTGTGGCCATTGCCCGCGCTCTGGTAAAAATGCCCCGCGTTCTGCTGCTGGACGAGCCTCTGTCCAACCTGGACGCCCGCCTGCGTCTGCAGACCCGCGAGGAGATCCGCCGTATCCAAAAGGAAACCGGCATCACCACTGTCTTCGTTACCCATGACCAGGAAGAAGCCATGAGCATCTCTGACATGATCGTAGTCATGAAGCTGGGCGTGGTACAGCAGATCGGCGCACCCCAGGAAGTGTACGATAACCCCAAAAATCTCTTCGTTGCCAAGTTCCTGGGCACCCCGCCCATCAACGTATTCAGCGGTGAGATCAAGGACGGCAAGGTTTGTATCGGCGGCGCTGCCGTTATGGATGCTCCCGGTCAGGAAGATCGCGCCGTAGTCATCGGCATTCGTCCCGAAGGCTTCGAGCTTTGCGAAAACGGTCCTCTGGAGTGCAAGCTCAGCAATCTGGAGGTCATGGGCCGCGACGTCAGTGTGGTCTCTACCCACGAGGCCTCTCTGAATCCCGTGATCCGCAGCATCGTAGGCTCTGACAACAAGATCGACCTGTCTGCCGAGACCGTTCGCTATACCGTAAAACCCAACAAGTTTTTCGTCTTCGACAAGGAGACCGAGCAGCGCATCGAGCTTGAGGTGAAGTGATATGGTAGACAATAAACAGCAATGGAAAGCCTGGCTGTATTTGGCACCGGCCATCGTCCTGCTGCTGGTGTTTACGGTTTGGCCCATTTTCAATACCGTGCGCATGTCGCTGCTTGAAAATTACAGCGCGCTGAAAGCCGCGGGCGGTATGACCTTTGAGTTTGGCCTTGGTAACTTCGAGCGTGTGGTGCAGTACAAGCGCTTTTTGCAGTGCCTGCAGAACACTGTTCTGCTGTGCGTGCTGACAGTGCCCATCTCCACCATGCTGGCACTGCTGATCGCTGTGGCGCTGAACTCCATCAAGGGCATGCAGAAACTGCTGCAGACCATCTTTTTTCTGCCCTATGTTACCAACTCCATCGCCATCGGTATGGTATTTGCCGCCATGTTCAACATCGTAGGCAGCTTTTTCGGTACCGAGAACGAGCTGATCATCACGGCGGGTATTATCAACAATGTCATTCAGTTCTTTGGCGGCGATGCGGTCAACTGGATCAACTATGGCTCAACCTATTTCGCCAATATCACCGTTATGGTGATTTACATCGTGTGGAATGCCCTGCCCTTTAAGATCCTGGTACTGTTGGGCGGTCTGCAGAGCATCAACAAGCAGTATTACGATGCTGCACGGGTAGACGGTGCATCCCGCAGCAGAGTATTTTCCAAAATCACTGTGCCTCTGCTGTCGCCCATGCTGGCCTACGTGGTCATCACCGGCTTCATCGGCGGTTTCAAAGAGTATTCCAGCATCGTCGGTATCTTTGGTGAGACCATGGGTCCTGCCGGTGATGCCGGCCGTCTGAACACCATGGTAGGCTTTATCTACGATGCTTTGGGCGGCAACAATCAGGGACGCGCCAGTGCGGCAGCGCTGATTCTGTTTGCGATCATTCTGGTCGTGACCATGATCAATGGCTACGTCAGCAAAAAGCGCGTGCACTATTAAGGAGGGACAGACATGGCTGTAAAAGAAACTGCTGTCATGCAGGAACGCAACATCCGGCTGCTCTCCGGCAAGCAAAACGTGGGACGCATTCTGGTAAAATGCGGTGTGTATGCCTTTCTGATCCTGATGGCGCTGATCGTCCTGTTTCCTTTCTACTGGATGGTCATCTCCTCTCTGAAAACACTGGCAGAATATCGCCTCAGCGTGCCTACTTTCTGGCCCCAGCAAATCATGACCAGCAACTATGCCGAGGCCTTCACCACCGCAAAGCTGGGCAGGCTTTTTATGAACACCCTGTATGTTGGTGTGGTTTCCACCCTGCTGAGCCTGATCATCACCGTGCTTTCGGCTTTCGCCTTTGCCCGGCTGGAGTTTAAGGGCAGAGATGCCATGTTCGGACTGCTGTTGGCCACCATGATGATCCCCGGCGAGCTGTTCACCATCACCAACTACATCACCGTGTCCAATCTGGGCTGGCTGAACACCTTCCAGGTACTGATCGTGCCCTTCCTGGTCAGCGTGTTTTACATTTACCTGCTGCGCCAGAACTTCCTGCAGATCCCCAACGAGCTGTATCTGGCAGCAAAGGTGGACGGCACCTCTGATCTGAAATATCTGTGGAAGGTCATGGTTCCGCTGTCCCTGCCCACGCTGATCTCCATTACCATTCTGAAGATGATGGGCGCATGGAACAGCTACATCTGGCCTCGCCTGGTGGCTAATGACGAAGCTCACAGCCTGATCACCAACGGCTTGCGCAACGCCTTTACCGATACCACCGGTGACGTCAACTATCCCGTGCAGATGGCAGCGGTTGCCATCGTCTCCGCACCGCTGTTTATGGTGTTTGTCCTGCTGAGAAAGTACATCATGGCAGGTGTCAGCCGCAGCGGCATCAAGGGCTGATAAAAGACTCCTCCGGAGCTTTTATTGATAGAAAAAAGGTAATTTTATAAGAGAAAGGAAAGAACAACTATGAGCAAGAAAATCGTGGCATTGCTACTGGTAACGGTTATGATGCTGAGTGCACTGACCGCTTGCGGCAATGGCGGCGTGAAGGCCGAGGCCAACTTCGATGTTCCCGAAGGCGGCTATGACGGCAGCGCAGTGACTGTTACCTTCTACCACACCATGGGTGCCAAGTTGGCAGCTGTGCTGGATCTGTACATTGCAGAGTTCAACAAGCTGTATCCCAACATCACCATCCAGGCCAGTAACCAGGGCGACTACGATGGCGTGCGTGACACCATCACCAACGAGATCGTCGCTGGCAACCAGCCCAACATCGCTTATTGTTATCCTGACCATGTGGCACTGTACAATCTGTCCAAGGCCGTTACCAGCCTGGACAACCTGATCGCCAGCACCATCGAGGTCACCCGTGCCGACGGCACCAAGGAGACCATCGGTTTTACCGCCGATCAGAAGAATGACTTCATTGAGGGTTACTACAAAGAAGGCGCGCAGTTTGGCGACGGTCTGATGTACACGCTGCCCATGAGCAAGTCCACCGAGGTCCTTTATTATAACAAGACCTTCTTTGACAAGCACGGCCTGAAGGTTCCCACCACCTGGGACGAAATGGAAAAGGTCTGCGAGCAGATCAAGGCCATCGACCCCACCAGCATTCCTCTGGGCTACGACAGCGAAGCCAACTGGTTCATCACCATGTGCGAGCAGTCCGGCAGCGGCTATACCAGCGCATCCGGCGACCACTATCGCTTCGATAACCAGACCAACCGCGAGTTTGTCAAGCGCTTCAACTCCTGGTACCAGAAGGGCTACCTGACCACCCAGGCTCTGTACGGCGCCTATACCTCCGGTCTGTTCACCACCCTGGAAGGCACCAAGAGCTACATGTCCATCGGCTCCTCTGCCGGTGCTACCTATCAGCGTCCCACGATGGTGGGCGATGATTATGCCTTCGAAGTTGGCATCGCCTCCATTCCTCAGCTGGATTCCAACAACCGCAAGGTGATTTCTCAGGGCCCCAGCCTGTGCATCTTCCAGAAGGAAAATCCCCAGGAAGTCCTTGCCTCCTGGCTGTTCGTCAAGTTCCTGACCACCACCGTCGAGTTCCAGGCTGAGTTCTCCATGGCCTCCGGCTACGTGCCCGTCCTGAAGAGCGTTGCCGAGCATCCCGTGTACGCCGATTTCCTGGCCAGCGCTGACGGCGGCGATTACGTTGCTGCCCTGTCCGCCAAGGTCTGTCTGGAGCAGCAGGAAGCCTACTACACCTCCCCCGCCTTCAATGGCTCCTCCACCGCCCGTGACGAAGTCGGCGCCCTGCTGACCAAGTGCCTGGTTGATTCCGCTTCCGATCTGGATGCGATGATCCTGAAGAACTTCGAGGCTGCCGTGAAGGCCTGCGAGTCCGACTTCTAATTCACCCACATGCGCAAGATCATTTGTCTCTTGCTCAGCCTTCTCATGATGTGTTCCTTTGCGATGGCGGAGTCCCCTGCGGAGCCTGTTGACTACGCAGGGCAGCTCCCCTTCAACAGGGGTTCCGAGACTGTGAAGGCTGCGGTCACCGTCAAGACCTACGTCGACGGCGACACCGTCCATTTCAACGTGGACGAGCAGATTGTTGAATCCGGCGTGTTCAAGGCACGTTTCCTGGCCATCAACACCCCGGAATGTACCGGAAAAATCGAGGAATACGGCAAGAAGGCCGCTGCCTTCACCCGCGAAAAGCTCAGCCAGGCGGAATCCATCATCGTGGAATCCGACAACGGCACCTGGAATGTGGACTCAACCGGCGGACGCTACCTGGTGTGGGTGTGGTACAAGCTGCCCGGCGCAGCGGAATACCGCAACCTCAACCTGGAGATCCTTCAAAATGGCCTTTGCATCGCCAACTCCACGGCGAACAACCGCTATGGCAGCATCTGCATGTCTGCGCTGAACCAGGCCCGAAGCCTTAAGCTGAACGTGTATTCCGGCCAGAAGGATCCCGACTTCTACTACGGCGATGCGGTGGAGCTGACCCTGAAGGAGCTCCGCACCAACATCGACAGCTACAACGGCATCAAGGTCGCGTTCAACGGCGTCATCACCATGAACAGCGGTCAGTCCGTCTATGTGGAAAGCTTCGATGAAGAGACCGGCCTGTACTACGGCATGTCCGTGTACTACGG
>JAZTYK010000004.1:0-4432 GCA_045636925.1 Oscillospiraceae bacterium
ATCACCGGCGCGAACCTTTTTGCCGCGCATGGTGCAGGTCTCGCCGTTGAAGGAGACCATGCCCTCTTCAATGAGAGTTTTGGCCTCGCCGCCGGTCATGCACACACCGGCATACTTCAGCAGGCTGTCCATTTTGATGAATTCGGTCTGGATTTCGATGGTTTCCACCTTTTTCATATTATTCTCCTGCCTTCAGGCGCACGGGAAGCACCAGATAAATGTATTTTTCGCCTTCCACCGGACGCATGGTGCAGGGGGACAGGCCGCTCTTGAGACCCAGAACGAAGGTATCGTCCTGACAGGCCCGCAAAGCGTCCAGCAGATAACGGTTGTTGAAGCCGATCTCCACCTGCGTGCCGCAGTCGGGGATGATGCATTCGTCATAGCTGCGACCCAGCGCGGTGGTACAGGACAGCTTCAGGCGATTGCCGTCGAAATTACAGCGGACGGGGTTCTTCAGCCGCTCGGAGATGATCAGGCTGACGCGCTCCACGGCAGAAACGATCTCGCTCTTTTCCAGCACGATGTTCACCGGCTGATCCTCGGGAATGGCGGCCTTGTAATTTAAGAACTCGCCCTCCAGCAGACGGGTGGTGACCACGGTGTTTTCAAAGACGAACAGCGCATGCTTGCGCTGGGGATAAATGACGCAGAAGGTGTCATCATCGGGCAGGATGCGGGAAATATCACGCAGGGTCTGACCGGGGACAACAAACTTGCAGCTTTCGCCGGACAGAGAATCGATGTTCTCAGTACGTACAGCCAGGCGGTAACCGTCAACAGAAACCAGACGCAGCTGCTTGCCCTCTACCTCAAAGAGGCTGCCGGTGATAATGGGCTTGTTTTCGTTCTCGCAGACGGCAAAGATGGTGCCGCCGATCATGTCTTTCAGCAGAGAATTGGGCAGAGTCACGCCCTTTTCACGGCCCACAAAGGGCATTTCGGGGAACTCTTTGGCATCGCCGGCTACAATGTTGAACTCACTGCTGCCGCAGCGGATGTTTGCCATCAGCTTTTCATCCACCTGCACGGTGATGTCGGCAGAAGGCATTTTTCTTACGATGTCGCCCAGAACACGGGCATTGATGACCACTTCACCGTCTTCGGTGCGGTCGGCAGCGAACAGGCGCTGGATGCCGGTTTTGTAATTGAAGCCGGTGAGGGTTACCTCACCCTTCTGCACGCGGATCAGCAGGCCTTCCAGAATGGGGGTGGAGGCTTTGGCGCTGACGGCATGGCTGCAAATGGAAATGGCTTCACTGAGGGTCTCTTTTGCACAGGTGAACTTCATATTTGAGCTCAGCCCCTTTCTACCTAATAACAGGAATTCTTTTAGTAGTTATAGTATAGGCTGTGAATTTGTGGAGAAATGCCGAAAGGCCTTGTTTTCATGCGGGGTTTGGCGTCCTAAGGCACTTGTGGAAAAATGACATGTATTTCAACAGATTTACACAGGTGCTTTTTTCTCCACAGATTTCATCCCACATTACACAGCCAATGTGGAAAAACAAGAGGAAAAAACGCGGAGTATGTAACGGGGTGTTATTCAGCGGTTTTGAATGGTATTTTTCAGATCTTCCACCACAGCGCGCAGGTTTTCGTCTTCGGCCATCAGCTCGGTAAGCTTGTTGATACCGTACATGACGGTGGTGTGGTGCTGACCGATGAAAGCGCCGATTTCCGGCAGACTCTTGCCCGGTACCAGATCACGGATCAGATATTCCGTTACCTGGCGGGGAATAACGATGTCTTTGGTTCGGGCATTGCTCTTGATGCGCTCTTGCGGAACACCGTAGAACCGGGCAACCTCTTCCAGAATGAGCTGGGGCGTGGGACGCAGGCCGGGACGGGAGGTAAACAGATCCTGAATGGCATCCATGGCCATGTCCCGGGTGATGGGCGTACCCATCAGCTTGTGAATGGCGCTGATTTTTTTCACCGCGCCTTCCAGCTCACGGACGTTGTTGGTGATGTTATCGGCGATGACCTGGATAACCTCCTGAGAAAGGTCTACGTCATAAAGGATCGCCTTGGATTTTACCAGCGCCATGCGGGTTTCCAGATCGGGGGCCTTGATGTCGGCCAGCAGACCGCTTTCAAAGCGGCTTACCAGACGGTCAGACAGACCTGCCATTTCTTTGGGCGGACGGTCACAGGTCAGCACGATCTGCTTGCCTGCCTGATGCAGAGTTTCAAAGGTGTTAAAAAACTCTTCCTGCATACGGTCCTTGCCTGCCAGGAACTGAATATCGTCCACCAGCAGAAGGTCGGCCTTGCGGTACTTTTCACGGAAGGGGGCAAAGCCCGTATCAATGGCGGCCACCAGTTCGTTCATAAAGTCTTCGCTCTTGATGTACACGATCTTGGCGGTGGGATGCTCGCGACGGATGTATCCGCCGATGGCAAACAGCAGATGGGTCTTGCCCAAGCCGCTGCCGCCGTAGATGAACAAGGGGTTGTACAGCGATGCGGGTTTTTTTGCCACCGCCAGAGCGGCTGCGTGGGCAAAGCGATTGTTGTTGCCAACAATGTAGCGGTCAAAGGTATAGCCGCTGTAAATGCTGTCATCGTGCTCGCTGCGCCACTGATCTACCTCGTCGGGCAGCAAAAACAGCGGTTTTAGCTCGGTACGGGACAACTGGGTAGCCAGCTGGCAGATCAGATCATAAAAATGGGTGTTCAGGGTGTCGCGGCTCAGCTCGTTGGCCACGGCCACCACCAGCTGGCCGTCCTGAATGGCAATGGCCTGCATGTTCTGGATCCAGGGATCCACCAGCACCTTGCCCTTGAGTTCGATGAGTTTTTTGATTACGGCATCCAGCAATGCGGAGGGGGTAAACATAGTGCGCACCTTCCTTTTCTGTAGGTCTTTCTATTTCTTCGCACAAGCGGAAAAAAGGCATATTTTAACTCATTTATTATAGCACAATTTCTTCCGCAAGAAAAGGGTTTTGAGCCAAATTTATTATATAATATATATATTTTATATTATATATAGGCGCAAAAACGGCTGTGAAAAACGCCCCCTGCTCCTGTGCAAAACCAGTGTAAGGGGCAAGGGTGGAAACCGCAAAAGAAGGGTGTCACTTGACAACGGGAAAGGGGCATTTTCCTCTTGCGAAAATGACAGGTTTATGCTAAACTACTAAGTTGGAGGGATAGACTATGTTTATTTATGATGATATTCGTTTTAAGTTAAATAACGCAAAGCCTCAGCTGGACGAGCTGCGGGCTGCACTGAACCTGGATAAAGGCGCCGAAGAGATCGCTGCTCTGGAAGAGCGCACGGCCGCTCCCGACTTTTGGGACGATCCTTCTGAGAGCCAGAAGGTACTGCAGAAGATCAAGCAGCTGAAGGACAAGGCCGAAAACTACCAGAAGCTGATGGGTCAGTACGAGGATACCATTACCATGATCGAAATGGCCGAGGAGATGGAGGACGAAAGCCTCTTCCCCGAGGTACAGGCCGGTTATGATGCCTTTACCGCCGAGCTGGAGCGTCAGACCCTGACCACCCTGCTCACCGGCGAATACGACAAGAGCAACGTGATCATGAGCTTCCACGCAGGCGCAGGCGGCACCGAGGCCCAGGACTGGACTTCTATGCTGGTGCGTATGTACACCCAGTGGGCCGACAGCAAGGGCTTTAAGTGGAAGATGCTGGACTATCTGGACGGTGAAGAAGCCGGCGTCAAGAGCGCCGAGCTGCTGATCGAAGGTGAAAACGCCTTTGGTTACCTGAAGAGCGAAATGGGCGTACACCGTCTGGTTCGCGTCAGCCCCTTTGACGCCTCCGGCCGTCGCCAGACCAGCTTTGCCGCCGTAGAGGTCATGCCCGACATCGACGAGAATGTGGAAGTGGACATCCGCACCGAGGATCTGCGTGTGGATACCTACCGCTCCTCCGGCGCCGGCGGTCAGCATGTTAACAAGACCGAGTCCGCCATCCGTATCACTCACCTGCCCACCGGCATCGTGGTGGCCTGCCAGACCGAGCGCAGCCAGCATCAGAACCGCGAGTACGCCATGCGTATGCTGCGAAGCAAGCTGGTCGAGCTGCAGATGCAGCAGCATGCCGAGAAGATCAGCGACATCAAGGGTGTGCAGATGAAGATCGAATGGGGCAGCCAGATCCGTTCTTACGTCTTTATGCCCTATACCCTGGCCAAGGATCACCGTACCGGCTTTGAAGACGGCAACATCACTTCTGTCATGGATGGCAACATTGACGGCTTTATCAATGCCTACCTGAGCATGAAGGCCGGAGACGCACGGGAAAACGCAGAATAATACAAGGTTACAGAACTTTTTCTGAATTTTTGTATTGACATAACCAAAAAATTCGTTATATAATAAAATTCCCGTCTTACGGGATATTGTATCAACTGTGCCCGGACAGATTCCGGATGCCCGGGTATCGAGTATGAGACAA
>JAZTYK010000005.1:0-105263 GCA_045636925.1 Oscillospiraceae bacterium
ACCTAAAACCTTTTTTGAAAGCTCAAACTGGCTTTAATAATTACTGTTCGAAAAGTATCTTTTCAAACTCAAAATCATTTCAGGGTTCCTTGTTCTCTAAATGGTGTTGTTTAATTTACAAAGTGCTTGTGACCGTTTTTCCCAGTCTTTCGCTCCCTCATCAAGGGCCTTGCTTCGGCTCCGAAGTGGCCGCTCTCTTGAGCGCTTGTTTATAATACCATACCACTTTGCGAATGTCAACACTTTTTTTCACTTTTTTTCGTATTTTTTTCGATTTTTTTCAAAAGCCGTTTTTGTCATCAGTTTACACAATTGAGTCAGTTTTCCACAGCCTCTGGATAAGCAACATGCACAGAAAAACCGCCTCAAACGCCCTTTTCCAGGCATCAGAAGCGGTTTCTTCATGTCAATTTCGCGTTTTTTGATTACATTTTTTTAAATTTTAATCAGATTTTTTTGAAAAAAGTTTTCTTATTTCGCAGAAGTGTTTTCTACCAGCGTGATTGTTAATGTCGCAGTCCGATTTGAGCGCTCTACCAGCAATTCTACCTGGTCTCCGGGATTCTTGTTCGCCAAATGACCGGTGACGCTATCCAGATCTGTCACAACGGTGCCGTCAATGCTGATAATCCGATCACCTACGCGCAAGCCAGCCTGATGCGTACTTTGCACCGTGATTTCCACCACGTAGACGCCGGCACTGCGATACCCGTACTGCTGCGCGGCGGCACTGTCCAGATAAGCCGCACTGATGCCCAGGATCGCCTTGTTGGTATTTGTGTTGGTGCTTCCGTCACCATCGCCGCTCTCCGGCTGATACACGCCATCACTGATTAATGCCGCAGCGATCTCCTGGGCCTTTCCACCCGGAATAGCAAAGCCAAGGCCTTCCGAGTCGGTTTCCGCGCTCTTGGCGCAAACAATGCCGATCAGATTACCGTCACCGTCAAAGAGACCGCCACCGGAGTTGCCGGGACTGACCGCTGCGTCAAACTGCAGTACGTCCAACGTAATGGTGCGAGTAACAGTTCCACCGTAATATCCGCCATAATTGCCACCGGATTCCACCTCTACCGACACACGGATCTGCCGATCCAGCGCGCTGAGAATACCGCCGGTGATACTGCCACTGAAATTGCCTTCGGGATTGCCCACGGCATAAACAGCCTCGCCCTGATGAACGGTATCCATAGTCGCAAAGGCAGCAGCAGGCAGACCGGAAGCATTGATCTTGACCACGGCAATGTCGCCGTTTGTGTAGCTGCCCACCAATTCCGCCTTATGGGTAGAACCGTCAGACAATTCCACGGTAATGGTATCCGCACCATCCACCACATGGGAGTTGGTGATGATATAGCCATCCTCGCTGATGATCACGCCGCTGCCGGCGCCGCTGATGACCTGAGAGCCGAACCAGAAGTTTCCGGTAGTCATTTCTTCGGTGCGGATGGCCACCACGCTGGGCACCGCCTTCTCCGCTACGCCCTGAGAGCCAAGTCCCTGTCCGCCGGCGTTGTTACCGGTTGTTCCGCCGATATTATCGTCAGTCTTGTCACCACCGGCATCAGTGCCTACCTCTTTGATGACCACTCGGTCAAGGCCGCGATAGGCCAGTTTGGTGCCGGCATAGCCGCCACCAAAGGCAACAGCCGCCACCAGCAGACACAGTCCCACTGTTTTCAGCCAGCCACCGCCCTTCTTCCGTGACGGATCTTCCTCCAGAGGCGGCACCGTGTCGCGCCAAACCTCGCGATATGCCTGCCGAGATTCTTCGCCGGACTGTTGGCTATTCTGCATCTGATTTTCTTGATTGGGGTCATATTCAAACATATTGAGTCTTCCCTCCATGGAAGTATTTTGGGCTTCTGGTTTTATCTTATGCCAATATTTTGAACTGCTCATTGTAAAAAAAGAAACAAATTGTAAATGAAAACAGTTTGATTCAGTTCAATTTCAGCGCACTACACATTATATATAATATATATCATAACCTGCGATCCTTAATATGCAGAAACAGCGCCGCATAGGCGCCGTTTCTCCACAGAAGTAAGTATCACAGATCCAGCTTGGCTCCGCAGCCGGGACAGTGTTTTCCACCCCAAGTACGTCCCAAGTTCCGCCCGCATTCGGGACAACACCAAAACAGCATAAAGATGCAGAGAAACGCGATGCCCACCCCGCCGGCCAGCACCCAAAACCAGCCGCTATCAGTGCCGGCGCACAGGATCAGGCAAAAGACAAACAGGACAGTCAAAGCATACAGAATGCAGCGCGTCTTTTTTAAGGTCATACGAACATCTCCTTCACTGATCTGTCTTCAACACCATATATATAGTATAACAAAAAACCGCCCGGGGCGCAAGTCTCGGGCGGTTTCGTCTTGTTTGGTTGTTTAGCCAAGCTGGACTTCGGCGGCTTCCTCAGGGAGAAAGTAGCCCTTCATGTCGTACTTGTTATAGCCGGAGAACTCAGACAGGGCTCGGTCACCCAGGAAATAACTGCGAATGAAACGCTTGCCGTCTACGCTGGTCCAGTTTTCTTTGTCCCAGGAGAGATAACCGTCATCATCGGTCTTTTTCTCGGCCAGAACCAGGTAAACCTGACGGTTGTGATGGGCCATCAGCTCGATGAGCTCGGCGGTAGAGAGATCTTTCTCTACCTTCTCGACGATGTCAATGACTTTCATCTTGCACCTCAGCTGACGTAGCCTGCCTTACGCAGGATCTCCAGTGCCTTGGCATGGTTGGCTTCGCTCATCATCACCAGAGGACCGGTGCAGCCCATGCCGGTTTCGGCATAGATGCCTTCCTTCCACAGAGCCTTGGCAGCGTCTTCCAGATCCATGACCTCGATGCCAGGGATGCTGGCGGTGCAGGGCTCTGCGGGGGGAGCCTTGACCTCTTCGGTGGCCTCAGCGGACTTGGATGCAGCCTTGCGTGCAGCCAGCAGAGCCTCCAGACCGGCCTTTTCTGCAGCGGCAAACTCCTGCTCTGCCACCTGGAACACCTTACCGCGGACCATCTGTGCCGCATATTCCAGTGCGTTGGCAATCAGAGGTGCGCCGGAAGCGCGGGAAATGATGTGGATCAGCTTGGTGTAGCCTTTACCGATACCGGGGCCGTAGCCGTAGCCGCTGGCTTCAAAGCTGCCGCCGGTGGTATAAGCGCTGAGCATCTTGATCAGCACGTTGCCGGTGAGGGAGTCACAGACCATAACATCGGGCGTACCCTGCAGCACGTCGTTGCCGCGCATGACAGCGCCGCCGTCAGCACGGGCAGAGGTGGCCCAGGTAAACTGGTAGCCCTGCTCCTTCAGCTGGTTCAGTGCCATTTCGGTCTGGCGGGCGCCATCTACATTCAGAATGCCCACGGTGGGATCCTTGATGCCGGCAGCCTTTGCGGTAATGATGCCGTAAATGGCATTCTTGATCATGCCTTCAATGCGATCTGCGCTGGAGGTGCCGGTGGTGGTAGCCACAAACATCTCGCGACCCTTGGCGGGAGTGACAACGCGGCCCACGGTGGACACACCGATGGGGAAGGGGAAATGCATGGTAACAGCGCCGTCGACTTCGCCGGACTCTACCATTTCTTCCATCTTCTTATGGCCTTCATCCTCGTCAGCCACCTTAACGGTAGTCACGCCTTCGGCCTCCAGGGTGCCGATGTAATAAACATCCACACCGCGGGCGGCAGCCATCTTGGCGGCAGCCATGGCGTTTTCTTCGCCATGTTCACTGCCCATGCCGGTGAGCGCGATCTTGGGCTTTACGCCAAAAGAACCGCTCTCCAGGCCTTCTGCCATTTCAAGGAAGGCCTTTGCAATGGTTTTTTCCAGATTCTTCATGACGTCACCGCCTTATTCGGCCTGTGCCAGCAGAGCGGCAGCAAACTCCTTCATAGCCTTGGCGATCATGCCCTTGACTTCTTCTTCGCTGACGCCGGCTTCTGCCTTGGGGGCGCCGCTGTTGGCCTGCACCACAAAGGAAACACCGTCAAACAGGTTAGTCATGCGGCCCAGGAACAGAGAACCCTTGCCGATGATCATAACGCGGTTTGCCTTGCCGGACATGATGTCCTCACGAGCAAAGCCCATGTAAGGTACGCCGGAAGGAATATGACCCTGGGTGGGAGCCCAGCCGGTAAGGCCGTGCTGTACGGGGAAGGTGGCCAGATCAGCCTTCTGCAGCTCGCCGCGCTTGACGCCCAGAGCTGCGATCATCTTGTAGTTGGACTGAGGAACGTCACCGGCACCAGCGGGCTTGGTGATGTCGGGGTTCTGCATCTCGGGAGAATACTTGTCGATATCGGTGATCTTCAGACCGGCACGATCCAGGGGAGCAGTGACCAGGCTGGAGATAACGTTCTGAGGCGCAGAGCCGGTGCCTACGGTGTGGCGGCCGATCATGCTCAGATTGAACTCGGGGCTGACGCCGTCATCGGCAGTAATGACCACGGCAAAACCGGCGATCATATCTTCCAGAGCGGGCAGACCCTTCTTCACATGGTCCTTACCGTTCATGCCCAGCTTTGCGGTACAGCCGCCGGCGGTGACGACAACGGTCTTGTAAGCGCCTGCAGCAACCAGAGCAGCTGCTTCAACGATAGCATGAGCGGGACCTGCGCAGAAGCCACGGGTGTCGGAACCGGTAGCACCGTTCAGACCGGCGATTTCTGCAGCTGCCTTTGCAAAGTTGCCGCCGCCGCGCTGGTTCATATCGCCGCAAGCCTCTTCAGCGCAGTCGATGACGTACTCAACTTCGTCCTTGCTGATGCCGGTATTCTTAACGGCATACAGCAGGGCCAGAACAGAAGAAGCCTTGGAAACCAGGTTCTCATGCATAACATGAGAAGACAGGTTTACGTCGATGTCATGGGCACGGGTGACGCAGCCAACCAGCTTGCCGTTATGATACAGAGGCTCAGCGTGCTCGTCATTTACCAGATGCTCCAGATCAGCCTGCTCGATGCCCTCGGGGATACGGGCAGCGATGGACTCGTCAATGATGGGATTGGCAGCAAAGGCGGGCTTGACAGCCTCTACGAAAGACTTTTCAAACTTTACCAGAGTAAATACATCGCAAGCCTGCATCAGCAGCAGGAATTCTTCCTGGGGCATGATCTCGCCGAACTTGCCGTAACGGTCGGAAACATCACAGGTCTTGTCATACCAGGGCTGTGCAACGCCGGCCAGATCCTCGGGGGTCTTGTTGCCGATGTAAACCTGGTTGGGGTAATAAGCCAGAACCTGCTCGTAGCTGCGCAGATGATTGGGCAGCTCCTTCAGATACTCGCTCTCGGGGTTGACGATGCGCTCGGTGGTCTGCGTAGTACCGTTATGCAGAACCATATCGGGGGTATGAGCCAAAATGTAGCTGGCACCCTTGATTACGCTTTTCATATTGTCCACGACCTTTCTTGTCATAAAATATTTTCTTTTTGTTGTTGCGGAGCCCGCAGCTCATGCGGCAAAGAAGTTAACAGCATCAGCTTCGGGTTCCGAAGCCCGCAAAAGAACGGAAGGGCGACGGCACCCGCCGCCGCCCTTGCTTGCGTGTCTGTATCGAGAATTAATACTTGCAGAACTGTTCGCGGATGCTGCTCATTTCGCCGGCGATATCGTCGACGTCCAGAACCATCTCCATCATGCTGACCTGATCGTCATACACGGCTTCATCAAACTCTGCCTTAACTTCTTCTTCACACACGTGATAAACCTTGAGTCCCAACGAGACTCCAGTCAACGGACCTGCATAAGTGGGGTCACCAGCGGTGACGGTCTCAGCAGCCAGGCCGGAAGCTTCACCTTCAGAGGCGCCCAGCAGAACGACAACGTTCTCGGGGCCATACTGTTCGGCGAATTCCTTAACTCGCTTCTGATTTTCCAGGTCCATTGCACCTGCGGCGGTTCAGACGAAGCACTCCGTAGAGGAGAACACAACCTCAGCACCGGCGCTCTCTGCACATGCAGCGATTGCGGGGCCGGGAATGCCGTCACGGTCACCGATAATGATGACTTTCTTACCGTTTAAGATGCTCATGCCATTATCCTCCTTCTTTTTAGATTTATAGAACGCCTCGCGGCGATGCTATAGCGTGATATATGCGGGGGTTGGCAAAGCGGCAACGCCGCTTTGCCGATACGCCATTAGATGTGGCGCTTGATCATTGCTTCTACGTTTTCCGGAGTAGCGTCGTCCTTGACCAGGCTGTCGATCATGGCGCCACCTTCGTAGATAGCGATAACGGGCAGACCCATAACCTTCTGGGCGATAGCCAGACGGCGAGCCTTGGTGGTGTTCAGGGCAGCAAACTTCAGCTTGTCACCATAGGTCTCAGCAAAAGCATGGACATGGGGCATCAGAGCAGCACAGGGAACGCAGCCGTCGCCATAAAAGTCAACCAAAACCTTACCCTCGGCCTGCAGTACTTCAGCCTCAAACGTAGTCTTATCCAGTTCCAGCATGATAAAAACTCCTTTTTCTAAATAATATGATCTTATTCGTGCTCAGAAATATACTTTTCACACTGCATGGCGGCGATAGCGCCGTCAGCAGTGGCAGTAACAACCTGACGCAGGGACTTCACACGGATGTCACCGGCAGCAAAGACGCCGGGGATATTGGTGTGCATATCGGCATCGGTAACGATATAGCCACGCTCCATCTCCAGCTTGCCTTCAAACAGTTGAGAGTTGGGGTTGTAACCGATAAAGCCGAACAGGCCGAAGATACCGTCATCGGGATCAGCCATGATGGTGGTCAGCTCGCCGGTCTTGACGTTCTTGACGATCATGCCTTCCAGCATCTCATCGCCCAGAACTTCTTCTACCACGCTGTCCCACATGAAGTCCAGCTTGGGATTGGCAAATGCCTTCTCCTGAATGGACTTTGCGGCGCGCAGTTCGTTTCTGCGATGGATAACAGTAACCTTGCGGGCAAACTTACTCAGGTACATGGCCTCTTCAACGGCAGAGTCGCCGCCGCCAACCACGTAAACCTCGAAGTCCTCAAAGAAACCGGCATCGCAGGTGGCGCAGAAGGAAATGCCCTTGCCCACAAACTTGCCTTCGTTCTTACAGCCGATGGGCTTGGGGAACGCACCGGTGGCGATGATGACGCACTTGGCCAGATATTCACCCTTGTTGCCAACCAGCTTCTTCACTTCGCCTTCCAGTTCAACGCTCTTGATGACGTCGCTGGCACGCTCAGCACCAAACTTGGCAGCCTGCTGGGTCATACGGGCGATCAGGGAGGGGCCGGGCTCGCCGTCCACCATGCCGCCGGGATAGTTCTCGATCTCGTCGGTGATGGCGATCTGGCCGCCATCCTGACCCTTTTCCAGGATCAGAGTGGACAGACGGGCACGGCCGGCATAAAGACCGGCTGCCAGGCCGGCAGGGCCTGCACCCAGGATGATGACATCGTAGATTTTGCTCATAATTTTTTACTCCTTTATATCGGGAACGACCCGGCGGCCCAAAAACGGGCAGCCGGGACTGTTCCAAGGATGTGATTTTAGTCTGCTTTACGCAGGGTGATTAGACCTCAAAAACGGTCTGATCTTCGACCTCGACAGTCAGTGCTTCCAGAGCAGCATTGACCAGCTTGGTACGGATTGCCTTTTCTTCCTCCAGAGTCAGAGCAGGATTGCCCAGAGGATGGGGGATGGCGATGGTGGGAATAATTCTGTTCGCACCAACCGTCATGGAGATGGGAGTAACGGTACACATGTGGACCACAGGAATACCGGTTCTTTCGATCTCTTTAACCATCGTTGCACCGCAACGCGTACAGGTGCCTCAGGTCGAGGTCATGATAACGGCGTCTACGCCGGCTGCCAGCAGCTTCTGTGCGTATTCAGCAGCAAAAGCCTTTGCAGAGGCGACAGCGGTTCCGTTACCAACGGTGGTGTAGAAGAAGTCATGCAGCTTGCCGATCTTGCCAGCCTTTTCCATCTCGCGCAGCACGTCGACGGGCAGAACGCGGTTGGGATCCTGGTTGGCATAGACGGGGTCGTAACCGCCGTGAGCGGTTTCATATCCGGCCTCGGTCAGCACATCAACACCGGCGATGTTGTATTCACCGTAGTGAGATGCAGAGGAGGACTCGATGTGGTCGGGGTTGCCCTTGGGAACGATACCGCCGGAGGTGCACAGGGCGATGGTTGCCTTGCTCAGATCCTTGATGGCAGCGCCGGGAACAACACGGTCGAAGGAGGGCATGGGATACTCAGTGGTGAAGGGCATGTCGGCCAGCTTCTTGATCATCATATCCACAGCGCGCTTTGCGCCGCGCTCTTTCTCAAAGAAGTTGACGCGGATGCCGTTGTTCATATAGCCGTCTTCCACAGAAGCGCCCAGCTTTTCGCCCTTCAGCAGCTTCATGGCCAGCTTAGCCATAACGGGGGCAGCCTTACGCATGCCGGCTGCGCTGTTGGCGGTGGAAACGATCAGAACCTTGTTCTTCAGATCGGCGCCGGGGTTTTCCTCGTACATACCGGTCAGAACGGGGATGCCCAGTTCCTCCTGAACAGCCACGCAAACGTTGGCGCAAGCGTAGCCGTAACGACCAGCGTTAAAAGCAGGACCTGCGATGAACAGATCGGGCTTCAGTTCCTTAACCCATTCCAGAACCTGAGCCTTGGCGTCCTTCTCATGCTCGGCAAAGTAGGAGTCACCACAGACGATGGTAGCCACGACTTCTGCCTCGCCCTTCCAGGCCTGGTTCAGAGCCATACCGGGACCGACAAAGCCTTCACGCAGCTCGGGAGCAACGTGAGCCATTTCTTCGCCGCCGATGTTGGCAAAGAACTGGTTGATATAGTGTACAACACGATAACTCATTGTGTGTTTCCTCCTTTCCTTTATCTTGCGCTGAGCTTGTTAAAGCCCATTTCGTTGGTAGCACCGGTGATAACCTGGATCTCAGCCTCGATGGTGCCGTCTTCACGCAGAGAGCCTGCATGGCCGCCGGCGATGACATCTACGTAGTCCAGCATACCGATAACCTTGTCCATCTTGGGCAGGATGATCACCTGGTTGGCGTTACCGCCGGTGACCACGGCATCAGCCAGAGGATCGGCGTCAGCCAGAGACTGGCTCTTACCGTCCTGACCGGCGTATTCGTCGGTGATGATGACGGTCTTGACGCCCTGCTTCTCGATCTTGGTGCAGTTCATGATCAGGTCGGTATCGGGGTTACCGAAGCCTTCCTGAGAAACGATAGCGCCGTCCAGATCCAGCAGGCGGCACAGTTTTGCGGTCCAGTCAGAGGAGCGCTGCTTGTCGGCCAGATAGACGTTTTCGTTGGTGATGATGTTGCAGACGTAATTCAGCTTCTTGCCGTGCTGTGCGAACAGTTCTGCCACCACGGGGTTATTCTGATGATGATAGGTGGTGTTCTTGTCGCAAGCGGACACGCAGTTACCGCTGAGGATTGCACCGTCCATGGTCTCGGTGGGATTCAGGATGGTGGTCAGGCTGCGCTTGGCATCGATACCGTAAACGTAGGTGTCGTGCAGCAGGCCCTGGCTCTGCAGCATGTGGACATAAGCCACGCGGGGCAGATCGGGATACTTTTCGATGCCTTCCTTGATGCCCAGAGTCTCAAACTCCTGGGTGCTGTCGGGAGCAACATTGCGGCCCAGCTCACCGATGAAGGTGGCAGCGCGCAGGCCGGCGATACGGACGGCATGCTCGTACTCGTGCTTGTGGTTCTCGTAACCCTCAACAGGCTCAGCGATCACAACAAAGTTGTTCAGCTTGCTGAAGGGGGTGTAGTCAGCACCGGGGCCGGACATATCGATGATACCCTCCTGGAAACCAACGATCTTGCCTGCGGTAACAACAGCCATGCCACGCAGAACGTGGGTCTTGCCGCTGCCTACGGTGTCAACCTTGGCGATAACGCCGGGGAACTGGCCGCCGGGGCCCTCAACCTTTACACGAGGCTCGATAACGTCCTTAACGGGGGTGATGCGGGTGCTTTCGCCGGGCTTGGCGATGTCAAAGGAGAAATCCTTGACCCATGCCTTCACATCGTCGTCTTCATACATGAAGGCTTTTACTGCATCTGCATCAACGTACAGGGTGCCGTTTTCTACTTTGCATTCCTTTGAAAACTGAATGTCCTGGATCTCAATGAATCCCAATTCCAATTTCAAAGTGAACACCTCCTTTGTCTTATATTTATAAATTTTTACTTATTAAGCCCTGCCAGTGCGTCGATCTGCAATGCACCGCACAACAGGGTATAATCGATGAGCTGAAAATCCTTGTGGTGACGCTCGGCAAGATTCCAGCCGATAGGCTTGAACTTGTCGAAGGTCTCGATGCTGCTGGAAATCAGCATGGCCTCGTCATTCTGCATTTTCTTGGGAAGACGGGACACCACGATAGATTTGTACGGAGTTTCGTTGGGTTTGACACTGCCGGCCAGCGGATGTGTGTACAACCGATGACCCGCATACACCAGATCCCGCGCCAGAACCAGCACATCCCGGTATCCGATGCCTTCGTGAAACTCCACCAGGTACTGCGGCGGCACACAGCGTTTTACCAAAGGATTATTGGTAATAATGCGATATTCCAAGACGCTTTCCATCCTATGCCTCCGCGTATAGTTTTGCCTGTCATTGGGGAAAAAAACAGAGCGTGCGCAGAAAAAACCCGCCGCCGCTCTGTTCCATAACCTGAGAGATTCCCTGCAAGCAGGTTGCTCCTTCGGTGCTTTCGCTCTTCAGAGACTTGTCCATTTCCGGTTTGTTTGCCTGAGATATTCGCCCGCGGGATGGCCCGTCCCACGGACTTATTCCTTCGGCTCTGCCCAATGCAGATTTCCCGGAAACTTCATCCAATGCTATTCAGATTGTTTGCCCGCAGGCACAGAATCTTCCAATGACGGGATTCTATTATTATTGTACCTCATTCATCGAAAATCACAAGTAAAAATTATCAATTATAGAAAAATTCTATGTGAATTTTTCGCAATTATTCCCGTTTTTCTGCTGCCAGGGTTGCCACTGCCTCGATGGCCTGCAGAATCTCTTCTTTTCGGGTCTTGTGTCCCGGTGCAAAGCGCACGGTGCCCTGAGGATACGTGCCCAATGTCTTGTGGGCGCTGGGCGCACAATGCAGACCACAACGAGTCATAATCCCCCAGCGATCCTCCAGTTCAAAGGCCGCCTCCGCGTTGTCCCAATGCAGAAAGTCCACGCTGACTACTGCGGTGCGACCCTCTGTTCCCTGCTTGCCCACCACGCGGACACCGGGGATCTGCCGGAAGCCTTCCAGCAGCATCGCCGCATGCTCCATCTCGATCTCCCGGATGGTATCAATGCCCACCTGCTCCAGATAACCCAAAGATGCGTGCAATCCGAAAATACCGGGCAGATTTGCCGTACCGGCTTCAAAACGGTCGGGCATGAAACTCGGCATAGTTTCCTGATGGGAAGCACTGCCCGTGCCACCGGCCAGCAAGGGCCGCAAATAAGGCACGAAATCGTCTTTGATGATGAATCCGCCGATGCCCTGGGGACCCAGCAGGCCTTTGTGTCCGGCAAAGGCCAGCGCATCGATGTTCCAGCCGGTAAAGTCCACAGGGAAAATGCCGCCAGACTGGGCAGTGTCAAGAATAAACCGCACACCATGCTTTTTACACAGCTCGCCCACTTCTTTTGCAGGCATCAGCGTGCCGCAGACGTTGGATGCATGCAGCATCACCACCGCCTTGGTGTTGGGGCGGAACATGCCCTCCAGCTTGTCCAGACAAAGGCTGCCGTCTTCGTTGCAGGGGATTCGCTCCAGGATCACACCGTCTTCTTCCAGCTGCACCAGCGGGCGCATGACCGCGTTGTGTTCCATGGTCGTGGTAAGCACATGATCACCGGGTCGCAAAAAGCCCTTGAGAATGACATTCAGCGATGCCGTGATACCGGCATTCAGCACTACATTTTCCGCTTTGGGCGCATGAAACAGGCGGCACAGACGCTCTCTGGTATCCAGCACCACTTCCATGGCGGAATATGCCTCAGTATATCCGCCACGGGCAATGTTAATTCCCACGTGCTCGATAAAATCTGCCATGGCCTGTCCCACGCCGGGCGCTTTGGGGAAGGATGTGCTTCCGTTGTCCAGATAGATACGCTCCATATAACAAACCTCCCGAATGCGCATATTACACCTATTTTCAGTACATTTTATTATACATCAAATAAAATCAAAGGAAAAGGGGATTTCTTCCTGCCTTATCATATCATTTTCAGATGCTTCCTTCTTTTATTGATAAATTCTATATATCCAATCCCGATTGCATTTGCCTTTCACCACTTTATAGATTTGAATAATCTGTTTAACAGTTCCCTATTTTTTTGATATGGTAAATATATCCTAATATGTAATTGGAGGTAATACCAATGAAAGAAAAGAAATGGCTGCTCCTGGGTGGCGCAGTGGTCGGTCTGGTTGCCGTTCTGCTGGTTCATCTGGGCAACCCCGCAAACATGGGCTTCTGCATTGCTTGCTTTATCCGTGATATCGCAGGCAGCCTGAAGCTGCAGAACGCTGCTGTCGTTCAGTACATGCGTCCCGAGATCATCGGCCTGGTTGTCGGTGCTTTCGTCATGGCTCTGGTCCGCAAGGATTTCGCACCCAAGGGCGGTTCTTCCCCCGTGCTGCGTTTCCTGCTGGGCTTTGGTGTCATGGTTGGCGCCCTGATCTTCCTGGGCTGCCCCCTGCGTATGGCTCTGCGTATCGCCGGCGGTGACCTGAATGCCGTTGTTGGCCTGGTGGGCTTTGTTGCCGGTATCCTGGTGGGTATCGTCTTCCTGAAGCGCGGCTTCACTCTGGGCCGCACCCAGCGTCAGGGCAAGCTGGAAGGCGTTGCTATGACCGCTGTCAACGTTGCATTCCTGGTTGTTCTGGTTGCATTCCCCGCTCTGCTGGTCTTCAGCGAAAGCGGCCCCGGCTCTATGCACGCTCCCCTGTGGGCTGCTCTGGCTGCCGGCCTGGTCGTTGGCGCTATTGCTCAGCGTACCCGTCTGTGCATGGTCGGCGGTCTGCGTGACGTCGTCCTGTTCAAGGACTTCACCCTGGTAGTCGGCTTCCTGGCCGTCATCGTTGTTGCTATGATCGGCAACATCGCTATGGGTAAGTTCAACCTGGGCTTCGAAGGCCAGCCCGTTGCTCACACCCAGCACCTGTGGAACTTCCTGGGCATGGCTGTTGTCGGTCTGGGCAGCATCCTGCTGGGCGGTTGCCCCCTGCGTCAGCTGATCCTGACCGGCGAAGGCAACTCCGACTCCGCTATCGCTGTTCTGGGTATGGCTGTTGGTGCAGCATTCTGCCACAACTTCGGCCTGGCTTCTTCCGCTGCCGGTACCACCCCCGCTGGCCGCGTCGCTTGCGTCATCACTCTGGTGGTCATGCTGGTCATCGCTGTCTGCAATACCAAAAAGGCTGACGCCTAAGCTTGAAAGGAGTACATACCATGGCTAAGATTACTGTCGATGCCCGCGGTCTGTCCTGCCCTCAGCCCGTCCTGCTGACCATGCAGGCCCTGAAGAAGGATGCCGAGAGCTATGAGATCCTGGTAGACAATCAGACTGCCCTGGGCAATGTCTCCCGCTTTGTGAAGAACGCCGGCAAGTCCTGCGAGTTTTCCGAAGTGGACGGCGACTACGTCATCGTTGTAAAATAATGAACCAGTACATCGCCACGTTCTTCACCCACTTTGGCGCCGTGCGTTTTTCACGGTTGCTGAAGGAGCAAGGCGTTGACTGTAAGGTCATGCCGGTGCCCCGCAAGGTCAGTTCCTCCTGCGGCAGTTGCGTTCGTTTTACCGCCGAAGATGAATCGACCTTTCACACCGAGGACGTGGAGGGCATCTATCTTGCCCAGGGTGACGGTTACATACAACTTTACTCGTCTCTGTAAGCATAATAAAAACCCGCAGGCTGTTGCCTGCTGGTTTTTTATTTGCATCTTACTTTTTGATGTAATAGTTCTTTGCGTAATCGTAAAATGTTTGGGCAATGGGCGACAAAATGTTGTTTCGATGGCGAATCATATACAGCTTGCGCCGCAATGCCACATTGTCAAAATCAAAGGCCAGAATCCGATTGAACTGCACATAGTCCTCGCAGGCACTGCGGGACAGCACGGCAATGCCCAAGCCCTCGCTGACCATTTTCTTGATGCTTTCGGTAGAACGCACCTCCACCGCCACCTGCAGATCTGCCGGATCCACACCCATTTCTTTTAAGAAGTACTCGGTTTCGCGACGGGTGCCGCTGCCCTCTTCACGGCTGATAAAGGGCTCTTCGGTAATGCGACGCACCGGGAAACCGCTTTTTACATATTGCGCGTACTGCGGCTGGTTGGGTGTGATGATTACCAGCCTGTCATCCGCAAACTCCCGGCTGATACACTTGGGATTGTTGGACAAGGTTCCGGTAAAGCCAAGCTCTGCGCCGCGAGAGGTGACCAGGTCGGTAACGTCCGCACTGTCGGTTATCTGCACATTGAACTTGATATCCGGATACTTTTCCCGGAAGCTCTGCATCAGCTTCGGCAGAAAATACTGTCCCGGAATGGTAGAGGCCGCCACTGTAATGGTGCCGCGCATTTCATGGAAGAAATCGCCAATGGCCTGCATCGCTTCTTCGCGCTTGGCCAAAATGTCCTTGGCATAGCCATAAAGCAGCTTTCCCGCCTCAGAGGGATAAATCTCCTTGGTGGTGCGGACAATCAGCTTGATCTTCAGCTCGCGCTCCAGGGATGCGATGTGAGAGCTGATGGTGGGCTGTGTCAAATGCAGCAGTTCTCCCGCACGAGAAAAGCTGCAGGTTTCTACCACGCAGACCAGTGCTTCTAATTGTTTCATATCCATAGTGCGTCCTCCCTTGCGTAACCTTTCGGGAAATGGTATAATAGTAAAAGTAATGATGATTCTCTCGGAAAGAGGTGAGAATATGGCAAAGGAAATCCCCTTGACCCAAATGACCTCCGCTGCTGGGTGAGCAGCAAAACTGGGACCGGGTGTCCTTTCGAAAATCTTGGATCATCTGCCCAATTGTCAAAATGACAATCTGTTGGTAGGCTATGATAGCAGCGATGACGCTTGTGTATACCGCGTCACCGACGATGTGGCCGTTATTCAGACGGTGGACTTCTTTACCCCCATCGTGGACGATCCTTATATGTTTGGCCAGATCGCAGCGGCCAACGCTCTCAGCGATGTATATGCCATGGGCGGCCAGCCTAAATTGGCAATGAACCTTCTGTGTGTTCCCAACTGCCTTTCCCTCGTCACCGTCCGCAAGATTCTGGAGGGCGGCCACGATAAGGCAGTGGAAGCCGGCTGTGTCATCGCCGGCGGTCATACCATCGAAGATAACGAGCCCAAGTACGGTTTGTGTGTTACCGGCTTTGTGCACCCCGATCGCATTCTCAAGAACGTGGGCGCGCTGCCCGGCGACGTGTTGGTGCTGACCAAGCCCTTGGGCACCGGTGTGCTGACCACTGCCGCCAAGGCAGGACTTTTGGAACCGGCGCAGATTGAGGAAATGACCATGCACATGGCCACCTTGAATGCCAAGGCAGGCGCCGCCGTGCAGGAAACCGACAATGTACATGCCTGCACCGACATCACCGGCTTTGGCCTTTTGGGTCACTGTTATGAGATGGCCAGTGGCAGCGGCGTGACCATTCGTTTGAAGGGCGATGCACTGCCCTTTATGAGCAGAGCCGAAGAAATGGCCATGATGGGCATTATCCCCGGCGGCGCATACCGCAACATGGACTATGTAAAGCCCCACTTCCGCATGTTGGAGACTGCCCAGCAGCATCAGGTAGACCTGGCCGCTGACCCGCAGACCTCCGGCGGTTTGTTGGTCTCTTTGCCCCAGGCCGACGCCGAGGCATTGCTCCAGCGGCTGAAACCCTTCGCACCCTGGAGTGCCATCGTTGGCAAGGTATTGCCCGACACCGGCGCTGCCATCGAAGTAGAATAACCATCCAAGAAACACAAAAGCGCTGCGTGAGTTCACGCAGCGCTTTTGATTTGGCGGGAATATGTGGGAATCGAACCCACCTAGGCAGCTCTTCACCACCCTCACTGGTTTTGAAGACCAGGGGGCACACCAGCACCCATCTACTCCCGTATGCGGCAAAAATATACCATATTATCCCCAAAATGTCAAGGGATAGCCTTTATTTGCCGCTGTTTCTCTGCGCTGCAAATAATTCAATTAAACGTTATTGGGACAAGGCGGCACCGGCTCGGCGGATGTCGCCCTCTTTTTTTGTCATCTTATTGCGGTCGTAATATTCCAGTACCGCCAATGCATATTTTCTGGAAGTACCCAGCATATCGCGGAACTCTGCCAGTGTCAGTTCTTCCTTCTCCGCAAAAAATGCCCTAGTCTGCTCCAGTACCCGCTGATAGGTCTGCTGATGATAATACAGCTGCGGCGTCAGCATTACCAGCTGACCGCTAGAAATGAGGCTTTCCAATACCTGCTTGCAGTCTTCCTTTTCCTTTGGCAGGAACATGGGATACACTTCATCCACACCCGGAACTTCCAGATCCGCCTTGCGATAGGTCTGCAGCAGTTTATCCCGGATGGCATTCTGCCGCTTGGTAAAATGCACAGTAAACTCAGCCATGGCATAACGGTCTGCGATGCGCTTAATGCGGCCCTCTGCCGCCAACTCAGCCAGCACGCCGTCTGCTACCGTCAGTTCAGTGCCGGGCAGCAGTTTTTGCCGCAGCTCTGCCAGTTTCATGCCGGCATGCAGCGGATTGGCCACATGATAGGCTTCCAGCAGCTTTCTGCAGCCGTCCCATGCCTGATCCAATACCGAAGCCGCCAGGTATCGACCCGGCAGCAGTTCCAGCACCTTGCCGGCTGCAACGAGCTCTGCCAACTGCTCCTGTAGTTCTTCTGCCTCCAGGTTCAACTCGGTACACAGTTTCTCTGCAGTGGGCAATGCGTAACCGAATGCCGCCACCGTCTGTGCCAGCTTTTGGTTGCCCGACCCGCTTTCGCGAATGGCCAGCGCTTCCAGCACGGCCTGATCACCGGCCTTGTGGCGCATGGGCGCTTCATCCAAAATCACACCACCGCCAATGGTTTCCAGCGGTGAATAAAAACGAATGACAAACCGGTCACCCCGCTTGGAAGCCAGCGGCTCAGTGAGACGCAGCTGGGCATAACAGCTGTCACCGGGCAACAGACTTTCACGGTCCAGCAGCACCACCTTGGCCAACATCACGCTGGAGCCATGATAAAAGTGCACCTGGCTTTGGGTGAGAATGGTGCGTTGCGAGTTCTTTAGATTCTGCAGGCGCACATCCAGCATCCGGCTGATTTTCACTGTACCGGGACGGGAAACCGTGTCGCCGCGCTGAATGTCGGTCTTCTTCAGGCCTGCCAGATTCACCGCTACACGCTGTCCCGCGCAAGCGGTATCGGTATCCTTGCCGTGCACCTGAATGCTGCGCACCTTGGCCTGCAGCCCCGAGGGTACCAGTTCTGCCATTTCATCCTTGCGGATGCTGCCTTCAATCAGCGTGCCGGTGACAACCGTACCAAAGCCATCCACCGAAAAGACGCGGTCTACCGGCAGACGGAAAGGCGTGCGCAGGTTTTTCTCTGCAGCGGCTTTGACCAGCCCGTGCAGATACTGCCGCAGTTCGGCAATGCCCTGTCCGGTATAGGCCGAAACAGCCATGATGGGCTTACCCTCCAAGAAGGTACCTTTCACCCGCTCCCGGGCATCTTCGGCGATCATCTCTACCCATTCGGGGTCTACCATATCCGTCTTGGTAATGACAATCAAGCCTTCCTTAATGCCCAGCAGGCTCAAAATGCCCAGATGCTCTACCGTTTGCGGCATAAACCCTTCGTCGGCAGCCACCACCAACATGGCAAGGTCAATACCGCCGGCACCCGCCAGCATGTTTTTAATAAACTTCTCATGTCCGGGCACGTCTACCAAACCGGCCTGGGTTCCATCTTCAAAATCCAGATGGGCAAAACCCAGGTCAATGGTAATGCCTCGTTTTTTCTCTTCTACCAGCCGGTCGGTGTCAATGCCGGTAAGGGCCTTGACCAACAGTGTCTTGCCATGATCCAC
The DNA here is from genome assembly GCA_045636925.1 of Oscillospiraceae bacterium. GTDB lineage: Bacteria > Bacillota > Clostridia > Oscillospirales > Butyricicoccaceae > JAZTYK01. The sequence continues at coordinate 18,139 of JAZTYK010000005.1, forward strand.
GTGACCGGCAGTGCCGATAATCACATGTTTCATTGAGCTTCCTCCACCACACGGCAGGCAATATAATCAAAATCTTCTTCCCACAAGGTGCGCACATCCAGCAGATAGCGATCGCGGGCAATGCGTCCAATGATGGGGGTCTCGCCACCCAAGCGCAGGCGCTCTTCCAACGCATCTACGCTGCAGGATGCGGGAACGACGGCCACCGCAAAGGTGTCCAGCATCTGTGTGGGCACACTGCCGCCACCCACCTGATCCAGTTCGGGCACCACTTCTGCGTTAACCTGACCTTTTTCCTTGATCTTTGCAAGCAGTGCTTCTGCTTTTTCCTGCAGTTGCTGCGGTTTCACCGCCAGCATAGACAAAGTGGGGATCTCTTGCTCAGCACGGGACAGATCCAGATAACTGTTAAGTGTCGCCTCCAAAGCTGCCAGCGTCATTTTATCCAGGCGCACAGCACGGGCCAGCGGATGCTTTTTCAGCAGTTGGATATAGTTCTTGCGGCCTACGATGATACCGGCCTGGGGGCCACCCAGCAGCTTATCACCGCTGAAGCTGATCACATCCACGCCCGCGCGAACGCTATCCATAACCGTAGGCTCTCCATGCAGCCCGTAACGCTCCAGATCCACCAGGCTGCCGCTACCCAGATCTTCAATAACCGGCAGCTCATACTTTTCGCCCAGTTCCACCAGTTCTTCCAGCGATACCGATTCGGTAAAGCCCATGATCTTAAAATTACTGGTGTGTACCTTCAGCAGCGCGCAAGTCTCACAACCGATGGCGCGCTCATAATCATATAAATGCGTCTTATTGGTAGCACCTACTTCACGCAGACGGCAACCACACTGCTCCATGATCTCGGGCACGCGGAAAGAACCACCGATCTCTACCAGTTCTCCACGGGAGGTAATGACCTCGCCACCATTACCCAAAGCACTGAGAATCAGCAATACTGCGGCGGCGTTATTATTTACTGCCATAGCGGCTTCGGCTCCGGTCACCTTGCACAGCAGCTCCTCCACATGGCTGTGGCGAGAGCCGCGCTTGCCCTTCTGCAGGTCATATTCAAGGGTGGAATAATTGCGGGCAGCAGAACAAACTGCATCCGCGGCACGACGAGACAGGCAGGCACGACCCAGATTGGTATGCAATACCACACCGGTGGCATTGATCACGGGACGCAGACTGGGTTTTGCTGCAGCATTGGCTGCCAGACAAATCTGCTGGCATAGCACTTCCATTGCCGGAATCTCCTGGCACTCTCCCGCTAAAATATCAATACGCAGGGCATCAATTTTTTCACGCACCAGATCCGTGACCACTGCCGGTGCCAATTCCTGACGCAATGCAGCCACTGCAGGCTGCTGCAGCAACTCATCTACTTTGGGGATTTGCTTCAGCAAAGCTTTTCGATCCATGGGTATTCCTCCCTTTGGGCAATATCTTTTTTCAATAGATTACATAATTTAATTGTATTATAGTCCTATTTTTTGGGTTTGTCTATTAAAAGAAAAAATTAATAAACGGAATTTATAGAAATAATCTTTAGTTATCGGTTTTTGCGATAAAAAACAAGCACCAAGGCAATGCCTTGGTGCTTGTAATAGATGTGATTGGCAATTACTCTGCCAGACCCAGTTCCTTCTTAATGTCTGCCAGCTCAGAGGGAGTGCAGTATACGAAGTGCTCAGGTTCAACCTCAACCAGGCTGAACTCCTCGTCAGGATACTTATGGTCGCGCTTGGGATCATAGTCAAAACGCTGACGATTCTTTTCAGTGATGGGGTTGGGCTCGGGAATTGCGGACAGCAGAGCCTTGGTGTAAGGATGCAGAGGATGTGCGTACAGGTCGTCACCCTTGGCCAGCTCAACCAGCTTACCGAAGTACATAACACCGATACGATCGGAGAAGTACTTAACAACAGACAGGTTATGAGCAATGAACAGGATGGTCAGACCCATCTCTTCCTTCAGGTCGTTCAGCAGGTTAATAACCTGAGCCTGAATGGAAACGTCCAGAGCAGAAACGGGCTCGTCGGCGATGATCAGCTTGGGCTCGGTGATGATAGCACGAGCGATACCGATACGCTGACGCTGACCGCCGGAGAACTCATGAGGATAACGGGTAGCATGCTCTTCGGTCAGACCGACCTTCTGCAGCATAGCAACCACGCGGTCATGAACTTCCTTGGGATCAGTGACGCCGCGGATCTTCAGACCCTCACCAACGATCTCCTGAATGGTCATACGAGGATTCAGAGACTCGATGGGATCCTGGAAGATCATGGCAATGTTGCTGGTCAGGAACTTGCGCAGCTCGCCGGTCATCTTGCCGGCAATATCCTTGCCGTCAAAATACATCTCACCGCCGGTGGGATCGTACAGACGGATGATGGTACGGCCGGTGGTGGTCTTACCACAACCGGACTCACCTACCAGACCAAAGGTCTCGGCGGGGCGAATACCAAAGCTGACATGGTCCACAGCGTGAACAGTCATCTTCTTCTTACCGCGGCCGGAGCTAAAGGACTGGCAAAGATCTTTTACTTCAAGAATGTACTTGGAATCAGCCATTGTTGACCTCCTCTCCCATCTGCTTCATGCGGTCGATACGGGCCTTCAGAACGGGAGGCATTTCGATGGTATGCATCTCGGCAGCCTTAGGATGCAGCAGCCAGGTTGCAGCCAGATGGGTATCAGACAGCCGGAAGTAAGGGGGCTCCTGCTCAAAGTCGATCTTCATGGCATAGCGGTTACGAGCCGCAAATGCATCACCCTTGGGAGGATAGATCATGTTGGGAGGAGTACCGGGGATGGCCATCAGACGCTCCTTGGTCTGCAGGTCGGGCATGGAGCTCAGCAGTGCCCAGGTGTAGGGATGTGCGGGCTGGAAGAAGATTTCGTCAGCAGTACCGGTTTCAACGATCTTACCGGCATACATAACGTTTACGCGGTCAGCCATGTTTGCAACAACGCCCAGGTCATGGGTGATGAAGATAACAGACAGATTACGGTCTTCCTTGATCTGGTTGATCAGCTCCAGAATCTTAGCCTGAACGGTAACGTCCAGAGCGGTGGTGGGCTCGTCGCAGATCAGAATCTCGGGGTCACCGGCCAGTGCGATAGCGATAACGATACGCTGACGCATACCGCCGGAGAACTGGAAGGGATACTGCTCGAAGCGCTGCTCAGCATGGGGAATACCAACAGCCTTCATCAGCTCAATAGCACGAGCCTTTGCATCTTCCTTGCTGATCTTCTTGTGCAGATGCAGAACCTCGGTGATCTGCTGACCAATCTTCATGATGGGGTTCAGAGCAGACAGAGGATCCTGGAAGATCAGACCGATGCGCTTACCGCGGATCTCGTGGAAATCATCTTCCTTCACCTTGGTCAGGTCCATGCCATCATAGAGGATCTCGCCCTCTTCGATGATGGCGTTACCAGCCAGAATACCCATGATAGCACGGATACTTACGGACTTACCGGAACCGGACTCACCAACGATGGCCAGAGTCTCGCCGCGATGCAAGTCAAAGCTTACACCACGAACAGCCTGAACCAGACCGCCGTATGCACGGAAATTAATACGCAGGTCCTTTACGGAAAGGACAACTTCATTGTAATTTGCAGCCATTATTCTTTCTCCTTTCCTGCTTATTCACCGCGCTTGGTGGGATCCAGTGCATCACGCAGGCTGTTTGCGAACATATTGAACGCAATCATCAGCACGGAGATCAGCACTGCGGGGAAGAAAGTCTGCTCGGGATACTGCAGCAGCACCTTCTGGCCAGCAGCCAGCATGACGCCGATGGAAGTATCGGGAGGAGCAATACCCAGACCGATGTACGCCAGGAAGGACTCGGAGAAGATAGCGCCGGGGATGGCGATCATGGCACGAAGGATCAGGGGACCAACACAGTTGGGCAGGATGTGACGGAAAATCAGGGTCACGTCCTTAACGCCCAGGGTGCGGGCAGCCAGCACGTACTCACGGTTCTTAAAGCGGAAGAACTGAGCACGGATCAGACGGGAAGTGCCGATCCAGCCGGTGACGCACATTGCTGCAATGATGGAGGTCATACCAGAACCCAGCACCAGCATAAACAGAATAGTGATACAGACGTAGGGCAGACCGTCCAGAACCTGTGCAAAGTGAGTCAGGATAAAGTCGACCTTGCCGCCGTAGTAACCGGAAACAGCACCGTAAACAACACCGATGAACACGTTGGTCATAACGGTGATGAATGCGATCAGCAGAGAGACGCGGGTACCACGGAACAAACGAGTCATGGTATCACGGCCCAGGTCATCAGTGCCCATCCAGTGATAGACATTGTCTTCCAGGCCGGCCATCTTGTAGGTGTCTACCAGAACATCACACATCTCAACACCCTTCACGGTGCGGCGGTTGCGGATCTCCAGGACACAGCCTTCGGGATAACGCTCGGTATCGGTCAGACCCTCCACCTTACGGTTCTCCAGCACACGGGTACCATCAGCAATGCCCAGCTTTTCCAGTCCGGGAATTTTGGGGGGCAGGTTTCTTGCTTCCAGAACATACTCAGTGTAGGTATAACCGGAGATCATGGGAACGACATATGCACCAATGATGATCAGCATGATCATCGCAAAGGAGATCAGTGCAACCTTGCTCTTGGACAGACGGATCATGGCGTCCTTAAAGAAGCCAACGGGCTTGGTCTGGAACTTTTCGTCCATGATCTGATCGCCTTCCTGCACCATAACAAAGCTATCGGCAGAAATGGCTTCCAGCTCTTCGGGGAGCTTGTTCTTCAAATCAATAACAGTCATTTATTTGTTACCTCCTCCAACGCGGACGCGCGGGTCGATGATGCCGTAAGACAGGTCGACCAGCAGAACGGTAACCAGCGAAATGGCAGCATAGAAGATCAGCAGGGCAACTGTCAGGAAGTGGTCACCGATCTGAACGGAGTTAACCAGCTGACCGCCCATGCCGGGCACGCCGAACATGTTCTCGATAACCATGGAGCCGCCCAGAATACCGGTCAGCAGGGAGATCAGAATGTTGGCGATAGGAATCAGAGAGTTACGGAAAGCATGGCGAACGGTAGCCTGGGTACGGGTCAGACCCTTGGTACGGGCCAGCAGCAGGTACTCAGAGTTCAGGTTTTCAATCAGCTCACCGCGCAGGTAACGACCGATGGTTGCGATGGGACCCAGTGCCAGAGCAAAGACGGGCAGGATCATGGAGTGCGCCATTTCACCCAGCGTGCCGTCAGAAATGTACTGGACGGGGAAAATGGGCCAGATAAAGGTCAGGCTGTACTGCAGCAGAGATGCGAAAACGAAGGACGGAATAGAAATCAGCAAAACAATTGCAAAAGAAATTGCGCTGTCTACCCAGGTGTTACGCTTCAGAGCAGCGGCAGTACCTGCGATCAGACCCAAAGGAATCGAAATAATCAGAGAGAAAACGTTCAGTATCACCGTGGGGGGGATACGGGAAACGATCAGATCGAACACTTCACGGCCGGGCTTCAGCTTAATGGATTCACCAAAGTCCAGTTCTGTAACGACACCCTTGACGAAGTAGAACAACTGCACAAGCAGGGGATCGTTCAGACGGTACTTATCCTCCATGGCCTTCTGGGTCTCGGGGGGAATTTCGGGGTTTTCAAAGATGCTCATAGGCATCAGTCGAATAATCAGGAACGACAGGCACATGATCAGTAGCAGAGTGATGAGCATGGCGCCAAATCGTTCGAAAATGTATTTAACCATTAACATCCTCCTATCTTCTCCAAAAGGGCGCAGGAACTGCGCCCCAAAGGGCAAGATACTATTTGGTCTTTACGGGACAAGTGTGTTGCCGCAAAACACGGCAACACACTTGTTGAGTGTTATTTACAGGGTTTTGCGATTAATCATCGCCAAAGAAGTCAAAGACTTATTTCTCAACGATGTCGCCAAACATGGTACCCCAACCAAAGCTGGGAATGTACTTATCGGTGGGCAGCTGCAGGTTCTCAGCAAACAGATCGTAAGTAACGCTCTGGTACAGAGGAATGTGGATGACGCAATCCAGATAAATCTTCTCCAGCTTCATGGTCTCTTCCAGCAGCTTCTCATAGTTGCCGGTCTTCAGAGTCTGCTGGCAAACAACATACTGATCATTGAACTCCTTGTTCAGATAGTTGTTGGGACGGCCAGAGTACTGATCGGTGTAGTAGTAGAAGCAATCAAACACGTCGATACGGCTGTTGCCACGGCCCCAAGAGTTGGGGGACAGGTCCCAACCGGTGTCGCCGAACTGGATCTTCATGTTGGTGGAGGACAGGGAGCCCTGAGACTTGAAGACCAGGTCAATCTTCTTGTTGCCAGCATCGTTGACGAAGATTTCCTTCTCGAAGGTTTCTTCGATAACAGCAAACAGGTTGTTGAAAGCAGTATCGCTACCGCCGACAACGTACAGAATCTCCTGGCAGGAAGCATCGTCCCAGTTCATGTTAGCAGCCTGGAAGGCCTTCTTCATGTAGTCACGAGCCAGGGTGGGGTTGTAACCGGACTTGGAGGGATCCTTCTCGGGATCGGACCAGCTGGCGATCAGCTGCTCAACTTCGTCACCGTACTTGGTGTCACGGTAGACGCGGCCGTCAGCGCTCAGCAGACCAGCCTGACCATTGACATAGTAACCAGCGGGTTCCATACGACCAAAGATGTCCTTAGCGTAGGTAGCACGGTCAAATGCATGGTACAGAGCCTTACGATAGTAGTTCTCTTCGATCAGAGACAGGGGGTTATTGGTGTTCTTGCAGTTGATGTCGATGTGGTCAACATAGATAGAACCGGAAACCTGCAGACGAGGATCGTCCAGATACTTGTCGATGACGGTAGCATCGGGAGTCAGGGTGGTCAGCTTGCCGGATTCGAACATCTGAACACGGGTGTTCATGTCCTTAACGATGTTGACGCGAACTTCGTCATAGTGGTACAGGTCGGCCAGCCAGTGGTCGGGGTTCTTGACATAAGTCTGAACGGAATCTTCAACCCACTCTTTGAAGATGTAGGGGCCGCAACCCATCCAGTTGTCCAGAGTGGTGCCCCACTTGGAGGTGCCTTCGGAGATACCCTGCTCGTAGATGGACTTCTTGACAGGGGTCAGAGCGCGGTTTTCGAAGTTAGCGCAGACCTTATCCTGTGCGACTTCACCAACGACCTGAATGGTGATGGTGTTGCCATCAGCCTTGATACCAACATCGGACCACTTCAGAGCGCCGACGTGATAGTTCTTGGCATTCAGGACGTCCATAGAACCGTACAGGAAGCTACCCATAGCGTTGACCAGCTCGGGCTTAGCCAGCATTTCCCAGCCCCAAACGATCTCTTCAGCGGTGATGGGATCGCCGTTCTGCCACTTGATGCCATCGCGCAGAACGATCTTCCAGGTCTGAACCTTTTCAGTTGCCTCGGTCACATCAAACTGACCAGCGATAACTTCTTCGTTCTCGTCCTTCTTGGGGGTGTAGGTCTTGACCGTCATTTCTTCGGTCTTAACCAGTTCGGGCAGCTCCTTAGCCAGGTCACCAATGTAGTGGAAACCACGGGCTTCGCCAGCGGAAGTATCGTTGGGATAAGCACGATACAGGTAGGCGGAGCAGTAAGAAGCGGGAGTACCGGGCTCACTACTTGCGGTAATGTGAGCGTTCAGGGTGTCACAGTCAGCACCCAGGTACAGGTTCAGGACTTTCTTGTCTTTCTTCTCGCCGCCGCCGCAAGCTGCTGCACAAGCAACCAGCATCAGCACAGCCAGGATCAGAGAGACCAGCTTCAGTGTCTTCTTCATGCGTTTTTCACTCCTTCTTTTATTCTCGGATGAATATTTTTATTATGACCGAGGTGGTCTTAATAAACAAAATTAGAGGATCAAGGGCACCGTTGCCGTTGCAAGCAGTGCGTAGATCAGTGCCAGGAAGAAACTACCCGCCATGCCGGACCACTTTCTGCGGTCACGCAGGTAGTCGGAATACAGTTCGTAGTGGAATCCACCGTCGTCAACCGACACATAGTCGTCGGCATTGGGATCCATCAGTGTCTCCGGCTTCATCTTCGTCCGGCCGAAAAGCTTTGCCTTGGTGTAGCGGAAGCTGAAGAACATGGGTGCTAAGGAATTGGTGTTGTGCACCGCCACAATCAATCCGTAAAGAAAAAATGTAGCAGCAACCATCGAGAAAAGTTCCATGGGGAACTCTACAGGCTCAAGACCGCGGGCACGATAGCTGACCACCGCCAAAGCCGCGCCGAAGATGGTGAGAAAAATCCCACGCTTCCGCATCGCTCTCAATGAATCCAACAATTTCTCCAACATCCGGGTTCCACCAACATTTGCTTCAGGTCTAAAGCTGCGCAACAACGCATTTTTCACGGTTTGCGGCGCAACTTCTATAGATACATTATACTAACATGATAGCTTGATTTCCATTGACAGATATGTAAAATTCCGCAGCTACTTTTTGTGCACTTTCACGAAAATTCTCCCATTTCTTGGAAATTCCGCACAGAGCGTACAGAAATCCGCATTTCAAGGATAGTTTGAGTACCTAATTATTTCTCTTCGCCTTTTCTGCCGGTATCATCATTTACCGTCCGTATCGGCGCCGAATCTCCGCCAGGATCTCCTCGTCCGCCGGACAGAAATTATACCCGTCCACCTCCGCCGGTGTGATCCAGCGCAGGTCATTGTGCTCCAGTTTTTGTACCTGGCCGGACGCAATGGTACTGTGATACAGCACCAGATGCACAGTCAGGTCGGGATAGACGTGTTTCACATCCATGAACACTTCCCCCACCTGCACCTCAATGCCCAGCTCTTCTCTGCATTCCCGAATCAGCGCTTGCTCACCGGTCTCTCCCGGCTCTATCTTGCCGCCCACAAACTCCCAAAGCAGCCCCCGAGCCTTATGCGCCGGACGCTGGCAAATCAAAAATTTCTCGCCCCGCCAGATCAGCGCCGCCACAACCTCTGTCATCGCTTGCCTCACCTTTCCTTGCAAGTTTCTTTACCGGAATTATACCAGAACTGCCACCCACGCACAAGCCAAAAAAACAGATGCCGCCCCAAAAGAGCGGCACCCGAGATCATTCATACAGTTCGTACTTCTTTTTCCGCGCGATATAAGCCTGCAAAGCATCGGCATGGGCCGCCAGCAGTCCGTCACCGTCCAGCTCGCCGGTGGTATAGCGCTTGTCACCGATCAGTTTGTCGGTATAGCGTTCAAAGGTCATGCCCGCTTCCTTGGGCAAATCGTGCCCTGCAGTGCAATCCCGCCAGACAATCTGATCCTCGTGCAGGGCACGGATCTCATCCAGCAGCTTCAGAGCCACACGGAAGGGTTCGATGGTGTTTCGGTCTTCGATGTGGATCTGCACACCTCTGCACACCTGATCCTTATGCTTGGAGGAATAAGGCTTGTAATGCACACTGCCAAAGGATACGCCGGGCAGTCCGTGCTTGCGGATGCGGCGCACCACCTCGTCGGCGTCCATCCAGGGCGCACCGATCAATTCAAAGGGCTTTGTGGTGCCACGGCCCTCGTTGATGGTGGCAACACCTTCAAAAATGCACATACCGGTATACAGCAGGTTGGCATCGGTGTGGGGCAGGCTGGGACTGGGCAGCACCCAAGGCGCATCTGTCTCATCCATGTACATGCTGCGCTTCCATCCCTGCAGCGGCACCACAGTCAAATCCACCGCCGGCAAAAACTCACCCTGTACATAGCGGGCAAACTCGCCGATGGTCATGCCGGTACGAATGGCCAGCTGATAGTCGCCCACCATAGTGTGCATGTCCGGCGGACAGATCGTGCCCTCCACCTTCTCACCGCCAATGGGATCCACACGATCCAGCACTACTACCGCCTTGCCGCAGGCGGCACAAGCCTTCATCAAGTTCGCCAGACAATACAAATATTCATAATAACGGACGCCCGCTTCCTTGATGTCAAAGACCACCACATCCACCCGCTCCAGCATCTGGGCAGTCGGCGCAGTGCGCTCCTTATTAAAGATGCTTACCACCGGCAGTCCGGTGGGCGCATCGATGTAGCGCTCCACGCGCTCACCATACATATACTCTCCGCGAATGCCAAAGATGGTGTTAAACAACGCGGTTACATGATAGCGGCGGCACAGGATGTCTACCGCCAGCTCGTGATTGCGGTCGATGGACGAGCCGCTGACCACCAAGCCGACTCTGCGTCCTGCCAGCAGTTTATCCAACACATCCAGCCGGTCAATACCGCTTAATACTTTTGCTCTCATTGGAAGCACGCCCCCTTGCATATCAATCTGCCTTCATTATAACGGATTCCCTCCGCAATGAAAAGTCCTTTATCAAAAATCCCCGTCAACATCCTTGCATGGCGCAGTAAACAAAAAGAACCCGCCGGAGCAGGTTCTTTTTTCGTATCAGTGTTTGCTTTATTCCAATGCGCCTTGCAGCGGAGTCTCCTCCAGCCGCAGCACAGTTGCCTGCAAGGCCTCCGCATGCTGCGCCACATGGGTCACCAGCACCACGGGAATCTCTCTGGCCCGCGTCGAAATCAGCGGCGCCGCCATCCGCCAGCTGCCTTCATCCAAGCCGTTAAAGGGCTCATCCAGCACCAACAGGTCACCGGATGCAGCCAGCGCACGGGCAATGGCCACACGGCGTTGCTGTCCGCCGCTGAGTTCTGCCGGGAATCGGTGCATGACCTCTTCCAGGCCCAACTGTCGCAGCAGGGTTTCTGCCTTTTCCCGGGACGCACCGGGCAACAGCACATTATCCAATGCAGACATCCAGGGCAGCAGCCGGTCTTCCTGAAAGACCATGTCCACCCGTCCTTCACCGGGCAGTTTCACCGCACCGGCTTGGGGACGTTCCAGTCCCGCCAACAGCCGCAGCAGTGTGGTCTTTCCACAACCGGAAGGCCCCCACAGACACACCACGCCGCGTTCCGGCAATGTCCAGGTCAGTCCGTCACAGACCGCGGTGCTGTCATAAGCAAAGGTTACATGTTCCAGTCCAAAACTCATGCCGCACCGCCCTTCTTATTTCGATGCACCAATCGCAGCAGTACACGCTCCAGCAACACGCTGAGCACCACCACCGTTACTGTCCAGGCAAAGACCTCCGGCGTCTCCAGATACGCCTTGGCATTCCGCAGCTCGGTACCGATGGCCAGATCGGGACTGCAGATGACCTCAGCAGCAATGCCCGATTTCCAGGCAAATCCCAGTCCTGTGGTGCAGGCCGCCAAAAAGTACGGCTTCACCGAGGGCAACCACACATGCCGCAGCGTCTTGCCTCTTCCCAATCGGTAGACGTTGGCCATTTCCAACAGCTTGCGGTCGGTTTGCCGGATGCCTTGGCTGACATTTGCCCAAACCATGGGCACCACCATCAGAAACGCAATAAACGCCGGCAACAGGTCGGTCTCGATCCAGAAATAAGCCAGAATAATAAAGGATGCAACCGGCGCCGCACGCACAATGTGCAAAACCGGGGACAACAGGGTGTGCAGCAGATTTATCCGGCAGGTGATCACCGCCAGCAAAGTTCCCGCCGCCACAGCGGCAGAAAAGCCCAGCAGTACCCGCAGCAGCGATGCCGATACCGACATCCAAAATGCTTCGGTTGCCCACAGATGCACCAATGTCCCCGCCACCTCTGTGACAGAGGGCAACAGGATCTCCTGATTAATGGCACAGGCAAAGAGCTCCCACACTACCAGCCAAAAAGCCGCAATGCCAAGACCGGCGAGCAGTTTCTTACCTTTATTCCGCATAATAGAAACCGTCATCCGGCATTGCGCTGCCAATGGAGGCAGGGTTATAGCCGAACAGCACCTTCAGGTAGCCGGACAGCTGTGTTTTCATCTCCGCGCCCTTCACAAAGGTCAGGTTGCAGCGAGGAATTGCCTGTTTGGCAATGGCTGCCTTGGGAATGACCTGGTAGGTCTCGCACAGGGCTGCGGCAGCATCCACATCCGCCTTCACTGCGGTGATAGATGCCTCGTACTCCTGCAGGAATGCCTTCACAGCCTCAGGATTCTTTTCCACGAACTCCTTGCGGGCAATGACGCAGCCCATCATCAAGGTGCTCTCATCCCCGGCAACCTTGCCCCACTCTTCGGTCATATTCAGCGCCACCGCAGCAGGGGTCTTGCCGGTAGCCTTCATCTGGGTCATGCAGGCAGTAACCTTGGGTTCCGGTACCATGGCGATCTGCGCCTCGCCGGTGACCAGTGCAGCCACCAGAGCATCGTTATCGTCTACAAACTTAATCGTCGCATCGGTGATATTGTTCTTCTCCAGTACATACTTCAGGATGTACTCGGGGTTTGCGCCCTGACCGGAGCTGTAGATGGTTTTGCCCTTCAGATCGGCAACAGACTGAACCGTTGCGCCATTGGTCATCATGTACAGTACACCCAGCGTATTCACAGCCAACACCTGCACATTGCCCCTGGTTTTCTTATACAGGGTAGAAGCCAGATTGGTGGGGACAGCGGCGATATCCGCAGCGCCCTTGGTAATGGCAGCCACGGCCTCGGTGGGGTCGCTGACCAGATCAAAGGTATAGTCACACTTGCTTTCGCCCTTGGCATCGGCTTCCATCAGATGCACCAGGCCCACACCGGTGGGACCGGCGATACCGGTGATTTTGACGGCAGGCTTGGAGGTCTCGCCGCAGGCAGCCAGGCTCATCAGCGTCATCACCGCCAACATCAATGCTGCAAACTTTTTCATATTATATTTCCTCCTGATTGATCATCACAATGGTCTTGCCCTCTCGTCGGATTTTCCCCTGGGCAGTTAAACTGTCTAAACAACGGTACAGGCTGGAGCGTCCCATATCCAGGCATTCTGCCAGCCCGGTCATGCCGCCGGGCAGCCGTACCACGCCCGATTCATCACTGTGCTCCAGCAGATACCGCCATAGCTTTCCGTCGGTCTGCCCTGCTGTCAGTGTGGACAGGCGTCGGTTGAGAAACCGGATCCGGTCGGACAAAAAGCGCACGTAGTTTTCGCCCACTTTGGGCACCGCGGCCATCCAGGCAGCCACTGTTTCCTGCGGAATCAGCAACACCCGGCAGGCGCTTGCCGCCACTACCGTAGACGGATACGGTTCTCCGCCGCCAAAGAGCGCCGCCGCACCGAACACATCACCCGGATGCAGGTCATTCATCACGACCTTGCCGTGCAGCACCCGAAGTTCCCCTTCCAGTACCAACGCCAAAGCAGGACGTGCCAGGCCGGCATCGTATACCACCTGGCCCTTGCTGTAGGTGCATTCTTCGCTCTGCGCCATTTGCCAGCACCTGGCCGCTTCTTCTTCTGTCAGCCCACGCAGCAAAAACAGCGCATTCTTTTCACGCTTACCCATGGTTTCACCCCAAACTGTGCCATATGGGACACTTCTTCGGTGATTATACCACATTGTATTAAAAAATCAAGTCTTCCGCCTCGTTTTCTTTTCACATATCTCCTGCCGTTTCCTCTTGTGAAACGGCAAGCTCGTATGCTACAATAAAAGAAAGCCCACGCATATAAGCTTTCCGTATTCACCGAATGTGATCAGATACAGAAAGGGTTGACGCGAGATGAGCATTGCAAACACAATTTCTTTGTTGGGCGGTCTTGCCTTTTTTCTCTTTGGCATGACGCTGCTTGGCGAAGGACTCAAGCGCATGGCCGGCGGCAAATTGGAAATGATCCTTGCCAAACTGACCTCCACCACCTTCCGCGGTGTACTGCTGGGCACCTTTGTCACCGCTGTCATTCAGTCTTCCTCCGCCACGACTGTCATGGTGGTGGGTTTTGTCAATTCCGGCATTATGCAGCTGCGCAATGCCATCGGCATCATCATGGGCGCCAACATCGGCACCACTGCCACCGGCTGGATTTTGGTGCTAGCCGGCGTGGAAGAAGGCGGTGTTTCTTCCGCCACCATGTTTTCTCTGGTGGCCTTTATCGGCATTATCCTGTATTTCTTCTGCAAAAAGCCCACGCAGAAAAGTCTCGGCATGGTCATGCTGGCCTTTGCCGTGCTGATGAGCGGCATGCAGTCCATGAGCGGCGCCATGGCACCCCTGAAGCAAAGCCCCGCGTTCCTGCACTTCATCTCCGCTGTCTCCAACCCGGTGGTGGCCATTTTGGTGGGCATTGCCGTCACCGCCGTCATCCAAAGCTGCTCGGCCTCCATCGGCATTTTGCAGGCGCTGTCGGTCACCGGTGTCATCTCCTATGAAGTGGCACTGCCCATGGTCATCGGCATGTGTATCGGTGCCTGCGCCCCCGTTCTCCTTTCTGCCATCGGCGCAAAGGTCAACGGCAAGCGGGCCGCCTTTGTCTATCTGTTGTTCAATCTCAGCGGCGCTGCGCTGCTGATTATCCCCTTCTATTTGATTCATGCGCTGGTGGGTCTTGACTTTATGTCCGCCACCGCCACCAGCATGGGCATTGCCATCGTCAATACCGTATTTAAAGTATGTGCCACCCTGCTGCTGATCCCCTTCGCCGGACTGCTGCAAAAGGCTGTCACGATGCTGTTCCCGGACAAGCCCGATGAGGACGACGACCCCCGTCAGAAGGTAGTGCTGGACGAGCGCCTGCTGGCGCATCCCGCCCTTGCATTGGAGCAGGCTGAGCGCGCTCTGTTCCAGATGGCTGTCGCCTCCTTCAAGAACCTGCAGCGCTCCACCGAGCTTTTCACCCAGTTCAGCGCCGAAAAGTTCGACAAGATCCTAAGCCGCGAAGAGCGGGTAGACCGCTACGAAGACCGTTTGGTCGCCTACCTGGTACAGCTGCATACCCAGCCCCTCAGCGACAAAGAAACCCGGACTTCTGCCAAATACCTCACCTGCCTCAGCAACATCGAGCGCATCTCCGACCACGCTGTAAATCTGGCCGAGCTGGCGCAGGAGTTGGCGCAGAAAAAGATCACCTTCTCCCCACAGGCCATGGAGGAACTTGCCGTCTGCACCGGCGCCATCCACGAGATCATCGAACTCACCGATGCCGCCATGACCCGCAACGATCTGGTCAGCGCCCGCACCGTAGAGCCGTTGGAAGAAACCATCGACCGGCTATCCAAGGTGCTGAAGGATAACCACATCCAACGCCTGCAGGCCGGCCAGTGCACCTTGGCGCTGGGCTTTATCTACAACGACGCCATCAATAATTTCGAGCGCATCTCCGACCATTGCTCCAACATTGCCATGGCGGTGCTGGAGGCCAACGATGCCCATCTGCTGCCCCATGCCTACCAGCACGCACTGGAAGCGCCCGGGCAGGAGGGCTACCACCGCCAGCTTGCTTTCTATCAGGACAAATATCTGACCCGGCTCTCTGCCATCGAAGTCTGACCGCACATAAAAAAAGACCGCCCACAGGCGGTCTTTTTCTTTGGCATTATTTAGTTCCACTTAAAGCCAACGAGGCCCATCACATAAATCAGCACAACGGCCGCAGGGACAAAGTAGGCAAAAATGGGTCGCATCCAGCTCTTCAGCTTAAATCCCTTGCCGGCATTGACCTCGGCCATAAAGTTCTCCCAGCCCCAGCCGAACTTCTTAAAGCAGCAGAACAGGCAGAACACCAGCGCGCCGATGGGCAGCAGATTGTAGGACAGGATAAAGTCCCACAGATCCAGCACAAAGCTGTCGGAAGCAAAGGGGTGGAAGTTGCCCAGCACATTATAGCCCAGCGCCGTGGTGCTGGAAGTCAGGAAGATGCCAACACCGCAGACCACGCAGCCCTTGGGACGGCTCCAGCCGGTGAGTTCACGCACGCAGGCCAGAATATTCTCAAATACCGCCAGCACGGTAGACATGGCAGCAAACACCATGAACAAGAAGAACACGGTGCCCCACAGACGGCCGCCTTCCATATTGTTAAAAACGGTGGACATGGTCTCAAACAGCAGACCGGGGCCGACAGAAACTTCCAGACCATAAGTCGTACAAGCCGGGAAAATAATCAGACCGGCAGTAATAGCCACAAAGGTATCCAGTGCGATGATGTTCACCGACTCACCCAGCAGAGAACGCTCCCTATCAATATAGCTGCCGAAGATAGCCATAGAGCCTACACCCAGACCCAGCGTAAAGAACGCCTGATTCATGGCCGCCACAACGACCTTACCGCTGATCTTGGAAAAATCGGGCAGCAGATAGAACTTCAGACCCTCTGCGGCGCCCTTCATGCTAAAGCTGTTCACCGCCAGCACTACCATCAGCACCAGCAGCAGCACCATCATGTATTTGGTCACCCGCTCCAGACCGCCCTGCAGACGGAAGCTCAGCACCAAAAAGCCCAGCACTACCACGATGGCCAAAAAGCCCAGATTGATGCCCGGATTGCTGATCATCGGGCCAAAGCCCAGGCTGGCATTCTGCCCCACCAGGAACTTGTAGAAGTAATACAGCATCCAGCCGGACACCACGGTATAAAAGCTCATCAGACATACATTGCCAAACAAAGCCAGATATCCGTGCCACTGCCACTTCTCCCCGGGCTTCTGCAGCTTATGGTACATCCGTACAGGGCTGGCCTGAGAAGCACGGCCCATGGCAAGCTCCATTACCAGCACAGGCAGACCCAACAGCAGCAGGCACAGTACGTATACCAGCACAAAGCTGCCGCCGCCATACTGTCCGGCCATCCAAGGGAACTTCCACACGTTACCGCAACCGATTGCACAGCCGGCGCTCAGCAGGATAAAGCCCAGGCGGGATGATAATCTTTCTCTTTCTTTCATCACAAAATTCCTCACTCTCTTACAAGAGGTTTATATGTTGGCATTGTACCACCGCGATCCGGCAATGTCAAAGAAATATACAGCTTTTATAAACAAAGCCGCCAAAAACAAAAAACACACCCTCTCGAGTGTGCTTTTTTCTTTGGTGGAGGCGAGGGGAATCGCCCGTCTGCGGACGGAGCGGTGGCGCGGGAAAACAGTCCCCCGGACTGTTTTCTGACACGCGCCCTTCGATTCCCCTCTGCCTGAAAATCCATACCAAAAACAAAAAACACACCCTCTCGAGTGTGCTTTTTTCTTTGGTGGAGGCGAGGGGAATCGAACCCCTGTCCGAAAACCTATCCACAAGTCCTTCTCCGGGCGCAGGCAATTTTTAAGATTCCCTTACCGCAAAGACAGTTGCCAGACTTTACGATTCGGTAGCTTCATGATGCATGGTACACGCAAAGCTTAGTGTACGCACGGACGCCACTAATCCACGCCTTTATCCGGTTCGTGGCCCTACCGGCAAAGACGGCCGCCTTTAATTAGGCAGCGTAACAATATTCAGTATTGTTATTTAATTTATAAAGTACCCATTTTATAGAGGCTGGGCGCCTCTGCCCGCTAAACCTGATTCAAAATCCCCGTCGAAACCTTTACGCCCCCATATCGCGCAACCTTATCGGTTGCGTTCCTTCATGGTGCGGTCCATCTCCCGGGCGGCATCCCGCCGGGCGGTGGTCTCGCGCTTGTCGTGGAGCTTTTTGCCCTTGCACAGGCCCATCTCCAGCTTCACACGACTGCCCTTGAAATACAAAGACAGAGGAATCAGCGAATATCCGTCCTGCTTTACCAGTCCGAACAGTCGGTTGATCTCCCGCCGATGCATCAGCAGCTTCCGCTGCCGCATGGGATCCCGGTTGAAGATGTTGCCCTTTTCATAAGGGGAGATATGCATGCTGATAACAAACAGCTCGCCATCCTTGATGATGCAGTAAGAGTCTTTGAGGTTCACCGTGCCGGCACGGAGGCTTTTCACCTCAGTACCCGCCAGCGCGATGCCGCACTCATAGGTATCTTCTACGAAATAGTCGTGCCGAGCCTTGCGGTTTGCGGCGATGACCTTTGTTCCTGCCTTGTCCATGCCCCAGCACTCCTTTCTCATAGTATGGCACCCTTTGGGATGGAAATGTATTATACCCCAACCGCCCCCGAAAGTCAAGAGCCGGGCATTTCGCCCGGCTCATATGATTTTACTTTGCCTGCATCAGTTCCTGCAGCACCCGGACCGCGCGTCCGTCGCGCAGGTCAGAGCGGTCAATGATGGCAGCACCCAGATCCTTTGCCCGGGTATGCATGCCCACAAAACCATGACCCAGCTCGTTGCTGGTGCACAGCACAGCCTTGCCAAAGCTGCCGCCGAACTTTTTGGCGTACACCTGGATCTCATTGAAATCCCCCGGCTCCGGCGTGCTGGTCTTGCAGGAGATAAAGATGGTCTCCAGTCCGTTGCAGGCCACCACGTCCAGCTCATTGTATGCTGTACCTTTGTATTCGTCGGCCTCGTCGCCCCAGCCCACCTTGACGCTCATATAGATTTCCTTGAACAGTCCGGTGTCACGCAGCATCAGATATGTATACAGCTCCAGCCACACGCCCACATCGGTAAGATAACTCTTGAAGTTCTCTGCCGCAAAATCAAACTGCACCCGTCCGTTTTTTCGCTGAACATTCTGTAAAAAGCCGATCTCCTGCAGCTGATACAAATAATCCACATCACAGGTGACCCGGCTGCGGTTGACCGCCACAAAGTTCACCGGTGCATCCACATGCAAACCTGCCAGTCCGGCTGCCGCCGCCTGGAAATAATTGCACTGCTTGCGCCAACGGGTCTGGTTGCGCATGATCTGCTGGCAAAAGGCGCGCACCGCAGGTTCCTGTTCCTTATCCATTAAGGCATGCCCCACACCGTCAAAAAACGCGCCGTTCATGTTCAGATGATCTGCCAGCGTCAGCTCCGGCATGGAAAAACTGCCCTCCAGCGCTTCACAGCGGTTCAGGTTCATCAACCGTTTCCGAGGCAGGTCGATGTGCACCATGGGTGCGTCGTGCCGCCGGGCAAAGGCAAATGCGCTCAGCAACAGCACTTCCCGCCCGCCGGTAAAGTCAAATACGCCGTCGGGATATTTTGCATATAATGCATCCAGCGCCTCGGCAATACAGTCCGGATCGTTGCAATCTGCTTCGAAATACGAAATGATCAGTTCCGGCATCCGGGCACGCAATGTCCGGATGGTATTTTCATAGGCATCACTGTGCTGCGCGCCGGTATCCACCAGCATCACCAGCCGTTCCGGCCGGAAGGCCAGCGCCGTAATGACATTCTTCAGTGTCTCCTGGCAGAACAGCTCTACCAGGGTTCCGATCTTGTCCATACCGAACCTCCGTTAGCTCTCCTGCGCCTCTGCCTGAGGATCTTCTGCCGGTGCTTCCTCATGCGTCACAGGCTCAGCGTCCAAATCTGCAGGAGCTTCCAAGCCGGCCTTTTCATACTCACGCTTGATCTTATCGTTGCGGTATTTCTGATAAATGCGGTTAAATACATCCTTGTCCAACGGACGGATGTTAAAATTCTCTTTGGTCTCCGGGTTCAAAAACAGGGGCCAGCGGCGCATCAGCAGCGCATTTTCCTGCGTAGTCTCAGGAGATCGAACCGTCTCATACACCAGATAATCTCCCGCCTCGTCCAGTACACAAGGGTAGCAGCGCAGACCGCCGATGCCCTCGCTTTCGATCCACAGTGCATATACGTTCTCTTTGGGATCGCGGCCTTCATAATACAGGCTGGAAACAGTTCCGTTCAGTTTGGCAAAAAAGCCCACCTTAGGCGGTTTCTCTCCTACGACAGGGGGTGTATAGGATTTCATAGTTATTCCTCCAACAACAGTCACTTGAATGTTTTCTTTATCATACCCGAAATCGACAGAAAAGTAAACCGGCGGATTGTAAATTCCATTCTCCAAAAACAAAAAGCGGTGCAATGCACCGCTTTTGAGATCAAACGCTCAGTTCTTTTCTGCAGTTTTCGCAAACGGGCTTGTCCTTGTAAATCAGGATTTTTTTGTTGCCGCCGCAGAATACGCAGTTGCTCTCATGCTTTCTTAAAATCACGGAGTTTCCCTCCGTGTAGATCTCCACGGGGTCGCCGCAAGCCATACCAAAAGTCTTGCGCAGCTCAATGGGAAGGGTAATTCTGCCCAGGTTGTCGATATGTCTGATCACGCCGGTAGATTTCATCTTCATTTCCTCACTGATTGTTCTTTTTCTACGCTTGTATAAGGCCGCCCTTTGGCAACCACGTCCCTATTCTCCCAAATTCAACCTGTAATGTCAATCGTAACTTTCACCAAATTTTCAAGGGAAAACAAAGCGCGCTTTGCCCCGTCGAAGCCGTTACCGTTTGGGTTGGAACCGTTTTTCTTCGCCACGAATCAGACGCACGATGTTTTGCCGATGCATCCAAACCACAAACACGGCGCCCACACAGCCCAGCACCCACTCCGGCTTGCTGCCGCCAAAAAGCAGCAGCGCCACCGGCAGACCTGCCGCAGCCATCACAGAGCCTACAGAAACAATTCGGGTCAGCAGCATACCCAAAGCAAACAGTGCGACAACAAACAGAAAATGCGGCAAGCCCACAAAGGCAGCCACCACAGCACCTACCGAAATGCCCTTGCCGCCCTTGAATCCAAAAAACACCGGATAGAAGTGCCCCAACAGGCAGGCGATGCCGGCCACGGCTTTGCCCACATCGCCGCCCAGCCACATGCCAAAGCCCATAGCCACAGCCGTCTTCAGCATATCGCCCAGCAGAGTAGCCACACCGGCCTTCATGCCGAAGTTTCTCGCCACATTGGTAGCGCCTGCATTTCCGCTTCCATGCTTGCGCACATCCATGCGAAAGACCAGCTTGCTCAGCACCACTGAGGTGCTGACAGAACCCAGCAGATATGCAACGACCGCAATCAAAACTTCTTTCATCGTTTTCTCGATCCTTTCCTGCCGGAGAAAGCCTTTGATTACTTCTCCGGATGATAGGTGGGCACCATTTTCTTAACCAGCACCCGAATGTCCTCTGCATTGTTCTGGCAAGCTTCTTCCAGCTTGTCCAATTGCTGTACAAAGGTTGCCTCATCAATATTCAAGGGCTTTCCGATATAAATCAGCTTGTTGGGGGTAGAGCGCATGCCCTCCTCCTTCATCAGCAGTTCCTCGTACAGCTTTTCACCGGGCCGCAAACCGGTGTACTTGATCTGGATATCCGCATCCGGTTCAAACCCGGACAGCCGGATCATGTTTCTGGCCAGATCGTCAATACGCACCGGCTCGCCCATGTCCAGCACAAAGATCTCACCCTGCTGGGCATAAGACCCCGCCTGCAGCACCAAAGATACCGCCTCGGGAATGGTCATAAAGTAACGGATAATATCCCGGTGCGTCACCGTCACCGGACCGCCGTCTGCGATCTGCTGCTTGAACAGCGGAATCACACTGCCGTTGCTGCCCAACACATTGCCAAAACGCACTGCCACAAACTTGGTCTGGGAATGTCCGGCCATGGTCTGCACGATCATTTCGCACAGCCGTTTGGAGGCACCCATGATATTGGTGGGGTTCACCGCCTTATCGGTGGAAATCAGCACAAAGGTCTCGGCACCGAAGGTGTGGGCAGCCTCTGCCACATGCAGAGTGCCGAACACATTGTTCTTGATGGCCTCGTTGGGACTGTCCTCCATCAGCGGCACATGCTTATGCGCCGCTGCATGGAACACGATCTCCGGCTTAAACTCTGCAAACAGCAGGTTTACCCGTTCTGTATCCCGCACCGAGCCGATGCGCACCGCCAGATCCAAACCGGGATTCGTGCGCAGCAGTTCCTGCTGGATGGTATAGGCATTATTTTCGTAAATATCAAAGATCACCAATCGCTTGGGATTGTTTTTCGCAATCTGTCGGCACAGTTCGCTGCCGATGCTGCCGCCACCGCCGGTCACCAGTACAGTCTTGTTCTCCAGATATCCGGAGATCTGGCTCAGATCAACCTGAATACTGTCACGGCCCAGCAGGTCCAGCACATCCACATCACGAATCTTCTGAATGCTGACCTCGTCATTGGCCAACTGGAACAAACCGGGTAACGTCTTCAGCTTACAACCGGTTTTCTGGCACAGATCCACGATGGCACGGCGCTCACGGGGTGCCGCGCCGGGAATGGCCACAACGATTTCTTCCACCTGATATTTTTGCGCCGCTTTCACGATGGCATCCCGTCCGCCTACGATGCGGACACCGCGCAGATGCTGTCCCTGCTTCACAGGGTCATCGTCGATAATGCACACTACACGGTTTTCAGAATGCTCACTGCTTTGAAACTCGCGCAGGGTCATGGTGCCCGCCTCACCGGCACCAATCAGCATGGTGCGTTTTTTCGCGATGGGTCTGCGGGTGGCGCGGTGCAGCAAAAGTCGCAGGGCACGGTAGGCAAATCGGCTGATTGCAATCAGCGCGATGAGAAACATGCCGTGCAACAGCGGGAAGCTACGGGGCAGCAGCAGCACATCGGCAAAAATAGCCATCATCTCCACCAGTGCCACCACGACGCCCATGCATACGATGCGCATCAGTTCTTCCACACTGGCAAACATCCACAGGCTGGTATACAGTTTCATCACGGCCAAAAGGCTGATGATCATCAGCGTACTTGCCGGTGCAAAGCCCCGGATAACTTCATGATATCCCTGCGCGATGATCTCATCTACAGAAAAATCCAGTCTGACCCACAGGGCCAAAAAGGATGCCAGATTGATCAGAATAATATCTTCAATCATCAATACACCGATGCGCACTGCTTTACTGCAATTTTCCTCGGTAAAAATTTTGTTCAACGGTGGTCCCTCCTTTTCGTTCTGCGCCGGCTTTCGCAAGAGCAAAACAGGCATAAAACCGCAGTTTAATATTGTCCTTTATTATATTCCCATTTATATCCCTTGTCAAACGTTGGCGCCTGTCCCAATCTCCCTTTGCCCGCAGAATTGCGCCTTTTTGCGTTACGTGCGTGTAAACTTTCTGTAAAACAAAAGCTGCGGGCAGTCGTTCTGCCCGCAGCTTTGTTTTCGCTCAGCGCTTGTTCTTTTTATAAATGATATTCAGCCCCTTCAGCAGCAGGTCACGCTCCAGAATGATTTCCCGCTTGCAGAGAGGGGTAATGAACTGTGCCAGACCGCCGGTGGCAATCAGGGTGGATTTGTGCCCCAGTTCCTCCTCGATGCGGTCCACAATGCCGTCGATCATGGCGGCTGTGCCGTACATCATACCGCTGCGCATGCAATCCACGGTGTTGCGTCCAATGACGTGCTTGGGTTTGTCCAGACTGATGCCCGGCAGCTGTGCCGTACGGCTGGTCAGTGCGTCCAGCGAGATCTTCACGCCGGGGAAGATCACACCACCCAGATACATATTGCCTGGCTCCACCACCTCAATGGTGGTAGCCGTGCCCAGATCCATCAGAATCATGGGGGGCTTGTATTCTGCCAGCGCCGCCACCGCAATGACGATGCGGTCGCTACCCACCTGCGAAGGCACATCCACGTTGATGTTCAGTCCGGTCTTCAGGCCCGGCCCCACCACCATGGGTTGCTTGCCGATGACCTTGATGACGCCGGTCTTCACCGAGTTGAACACGGGCGGCACCACCGAAGAAATGATGCAGTCCTCGATCTCATCCTTGCTGACGCCATAGGCCTCCAGCACATTCTTAATCTCTACACCGTACTGGTCCGAAGTGCGCACCTGATCGGTGGCAATGCGAGCCTCAAAGAGGATCTTGTCATCCTCCATCACGCCAATGACGATGTTGGTATTGCCAATATCAATTGCCAAAAGCATAGTGTTGCTCCTTCCTCAGCGCTTCTTGCCTGCGTCGGTAAACTTCAGCAGTGCCTTGCCGATGGCAGCCACCAGAACGGCAGCCACAATGGCCTCGGGAATGCCAGATGCCGTCACCGTGCCCATCACCAGACCAAACACGGCAGAAACACCCACATTTTTGGCGTCGGCATACTGCTGCGCCAGCAGAATGTAAATGCTTCCCATTACCAGCAGGGTGTGGCAAACCGTTGCCACAGCGCCCGTTACAGGCAGCGCCACCAGATCATTGGTCTTCAGCTTCTTCAGCAGCTTCCAGATCCAGCCTGCCAGCCAGCCGAACAGAATCCGGCAACCCAGGGCGATCCACACCGCTTTCACCATGCCGGGAAAGCCGGTGGTGCTCATAAACGGGGAAAAAGCAAAGCTAAGCAAACCGGGCGTGGTGGTGTTTGCCCAGATGGAGCACAGACCAAAGGCCCCGCCCAGAATCGCACCGGCACCCGGACCCAGCAAGACTGCGCCCAGAATCACGGGAATATGCATGGTGGTGGCCTTGATCACCGGCAGCGGGATAAAGCCAATGCCGGTCATACCCATTACCAAAAGCACGGCAACAAGCATGCCAAGCAGCACCATCCGTTTGGTATCTCTCTTATGTTTCATATTCAGTTTCCTCCTGCTGTCACCCTCCCCCGGGAGGTGCAACGCAATTTTGCCGAACATCGACAGATAAATTATACAGGAATCCCCGGGAAAATTCAATATCGCCCTGATATTTTTCCATTTTCCCGGCCCTCTTTACACCGCCGGAAAAAACAGGTATAATAATTATGTATGCAATTCAAAAATCCGGCAGATCATTCTGCCATGTAAGGAGGACTCCGCTATGCTTCGTGGAAAGACCGTCCTGTTGGGTGTCACCGGCGGTATCGCCGCCTACAAGGCCGCCGCTCTGGCCTCTGCTTTGGTCAAGCAGCACGCCGCCGTTGAAGTGGTGATGACCGAGCATGCCACCAAGTTCATTACCCCCCTGACCTTCGAGCAGCTCACCGGCCGCCGCACCATGGTGGATACCTTTGACCGCAACTTCAGCCATCAGGTAGAGCATATTTCTCTGGCACAGCGCACCGACCTGGTGCTGATTGCCCCGGCCACCGCCAATGTCTGCGCCAAGCTGGCCCACGGTCTGGCCGATGATATGCTGACCACCACCGTTCTGGCATGCAAATGCCCCAAGCTGATTGCACCGGCCATGAACACCAATATGTATGAAAACCCTGTCACGCAGGATAATCTTGAGACCCTGCGCCGCTACGGCTGGGAAGTCATCCAGCCCGCCAGCGGCCGTCTGGCCTGCGGCGCAGTGGGTGCCGGCAAAATGCCCGAGCCCGAGGATCTGCTGCAGTACGTCCTGCGCGAGCTGGCGCTGCCCCACGACCTTTGCGGCAAGCGGGTACTGGTCACCGCCGGTCCCACCCGGGAAAGTCTGGACCCCGTCCGCTACCTGACCAACCATTCCTCCGGCAAGATGGGCTATGCCATCGCCAAGATGGCCATGCTTCGCGGCGCTCAGGTAACGCTGGTTTCCGGCCCCACCAACATTGCGCCCCCGCCCTTTGTGGACGTGGTAAAGATCTCCTCTGCTCAGGATATGTTCGAGGCCGTGGCCGCCCATTGCGAAAGCGCCGACTACATCTTCAAGGCTGCCGCCGTGGCCGACTACACCCCCGCCGACTACTGTGACAACAAGATCAAGAAAAAAGACGGCGACATGGCCATCCCCTTAAAGCGCACCCAGGACATTCTCAAGCATCTGGGCGAGCACCGCCATGTCGGCCAGGTGATCTGCGGCTTCTCCATGGAAACCGAGAATATGCTGGAAAACAGCCGCGCCAAGCTCACCAAAAAGAATGTAGACATGATCTGCGCCAACAATCTGAAGGTTGCCGGTGCCGGCTTCGGTGTGGACACCAACATCATCACCCTCATCACCAAGGATTCCGTCACCGAGCTTCCTCTGCTGAGCAAGGAAGAAGCCGCCTGCGCCATTCTGGACGCCGCCGTGGCGCTGGCAAAATAAAGCACACACCCAAACTGCCGCATCCGTATGGTTGCGGCAGTTTTTTCAAAATTTCCTGTAAGATTTTCCCCATATCCCAGTCTTATGGTCAGAGAGACAGAAAGGTGGTGATGGAGCCATGACCTTTGAACAAGTGTACGAAGCCTATTTCCGGGATATTTACCGGTACATCCTGGGCCTCTCCGGCGATGCGCATCTGGCCGAAGAGATCACGGCAGATACTTTTTTCAAGGCCCTGCGCTCCATTGACAAATTCCGCGGAGACTGCGATATTCGGGTGTGGCTGTGCCAGATCGCAAAAAACGCCTACTACACCCACCTGCAGCGCAGCCGCCGCACCGTCTCTGCCGAAGATGCCCCCTTGCACCCCGCCCCTGACCCGTCCCCGCCCCTGGACGAGCAGTTGGCGCGGCAGGATACCGCCCGTCGGGCGCAGGTCCTGCTGCACACCCTGCCCGAGCCTTATAAAGAGGTCTTTCTGTGGCGGGTTTACGCCGAGCTCAGTTTCAAAGAGATCGGCGCACTGTTTGATAAAACCGACAACTGGGCCTGCGTGACCTATCACCGGGCCAGAATGATGCTGAAACGCAGATTGGAGGAACAAGATGAAACGAAATGATTGCAGCATTGTACAAGACCTGCTGCCTTTATATATGGAAGATATGCTGCAGCCCGACACCGTGGACTATGTGAATGATCACCTGTCCGGCTGCGAGACCTGCACCAACCTTTTGGCAGAATTAAAAAGCGCCGATACCCCCGCACCCGATGCGGAGGATGCCCGAACGGGCGACCAGCAGGTGTTGAAATTGCTTTGGAAAAAATTAACGCTGCAAAGTTCAATCGTCGAGATTTTAAGTGTCGTCTACCTGATCCTCCATTGTTTCCCCTGGACAGAGCCGCAGAGTATAAAAGATGCCTCTCATGGGTTCTTCCTTCTTGTTTTCACCTTGTTCCCCCTCTTTATGGGCGTATCCGAGGCGTTTTGCGGTCCTCTTCCCAGAAACAAAACCTTATTACGCACCGCCATCATTCTTCCCGTTGCGCTGCTTCCACTACTCTATCTTATCGGTAATGTGCAAACGCTTCTTCTCGAGTTTTCACAAGGCAAATACGAAAACGCAGCACCGGCGTTTCGCCACGAAACCGTATGGAGCCTACTTTCCGCGGCAATACGCCCCGCCTTTCTTTTAACCGTCGTCTGCGGCATCCTCATTACCGTCATTTCTTTATATCATCTTTGGAGCAATCACTTGCAGCAATACCCTCCCGCTCCCGACAAGCGAATCCGTTTCTTCACGAGGCTCACTTTCTGTTTTTCCATCTTAATCTTTCTTTTGCATTTCATTCCCTTGCCAACTCACAACAACGCAAATATCTATCCCTTCGCTACGATCAATTTATTTTATGGAGCGATCCCTTTTTGTTTCGCAATCGTCGCTTGTCTTTGCCACATTTCCAGTTTGAAAGGTGCGGTTTTGGCTGCGCTGCTAACTTTGCCTCTTCTTTTCTTCGCAATATGGCCCATTTTGGCTTTATGTTTCCCTTCTGCCGTTCCCAATTATTTTTGGATGGGGTCATACTCGCTTGCGCCGCTTTACAACATCCTCTTTTTCTTCCTGTCCATCCTTCTGTCCGCAACTGCTATTTGCAGTGTATGGTACAAGTTGAAACAACAAACCAGAGAGAAATAGCGAATCCCCTTTTCGTTTTTTATAACCCCCAAAAAAGCAGCGACTGCCGCACCCAAGCCGGGTGCGGCAGTTGTTGTATTTCTTCCATTATCGCTCCGCCAGCAGGCTTTCGATGAGTTTTTCTGCCGCATGAGAAGGCGCGGTGCGGCCATCGGTAACCAGGCAGATATTCCGCTCCGGCGGCAGCTCGGTGACATTCAGAGCAAACAGCTTGCCGCTATCCAGATAGGACCGGGCAAAGGGCTCGGAAATGCAGCCGATACCCATATCCCGCAGGGCAAACTGCACGATCAGGCTGCTGGTGGCCAGTTCAAACTCCGGTCGGGCACGCAGCTTGTATCCGGCCAGCCAGGACTCCAAAAACCGCCAGCTGCTGGTTCGCTTTTCCAGGCAGATCAACGGAAGTTCGCACAGTTGCGCCGGGGTGATAGGGATGCCCTCCAGATGTCCAAAGCCCCCTCGGCTGGCCACAAAGATCTCCCGGATGGGCCGTACGGGGTACACCTGCATCCAAGGCTGTTTTTCCGCGATAGGATCGGTGACGGCGGCAAAGTCGATCTGCCCTGCCTGCAGCTGTCGCAGCGCCTCGGGAGTGGGACCGTTGCTCACATGAATATGGATGCCGGGATAGGTCTTGTGAAAAGCCTGCAAATGCTCCAAAAGGAAAAACTCCAGGGTCAGGTCTGATGCGCCGATGCTGACAGCACCCTCTTCCAGACCGGTGATCTGGCGCATATATTGCTCGCCACGGCTGAGCTCACTGATGCCGGCCTCCACAAACTGAAACAGCGCTCTGCCCTCGGCGGTCAGGGTAACACCCTTGGAGCCACGAATCAGCAGACTGCACCGAAGCTCCTGCTCCAGCTGCCGGATGCACTGGCTCACCGCCGGCTGTGAAATATACAGTTCCTGCGCTGCACGGGTGATGCCGCCGCACCGGGCCACGTGGTAAAACACCCGATACCATTCCAGATCTACTGCCATAATCACCGCTCCTTCTTGTAAGCATGCGTGGTATTTGTTATTATTATAACAACAAGCCGCGCAAAAAGCAAAAGAAATCTCTTTTCTTTCTTCTGCAGCGGTAGTATAATGAGGCAAAAAGCAACATATTTCCCCTTGAAAGGAGTTTTTTCCATGAAAAAATCTTACCGCTGGGATCATCTGCCCTCCCCCGCCATCCATGCGTTGGCTGCGCAGGAGGCCATTGTGCTGATTCCTCTGGGCTCTACCGAGCAGCACGGCCCGCATCTGCCCGTGGGAACCGATGCCATCCTGGCTACTTATTTTGCCGAAGAAACCGCCAAAGCGCTGAATGAACAGGGCAAGCCCTGTCTGGTGGCGCCTACCATCGCTCCCGCCAATTCCATGCATCACATGAACTTTGCCGGCAGCATCAGTCTGGAGCCCGAGACCTATATGCACCAGCTGCGCGAAATGTGCCGCGCCATCGCCCGCCACGGCTTCCGCCGCATCGTGCTGGTGAACGGACACGGCGGCAACTCGCATCCCACCCAGGCCGCACTGGTGAACATCAACCGCGAGCTGGGCTTCCCCGTGTATTTCCTGGGTTATTGGTCCGGCACCGATGAAAGCAAGTTCTTAGAGAGCCAAAAGGGTATCATCCACGCCTGCGAAAGCGAGACTTCTCTGATGCTGGCTGTGGACGAAAGCCTGGTAGATCCCATCTATAAAGAGACAAAAGGCAACCCCGGCAGCGTCACGCCGCTGGAGGAGGCCGGACTCATCAGCACCTTCCATACCATGGAATCCCACACCGAAAACGGTGTCATGGGCAATTCCTATCTGGCCACCAAGGAAAAGGGTCAGGCTATGATCGCCGAAATGGTGGGCAATCTGACCCGCATCCTCTCTGATGACTGCCTGTGGCACGGCAGAGTGTAAAACCCCGCCAAAAGAACGAATTCTGATCACGATTTTGCAGTTTTTGATCATAAAAATGCGCAAGCCGATTATGGTTTGCGCATTTTTGCCGCCAAATTTGCCCGCGGGAACAGTTGCCTGCCTCCTGCAAGTATGCTATAATAGTTAAGTGATCAAAATCACATTCCCGAAAAGGAGTATGTTACATGGATTTTTTGGAACTGGCCAAAGGCCGTTATTCCGTTCGCAAGTTTGACCCCCGCCCGGTAGAGGAGGAAAAGCTGCAGAAGATTCTGGAGGCCGGCAGAGTTGCCCCCACCGCCAAAAACATGCAGCCCCAGCGCATCTATGTGCTGGAAAGCCCCGAAGCCATGACTGCCATCCGCGAGATCACCACCATGGCCTTTGACGCGCCCATGGTACTGGTGCTGTGCGGCAACCCCGGCGCAGGCTGGGTGAATCCCTTCAACAACCGCAATTCCACCGAGATGGACTGCAGCATCGTGCTGACCCATATGATGCTGGAGGCCGCCAACCTGGGTCTGGGCACCACTTGGGTTGGCTGGTTTGACACCGCCGCCGTCAAGCAGCGTTTTGACATCCCCGCCGAGGAAGAAGTCTACGCCCTGCTGCCCCTGGGCTATCCCGCAGAGAATTGCCGCCCTGCCCGTATTCACGAGGTGCGCAAGGATCTGAGCGAAACCGTAGTAAGAAAATAAACAAATATACACATTCTGATACAAAACGGAGGAATGACAGATGCAGTACAGAGATTTTGGTAAAACCGGGCTGAAGGTTTCTGCCCTTGGCTTTGGCATGATGCGCCTGCCCTTGCTGGACGGCACCCAGGGCAGCTTTGACCGTGATGTGACCAATCTGGTGGACAAGGAGACTTCCATCCGGATGCTGCGCCACGCCATCGACAACGGTCTGAATTACGTAGACACCGCCTACAACTACTTAAACGGCACCAGTGAGCTGATCACCGGCGAGGCACTGAAGGACGGCTACCGCGAGAAGGTATTTCTCGCCACCAAGTCCCCCGTTTGGCTGTATGAGAGCGAAGACGACTTTGACCGTCTGCTGGACGAACAGCTGAAGAAGCTGCAGACCGACCACATCGACTTTTACCTGCTGCACTCTCTGCACGGTGAGCGCTTTGATGAGAAGATCCTGAAGTTCAACACCATTGAAAAGATGAAGGCTGCCAAGGCTGCCGGCAAGATCCGCTATATGGGCTTTTCTTTCCACGATGACCTGGCTTCTTTCAAGCGCATCGTAGACGCTGCTGACTGGGATTTCTGCCAGATCCAGCTGAACTATGTGGACGTGGAATATCAGGCAGGCATCGAGGGTCTGGAATACGCCGCCTCCAAGGGTCTGGCGGTGGTCATCATGGAGCCCCTGCGCGGTGGCAGCCTGGTGAATGTGCCCGCACCCGTCAAGGCTATCTTTGACAAGATGGGCAAGACCCCCGTACAGGCCGCACTGGACTTTTTGTGGGATCGTCCCGAAGTCAGCCTGCTGCTGAGCGGCATGGGCTATCAGGAACAGGTGGAAGAGAACATGGCTTATGCCGATGCTTCTGCCGTGGGCAAGCTCAGCGATGAAGAGCGTGCTATGATGATGCAGGCCAAGGAAGAGCGCCGCAAGTTCTTCAACATTCCCTGCACCGCCTGTAACTACTGTAACATCTGTCCCCAGCAGATCGCCATTCCCGCCATCTTTAAGGCCATGAACCGCTATGGCATGGGCGAGGAAAGCGGCGGCAAGCGCGATTACAAGGCCATCGCCGAACAGGGCAATGTGGGCGATCAGTGCATCGGCTGCAAGGCCTGCGAAGGCATCTGCCCCCAGCACATTGAGATCAGCAGCTGGATGCCCAAGATCCATAACATTCTGGGCTAAATCCCGGGAGGTTTTTATGGTCACCGTATTCAATCGGGTCAAGCTGTTTGCCGATTCTTCGTCAGAAGCTGCCGCAAAGGTGTGGAGCACCCTGCGGCAGCATCACATCCCCTACACCATGAAAACCCTGCAGAATCACAGCACCTTTGGCAAAAACCTGCACTATCGCTATAGCATGTCGGCAGGTGGTGGCGGTATGGGTGCCGCGCCCTTTGCCGACCAGATGCAGTATACCTACATTATTTATGTGCGGCGGAAGGATGCAGCCCGGGCACGGGAAGTTTGTCATTTGTCCTGACGCAAGGAGTCTATATGAAAAAACTACTGATTTGTCTGCTTGCTCTCCTGCTGCTGGCAGGCTGTACCCCCGGCGCAAAAGATGACGGTGCCGATTCCACCGGTCGGTATGCACTGCTGCCCAAGGGCGAGTGCTCCAGTCTGGTGGTAAACTGGCTGTATCCCGATGACGCCTTCGATGCGGATTTTAATTCGGTGAAGCTGGACCTTTCCAACATCGAAAAGTATGTAGATCCCGATGCGGATACCAGCGGTGGCGGTGCCAATCTGAACAATCTGATGGGTTCTTTGGGGTTTCAGGGTCGGTCTTTCCTCAAGGCCGAGCCCATTGGCATTGACGATGACGGCGCTAAGCAGGTGGCAAAAAAGAAGCCCTATATTTACCTGTATATCGAGGGCAAGGACGGCCGCAGCTTCAAGGTGCGTCTGAAGTACGACAGTACTATCCACGATTAATTTGTTTTTACAAAAGAACTCCTCCGTAACCAGTACGGAGGAGTTCTTTTTGTTATTCCATGGTGACCGTTTGGTCTTTGTCCACAAGACAGATCCAGCTGTTGCCCGCATTGGCGGTAAAGGCACTGCCGTCTGCCCCGGTGATGATCAGGGCATCTTCTGCATCGCCTTTTGCCCAGCGGATCGTTTCATAGCCTCCCTGAGAAATGTACCAGCCGCTGCCGCCCACAAGATCCACCTCTACATGGTAGCCGTCTGGATACTTGCGCTGCTCGGTCTGCAGTACAAAGACGTTCTTCACCGTCACATCCGCGCCGGTCTTGTAATCCTGCCGCAGGGCATCTCCAAAATAGCGGACGTAGCGCCCGGTTTCTCTGTCATAACGGAACTCGGTGATGTAGCTGCGGGAAAAGGGAACCGTTACCCGGGCGCAAGTGCCCTCGGCAGGGGTCTCTGCCCGGGCTTCTTTCCGGAAGGATACAAATGCTTTGCGGGGCTCCTGCAAGGGCGCGTCCCACTGTTTGGCGGCAATGCCTTTGCTCAGCTCCCCGCCGGAGGTGTACAGCGTGTGCTCATAAGCCAAGCCGTTGCTTTCGCGGAAGGCATACTTGCCAAGGCTGCCGATCATATCAAAATCCAAAAGACCGGTGGCTTTGATATGGGGTGTGCAGTACACATTGTCAGACCCGTTGTGCACATATACCGCCTGCAGGCCCAGCGCCAAATCTACAAAAGGATAGCGAGCAGAGCGCACCGTGCCGATCTGCCCCACAGCGGCAATGTCCTCGTACACCGCCATCAGCCGGGTAATGCCACCCTCTACATAGGTCTCAAAAATCAACTGGGCATCATTCAGTCCGGTCTGCACCGTCTGCGCCTGCTTCAGGTTGTTGATCATCAGCGCCACCGGGCGACGGATCAGCATTGCTTCGCCGATGGGCAGACCGGTCAATGGACTGTAAGGCACATCTTCGGGTGGCGGGGTCTGGGCATCGTCCTCTGTGCCCGGATTCGGTGTCGGGTCGTTCTTGGGCGGGTCTTCCCTGCGGCAGGCGCAAAGGCAAAGCAGCATCATAGCGGCAAGAAAAAGGGCCAGGGTTCTCTTTCGGGTCATAACAAGCCTCCTGTTCGCGAATGTTTGGCTCATTTTACCACGGACAGGCTGGGGCTTTGTGCCGCCTTCTGTCGGCGGCATGAAAAAGTCCCGGAGGCAGTTGCCTTCGGGACTGTATGAGTAATTGAATTATTTGTCCAGACCGTAGAAGCGCAGGGCGTTTTGGGTGGTGATGCGCGCCATTTCCTCGGGGGTCAGTCCGCGCAGCTCTGCCATCTTTTGCAGGCTGTGCTTCATCAGACCGGAATCATTGCGCTTGCCTCGGTGGGGCACGGGAGTCAGATAGGGGCAGTCGGTCTCCAGCAGCAGGCGCTCTAAGGGCACGCTGCGGATAACTTCGTGGCTGCGGCGGGCATTGTCAAAGGTAATGACGCCGTTAAACCCCAGATAATACCCCAGCTGCACCAGCTCGCGGGCTGTTTCGGCCGAGCCGGAATAGCAGTGGTACACGCCGCGGCACACCGGGTGCTGCCGTACTACCTCCAGCACGTCACGGGCGGCTTCACGCTCGTGGATCACCACCGGCATATTCAGTCGGCCGGCCAGTTCCATCTGGCGGACGAACACCTGCTTCTGCACATCACGGGGAGAAAAGTCGTAGTGGTAATCCAGGCCCATTTCGCCCAGCGCCAGCACCTTGGGATGGCGGCTCAGCTGCTCCAGCGCGGCGTAATCCTCCTCTGCGGCTTCGGCGGCATTGTGAGGATGAATGCCCACCACGGCATACACATGGTCATGGGCTTCGGCCAGCGCCACGCTCTGGCGAGAGGTGGGCATATCGCAGCCGATGTTGCAGATATAGCCAACGCCCTGCCCGGGCATGGAAGCCAGCAGGCTGTCACGATCCTTGTCAAAGCGACGGTCGTCGTAATGGGCATGGGTATCAAACAAGATCATAGGGGGTTCCTCCTGTTGAGAAACGGCCACCGGCTTTTGTGCCGGTGGCCGGGTTACTTAGCAGAGTTTTGCACCGGCGGGGATGCTGTCGGAGAGCATCAGCAGGTTCAGGCGTTCTTCGCCCTTTTCCTTGTGCACGGCGGAGATCAGCATGCCGCAGCTCTCCTGACCCATCATCTTGCGGGGGGGCAGGTTGACGATGGCCACCAGGGTCTTGCCGATGAGCTCTTCGGGCCTATAGAACTTGGCAATGCCAGAGAGGATCTGTCGGGGGGTACCGGTGCCGTCATCCAGGGTGAACTTCAGCAGCTTTTCGCTCTTCTTCACGTTCTCGCAGTTGACCACCTTCACCACGCGGAAGTCGGACTTGCAGAAGGTGTCGAAGTCTACATTTTCCTCAGCAAAGGGCTCGAACTCCACGGCAGGCAGTGCGGCCTTGGCCTTGGCTTCGTTGAAGGCGTTCACTTCTTCCAGCTTCTTGGCGGCATCCAGACGGGCGAAGAGGATCTCGCTCTGTGCCAGGGTATGGCCGGTGGGGATGGCACCGAATTGGCTGAGGCATTCCCAATCGCAGGGCTGCAGATTCAGCTGTCCAAAGATGCGATCGCCGGTCTCGGGCAGGAAGGGACGGAGCAGGGCTGCTGCAATGCGGATGCTCTCCAGCAGATTGTACAGGACGGTGTCCAGACGCTCCTTCTTTTCGGGATCCTTGCCCAGAACCCAGGGCATGGTCTCGTCGATATACTTGTTGGCACGGCGCAGCAAGGTGAAGATCTCGTCCATGGCATCAGCCACCTTCAGCTCGTCCATCTTGGCTTCCACCTTGGCGGGGGTTGCCTTGGCCAGCGCGATGAGTTCTTCGTCGATGGCTTCGGGTGCGCTGTGGGTGCCGATGACGCCGCCCAGATACTTGTGGCTCATGTCCATGGTGCGCTTGACCAGGTTGCCCAGAATGTTGGCCAGGTCAGAGTTGATGCGCTCGATGAGCAGCTCGTAGGTCAGCGTGCCGTCGCTGGCGAAGGGGATCTCGTGCAGCAGATAGTAACGGACTGCATCCACGCCAAACAGATCTACCAGATCGTCGGCATAGATCACGTTGCCCTTGGACTTACTCATCTTGCCGTCGCCCACCATCAGCCAGGGATGGCCGAAGACCTGTTTGGGCAGAGGAATATCCAGTGCCAGCAGCATGATGGGCCAGTAGATGGTGTGGAAACGCAGAATATCCTTGCCGATCAGATGCACATTGGCAGGCCAGTACTTTTTATAAGTCTCGCCGTGGTCGCCGTCTACATCATAGCCGGGCAGGGTGATATAGTTGCTGAGGGCATCGATCCACACATACACCACGTGCTTGGGATCGAAGTCTACGGGTACGCCCCAGGTAAAGCTGGTGCGGGAAACGCACAGATCCTGCAGACCGGGCTTTAAGAAGTTGTTTACCATCTCGTTCTTGCGTGCCTCGGGCTGAATGAACTTGGGGTTCTCTTCGATGTGCTTCATCAGTCGGTCGGCATACTTGCTCATCTTGAAGAAGTAGGCCTCTTCACGGGCGGGCTTGCAGGGGCGGCCGCAGTCGGGGCACTTGCCGTCTACCAGCTGGCTCTCGGTCCAGAAGCTTTCGCAGGGGGTGCAGTACATGCCTTCGTAGTGATCCTTGTAGATATCGCCCTGGTCATAGAGCTTTTTAAAGATCTTCTGTACCTGCTTTACGTGTGCTTCCTCGGTGGTGCGCACAAAGCGGTCATAAGATGTATTCATGACATCCCAGATGCGCTGGATCTCAGCGGCGATGCCGTCTACAAACTCCTGGGGGCTGACGCCCTGTTCCTCAGCCTTCAGCTGGATCTTCTGTCCATGCTCGTCGGTACCGGTCTGGAAATACACGTCATAGCCGTTTAAGCGCTTAAAGCGGCAAATGGCATCTGCCAGCACGATCTCGTAGGTGTTGCCGATATGGGGCTTACCAGAGGTGTAGGCGATGGCAGTGCTCAGATAATATTTCCCTTTGTTCATTGAAATCACCTCATACATATGCAGGCGGCGAGGCCGCCGAATCAATCATACCTTATATTATACCAGTTATTTTTTTGTTTTACAATATATTTTCCCCGGGAAAGGGGGCAAAGCGCACCGGATACTCCCCGGTGACCGGATCACGGGGGGCATCATAATCCGCATATGCCGTTTGCCGCGCACCGTACAGCAGCGCGGCACCACGGCGCACCCCTTTGCGGCTACGGGTGGCAGGATCAGACTCCAGCATGATCTTTGCCTTGCGCAGCAAAGGGTCGGGCTGCTGCAAACAGCGGGGCAAGCGCCCGTCGCCACGGGTGGCAAGGGCATCCAGCACCAGAGCATCACGCAGATCAGCGGCATCTGCCCCCGGCAAGGCGCCAAGGGTACGCTGCACCAGCGCGGTGTAGTCTTCCAGTGACAGCTGTCCGGCAGAGGCTGCGGCAGCGCCCACGGTTTCAAAGATCTGCATGGGAGTAAGGCCGGTTGCCTCCAGCACATATTCCAGTGTGCGGTGGAAACGGCCGCTGTTGTACAGCTTGTCCAGGGCAGTCTCTGCAAGGCGAAGCCGGATAAGGTCATTCCGGCTCAGCCATGGGGTGTCGATCACCGCATAGGGCGGATCTTGAGAGAAGCGGCAAGGGAACTGTTCCGGCTCTTCCCGCATGGCGGCGCCGGGCAGCAGCTTGAGAATGCCAAGCTGCAGCATATGGGGTCTTAGGGCAAAGGCCCGATGGAAGCCGGCGGTAAAGCGGGCAAGGTCTTCATGGGGCAGGCCGGCGATGAGATCCAGATGCAGGTGCACATTGCCTTTTTCCAGCACCTGCCGCACCCGGTGCACCACGGTGTCCAGATTGGTTTTTCTACGAACAGCGGCCAAGGTTTCTTCGGAAAAGCTTTGCAGTCCCACTTCCAGCTGCACCGCGCCCCGGGGCATTTGCGCCAGCAACCCGATCATACGGTCAGACAACAGGTCGGCAGCCACCTCAAAGTGGATGCAAAGACCATGGGGAATGCCGCTTCCCTGCTGCTGCAGAATAAATTCCAGCAGGTCTTCGGCACGGCTGCGGTGGGCGTTAAAGGTGCGGTCCACCAGCTTGAGCACCCGGGGACGGGCTGCCGCAAGGGCAAGCAGATCGGCTTTGGCGCGGTCAAAGTCAAACCAGCGGGCAGTACCGCATTCGCCAGACAGACAAAAGGCACAGCGATAGGGACAGCCGCGGCTGGTTTCCAGATAAGCGATGCGGTCATGGGCGGCTTTCAAATATTCGGGAATGCACAGAGAGGGCGGGTCGGCACATTCCACGCAGGGGATGCCCTCCCGAATGCTCCCCCCAGGCAGACGATAGGTCAGGCTTGGGATGGCGGACAAGTCGCCGCCGGCTGCCATGACATCACAGAGGGCAGCAAAGGCGCGCTCGCCCTCGCCGCAAAGAACACCGTCTGCCAAAGGCAGTTCCCGCAGCCGCTGCAGGCTGTGGGGCGTTACTTCCGGACCGCCCAAAATGATATAACTCTCCGGCAATCGCTGTCGCAGCAGGGGCAGCAGCTCCATCACCCGGGAAATGTTCCAGATGTAACAGCTGAGACCGATGAGTCTGGGTGCGGTTTCCGCGATCCGGTCTGCCACCGTCGTCATGGGTTCATTCACCGTGCCGGACACCACGCGGCAATCGATGCTTTGGGTGCAAAAGGCCCGCACCCCGGCCAATAACGCATAGGGAGCCGGGGTGACATGAAGATATTGGGAACTTAAGGCACAGAGGGTGACGGGATAGGTATTGGACATTGGGGACGACTCCTGTTTCCGGAACGATGAGAAATCGGGGCGAAACCGCCCCGATTATGCAGATGTGATGGTTGTTACAGCTGCCCCTTGCGCAGGATCATGCCGGCACGGGCGCCGGTATGCACGCCGTCCTTGGCCGTGAGCACACCGTTGACCCACACCCGGCGGATGCCCTTGCAAGCCTGCTGGGGATTCTGGAAGGTGGGAGTGTCTTCCAGCTCTTCAAAGTTAAAGAGCACCAGGTCGGCACGCATGCCGGTGCGGATGAGACCTCGGTCGGGGATTCCTAAACGGGAAGCCGGCATACTGGTCATGCGGCGAATGGCTTCTTCCAGAGGGAAGAGCTTTTCGTCACGGCAATAATGTGCCAGTACACGGGGGAAGGTGCCGAAATTGCGGGGATGGGGTTTGCCGGGCTGGGTAAGGGGCATCGCCTCGCCGTCGGAGCCGGTCATCACAAAGGGCTGTACCATGATATCATGGATATCTTCTTCGCAGATGCCGTAATTGACCTCGCTGGCGCGGCCTTCGGAATCCAGCAGGATCTCGAAGACGGCCTCGCTGCCGGTGACGCCCATGGTCCGGGAAATCTCCAGAATGCTCTTGCCGATGACCCACTCGAACTTGCCGGGGGTGGTCCAGGACACGACGATCTGATCCCAGCGGCCCAGATGACCAAGCTCACACTCCTCGTGGATCTTTGCCCGGATCTCGGGATTCCGCAGGCGATCCAGCATGGCATCCATGCCCCCCTCGAAGGTCCACTTGGGCAGGTTGGAGGTAAGAGATGTTGCAGAAGCACAGTAAGGATACTGGTCGCAGGTCACATCCATGCCCTGACGGCGAGCCTGTTGGATCATGGCCAGTGTGGTTTTGACGTTCACCTGCCAATAGGGACGCGCGCCGCACTTATGATGGGAGATCTGCAAAGGCACACCGGCAGTGCGGGCGATGTTCAGCGCCTCTTTGGTGGCTTCCACCAGCAGCGCGCCTTCGTTGCGCATATGGGTCATGTAAAAGCCGCCATAGGGCTTGACCACAGAGGCCAGCTCTGCCAGTTCTTCGGTGTC
Source organism: Oscillospiraceae bacterium (assembly GCA_045636925.1). Lineage (GTDB taxonomy): Bacteria > Bacillota > Clostridia > Oscillospirales > Butyricicoccaceae > JAZTYK01. The sequence goes on from JAZTYK010000005.1 coordinate 57,042, forward strand.
GGCATAGCATCCGGGGGGATAAATGAGGCCGGAGCTCATGGCAAAAGCACCCTCGGCCATGCACTGACCCAGCAGCGTCTTCATCTTTGCCATCTGCTCGGGGGTGGCCTTTTGGTCAGAGAAACCCATAACGGCCAGACGTACCGTGCCGTGACCGGCAACGCAGCCAAAGTTGACAGAAGGCTGCTTTTCCTCGATGTAATCCAGATACTGTCCCATGCTGCGCCAGGTGTAGTCCATATCGCCCATATAACGGCGCAGAAGTTCCAGATTGCGGTCTTCTACCGGGGCGGCAGACATGCCGCAGTTGCCACCGATCTCGGTGGTAACACCCTGCAAAATCCGGCTTTCGGCCTGGGGGTGCCCCGGCAGGGCGGTATCACTGTGGCTGTGGATGTCGATAAAGCCGGGGGCTAAGTACTGGTCCTCGCCGTCCAGTACCTGCTGGGCGGCACAGCCGGCCAGAGTGCCCACGGCTGCGATGCGGCCGTTTTCTACGGCAACATCCGCACGATACCAGGGTGCGCCGGTACCATCCAGCACACGGACATTTCGAATCAGAAGATCATACATAACAAATTCACCTCTTAAAAGACTGTTTCACAATCAAATATTTTTCATATCTTTGGCGCTGACAGGCGCCATCTTTGCCTGTTCCAGATAATCCAGCATGGCATCTGCGTCGGTAAAGATGCCGTAAAGCTGCCGGCAGGCAGGCTTCATGAAGCCCTGCAGAATGGTCTGCTCCAGCATTTGCTGCAGCAGATCATAGTAACCGCCCAGATTCAAAATTGCAATGGGCTTGCTGTGACGTCCCAGTTGCCGGAGGGTCAGCATCTCGAAGAACTCTTCATAGGTGCCGATGCCGCCGGGCACCATGACAAAGCCGTCGGCCCGGTCTTCCATGATCTGCTTGCGCTCTCGCATGGTTTCGGTATAAATAAACTCGGTGCAGTGTTCGTATAACACACCGTCTACGTTAAAAAACGAGGGGGCAACGCCCAGAATATATCCCCGCTGTGCCGTTACACCACGGGCTGCCGCGCCCATAAGACCTTGCGCGCCGCCGCCAAAGACCAGACCGTGACCGCGCTGGGCAAGCTTTCTTCCCAGTTCTTCCACCGCCGTCATATAGGCAGAGTCGATCTGGTTGCTGGATGCGCCGTAAATACAAAGATTCATCGGGCTTCCTCCTTTTTCAGATATTCCTCCAAGGCCGCCAGACGGCTTTCGCCAAAGACAGCGATGCCGTTTTTCTGCAGCAGCTCTGCCGTTACCCCGTATCCGGGAATCAGCTTGCCGGAAAAGCTGCCGTCGTAGATCTCACCGCTGCCGCAGGCAGGACTGCGCTCTTTCAGCAGCGCCACCCGGCAATCCATGCGTCGGGCCAGCGCCAGCACTTCTTCTGCGCCACGGACATATTCTGCGGTGACATCCCGTCCGTCCCGGGTCAGCACCTGCTCCCCCACCCGTTCTGCCGGGGTGCGAGGTGTGGGCAGACCCCCAAAGACCTCGCCGCAGACAGGGATCAGCCGGTGCTGCGCCTGCAGCGCCAGCACACAGTCATGGGGCTTGCTTTTGCCGTCGTAGCGGCAGGATACGCCAAGCAGGCAGGCACTTACCAGGATTCGCATGGCAGCTCCTTTCCGTCCAGGGCGGCTTGCACCAGCGTTTCTCCCTGATATACCAGTTTCAGGGAGAAGAAGGGGGCATCTTCCCGCAGCAGGCGCAGAAAAATATGATCGCCCTGCCACAAAGGCAGGCTTGGGATCTTGTCAAACTCCACCCATTCCAAATTACCCTCGTCACAGACCTTCAGTTCACCGGTAAACCCGGTGGCGGTATAGAGGAACATATACTCGGTTCCCCACTGATCGCTGACAAAGGTGACCACACCGCGGAAGCGGTAATCCGTAAGGGTCAGGCCGGTTTCCTCCTGCGCTTCTCGCAGCAAGCAGTCCTCGGGGCTTTCACCGGGTTCCAGCTTGCCGCCGATGCCGATCCATTTATCCTGATTCATATCCTGTTTTTTCTTGACCCGATGCAGCATCAGGTACTGTCCCGGACGCTGGACATAGCACAAGGTGGATAAGATCATACTGACCTCCTGTATGGCTGCAAAAAATATTTGTTGCCACTTTTCTTTTTGTAGGAATGGTGGTACAATGAAAGTTGGAGATGCGTCGGGCGAATGTTTCGCACCGCACCATCTGTTCTTGAAATTATTATAAGCGAAATTTTTCCGCCGCACAAGGAGCAGTTATGAAAAATCCGAAGATTCATCCCGCTGCCACTGTATTCCCCGGCGCCGTGGTGCTGGGCGATGTGACGGTGATGGAAGACAGCAGCATTTGGTTTGGTGCCGTGGTGCGTGCCGAGCTGGACACGCTGACCATCGGTCGCCGCAGCAACATTCAGGACAACTGCGTCATTCATGTGGACGCAGGCGCGCCCTGCCATGTGGGAGATGACGTCACCGTGGGTCACGGAGCCATCCTGCACGGCTGCACCATTGGAGATAACACATTGGTGGGCATGGGGGCCGTGGTGCTGAACGGCGCTGTCATTGGAGAAAACTGCATCATTGGCGCCCGGGCGCTGATCACCGGCGGCAAGGAGTTTCCTGCCGGCAGCCTGATCATGGGCGTACCCGCCAAGGCAGTGCGCCTCCTCACCGAAGAAGAAATCGAAAGCAATCGGGCCTCGGCCGCACATTATGTGGAGTCTGCCCGTGAAGTAGCCGCACATCTGTCCCAAACACGCTGAAAGAGAGGTAATTATGGCTCGTTCCCGTGAAATTGATATGACAAACGGCCCGCTTTTGGGCAAAATCGTGCAGTTCGCCATTCCGCTGGCTCTCAGCAGTATGCTGCAGCTGCTGTTTAATGCGGCAGATGTCATCGTGGTGGGTCAGTTTGCCGGCTCTACCGCTTTGGCAGCCGTCGGTTCTACCGGCGCACTGGTAAATCTGCTGGTCAATGTCTTTATGGGTGTATCCATCGGCGCCAATGTTATGGTGGCCCGTGCCAGAGGTGCCGGTGACTACAAGGCCGTGCATGAAACGGTGCACTGCGCCATGCTGATCAGTGTGATTCTGGGTGCCATCGTGGCGGTTTTGGGCTTTTGCGTGTCCGGCTTTGCCCTGGGGCTTATGGGGTCTCCCGCCGACGTGAAGCCGCTGGCTACCCTGTATCTGCGTATTTACTTTTTGGGCATGCCCTTTAACCTGGTGTATAACTTCGGCGCGGCCATCCTGCGCGCCATCGGCGATACCAAGCGCCCCCTGTACATTCTTTCTGTAGCCGGTGTGGCCAATGTGGTGCTGAATCTGATTTTGGTCATCGTATTCCACATGGGCGTTGCCGGTGTTGCCATTGCCACCGTCTTTTCGCAGATCATCTCTGCCGTGCTGGTAGTCATGTGTCTGCTGCAGGCCGAAGGTGCTTACAAGCTGTATCCCAGCGACCTCCGGATCCACAAGGATAAGCTGATGGGTATGATCCGCATTGGTCTTCCCGCCGGTATTCAAGGCTCGCTGTTCTCCATTTCCAACGTCATCATCCAGTCTACGGTGAACAGCTTTGGCAGCATCGTGGTGGCAGGCAATGCCGCAGCTGCCAACATTGAAGGTTTTATCTACGTCTGCATGAACAGCCTGTATCAGGGCGCCATTACCTTTACCAGCCAGAATCTGGGTGCCGGAAAGTTTGACCGCATCCGCCGGACCTTCCTTATCTGCACCCTGATGGTCATGGTCATCGGCTTTGTTCTGAGCATGAGTGTATATGCCGCAGGCCCCATTCTGCTGAAGATCTATGCCTCCGGCACGCCGGAGGAGATCAAAGCCATCATCGAATACGGCATGATCCGTCTCAGCTACGTGTGTCTGACCTATTTGATCTGCGGCATGATGGATGTCAGTTGCGGCGCCCTCCGCGGCTTGGGCAAGGGTATGGTGCCCATGGTGGTCAGCCTGCTGGGTGCCTGCGGCCTGCGCATCCTGTGGGTCTTTACCCTTTTTGCCGCCAAACCCACGCTGGATATGCTGTATCTGTCGTATCCCGTTTCCTGGGTCGTTACCTGGGCGGTGCACACCCTGTGCTATCTGGTGATTCGACGGAACATGGAGAAAAAACACAACGCACAGCTTGCCGAAGTGTAATATTTCCGCATCAAAAACACCGACCGGACCCGGCCGGTGTTTTTTTGTTGCATAAAATCCGATTTTTCTTTCACACTATCTTTGAGGTGAATGTACATGAAGCTTTCAAAAGAAGAATACGCCCGCCGGGCAGATCAATTGGCGCCCAAATCTCCCTCCTGGCGCACGGTGCCCCTGGCCTTTTTGATCGGCGGCGCCATCTGCGCTTTGGGGCAGGTGCTGCGTACCCTGTATGAAAATGCCGGACTGAGCCAGCTGGATGCCGGCACTGCCGTCAGCATTACGTTGGTGGGTGTGGGCGTGCTTTTGACCTGCCTGGGCTGGTTTGAAAAAATCGCACGGTTTGCCGGGGCCGGCACGCTGGTGCCCATCACCGGTTTTGCCAACTCGGTGGCAGCACCTGCGCTGGAGTTCAAGACCGAGGGGTTTGTGCTGGGCACCTGCGTGAAGATGTTTACCATCGCAGGGCCGGTGCTGACCTACGGCGTAGTAGCGAGTGTGATTTATGGGATTATTTATTGGATAACCACATTATTCTAACAAAAAAGGCTTGACCAAATCGGTCATGCCTTTTTAGATTTGTGTTTTGTTCTATAAATTGAATTTCTTAAATGAGTTATCAACCAACGCGGTTATTTTATCAAAACCAATATCTTTAAGATATTTTTTGGTTTCTTCGAATTGAAAATCAAGTGTATCAATACTGTGACTGTCAGAAGAAAGAATAATGGGTGCATTTTCCTTTCTTAAAATATGGAGTAGGTTTTCAAAAGGATAAACCGTTGTTCTAATACCCCTTGCAATAGTTCCTGTATTAATTTCGAAAATTGAACCGCTTTTAAGTGCTTCTTTTGTATATTTTTTGGAAATTTCAATATAGTCAGCATCACCCAAAAACAAGGTTTCGCCCATCTCATCGAATTTTGTTATCAAATCAAAATGACCGATAATGTCGGGCTTTCTCGTTTTTATGTATTGACAGAAATTGCTGTAATAAGACTCAGCAAATGCCAAATGGTCATTGTCGAATGCTTTAAGGCATTTTTTAAAATAATCATAATTTGAATCAATAGGATAATAATTATTGTTGCGAAAACCATAGTGACAAGAACCGATAATATAATCAAAATCGTTGCGGCTTAAGGGATTAAAAGCGTCTTCCTCAACACCTAAATATATTTGTATTTGGTTTTTGTATTTTTCTTTGAGGGTTTTTATTTCGTTTATGTAGCCAGTTTGGTCTTTCATACAGTAACGCAAATCATAATTGGTATATCCGTGGTCCGAAAAACCTATGGAAATAAATCCCTTTTCAATTGCTGCTAAAACAATTTCTTCAGGGGTGTTTTTGCCATCACTGAAAGTTGAGTGTATATGATAACTATACATTATTATGGTTCCTCTCGTTTTTGTTCTTTAGTTTCTTGATTTGTGAAATTACAAAATCCACACCTAATGTTTTAACAAGCAAACCTATAAATGAAGAAATTAAAATTACAAAGTTGGATAAAAGACCGCCTAGAATTACGATTAAAACATCGGTAATAAGCAGAGCTTTGCCAATTTTTATACTTGAAAATTTTTGAATTATTAAAGCGATAACATCAGTGCCGCCAGAGCTTGAACCCACATAAAACATAATTCCGCTGGCAATTGCAATGAAGAGTGCACCTATAACCGCCGAGATATATTGATTTTGAATTATAGGTTCTTTTAAATTTAAAATCTTTTCAAAAACACCGATAAAGACAGTTGTTAAAGAGGAACCAACAAAGGTTTTTAGCCCCATACTTTTGCCAAGAACAAAAAATGCAACAATTATCAATGAAAAATTAATAACCATTAAGATGTTTGCCGGCGAAAAGCTTAGAAAGAAATTTAGAATTACTGAAATTCCGCTTGTACCACCAAACAGTAAAGAATGTGGGAAAATAAATAATACTGTGCTTATGGCATAAAAAGCACACTACCTAATATAATCAGTAAATATTCTATGAATAATTGTTTGCTTTTGCCCATATAGAGTTTCTCGCTTGAAAATATTCTTCATATTATACCACACCGCTGTTTTAATGTAAATATTTTTGAAAATTGGGTCCTAATAGAATACGAATATATGGGTCCTAAGTTGACACAAGCAGAGGGGTTTGTGCTGGGCACCTGCGTGAAGATGTTTACCATCGCAGGGCCGGTGCTGACCTTTGGCATTTCGGCCAGCGTGGTGTATGGGCTTGTGCTGTGGCTGGTGCAGTTGGTGCGTGGATAGCAAAATGGACTTGCCCTGCGGCAAGTCCATTTTTAGGATACACAGTTCATCAGCCTCAGCCGACAACTTTGCAAGGTCTTTGACGCGGTCGTCCTTCAGCTTTTGCACAAAGTCCTCGGCGCATGTTTCCGTGGTCTTTACCGCTGCAGGGGGCAGTGCACGGCAGGCTTTTGCCTGTTTTGATCAATGATGGCAGAGAACCCCGGTGCTGACAATCGTTTGTATATTTTCTGCACGCTGCAGCATACTACCTGCATGAATGTTTGCGGGAGGGTTCTATGAAAAAACAAGGCAGCACATATCTGTTGGAACGGCCGGTGTATGTGGCGGGCTATGCCGCCTGCGTAGGTACCAAAGAAGGACAGGGACCCCTGGGCAGCAGCTTTGACGTGGTGCTGAGCGACAACCGCTACGGCCAGGACACTTGGGAGAAGGCCGAATCTTCCATGGTGGAAACTGCCGCTCGCAAGGCCATTGAAAAAGCCGGTCTGCAAGAGCAGGACATCGGCTGCGCGCTGGGCGGGGATCTGCTGAACCAGTGCATCGCCAGCGGCTATGCCATGCGGCAGCTGGGGCAGCCCTACTTTGGGCTGTATGGCGCCTGCTCTACCATGGCAGAAAGCCTGCTTCTGGGTGGCGCCCTCATTGCCGGCGGGTTTGAAAGCCATGCCCTTTGCATGGCGTCTTCCCATTTTTGCTCGGCAGAGCGACAGTACCGCTACCCTTTGGAATACGGCGGTCAGCGCACACCCACCGCTCAGTGGACGGTGACCGGTGCAGGCGCCGTGGTGCTGACCTCCAGGCACGGACCCATCCGTCTGGTACGCGCCACCCCCGGTCGGGTCTATGACCCTGGCATCAAGGATGCCGCCAATATGGGCGCCGCCATGGCACAGTCGGCCTACGAGACCCTGCGCACCTTCTTTCAGGATACCGGCACCGGCCCTTCGGATTATGATTTGATCGTCACCGGGGATCTGGGATACATTGGCAGCCAGATGCTGGAAACCCTGTTCCGGGGTGACGGCATGCCTCTGGGCGACCAGTACACCGACTGCGGCCTTTTGATCTATGACCGGAATCAGCAGGACGTTCACGCCGGTGGCAGCGGCTGCGGCTGCTGCGCCAGCGTTCTGTGTGCCCATATTCTACCCCGGATGCAGCAGGGTCAGCTGCGCCGGGTGCTGGTGTGTGCCACCGGCGCCATGATGAGCCCGGTGTCGGTGAACCAAGGGGAAAGCATCCCCGGCATCTGTCATCTGCTGGAACTGGAGGTATGCAAATGATCTATCTGAAAGCCTTTCTGGTGGGCGGCGCCATCTGCGCCTTCAGCCAGATCCTCATTGACCGCACCAAGCTGACCCCTGCGCGGATCCTCAGCGCCTATGTGGTGCTGGGTGTGCTGCTTACCGGAGTGGGGCTTTACGGTCCGCTGGTAAAATGGGCAGGTGCCGGCGCCACCGTTCCCCTGCTGGGCTTTGGTTATACCATGGCCGAAGGCGTGCGCACCGCCCTGAAGGAGCAGGGGGCTTTGGGCATCCTCACCGGCGGACTAAAGGCTGCCGCAGGCGGCATTTCGGCAGCGGTTGCCTTCTCTCTGCTGGGTGCATTTCTCTTCAAACCCGGCGATCGCAGCTAGATTTTGATTACGATTCGTATTATTTATTGCGAATATTTCAATTAGTTTCACAATTCTCGTAAAAAAATGTTGGCAAGCAGACGAACCTTTGGTATAATAACGGTATACCCCATGGAATATTTCCAAGGAAAGAGGATCACCATATGAAACGTGCCATCCGAGCCGCAGCGCTTCTGCTGCTTGTTTTTCTGCTGAGCACCACCGCATTTGCTGCGGAGGACAGCTATACCTTCACACCACCCGAGGGTTATGCCCTTGCCGAGGGTCAGACCGCCCTGTGGACCAATGCCGCCCAAACCGCCAACATCAATATCATTGTGGAAAAGAACGACGGGGTGAACCCCTTTGATTTGTCCGAGGATGATATTGCCGAGCTGCGGGATGCCACCTCTAAGGCTTTTACCGAGGGACTCGCTGCTTACAACGGCAAGGTCAGCAATATCAGCGCACAGGCCGTGGAGAAATGCGGCACCAAGGCGCTGCGCATCAGCATGGACTCCAGTTATACCATTGAGAGTGTGGAGATGACCAGCCGTCAGGTGCAGTATATTTTCTTCACCAAAGAGCACAGCCTTTACATTACCGGCACGGTGCTCACTGAGTTTGCCGACCCGGACACCGAGTTTGCCGCCTTTGACACAGCGGTGGACGCCCTGCGTCTGCAAGACACCCTGTACACCGAAGCCACGCCCGCTGATAGCAATCTGCTGGTGATCTTTGTGGTGGTGGGTGCCATTCTTGGCGGCGCCGGCGGTTTGACGCTCTATCTGCTGCGTCAGCGGAAAAAGGCCGAACAGCAGGCCGAAGCACAGTAACAAGTTTACAAGCAAAAAGCACCGCAACCGCGGTGCTTTTTTGTATGGATTTATGTTCTGTTTTGATACCAGGTGGGCACAGGATTTTGCATATCATCATGCCAGCGCAGGACATCTGCCGCTTGTTTCTTCATCGTCTTCAGTTCCCTTTCACCAAAAGAAACCGCCCATGCCAAAGAACCGATGGTGTTACTGCTGATGTACAGGGCCAGTAACCTCCAAAAGACTACAGGGACTTCTCCGTCAAAGTAACCGTCTACCATGCCGGAAGCAAAGGCCGGGGCAGCCTGCGCGCACCAAACGATTCGGTTAAACTCTTCCCAAGGGTCACCGAAGTCATAGCGATCAAAGTCGATGATGACCAGTCTTCCCTGTTCCAGCATCATATTGCCAATATGATAATCCCCATGCTGAAAGCACTGCGGCCGCCCGACCAGCAGATGCCGGTTTGCATTGATGTAATCAATGATTTTATCTGCCCCCGAAAAATGGATGGGGCATTCTTCATACATCCGGATCTTTCCGTCCATTTTTGCGTTGAACCGAACTTCCCATTCCGGCCGGTCAGCCGGCGCGGGGATGGTGTGGATCCGCTTTAAGATCCGTCCGGCGTCCAGACCCAGCGCATATTGCCGGGTCTCCGGCAGGCCGGGGATCACATCTTCTGCATCCTGACCATCGATCCATGTTTGCAGGATGTATACGCCCTCATCACAGGTTCCCATCTCCACCGGGCGGCACATGGGCACATCCAGTGCCGCTGCCGCCTGCTGCAGCCGGAACATATGCTCACGGCTTGCACTTTTTTCAAAGGGTGTGATGCGAAGCAAATACCTCTCTCCGTATTCATCGGCAACGCAGTATTTGCTGTCGCAAGACCAACCCTTATGGATGGGCTCTTTTTTTACAAACGCACGCATTCCGTGCTCCTTTCAACTTCTCAGTCCAGTTTGCCGCTAAGCCAGTCCTTGATGTCCTCGAAATACGCATCCCGATTCAGCTCATTGTGCAGCTCGTGCCGTGCGCCGGCATACAGTTTTAGGGTAATATCCGTGCAGCCGGCCTGTAAAAAGCTGTCGTATGCTGCCTTGACCCCTTCGCCCATGGCGCCCACAGGATCCTGATCTCCGGCCACGAAGAGGATGGGCAGGTCTTTTTGCATCTTTTGCAGGTTTGCAGGCTTTTGCATGATGGTGATACCCTGCATCATATCGCTGTACAGACCTACCGAAGGGCGGAAGGCGCACATGGGATCCGCCACATAGGCATCCACCACCGCCTCGTCCCGGGTGATCCAGTCGCTGGCGGTGCGATTGGGGATAAAGGGCTTGCTATAACCGCCCAGGGCCATGCCGTGCACCAGGCCGCTGCGGAAGCGTTCACCGGCGAACAAGCGGTACAGGCGAGTGATTATTCTGCCGCCCAGCATCAGCAGGGTCGGCTGCTGGGCCGTGCCGCTGAGGATCACGCCGGCAAGGGGTGCGGGCTTGCAGAACAGATAGGTGCGCACCAAAAAGGAGCCCATGCTGTGTCCCAGAATGAAATACGGCACGCCGGGATATTGTGCCGCCGTGCGGCGGTGCAGTTCTGCCACATCGTCCACTACCGTCTTCCAACCTTTGCGGCGGGCAAAATAGCCCCGCTGTCCCTGGTGAGACGCGGTCTTGCCGTGACCCAAGTGGTCTTCGGCCACCACCAAAAAGCCCTGTTCGGTCAAAAAGCGGGCGAAGTGGTCATAGCGTCCGCTGTATTCGCAGATGCCGTGAACAATCTGTACAATACCACGAACCTCGCCCTGCGGTTTCCATTCCTGGGCATAGATCTGATGAATACCGTCGGCAGAAGGATAAAAATAACTGTTGTTGGTCATAGAAGCGCCTCGCTTTCCGTTTGGTGCATACCTTTTCTTTTTTACAAAAGGGTGCTATAATAGTATATACATTATTATAATGATAAACCCAAACCGACCACGCGTCAATGGAGGGAAGGCCTATGAACGGATATATTCTGGCTTTGGATCAGGGAACCACCAGTTCCCGGGCCATTCTGTTTGATGCCGCGGGCGAGATCCGCACCAAGGCACAGTATCCCCTGCAGCAAATTTATCCCACCCCCGGCTGGGTAGAGCATGATCCCATGGATATTTTGTCCACCCAGCTGATGGCTGCCGCCCAGGCCTTTGAAAAAAGCGGCTGCAGTCCCACCGACATTCATGCCATCGGCATCACCAACCAGCGTGAGACCACCGTGGTCTGGGATCGGGAAACCGGCCTTCCCGTGATGAATGCCATCGTATGGCAGTGCCGCCGCACGGCTGCTGCCTGTGACCGGCTGAAGGAAGAAGGCATGAGTGATTACATCCAGTCTGTCACCGGTCTGATCCCCGATGCTTATTTCTCCGGCACCAAAATCGCCTGGATCCTGGACCATGTGCCCGGTGCCCGACAGCGGGCAGAGGCAGGCAAGCTGCTTTGCGGCACGGTAGACAGCTGGCTGATCTGGAACTTGACCGGCTCGCATGTATCCGACTTGTCCAACTGCTCCCGCACCATGCTGTTTGACATTCACAAGCTGCAGTGGGACGAGACCCTGTGCAAAAAGCTGGGCATCCCCATGCATATGCTGCCCCAGCCGGTGGGCAACAGCCAGGTGTACGGACGTTTGAAGCCCGGCATCCGGGGATTGGAAGCTCTGGCCGGCGTTCCGGTGTGCGGCGCGGCAGGTGATCAGCAGGCCGCCCTGTTCGGTCAGTGCTGCTTTGCCCCCGGACAGGTGAAGAACACCTACGGTACCGGCTGTTTTACCCTGATGAACATCGGCGAGACCCCCGTCAAGAGCCAAAACGGCTTGCTGACCAGCATCGGCTGGCAGCTGGGCGGCAAGACCACCTATGCGCTGGAGGGCAGCGTGTTCAACGCAGGCTCTGCCATCCAATGGCTGCGGGATGAGTTGGGACTCATCGGCAGCGCCAGCGAATGCGACCGGCTGGCAGAGACCGTGCCCGACAATGGTGGCGTTTATCTGGTCAGCGCCTTTACCGGATTGGGTGCACCCCACTGGGATATGTACGCCCGGGGCGCCATTTTGGGTATTACCCGGGGCGTGACCCGCGCGCACATCGCCCGTGCTACCCTGGAGGGCATTGCCTATCAGGTGTATGACCTGGTACATACCATGAGCCTGGACACCGGACGTCCGGTGGAAAGCCTGTGGGTAGACGGTGGCGCCGCCGTCAGCGACTTTTTGATGCAGTTCCAGGCCGACCTTTTAGGCTGCGGCATCCACCGTCCCAAGATGGTAGAGACCACCGCCGCCGGCGCGGCGTATCTGGCAGGCCTTGCCGTTGGTTTTTGGGACAGCACCGACGCCCTGCAGAAGAATCGCTGCTTAGACCGCAGCTTTACCCCCACCATGGCACCAAAGGGTGTGCAAAATCTGCTGCAGCGGTGGGAGAAAGCCGTGCAGCGGGCAAAAAACTGGGAAGAATAATACAAACATAGATCCCCGGCAAGAAAGGAGACTCCCTTATGAGTGACACAAATCAGAACAACCAGAACCCCTTTGAAAAGAACGCAAAAACCCCTTGGGAACAGGCCCGAGAAGCCTTTAAGGCGCGGGAAAAGCACCGCGAGACCGGCCGCAAACTTAGCAGTCCGGCGATTCGCATCATCATCACCCTGCTCTTTGCTGCAGTTTATTTCTACATGGCACTGCCGGCACTGAATCCCCAAAGCGGTGATTTGTATGTATTTATCCTGCTGACCCTTGCAGTATATGTGGGTATGACGGTGTTTGCCACCGGCTTATCTCCCAAGGCAACCCCTGACGAAGTAGATCAGCAGATCAAACGCATCTGCAAGCCCGCCATCATCGTAGCCGGTGTACTGCTGGGTGTTTGCCTCATCGGCAACATTGCAGGCAGCGTGCTGTTCCGCAGCAGCGCTTACACCCAGCTGCTGGATGTGCAGGCCGGTGACTTTGCCACCGAGGTCAAGGAGATTTCTTACGATCAGATCCCCATGCTGGACAAGGCCTCTGCCGAGCGTCTGGGCGACCGCAAACTGGGTGAGCTCAGCGACATGGTGTCTCAGTTCGAGGTGACCAATAACTATATCCAGATCAACTACAAGGGTGCGCCCGTCCGCGTTTCCACCCTGGAGTACGGCGACGTCTTTAAGTGGCTGAGCAACAAGGACGAGGGTCTGCCTGCCTATATCGTAATCAATATGGTGACCCAGAATGCCGAAGTGGTGCGGCTTGACAAAGGCATGATGTACTCCACCGCCGATCATTTTGGTCGGAACATCTATCGCAAGCTGCGCTTTGATTACCCCACCTATATATTCGGCAAGGTACACTTTGAGATCGACGAAAACGGGCATCCCTACTGGATCTGCCCCCGGGAGGTCAGGACCATCGGTCTGTTCGGCGGCCGCGACATCGTGGGCGCTGTGATTCTGGATGCCGTCACCGGTGAGAGCCAGTACTATGCCGCTGGCGAGATCCCCAGCTGGGTAGACCAGATCTATACCGCAGACCTGATCATTGAGCAATATGACTACTACGGCATGTATCAAAAGGGCTTTATCAACTCTATCATCGGACAGAAGAACGTGACCGTTACCACCGACGGCTACAACTACATTGCCATGGGCGATGACGTGTATGTGTACACCGGTGTTACCAGTGTGGGCGGTGATGAGAGCAACATTGGCTTTATCCTGTGTAACCAGCGTACCAAGGAGGCTCGCTACTATGCCTGCGCCGGCGCCGAAGAATACTCCGCCCGTGACAGTGCCGAGGGTGTGGTTCAGCACCTGAACTACACCAGCACCTTCCCCCTGCTGCTGAATGTCAGCGGCCAGCCCACCTACTTTATGTCGCTGAAGGATGACGCCCAGCTGGTAAAGATGTACGCCATGGTAAACGTACGTCAGTACAACATCGTGGCCACCGGCACGACTCTGGCAGAGTGTGAAGCCAACTATATCAAGCTACTGAATCAGAACGGCGTGGTAGATGGCACATCCGGCGCAGAGGTTTCCGGCGTGGTTGCCGAGATCCGCACCGCTGTCATCGATGGCAACAGCTACTACTACTTCCGTCTGGAGGGCGAAGACCACTATTACAGTGTCTCTGCTGCTGACAGCCAGCTGGCTGTGGTGGTAAATGTGGGCGATACCATCCAGCTGCTCTCCGGCAGCAGCCAGGGCAGCATCCGCCCTGCCAGCAATCTGGCGATTCAATAAACCCCATACAAGATAAAAAATCCCCGGCAGCGCTGCTGCCGGGGATTTGCTTGTTTAAAACCGATTACAGTCTGGTATGACTGGTCAGGGCGTACTTTCTGGCGAACTGGTTGAACAGCGTATTGAACTGCTCGTTCTGGAACTTCATACCATTTAAGTACTCATGGGTATCAAAGCTGTCATGGGACAGTTCCAGAATTGCAACTGCGATGTTAGAGCAGTGGTCGGAAATGCGCTCGTAGTTGTTCAGGATATCCATCAGGATGAAGCCCAGCTCGATGGAGCAGCGGCCCTCCTGCAGGCGGCGCACGTGATTGTCCTTGATGGTATCTGCCAGACCGTCGATGACCTCTTCCAGAGGCTCTACCCGTGCTGCCAGTTCCAGATCGTTGTTGACATAAGCGGTGGCGCTGATTCGCAGGATCTCACCGATGGCTTCGGTCATAGTCATCAGCTCTGCCTGAGCTTCATCGGAAAATCTGATCTTCTTTTCGTTCATTTCTTCGGCTGCCTTCAGCAGATTGACGGCATGGTCACCCATGCGCTCGAAGTCGCTGATTGCATGAAGCATGCGGGAAACTCTGCGGCTGTCGGCCTTGGACAGGGCCTGGGCAGACAGCTTCACCAGATAGGTGCCCAGCTGGTCCTCGTAATTGTCCAGCTGGTCCTCGTTTGCCAGCACTTCTTTCACCATGCCGTCTTCATAGCAGTCCAACAGAGAAATGGCGTGCAGGATGGTCTGATCAGCCAGGGCAGCCATCGTGGAGGTGTAGTTGTCGCATTCCTGGATTGCCACGGAGGGAGAACGCAGCAGACGCTCGTCCAGCAGCATGATCTTCTTTTCTTCTTTGCTGTCCTTATCCTTGACCAGCACTTCTGCCAGACGGATGATCCACTTGCTGACGGGCATCAGCAGCACGGTGATGACCACATTGAAGACGGTGTGGATCAGAGCGATGGACCAGGGCTCTACGCTCATATTCATAAAGGCCAGATCAACAAACATGCTGACACCGCCGTACAGTGCCAGAATGATGCCGGTACCGATGATGTTTACCGACAGATGGATGCAGGCAACGCGCTTGGCGTTGGCATTGGTGCCGATACTGGAGATCATAGAGGTGACGCAGGTGCCGATATTCTGACCCATGACGATGGGCGCTGCCATACCATAGGTGATGACACCGGTGGCGGACAGTGCCTGCAGAATGGCCACGGAGGCCGCCGAGCTTTGGATCAGGGCGGTGAACAGCGTGCCGACTACAACGCCTACAATGGGGTTGTTGAAGCTGACCAGCATCTCGGAGAACTGGGGCAAATCAGCCAAGCCTTCTACGGCGTTTTTCATAAAGTCCATGCCGTACATCAGCACAGCAAAACCTACGAAGATGGTACCCACGCTCTTCTTCTTATCGCTCTTGGAGCCCATCAGCAACAGGATGCCGACGAGGGCGATGATGGGCGAGAAGTTTTCGGGCTTCATCATCTGCAGGATGACATTGTCATTTTCCAGACCGGAAAGGCTCAGAATCCAGGCGGTGAGGGTAGTACCCACATTGGCACCAAAGATGACACCGATGGTCTGGCCGAACTGCATGATGCCGGAGTTTACCAGACCCACCAGCATAACAGTGACAGCAGAAGACGACTGCACCGCAATGGTAATGGCTGCGCCCAGCAGCAGGCTGACAATGGGATTGGCCGTTGCCTTTTTCAACAGCTGTTCCAGCTTGCCGCCGGCCATCTTTTCCAGGTTGGTAGACATGACATGCATGCCGTACAGGAAAAATACCAGACCGAGGATTAGCCGCAAAATATCAATTTTAGCTAAAATCGCCATAAGGATTCCTCCAATTTGTCAGAGTACGCAATTTTGATTGAATTTGCACATACACTTTCATTCTACATCATGTTTTTCAAAAAGAAAAGAGGCTCCGACAATTTTTTCAACACAAAACATTTCTATATGCGCCTATATTGCTTCTTTTTATATTTTGTGCTTAAATGTTAATATTGAATACGAGATGTTCCCGGCAGGAGCTCGCAAGATCTCCTCCGGAGTGAAGAGAGGTCTTGTTATGAGCTATGATAAAGCCCTGATTGCCCGCAAGCTGCGCCGCTGGGAGGCTTTTTTAGAGGCTTACCGATTGCCTAGGTGGGAAGAGATTCCCGATTTCGGTCTGTATATGGACCAGGTGATCACCCTGCTGACCCAGCATCTGGACTATCTGCCCCGGGAAGATAAGGGGGACGCCCCGGTAACCCCCACCGCCATCAACAACTACGTGCGTCTGAAGATCATGCCCGCACCGGAGAAAAAGCGTTATCGCCGGGTGCATCTGGCCTATTTGCTGATGATCTGCACCTTAAAGCAGACCATGACCATTGCCCAGATTCAAAAGATTATTCCTGTGGGTCTGGACGAACAGGCGGTAAAGAGCTTGTACAGCAATTACACCGCGCGCCATGCAAGTATGGGCCGCAATTTCATCGAAATGGTACGTGCAGGCGCGCGTCCGGTGCTGGATGCCGACAACCACACAGAGGACACGCCCGTAGAAAATATGGTGTCCGCCTTGGTACTGCTCAGCGGTTACTGCCGCCTTTTGGCCGAAAAAATCCTGGAGCTGCAGGACTATACCGCAGACCAGGTCATCGACGGCCAGCCCCTGCCCAAGAAATAACAGTCACCTATCATCTTGTTGATATAAAGGAGTCTTGCATCATGAAAATCACCGATGTATTAAGTACCGGCAAACGCTGTTTGTCTTTTGAAGTATTCCCCCCCAAGACTACTGCCAATTTTGACAGCACTCTGGCCGCCACCGAAGGCGTAGGCGCCCTGAAACCCGACTTTATGAGTGTTACCTACGGTGCCGGCGGTGGCACCAGCGCCTTTACCCTGGACATTACCTCCAATCTGGAGAAGAAATACGGCATCCCCGTGTTGGCACATTTGACCTGCGTCAACTCCACCCGGGAGACGGTGCACCGCCAGATGGAACTGATGCGCCAGCGTGGCATCGAGAACGTGATGGCACTGCGGGGCGATCTGGTGGAGAATGCCCCCCCTGCCGACCAGCGGGAATATAACTACGCCCGCCAGCTGATTGATGAGCTGGTGGAGTTTGGCGGTTTCTGCATCGGCGGTGCCTGCTATCCCGAGGGGCATCCCGAGTCCCCCAGCCAGCAGGAGGACCTGCGTCGGCTGAAGGAAAAGGTTGAGGCCGGCTGCCAGTTTTTGACCACCCAGATGTTCTTTGACAATGACATCTTCTACAATTTCCTGTACAAGGTCCGCGACATGGGCATTACCGTGCCCATTCTCCCCGGCATCATGCCCATGACCAATGTCAAGCAGGTGCAGCGCACCATGGCGCTCTCCGGCGGCAATCTTCCCCGGGAGTTCCGCTACATTCTGGATCGCTTTGGGGATAACCCTGCCGCCTTTGCCCAGGCAGGCATTGCCTATGCCACCCAGCAGATCGTAGATCTGTATGCCAACGGCATTCAGGCCATCCATGTGTATTCCATGAACAATCCTGCCGTTGCCAAGCAGATCCAGGCCAACGTCAGTGAGATGATCAAATGAGCATCCCCCTGCGCCGCCCCGCCCCTGCGGTAGCCCTGCATCAGGTCTACCGCTATTTGGGTTGTGGCAACACCCCAACCCCGGAGGTAGAGGCGCTGTGTCGGGAATTGCTGCCGGAGTTTTTATCCGCACTGGACTGCCGCGCCTGCTATTTGGAGGTGGCGGTACGCATCAGCGAAGATGTGGTGCATCTGGGGGGGCTTGCTCCCATTCGCAGTGCTTCCCTTGCCCGCAATCTGGCAGGCTGCGAAAAGGCGTTGCTCTTTGCCGCCACCATCGGCAGCGGTGCCGACCGTCTGCGAATGCAGACCCAGGTGCGCTCTCCCGCCCGGGCAGTGGTGCTGGATGCCATGGGCACGGCCGCGGCAGAGGCGCTGTGCAATGCCTTATGCGAGGCATGGCGGCAGACCTATGCGCCGCTGCAGCTGCGTCCCCGGTTCAGCCCCGGCTATGGCGACCTGCCCCTGTCTGTACAGCCGGTGCTGCTGTCGCTGCTGGACAGCGCCAGACAGGCGGGCATCAGCCTGAGTGAAGGGCTGATGATGCTGCCCCACAAGTCAGTATCCGCCATTGTGGGCATTGGCAAAGCCGGATGTTATGCGCCGGAGCATGATTGCAGCGCCTGCAACAAAACCGACTGCGCCTTTCGGCTGAAATAACGGATTCCTTTTGGAAAGGATGATTTCTATGAACTTCAGAGATATGCTGGAATGCGGCTGGGTCTACCTGGACGGCGGTACCGGCACCTTGCTGCAGGCCGCCGGTCTGCAGCCCGGCGAGTTGCCCGAGACCTGGAACATTTTGCATCCCGAGGTTGTTACCGACCTGCACCGCGCTTATTTTGAGGCCGGCAGCAACGTGGTTTGCACCAATACCTTTGGCGCAAACAGCCTCAAATATGACGGCAAAGACGGACGCTTTGCCCTGGAGGACATCGTCCGCGCCGCCGTGCGCAATGCCCGCAAGGCCGTGGGTGACGACTGGTATCGCTTTGTGGCTCTGGACATTGGCCCTCTGGGCAAGATGCTGCAGCCTTTGGGCGATCTGCCCTTTGAGCGGGCGGTAGAACTCTTTGCCGAGATCGTCCGCGCCGGCAAGGATGGCGCCGATCTGGTCATCATCGAGACCATGAACGACAGCTATGAGACCAAGGCTGCCCTGCTGGCCGTCAAGGAAAACTGTGACCTGCCCGTGCTGGTCAGCAACGTATACGATGAAAGCGGCAAGCTGATGACCGGTGCCACGCCCGAAGCCATGGTTGCCATGCTGGAAGGCATGGGCGCCGATGCCGTGGGCATGAACTGCTCACTGGGTCCCCGTCAGATGGCGTCGCTGCTGCCCCGCTTTATGCGCTCGGCTTCTGTTCCCGTGCTGGTAAAGCCCAATGCCGGACTTCCCCGCAGTGAAAACGGAAAAACCGTCTTTGACGTCACCGCGCCGGAGTTTGCCCACATCATGGCAGATATGATCCGCGGCGGCGCCCGACTGGTGGGCGGCTGCTGCGGCACTACGCCAGAGCATATCCGTCTGATGGTGCAGGCTTCGCTGCATCTGGATCTGCCCGAGCCGGTGCGCACCCATCGCACTGTTGTCAGTTCTTACACCCATGCCGTGGAGTTTGGCGATGCGCCCGTAATGATCGGCGAACGGTTAAACCCCACCGGCAAAAAGCGGCTGAAAGAAGCCCTGCGGCAGAACGATCTGGATTATATCCTCTCCGAAGGTCTGCGGCAGCAGGATCAGGGTGCTCATGTGCTGGATGTAAACGTAGGTCTGCCCGAATTGGACGAACCTGAAATGCTGACTTCCTGCGTCACCGCCCTACAGGCGGTCTGTGACCTGCCCCTGCAGCTGGACACTGCCGACCCCGCCGCCATGGAGCAGGCGCTGCGTCTGTATAACGGCAAGGCCATGGTCAACTCGGTCAGCGGCAAGGAAGAAAGCATGCGCACCGTCTTCCCCCTGGTACAGAAATACGGCGGACTGGTGGTGTGTCTGACCCTGGATGAGCAGGGCATTCCCGCCACGGCAGAAGGCCGTCTGGAAATTGCCAAAAAAATTACCGCCTGCGCCGCAGAATACGGCATTGGCGTGCACGATTTGATCTTCGATCCTCTGGCTATGACCATTGCCACCGATGACAATGCCGCCCGGGAGACCCTGCGGGCGGTGCAGCTGATCCACGACACGTTGGGCGCAAAGACCTCGCTGGGTATTTCCAACGTCTCCTTCGGTCTGCCCCAGCGCGAGGCGCTGACCTCGGCATTTTTGGCCATGGCGCTGCAGGCCGGATTGGATGCCGCCATCTGCAACCCCGGTTCCGAGGCGTTGCAAACTGTCTGGCGCAGCTATCTGGCACTGTCGGGCAAGGATCCCGGCTGCGCCGGTTATCTTTTCTATATGGCTGACCGGCAGCCTGCGCAGGCAGCGGCTGCTCCCGCGGCTGTAAGTGCCGATGCCGGCGCACGGCTGCAGGATGCCATTATCCGCGGTCTGTCCGGCGAAGCAGGCAAAGCCGCCAAAGAAGCATTATGCAGCACCGAACCCCTGGCTCTGGTGCAGGAACGCATCGTGCCCGCACTGGACACGGTGGGTCGGGGCTTTGAAGAAAAGCGCATCTTCCTGCCCCAGCTGCTGATGAGCGCCGAGGCCGCCAAGGCCGCCTTTGAACAGGTAAAAGCCGCCCTGCCTGCCGGCAGCGGCAACGGCCCTGCCTTGGTGCTGGCCACCGTTAAGGGCGACATTCACGACATCGGCAAGAACATCGTCAAGGTGCTGATGGAAAACTACGGCTATCGGGTCATAGATCTGGGTAAGGACGTATCCCCCACTGCCGTAGCCGAAGCTGTCACTACCCATGATATCAAGCTGGTGGGTCTCAGCGCGCTGATGACCACCACCGTCCCCGCCATGGCCGAGACCATTGCCCTGCTGCGGCAGGTTGCCCCCCACTGCAAGGTGGTGGTGGGCGGCGCTGTGCTGACGCAGGAGTACGCCGATCAGATCGGCGCTGACCGCTATGCCCCCGGCGCCATGGACACCGTCCGCTATGCCGAAGAGATCCTCGGCAAAGCCTAAACAAAGGAGAAATTGCGATGATCACCAGAGAAGAAGCCTGGAGCCTGCTGACCCGGTATAATGAGGGCGAGTTTCATCTGAAGCATGCCGTAACACTGGAAGAAGTCATGGGCTGGTTCGCAGAAGAACTGGGCTACGGCGAAGAAAAAGAGTTTTGGAGCCTGGTTGGCCTGCTGCACGACCTGGATTTTGAGCAGTACCCCAATCAGCACTGCGTCAAGAGCCAGGAACTGATGCGCCAGCACGGCTTGGACGAGCGCCTCATCCGTGCCACTGCCAGCCATGGCTACGGCATTTGTGTGGACATTAAACCCGAGCACGAGATGGAAAAGGTGCTCTTTGCCGTGGACGAACTCACCGGTCTCATTGGCGCTGCCGCCGCCATGCGCCCCTCCAAGAGCGTCAGCGATCTGGAGGTGCCTTCCCTCAAGAAGAAGTTCAAGGACAAGAAGTTCGCCGCCGGCTGTTCCCGTGATGTGATCCGTCAGGGCGCAGAAATGCTGGGCTGGGAACTGGAAACGCTGATGGAGCGCGCCATTCTGGCCATGCGCGCCGCGCCCTCGGTGGATTAAGTGAGAGACTTTCCGCAGGAAATATTTTAGCCAACCCTGCTTTTTTGTTGACGGTTTCCGAAAAATATTTCATAATATTTCTACAATCCATTCAAAAGCAAAAGGAGGGTCATTATGAAGATTCGCAACAGATTCCTGTTCTGCCTGATTTTTTGTATTGCTCTCAGCTGCCTCGCCGGTTGTGGACTGACTGACCGGATCCGCAACGATCTGAATCCCCTGTATTTTCTGGATGGCAGCCTGTATGCGATGGATATTGGTCCCTCTGCGCTGACCATCAACAAAAATGGCGATGTGGAAGATGCCGAAATCTATCTGCTGGCCAAGGGTAAAGAAACCACCTCGCACTATGTAATCACCTTTCACAAGGGAGACGATGCGGCTCAGGTCACCGACCCCGGTGACAGCCGCCCCTTTGAACTCACCAACGGTGGATATTTGATGGAACTTCGTCGGGTGTTGATGCGTTTGATCGATGAGTTTTCCAGCAAAGCGATGGAAGTCAGATATGTCTCCCTGGGCTACAATCAGGATCTGAGCCGTTACACCGGTTTGTACTATTATGCCTATAACGGGGACAGCTTGACAAAAGTAACTGCCGAAACCCAGTTCAGTTACAACAACTATTTGGAAGTCACTGTTGGTGAGAACTTGTATTTTGTGGCATTGGGCACCAATAAGCTCAAGTAACGCACAATCCATTTCAACTGCGAACAAAAACCGCCGTTTGACCCCAAACGGCGGTTTTTCACGAAAGGAATCCTTATGAACGCTGTTTTTCTCGCTCCCTGTTCCAACTATACGCCGGAGTCTGTTGCACCGGCTTTGGATACACTGCTGGTCCAAGTAGGTTTGCAGAAGCTGGTAAAGTCCGGCATGCGTATCGGCATCAAAGCCAACCTGGTCACCGGTGCCGCCCCGGACAAGGCGGTGACCACCCACCCTGTCCTGCTGTGCCATCTGACCCGCCGCCTGCGGGAATGGGGCGCAGATGTGGTCATCGGCGACAGTCCCGGCGGTGTCTACAACAAGCTGTATCTTGACAGAGTTTATGCCGCCGCAGGTCTTTCTGCCTGCGTAGAGGCCGGTGCGGAGTTAAACCACGATTTTTCGGTGAAAAGTGCCGATTTTCCCGCCGCCGCCCAGGCAAAAACCTTTGAATATACCGGCTGGCTGGATCATTGTGACCTGATCATTAACTTTTGCAAGCTGAAAAGCCATGGCATGATGGCCATGAGCGCCGCGGTAAAGAACCTGTTCGGCACCATTCCCGGCACGAAAAAGCCGGAATATCACTACCGCTACCCCGACCACAGCCAGTTTGCCGATATGCTGATCGATCTGAACCTGTATTGGAAGCCCTGCCTGCATCTGGTGGACGGCGTGCTTGCCATGGAGGGCAATGGCCCTACCCAGGGCACACCCAAGCATATGGGCGTGCTGCTGGCCTCCAGAGACAGCTTTTCCCTTGACATGGTCTGCGCCCGGCTGTTGGGGCTTGCGCCGGAGCAAGTGCCTACTTTGGAGCAAAGCATCAAACGGGGACTTTGTCCGAAAAAACTGGGTGAAATCCCGGTAAACTGTGACATAGAGCCCTTTGTTGCCAAAGAGTTTGCGCTGCCGCCGGAGCATCGGGACATTCAGTTCTACGGCGATTCCAACACCGCCTTTGGTCGCTTTCTCGGCACATGGGCCGTGCGGCTGCTGGCGCCCCATCCCGGTTTGGGCAACACCCCTTGTGTGGGCTGCGGCGAGTGCGCCAGAGTATGCCCCGCAACGGCCATCACCATTGAAAACGGCAAGGCAAATATCAAGCGCAGCGCCTGCATCCGCTGCTTCTGCTGTCAGGAGTTTTGCCCCGTGGGTGCTATGATTTCCCGACCGCCGCTGCTGAATCGGCTGCTGCTGGGAAAAAAGTGATCATAAAAACGCGAAATTTGATGATAAAAAGCGCTGTTCCGATGACGGAACAGCGCTTTTTGATTGCGATTTTGCGGGAAACAGTTACAGTTTTTCACTCTTGCTGAAGATGTTTTGATCAGGCTTATCCTGAACCTTGCAGAAGAAGCTCAGCACCAGACCCGCTGCGCTCAGGGCAGCCAGAAATACAAACAAGGCACCGATGCCCATGGCATCCATCATGCTGCCGCCCATGCCCTGGAAGGCAATGACGCCCAAGCACTTTGCTGCACCGGTGAGGCCAAGGGCCGTGCTCATGTGCTCGCCGGGAGCCAGCAGCATGGTGATCTTCAGGGCCAGCATGTTAAACACCATGCCCACAAGGGGGCGGAGGATCGCTGCGGCGATCACCGGAGGCAGAAGGGGGCAAATTCCCATGCAAAGCATCACGCCGCCCAGCATCACAAAGCAGAACATCAGCGCTTCCCTACTGCGCATACGATCCATCATGCGGCCGGAAAGCAGCAGCAGCGGACCCTCGGTCATGGTTGCCACGAATACGACGGTGCCGCTGGCGGATACCGACAGTCCGTGGCTCATCAGCAGAGGCTGCAGGTAGGTAGTGCCTACGGTCAGCACACCGCGGAACAACAGACACAGCGCCATAAACAGTACAAAGCCCGGGACTCGCAGCACCTGCTGCACACCGCCTTTTTTATCTTTCTGTTTCGTTTCATCGGACTCCGGGCGCAGATTCACCAGCGCATCCAGCGACACGGCCTTCAGTGCCAGTACTGTCAGCAGCATGCCAATGCCATACAACCAAAAGATCGCAGAGGGCGCGATGCGTTCATAGGCAATGCCTGCCACCTGCGCCGCCACCGCATAGCCCACAGTCCCCCAAATGCGGACAGCACCGTAGGAATAGGTGGCTTTTGCCGCCAGCTGTTCAAACAGCAGGCAGACACTGTCGGACAGGGACAGCATCAAGCCGTTGAACAAAAACAACAGTGCCACACTGCGGCTCATACCGAAGCCCACGCAGCACAGGGTGGACAGCAGCAGGGTCACGGTGATCACCGCGCCCGGCTTGCCCAGCTTGTCATTCAGCGCGCCCAAAACCGGCTGCAGCAGAATGGAAAACAGGCTGCCGGCAATGACGATGGCAGAGGTGGCAAGCGCCGTCTGTCCCTGTCCCAGCAGATAGACCGAAAGAATATTATAGATGATGCCGTTGGCGAAATACAGCCAGAAAAAGCAGGCTGCATATGCAGCATAGCTGCCGTAATACCGGGTTTTCATAAGGTCCAACTCCTATTGCAATTTAAGCGGGTTACAGAATACCCTATTTCCAGGAAAAACGCAATAGCGACAAGTGAAAATTTACAAATATACAGAACGTTGGAAAACTTTGTCGTCTTGACGCAGGACCGCCTTGCGTATACAATAAATAATAGGAAATTGTGTGCCGAAACGTGGCAGTTTATCCCCTGCTGCGTGCATCGTCGGCATTGAAACGATGGAATGAAAGGACGGTGGCTATTATGAAAAAAAGTTCTCTGCGGCATGGCTTTTTTCTGCTGATGCTGCTTGCTGCAATCTTGCTGGTCACCGGCCTGTCTGCCACAGCCGCCGTGACCCAGACCCGTACCGAGGGCATTGACGCTTTCCCCGAAAGCTATCGCCCCTATCTGCAAGCGCTGCAGGAGATCCATCCCACCTGGCGCTTTGTTGCATTTGACACCGGACTCACCTGGGACGAGGTGCTGGACGGTGAGACCCGGGTGGTTTCGAATAATCTGGTGCTGCTGAGCACCAAAACCTCCTGGAAGAGCCTGGCGCCCGGTTCTTTTGATTGGGCGACCAACACCTTTGCCAAGTTTGACGGCGAAAAATACAACGCCGCCTCCCGGGAGATCATTGCCCATTACATGGACCCCCGCAACAGCCTGAGCGATCTGCGGTATGTTTTTCAGTTTGAACAGCTGACCTTTGACCCCAACACCCAGACAGAGGCCGGCGTCAAGCAGATCTTAAAAGGAACATTTATGAAGGACGATACCCTGCTGCCGGGATTTGCTTCTGCGGAGGAAGAGGGTGCCATGACCTATGCCCAGGCCTTTATGGCCATCGCCGCAGAGCTGAATGTATCCCCCTATCATCTGGCCGCCCGTGTGCGGCAGGAGCAGGGTACCGGCGGCAAGTCTTCGCTGATCAGCGGTACTTATCCGGGCTATGAGGGTTATTACAACTATTTCAACGTCAGCGCCAGCGGCAGCACCCAGACGGCCATCATCGAAAACGGCCTGAAGCGCGCTCAGAAGGAAGGTTGGAACACTGCCTATAAATCTCTGCTGGGCGGCGCTGCACTGATTGCAAACAAGTACATCGCCAAGGGGCAGGACACCTTGTATCTGGAAAAGTTTGACGTGGCTGCCGAGGGCGGCATGTACAGTCATCAGTACATGCAGAATCTGCGGGCGGCTTACAGCGAATCGCTGTCGGTGTATAACTCGTACAACAACATGGGCATGCTGGACGGCGCCTTTACCTTTGTGATTCCGGTATATCATAACATGCCGGAGGAGGCCTGCCCCCAGCCGACTGCTGACGGCAATCCCAACTACAAGCTGCAAAGCCTTGGCATTTCGGAAGGCGTACTGAACCCCGACTATCATCGGGATACCCTGACTTATACCGCCACGGTGGGCAATGATGTGCATACCCTTACCGTCAATGCGCTGCCCTATGCCGCCACCTCTACTGTTTCCGGCACCGGCAGCATCGGTCTTGCGGTGGGTGAAAATATCATCACCGTGACTGTCACCGCCGAACGGGGTGACACCTGCACCTATACCCTGCGTGTAACCCGTCTTTCTGACGGAGAAAACATCATCGCCATGGGCACCACCACCACCGGTGTCAACCTGCGGGCAGAACCCAGCACCGAAGCAGAGATCCTTACTACCGTGCCTCTGGGGCGCACGGTGTCCATTTTGTCCGACGAGGGCGAGTGGTGTCAGGTGATCTATGGTCAGTATACCGGCTATATGAGCAAGCAGTACATCCACATTTATGTGCCTGCCAAGGGTCTGACGCTGGATCAGGAGACCATGTCCGTCACCGCCGGTACCCCCGGCAGGCTGACCGCCATCACCGATCCCGATCCCTGCGACACCATTATTTTGTGGAAAACCAGTGACCCCAGTATTGTCACTGTGCAAAACGGTGTGGTCACCGGACATTATACCGGCACCGCCATCATCACCGCCTATACCGAAAACGGATTAAATGCCACTTGTACTGTCACCGTCACAGAGCCCCTGCTGTTTGAAGGCACCGTCAATGTAAAAAGCAGCAGTTCGCTGAATGTCCGAGAAAAAGCCAGCACCAGCAGCACGGCCCTGGGTAAGCTCAAGCGGGGCGACCGGGTTTCCGTGGTGGAGGTACAGGAAACCTGGCTGCGCATCCGATGGGGCGACGGCATCGCCTGGGTCATGCGGGAATACATCGTTTCCGACCCGGTGGACGCATCCGATCTGACGCTGACGCCCGCCACCGGCGAGCTGGCGCCGGGTCACACTTTGACCCTGATCGCCGGGCTGATTCCCTTCTATAGCACCGAGACGATCTCCTGGAGCAGTGACAACGAAGCGGTGGCCACCGTAAAGGACGGCATCGTCACCGCGGTGAACGAGGGCACTGCCACCATTACCGTTGCTTCTTCCGGCGGGCTTACCGCCTCTTGCGTCATCACCGTAGATCATGCGGCAGAAAGCGTTGCGCTGGACAAGGACCAAGCCGCTTTGTTTGCCGGACAGACTGCCACGCTGATTGCCACCATGTATCCCTCGGATGCCATGGAGACCATGTCCTGGAGCAGCAGCGATGAAGCCGTGGTCACTGTGAAGGACGGTGTGATCACTGCGGTGGATCAGGGCACGGCTACCATTACCGTCACCACTGCCACCGGCAAAACAGCCACTTGTACCGTGACCGTGACCCGTCCTCCGGCAGAGTCTGTCACGCTGAATCAGTCCACACTGAAATTATATCCCGGCAGCAAAGCCACGCTGATCGCCACCATGCTGCCTTCCAATGCTGCAGACACTTTGGTTTGGAGCAGCGATAACGAAGCGGTGGCTACCGTAAAGAACGGTGTGGTTACCGCCATCACCGACGGCACTGCCGTCATTACCGTCACCGCCTCCCCCTCCGGCTTGACTGCTTCCTGCACCGTGACGGTGGCAGGGCCTGCCGATGCGGTGACACTGGACAAGGAAACCTTGCATCTGTATCAAAACGGCTCGGCACAGCTGGTTGCCACCATGACCCCGGCAAACACCACCGACACCATCTCCTGGAGCAGCAGCGATGAAGCCGTCGCCTCTGTGAAGGACGGCTTGGTTTCTGCTGTGGGCGAGGGCACTGCCACCATTACCGTTACCACTTCTTCGGGTAAGACGGCATCCTGTACGGTAACGGTAGAATTTGCCACCATTACGGTGACGCTGGACCAAACTGTGCTGACTTTGGTGAAGGGCGACACCGCCGAACTCACTGCCACGCTGGCGCCTGCCGGCATTACCGACACCCTGGTGTGGAGCACCAGCGATGCAAGCATTCTTTCTGTGGACAATGGCAAGCTTACTGCTGTGAATAAGGGTACTGCTACCATTACCGCCACCACTTCCTCCGGCAAAACTGCGACTTGCACCGTGACAGTGGTCATTCCCTCTACTTCTGTGACGCTGGACAAGACCGCGCTGACTTTGGTCAAGGGCGATACCGCCACACTGACCGCCACCGTGCTGCCTGCGGAGCATACCGACAGCCTCACCTGGCGCAGCGACAACGAAGCGGTGGTTACGGTAGAAAACGGCAAGCTGACCGCCGTGAATCCGGGTACTGCCACCGTGACGGTGACCACTGCCTCGGGCAAAACTGCAACCTGTGCAGTGACGGTGATCATCCCCGCCGACTCTGTAACGCTGGACAAAGATACCTTGACCCTGAACAAGGGCGATACGGCAGATTTGATTGCCACCGTGCTGCCTCAGAATCATACCGACACCCTGACCTGGAGCACCAGTGACGCAGCCGTTGCCACTGTGGAAAACGGACGTGTCACAGCCACCGGCCGAGGTACGGCTACCATTACCGTCACCACTGCTTCGGGCAAGAGCGCCACTTGCACCGTTGCTGTCAAAGTGCCTGCCACCGGCATCGCGCTGAACAAGAACGACATTACACTGGTGCTGGGCGATACCGCCAAACTGACCGCCACGCTGACCCCCGCTGACTCCACCGATTCCTTTACCTGGAGCAGCACTGATGAAAGCATCTTCACCGTGCAGGACGGCAAGGTCTCTGCCACCGGCATCGGCACCGCCACCTTGACGGTAAGCGTGAAGGAAGGCCTGCAGGCCACCTGCATCGTTCGGGTCAAGAGTCCGGTACCCGACAAGGTGACATCTTCTGCCTTTACTGTGCAGGATGCGTACATCCGCAAGATCCCCTTGGGCACCACCGTAAGCCAGCTGTTGGCAGGACTGAATGAAGCGCAGTACTGCAAGATCTACAGCGGCGACAAAGAGGCCGCCGGAACTGCCGTGGCCGCCACCGGTATGGTGGTAAAGCTGATGGACGGAAGCACCGTAAAAGCCAGCTATACATTGGTGGTCACCGGTGATGCGGACGGCGACGGAAAGGTCACGGTCAACGATTACGTTGCCATCAAGGGACACATTTTGAAGAAGACCTCGCTGTCCGGCGCCTATGCCCAGGCAGGCGACGCCGATGGTGATGGAAAGATCACCGTCAACGACTATGTAGAGGTCAAGGGACATATCCTGAAGAAGAGCAGCATTACTGCAAGATGAGGTGCGACGCCATGAAAAAATTATGTTCATTCTTGATTGTGCTGGTGCTGTGCACCGCATTTCTGCTGCCGTTTTCCAGCCATGCCGCAACGGTGACCGGATCTCTCACCGGACCTTCCACCGTGCGTGCCGGCGACAGCATCACCCTGACCTATAAGCTGAAAGGCACCGACATCAAGGCTTTTTCTGCCTCCCTGTCTTATGACAGCAGCAAAGTCACCTTGTCCAAGGTGACAAAATCCATTGCCGATCCCTGGTCGCTGACCACCAACGGCAACGAGCTGATGCTGGCTGACGAAAATCTCAGCGCGCCCATCAACAAGGAGACCAAGCTGTTTACCGTGGTCTTTAAAGTAAAGAGCAACCTGAGTGCGGGCACCAAGATCAGCATTTCGCTGACCAACTGCGTGGCCTCTACCGGCTCGGCGCAGGATGTGGCAAAGACCACCTATTCTGCCACCATTGCCGCCCCCAAAAGCACCAATGCCAATTTGAAGAGCATGAGCATCACCGGCGGCACCCTGTCCCCTGCTTTCAGCGCAAATACCGGAAGCTATAGCGTCACCGTGCCCTTCAGCGTGTCTAAGCTGGAGGTCAAGGCCACCGCTGCCGACAGCAAGGCAAAGGTAAGTGTCAACAGCCCCAATCTGTCGGTGGGTGAAAACACCGTCACCGTTACCGTAACGGCAGAAAGCGGTGCCAAAAAGACCTATACCATCAAGGTCACCCGGGAACAGGATCCCAATTATGTGCCTGCGGACAATGCAGACCTTAGCGGGATCAAGATTGACGGCTTTGTGCTGTCGCCTGTCTTTGCTGCCGATGTCACCGAGTACGTGGTATGGCTGCCCTATGAAACCGAAAGCATCACCGTCAGCGGTACCCCTGCCGACAGCAAGGCAAAGGTAGAAGTCCGTGGCGGGGATACTTTGGAGCCCGGCAATGACAATCCGGTGACCATCATCTGCACTGCCGAGAACGGCACCACCACCAAGGAATACACCTTGATCGCCAAACGGGCCGCCGCCCATGGAACGCAGGATCCCGGCGGCAGCGATGTGCCCTCTGACGACCCGTCAAATCCCGGTGCGGACGATCCCGGCGCAGATGACCCGGGAACGGACACCCCCGGCACCGATGATCCCGGACAGACTCAGCCGCCGGTGCCCTCGGTAAAAGATCCTCTGGCCGAGGCACGCTTTTCTCTGTACTGGCTGATCGGTATTGGCGCAGGCGCGCTGGTCTTTGGTCTGATTTTTGGCCTGCTGATGGGCCGCCGTTCCAGACGGAGCAAGCATTGATCTTTTTGCTAACAAACCAAAAGTCAGGCTGCAAATTGCAGTCTGACTTTTCTTATTTGAGGTGCTGGTTGCACGGCTATTTGCAGACGTGCCGGCCACGGATAAAATATGAAAAAAGACAGCATTTTTTCTTGACGAAGGCGCAGGAAAGGTTTACGATAAAAGGTAGGGAATATCCCCGGTTCTATTAAAAAGTGAGGTGAGGACATGGACACAGGAAGTATGAAGCCTGACGGGCGAAGTCGGCGGCAGGACACCCTGGTCTGTGTCCTTTTGTAACTTGACGATGCCCTCCTGGATGCGACGCATCCGTTTTTGCCGCTTTGCGGTCATACTATGGTTTAGGAGGCAAAATATATGACAGAACTGAATCTTGCGCAGCTGATGCTGCAGTTTTTAAGAAGTAAAAAATACGGCACACTGCGGGATCTGATGGACAACATGCAGCCTGCCGACATTGCGGAAGGCATGGAAGAACTGCTGCTGGACGGCGAGCTGGAGCGGGACGAGCTGTCACGCTTCTTCCGCCTATTGCCCAAGGAGCTGGCGGCAGAAACCTTTGCCCAGATGGAGCCCCAGATCCAGGAGATGCTGGTCGCGGCATTCTCCGACAACGAGCTGCACGCCATTATGGACGAAATGTTCCTTGACGATACCGTGGATCTGATTGAAGAAATGCCTGCCAATCTGGTAAAGCGTATTCTGTCTGCCTGCGACAGCGAGACCCGCAAGCTGATTAATCAGATGCTGCACTATCCCGAGGACAGCGCCGGCAGCCTGATGACCCCCGAGTATGTGGATCTGGATATCCACATGACGGTGTCCGAGGCCTTTGCCCACATCCGTAAGACCGGACTGGACAAGGAAACCATCTACACCTGCTACGTCATTGATGAAGGCCGTCATCTGTTGGGTCTTGTGACCATCCGTCAGCTGCTGCTGGCCAATGAGGACGATGTTCTGGGCGAGGTCATGGAGAACAACGTGATCGCGGTAAATACCCAGGACGACAAGGAAGATGTTGCCCAGCTGTTTTCTCACTATGACTTTACGGCTATGCCCGTTGTGGATGCCGAAAACCGTCTTGTTGGTATCGTCACCGTTGACGACGCATTAGAGGTCTTGGAAGAAGAGGCCACCGAGGACATGGAGAAGATGGCCGGTATGAGCCCCTCGGAGCACACCTATCTGCTGACTACGGTATGGGATATCTGGAAGCAGCGTATTCCCTGGCTGATTCTGATGATGCTGACCGCCACCTTTACCGGTCTGATCATCAGCTATTTCGAAGACAGCTTGGCCAAGTCTGTGGCACTGGTGGGCTTTATCCCTATGCTGATGGGTACTGCCGGCAACGGCGGAAGCCAATCCAGTGTTACCATCATCCGCAGCCTGTCTTTGGGTGATCTGGAGTTTTCTGACCTGCCCACGGTCCTGTGGAAAGAGGGTCGGGTCTCTCTGCTGTGCGGCGTGGCGCTGGGCGTTGCCAGCTTTGTGAAATTGCTGGCCGTGGATCGCCTGCTCTTTCAAAATCCCTCTGTCACCGTTGGCGTGGCAGCGGTAGTGGCACTGACCCTGATGGCCTCGATCTTTTTCGCCAAGCTGGTGGGCTGCGCTTTGCCCATGCTGGCCAAGAAGGTCGGGTTTGACCCTGCGGTGATGGCTGCGCCCTTTATTACCACCATTGTAGATGCTTTGTGCCTCATCGTTTATTTTGCCGTAGCTACCGTGCTGCTGGGCATTTGACAGAAAGAATAGTTTTTAGATAACGAATTGGAGGAACCCCCCTTATGCTGAAGATTTCTAAGGCATTTGTTACCGACAACTGCAGCCCCCACAATCCCCCGGTGGCGCAGTGCCAGAGCGGTGACACTGTGATTTTTGAAACCCGCGACTGTTATGATGACCGTCTGCGTGGCGATGGCTATGTCCATGAGCCCGAAAAGGCTCTGGAGAATCCCGCCACTGGCCCGCTGTTTGTAGAAGGCGCAGAACCCGGCGATGTGCTGAAGGTGGAAGTGTTGAACATCAAGCTGAATCCCACCGGTCTGATGCGCGCCAGCACCAGCGGCGGCGCATTTAACGATCTGGTGGAATACCGCAAGGTTCGCCAGTTTGACACCAGCGGTGACATGCTGCAGTTCAATGACAAGCTGCGTTTCCCCATTGACACCATGATCGGTGTTATTGGCACTGCACCCGCCTGCGACACCGTGATGACCCACACCCCCGGCAGCCACGGCGGCAACATGGACTGCAACAAGATCGTTGCCGGCAGTACCCTGTATCTGCCCGTCAATGTGCCCGGCGCTCTTTTGAGCATGGGTGATCTGCACGCACTGATGGGTGACGGCGAGGTCATGATCTGCGGTCTGGAGACCGGCGGCGAGGTAACCGTCCGGGTCAGCGTGGTGAAGGGCTTCCCCATGCCCACTCCCGCACTGCAGTGCCGCGGTCAGTTCTACACCATTCAGAGTGCCAACACCCTGGACCAGGCCTCCCGCAAGGCCAGCCGTGCCATGCTGAAGTTCCTGCAGCAGGTGACCACCATGGACGTATACGATTGCGCCATGCTGCTGAGCCTGAAGGGCAACCTGAGCGTGTGCCAGATCGTAGACCCCCAGCTTACCGTTCGCATGGGTATCGACCAGGGAATTCTGGATGCCTATGAAGTGCAGCTTCCCTAATGGCCATGGCAAAGAATAAAAAACGTCATTCCGGCTCTGCCCGGACCTACCAGGATATGAAGCGCAAGGAGGCCCAGCTGGAGAAATCTCTCACCGATGAGGCGCTGCTGCCCGGCAAAAAAGGCGGCAGAGTCATTTCGATCATCGGCGCAGTGGTCATGTTTGTGGCATTTCTTCTGATCTATGCCGGCACCTCGATGAAACTCATTCCTTCCTTGTTTATTGCCTTTGTTTTTGGTGCAGCTGCCATTCTGCTGGCCACTTACATTGCGGTACGCCGCAACCGAGCCAAAGCGCTGAAGGAACTGAAAAAATAACCTTTGCTGTAAACCGGTACTCTGCATGCTGCGGAGTGCCGGTTTTCTGCCCGCGCAGGAAATCCCCACCGCTTGACAAGGGCGAAAAAAGGGTATATACTTTTTACTGTTATCATAGAAAATCCCGTGAAGGGGAAGCGCAAGGAACTTGCCGTCACAGAGAGCCGGGGGCATTGGCTGAAACCCCGGGCGCCGGACACCGAAGCGCCACCACCCCAGAGGAGCGCCCCGAACAGAAGTAGGCGGCGACGGTATGCCCCGTTACGGCAATACAAGGTAGCACACGCTATGAAGCAGAGTGGGACCGCGGAATGTACTTTCGCCTCTGCATCCGTTTTCGGATGCTGAGGCTTTTGTTTTTGCTAAGAAAATATTTGCATCATAAAAGGAGAGAAACACCATGAACATCAAACTGAACGATGGCAGCGTGGTAGAGCTGCAGGACGGTCTGAACGCACTGGATGCCGCCAAGCAGATCGACCAGGGTCTGTACAAGGCCGCTTTGGCTTGCGAGATCAACGGCGAGCCCTGCAGTCTGGTCACCCCCCTGAAGGACGGCGACACGCTGAAGATCTGCACCTGGGAAGATGAGCTGGGTCGCTGGACCCTGCGCCACACCGCCTCTCACGTACTGGCACAGGCTGTGATGAAGCTGTACCCCGAGGTAAAGCTGGCCATCGGCCCCGCCATTGAAACCGGTTTTTACTATGACTTTGACCGCGAGACCCCCTTTACGCCCGAGGATCTGAGCAAGATCGAGGCTGAGATGAAGAAGATCGTCAAGCAGGGTCTGCGTCTGGAGCGCTTTGAGCTGCCCCGTGCCGAAGCCATTGCCAAGATGGAAGAAGCCGGCCAGCCCTACAAGGTGGAACTGATCAACGATCTGCCCGAGGATGCCGTGATTTCCTTCTACAAGCAGGGTGATTTTGTGGATCTGTGCGCAGGTCCCCATCTGCCCAGCACCAGCGGCGTGAAGGCTTTCAAGCTGACCTCCTGCACCGGTGCTTACTGGCGCGGTGACTCCAGCCGCAAGATGCTGCAGCGCATTTACGGTACTGCCTTTACCAAGAAGGAAGACATGGAGGCGTTTCTGGCCGCACAGGAAGAAGCACGCAAGCGCGACCACAACAAGCTGGGTCGTGAGCTGGAATACTTTACGACGGTCGATGTCATCGGTCAGGGTCTGCCCATTCTGCTGCCCAAGGGTGCAAAGGTCATCCAGCAGCTGCAGCGCTGGATCGAGGATGAAGAGGCCAAGCGGGGCTATCTGCTGACCAAGACCCCCCTGATGGCGAAGCGTGATCTGTACAAGATCTCCGGCCACTGGGATCATTACCGTGACGGCATGTTCATTCTGGGCGATCCCGATGATGAGACCAAGGAGTGCTTTGCCCTGCGTCCCATGACTTGCCCCTTCCAGTATCAGGCTTATCTGAACCGTCAGCGTTCTTACCGCGACCTGCCCATGCGTTTGGGCGAGACCTCTACCCTGTTCCGCAACGAGGACAGCGGTGAGATGCACGGTCTTATCCGCGTGCGCCAGTTCACCATTTCCGAGGGTCATCTGGTACTGCGTCCCGATCAGCTGGCAGAAGAGTTCCGCGGCTGCTTTGAGCTGGCCAACTACTGCCTGGAGACCCTGGGCCTGAAGGAGGACTGCTCCTTCCGGTTCTCTCAGTGGGATCCCAACAACACCGACAAGTACGAGGGCACTGTGGAGCAGTGGGAGACTGCGCAGGGTGTCATGAAAGAGATCCTGGACGATCTGGGCATCGACTACAAGGTGGGCATTGACGAGGCCGCCTTCTATGGCCCCAAGCTGGACATTCAGATCAAGAACGTCTTTGGCAAGGAAGACACCCTGATCACCATTCAGATCGATATGCTGCTGGCTGAGAAGTTTGGTATGTACTACATCGACGAGAACGGCGAAAAGGCACTGCCCTATATCATCCACCGTACCTCCATGGGTTGCTACGAGCGCACCCTGGCGCTGCTGATCGAAAAGTACGCCGGCGCGCTGCCCACCTGGATGAGTCCCGAGCAGGTGCGCATCCTGCCCATCACCGACCGCACTCTGGAATATTCCAAGGCTGTCAAGGCTAAGCTGGAGGCCGTAGGCGTCCGCGTAGAGCTGGATGAGCGCAGCGAGAAGATCGGCAAGAAGATCCGCGACGCACAGCTGGAGAAGGTACCTTACATGCTGGTTCTGGGCGATAAGGAAGCCGAGGCCGGACAGGTTGCCGTCCGCAGCCGCAAGACCGGTGAGACCGAAGTCATGGATACCGATGCCTTTGTGGCCAAGATCCTGATGGAGATCGCAACCCGCGCAAAATAAGAGATCAAACAACCTCGCCCCGGAGTATCAAGCCCCGGGGCGATGCAATAAAGAAAGGATGAGCCCCGTGAAACGAACCGATTATATTTCCTGGGACGAATACTTTATGGGCGTTGCTCTGCTGGCTTCCATGCGCAGCAAGGACCCCTCTACCCAGGTGGGTGCCTGCATCGTAGGTCCCGACAACATCATTCTGTCCACCGGCTACAACGGCTTTCCCCGGGGCTGCTCGGACGATGAGTTTCCCTGGGCCAGAGAAGGCGCAGAGACCGAGACCAAGTATCCTTTTGTGGTGCACGCCGAGCTGAACGCCATCCTCAATGCCGGCGGCAAGAGCCTGCGGGGCGCACGCATTTATGTGGCGCTGTTCCCCTGCAACGAGTGCGCCAAGAGCATCATTCAGGCCGGCATCAGCGAGGTCATTTATCTGTCCGATAAGTATGCCAACACCCCCGGCACCCGGATGTCCAAGCGGATGCTGAATGCAGCCGGTGTGACCCTGCGTCAGCTGGAACCCAGCCGGGAAGAACTGACACTGAACTTCCGCGCTGAACCCAAGCGCGTGGAGTTTAAGTAACGCACAACCGAACGAAAAAAAGACACCCCGGCGGGGTGTCTTTTTTTATTTGCACTTGCTTTACACTTGTTCTCTGAAGGTGATGGTGCCGGTGGTTGCGTCCATGGATTCTACGATGGCAAGGGATTCCAGCGGATAACCCATTTGGCGGATGATCTTGCCGCCCTCCTGGAAGCCTTTTTCAATGACAATGCCCAAGCCCTCGATGGTGACGCCGGCGGCTTCTGCAATGAAAATCAAACCTTGCAGTGCGCAGCCGTTGGCAAGGAAATCGTCGATGATCAGCACGTGGTCATCGGGGCTGAGGAACTTTTTGGACACGATAACTTGATTTTTGTTCTTATGTGTGTAGGATTCCACCTCTGCGATGTACACGGCACCGTCCATCTTGAGGGACTTTGCCTTTTTGGCAAAGACCATGGGCACGCCAAACTCACGGGCAACAAAGGCGGCAATGCCAATGCCGGAAGCCTCGATGGTCAGTACCTTGGTGATGGGTTTATCGGCAAAACGGCGCTTGAACTCTTTGCCGATCTCTTCCAGCAAGGCAATATCCATTTGGTGGTTGAGAAAGCTGTCTACCTTCAGCACATTACCGGGCTTGACAACGCCGTCTTTTACAATTCGTTCTTCTAAAAAGTTCATTTCGTTCCCCTTCCTTTGGTCTGTGCGCCAAACGCAGAAGTGTTGTCTGTCAAATCAGCTGCTGCTCGTTGATCATCAGCTTGAACTCCAGCCCCAGGCGCTCTGCTGCACGGCGACACATGGTCATGCGCTTGAGGAAGATCTCGAAATAATCCATCACGCTGCCGTAGCGGGTATCGACGTCCAGCTTCAGCTTTACCAGCGTATGTGCCTGATTGATCTTCAGTTCAGAACCCTTGACGGAGTAGTTGACCCGGTCGTGGATATCGAAGGTGGCAAAGTCGGTGTTGCGGACACGGCTGCGACGGACATCGGACTTGTCGGCCAGAATCAGCGCAGCGGCCACAGCATTTACCGGCACGCCGGTGCCTTCGTCGTGGTTGCCGATGGCGGTGACGATGGTGGAGATCTCTTCGGCATCCATGCCCATATTATCCAGAATACGGAAGGCCATCACGGCGCCGCTCTGGCTGTGATCGGCACGGTTTACCAGATTGCCGATGTCGTGCAGATAACCGGCGATCTGCGCCAGCTCGATGGTGCGCTGGGGATAGCCCAGCGTCTCGAGAATGTATTTTGCCGTTTCGGATACACGGGTCACGTGGGCAAAGCTGTGCTCGGTGAAGCCCAGCGCCGCCAGAGATTCGTCGGCACGGGTGATGTAGGTTTTAATGGCGGGATTTTGCTTGATTTGTTCTAATGTGATCATGGGGTCTCCTCCTTTTATCGGGACGCGGGGCTGCCCAGCCGCCACAACTCCTGCTCATAGCAGGTGCCGTACCAGCGGCCATCGGAGGCAGCCAATGTAGTTTTGATGCATTGTAAAGCAAAGTCAGCGGCGCGGCGCGCGGCTTGCTGGGGGGTGTGCCCCTGCAGCAGGCTGCCGGTAAGGACACTGGCAAAAATATCGCCGGTGCCGAAATAGCCGCGGGCGGCTTTTTCATGGAAGTAAGTAAAAACGTTGCCGCCGCGGGTCTTGCCGGCAATGCCCAACGTGTCATCGGGACCGGCAACACCGGTGAGAATGACGGTTTCGGGGCCCAGCGCCAGCAGGCCTTCCAGCAGGGAGTTCAATGCCGCGGCATCGGGTGTGGGATCATAGTCACGATCCAGCAGCAGTGCGGCTTCGGTCAGGTTGGGCACCAGCACCTTTGCCTTGCGGCACAGGGACTTGGTGGCGGCGATGCGGTGCTGATCAAAGCCCCGGTAAGGCTTGCCGTTGTCGCCCATCACCGGGTCTACCACCACGATACAGCCGGGAGCTGTCAGTTTATCCACCACTTCTCCCGCCAACGCTGCCTGTACGGGAGCAGCCAGATAGCCCAGATACATACCGTCAAAGCGCAGGTCTTGCTTGCGCCAGTGGGCGATGATTTCGGTCATCTGCTGAGTCAGCGGCTGGAAGGTGGCATCGGAAAATCCGGTATGGGTGCTAAGCAGGGCTGTAGGCAGCAATGCGCACTCCAGACCCATGGCAGTGAGCACAGGCAGAGCGGTGCTGCCGGAGCTTTTGCCCAAGCAGGCGAAAGCCTGCACAGTAAGCACACGGGGTTGATTGTTCATCGGATCATTCTCCTTTGGATCCATCCTGTCGGGATGCTTATATATGCGATCCGGCTGCGGATCATTCTTCCTTGCTGCGACGCTCTTTGCGGGCGGCATGTGCATCCTTCAGCCGATGATAAAAATACAAACCTACGGCACTGATGATGCCGGCAGCGCCAAAGACAATGGCAGCCTGCAGATAGCTTTGGGTGCCCAGTGCGTCACCGCCCAGTGTAGAGGTGACCACCGAGGGAATGCGGGCAAAGAAGCTGATGGCGATCCATGTGGGCAGCTTTATTTCGGTGAGGCCCACAAAGTAGCACAGCAAGTCTTTGGGTGTGCCGGGGATGAAAAACACCAGAAAAACCAAACGATTCAGCCGCTTGCTATCCTGCAAAAAACGCAGGGAGCGGATTTTTTCGATGGGGAAGAAAACCTCTACCAGGCGAATGCCCAGCTTGCGCACCAGCAAAAACACCAGTGTGCTGCCGATGGCAATACCGATCAGGCAAAGCAGTGTGCCCTCTACGGCACCAAAGGTATAGCCTGCGCCGATCTCCAGCGGTTCACCGGGAATAATGGCAACGATGACCTGCAGAATCACCATGCCGATAAAGAGCAGCTTGCCCCAAATGCCGTATTCCTGCACCCAGTCGCGGAAGGCCTGGGGTTGGGAGACAAACCGTATCATAGGTACACCGATGCGCCATGCCACCAGCACAGCAAACAATACGACTACCACACCGGCAAGCCATGCTGCCAGTTTCTTGTGTCCTTCGGTCAAGGCTCTCCCCCCTTTTGGTCATATCTCATTCTATTATCGCATGTTCCGTCAAAACTTGCAACGGAAAATGCAAAAGTTTCAGCCTCTTTCATCGGGACATGCACTGCCGATATTGTTTCCAGCGGACAGCAGGGTCATGCAGCCCCCACGCGCCATATAAAAAGGAACCTTGGCGCAAGAATGCGCCAAGGCTCATTGGGTAATGAAAGAAAGAGGTGAAATGGTAGTATGATTCAAAGGGATATTGGTAAATCTTACAGCGCCTGCTTCCACAGACCGTGCAGGTTGCAGAAGGCATAAACCGCAACAGGCTTCTCCTTGCCAATCAAAAACTCGGCTTCGGGGGCCTGGCCGGGCTGCAGGTGCTTGCGATAGATGGCAGACTCGGTCTGCAGGGCGATCCAGGGAATGTAGTGGACCTCTGCCATGGGATGCTCGACAGCACCCACCTTGACGATGACCTTGCCGTCTTCTACAACGGGCTGAGGAACATGCTTTTCATGGCTGGCATCTACGGTGCCGGGGATCAGCTCGGTCATTGCCTGACCGCAGCACATCACGGGTACACCGTGGTCGTCGATCAGTTCGATTTGATTGCCGCAATGCTCACATACAAAAAATCTGGGGTTCATCATGGTTATTTCCTCCTTATAACGTAGCCCGGCGTTCCTCCGGGGTGTGGTTGTTTTAATCTCTACTAAAATGGTATACTATTTTTTCATATTTGTCAACATCTATTTTAAAATATTTTTTCCAAATGAAAAGATTTTTATGCGCGCGGGGTGTTCACGAACCTACGCTTCTCCTGGTACAGGTTTTCATTGCCAAATCCGATAAAATCCAGTATAATAATATGATACAAGTATCTTGATATCATCTTGATTATATCGTATTTGGCCGATCCCCGCAAAGGATGCGGCAAGGAGGGTTCCCAATGTTTGAAGAGATTCTGGCGCTGATCCGCAGCCATGAACGGATCATCCTGCACCGGCACAACAAGCCCGACGGTGATGCCATGGGCAGCCAGTTTGGCATGCTGCATTTGCTGCAGGAAAACTTTCCCGAAAAGGAAATCTTTGTTGTGGGCGATGCCCCCGGCACCTATGCCTTTGTCACCGACCGTGAGATGGACGTCCTGCCGGACGAGGCCTTTTCTGAGGCCCTGTGCATCATTCTGGACAGTGCATCCCGCCCCATGATCAGCGATGAGCGCTATGCTCTGGCCCATGCCACGGCGCGGATCGATCATCACCTGTTCTGCGAAACCATTGCGGATGCCGAAGTGATCGACTCCAGCTTTGAAAGCTGCTGCGGCATGATCACTGCCTTTGCGTTGGAAAGTGGCTTGCGGCTGAATGCAAAGGCGGCCAAGGCGCTGTACACCGGTATGATCACCGATTCCGGCCGCTTCCGCTACGACAGCACCTCCCCCCGCACCTTCCGTCTGGCAGCGGCACTGCGGGAGCAGGACTTTGACACCAACGAGGTCTTCCGTCAGCTGTATGCCGACGAGTTTGCCGCCAAACGGCTGAAGGCACAGTTTATCTTGAAGATTCAGTTTTCCCCTGCCAATGTGGCATACATTTACACCACCAAGGAAGAGTTTGACGCGCTGAATGTGGATGTCTTTACCGTGTCCCGGGGCATGGTGGGCACCATGGCCGACATCCGCGGTGTGGATATTTGGGTGAACTTTACCGAAACCGATAAGGGCGTGCTGTGTGAACTGCGTTCCGGCAAGTACAATATCAATCCTGTTGCGGTGAAATACGGCGGCGGCGGACATGCCAAGGCCAGCGGTGCCACAGTTGCCGACCGAGCCACGGCTATGGCTATGCTGGCCGATCTGGACGCAATGATGGGAGGCGCACAATGAGTTTTGAGAAAAAGAAGGCAATTTTAGAGAAGATCCGGCAATATGATCGGATCATGATCTTCCGCCACGTGCGCAATGACGGCGACTGCGTGGGCGCCAGTAAGGGTCTGAAGGCCATCATCCGGCTGACCTGGCCGGAAAAGGAAGTCTATGTCATCGATGCGCAGACCTCGGAATATCTGGCGTTTCTCGGTCCCGAGGATGAGCCGGTTGCCGACGAGCTGTACAAAGATGCCCTGGGCATCGTGGTGGACACCGCCTCGGAGGCGCGCATCTCGAACCCCAAGTATGTGTTGTGCAAGGAACTGATCAAAATCGACCATCACATCCCACTGGAGGACTACGGCAATCTGAGCTGGGTAGAGGAGGACGCGTCTTCTTGCTGCCAGATGATCGTGGAGTTTTACAACACCTTTCAAGACCAGCTGAAGATGGATTCCCAGGCCGCCACCTACCTGTTCACCGGCATGGTCACCGACAGCGGCCGCTTTAAGTACAGCGAAGTAAGTGGCGACACCCTGCGTATGGCAGCCACTCTGCTGGATGTGGGCGTAGATACCGACAAGCTGTTTGCCCGGTTGTATCTGGAGGCCTTTGAATATCTGAAGTTCAAGGCCCACATCTACCAGCGGATGCAGGTGACGGAAAACGGCGTGGCATATA
Source organism: Oscillospiraceae bacterium (assembly GCA_045636925.1). GTDB lineage: Bacteria > Bacillota > Clostridia > Oscillospirales > Butyricicoccaceae > JAZTYK01. Next base: position 98,929 of record JAZTYK010000005.1, read on the forward strand.
TTTACATCGACCAGGCCATGCAGGAGGAGTTTGGTCTCTCCCTGGAGCAGGCCAGCGCCTGCGTGGGCAATCTGGACGGCATCCGGGGCTGCATCTGCTGGATCGCCTTTATTGAAAACGGCGACGATGCCGGCTCTATTCGGGTGCGTTTGCGCTCTCGCTTTGTGCACATCAACAGCGTGGCCGAGCAGTTCCGCGGCGGCGGCCATGCCTGCGCCAGCGGCGCTACCGTGTATAGCCAGGAGGAAGTGCAGGCACTGCTGAGGGAGGCTGACCGGGTGGTCAAGGAATATAAGGACACTCACGAGGGATGGCTATGAGAATCTTATTGACCAACGACGACGGCATGCATGCCGCCCAGCTGGTGCCTTTGATCCGCTGGCTGAAAACCAAGTTTGATGTGACTGTGGTGGTTCCCAAGGTAGAACAAAGCGGCAAGAGCCACGGCATTGAGCTGCACAAGCCCTTTGAGGCAAAAGAAGTGCTCCTTGCCCCCGACATCAAGGTGTGGGCAGTAGACTCTACCCCTGCCGACTGCGTGCGTTTTGCAGTGTTGGGTCTGGAGCTTCCCTTTGATCTGGTGGTTTCGGGTATCAACCGCGGCTTTAACGTGGGCGCTGATATGATGTATTCCGGCACAGTGGGCGCCGCCTTTGAGGCGGTGACACTGGGAATCCCGGCCGTTGCCTTGTCCACGCCGCCGGAGTATTATGACGGCGCGGTAAACCATCTGGAACAGATTTATGCCTATTTCTGTGCCAACAAACTGATGGACGTCCACCGGCTGTACAATGTAAATATTCCGCCCCAGCCCCAAGGCATTCGAATCACCCGCCAGGGCGGACCCTATTATTCCGACAAGTTCCCCTGGGTGGCGCCTGATATGGTCAAGGCAGATGGCCGCTGCGTTCATGTGGATCAGAACGACTTGACACTGGACACCGATTCGGTGATACATGGCTATATCTCAGTTTCGCCCCTGACCATCAATCGGGTGGATATGCCGGTGTACGAGCGCTTGAAGGCGCTGAACAGTGATTGATACCGAAAAAATTGCATAAGGAAAGCCCCGCTGCATGTGCAGCGGGGCTTTGTTGTGTTTGGGGATTATTCGGCGACAGTATGCTCGGTGATCCAGCCGTTCTTCAGCTGAGCAGTGCCATTGTACTGACCAATGATACCGTAAACGGTAACGGTGTCACCCGCAACGGGCTTCCAATCCAGAGCGTCATAACGGACAGTGCCGTCGGCGCTGTAGGTGCCATAGACGGTCAGGATATTGCCCTCGGCATCCTGGATCTTCATGTTGCCGTAGGTGGTCTGGTAAACTTCGGTGATGACACCGGTGACATAGTATTTGCCTTCGGTGTAAACGTTGTGTTCCTTGGAAGCGCCCAGTGCCAGAGCCTGCTCAACGGTCAGAACGCTATCAGCTGCGGGATCGCCGGCGGGTTCTTCGCCTTCGCCCTCACCTTCGCCTTCACCCTCGCCAGCGGCGGGAGTATGCTCGGTGATCCAGCCGTTCTTCAGCTGAGGAGTATCGTTGTACTGACCAATGATGCCGTAAACGGTAATGGTGTCACCCGCAACGGGCTTCACTTCCAGAGCATCATACCGGACAGTGCCGTCGGCGCTGTAGGTTCCGTAAACGGTCAGGATATTGCCCTCGGCATCCTGGATCTTCATGTTGCCGTAGGTGGTCTGGTAAACTTCGGTGATCACACCGGTGACATAGTACTTGCCTGCGGTGTAGACATTGTGTGCCTGAGAAGCACCCAGAGTCAGAGCCTGCTCGATGGTCAGCTCGCTGTCAGCTGCAGGAACAAAGCCGGTGATCCAACCGTTCTTCAGCTGAGCAGTGCCATTGTACTGACCAATGATACCGTAGACGGTAACGGTGTCACCCGCAACGGGCTTCACTTCCAGAGCATCATAACGGACAGTGCCGTCGGCGCTATAGGTGCCGTAGACGGTCAGGATATTGCCCTCGGCATCCTGGATCTTCATGTTGCCGTAGGTGGTCTGGTAAACTTCGGTGATGACACCGGTGACATAGTACTTGCCTTCGGTGTAAACATTGTGCTCTTTGGAAGCGCCCAGTGCCAGAGCGTCCTTGATGGACAGTGCGGTGTCGGGGGTGGGATCGGGAGTAACGGGAGTATCGGGGGTATCATCGCCTTCGCCGTCGCCGGAGCCGCCTTCGCCCTCAACGATGGTAACGGTGCCGAAGTGTGCAACAAAGTTGCCCTGTGCAACGTCCAGCTTGCCGGCATTTTCACCGGTGACATAGGAGATGTCAGATGCGCTGAAGGTCTTGTAAGTGCCGTAGGTACCGAAGTACATCTCGGTGCCTTCTACATCGCAGGTAACACCCTTGATGGCGGTGTTGTACTTGAGAACCTTGGTGGGAGTCTCGGTAAAGACAACATTGTTGTGGGTGCCGCTCTTGACGATTTCCAGATACTGCTTGACACCTGCCTTCAGGAAGTAGACGCGGACACCGCCGGAAACCTCTTCCAGATAGACATCAACAGCCTTGGTGGCATCGTCGGTGGTTTCATAATAGAAGCCGTTCATTGCGCCGGTCAGGTACAGGACCTTATCCTGCAGGTTCTTCTGGGTCAGATAGAACTTGTAAGCGGTGCCTGCAACGGGAGCGTCAACGGGGGTCAGGGTGACGGAGGGCTTGGTGTCTTCGGGCTGCTCGTCAGATGCATCGCCCTTTTCGGCCTTGACCAGTTCGCAGCCGGCAGCAAACTGCACGGTGCCCTTGTAGTTGGTCAGGTTGCCCTTGACGGTGATGATGTTGCCAACCTTCAGGTCTGCAACGCCATCGCCGGTGAGGCGGTAAGCCTGGAACTGGGCAGTGCCGGTGGAGCTTTCCACGATCATGGTAACGGTGATGTTCTTGTATTGCTCGCTGTACTCGGTGTTGATGGTTGCCAGCTTACCGGTCAGGGTAACGGGCTCCTTGTACATCAGAGCTTCGCCGTCCTTCAGCTTCAGGGCTGCGTCGACGATTTCCTTGGGATTGGAGGGAGCGGTGGGCAGTTCTACGCCGCCGTCTACAACCTTGTCCAGGGTGCAGCCTGCGTTGAACTCAACCAGACCCTTTTCGCTGCCATCGGCATAGTTGATGATGGCGCCGGTTACGGTGATGATATCACCGGGCTTAATGGTATCAGCGCCTTCGCCCTTCATACGGTAGCAGACGATTTCCTTCTTGCCGGAGGTGCCTTCGACTTCGATGGTAACGGTGACATTGCCATAGTTGGCATCATAGGGAGTGCCGATCTTGACGATGGGACCGGTGAGGGTAACAGATGCGTAAGGCAGAGCGCCGCCGGGAGCCAGTGCAAAAGCTTCGTCAACGATGACCTTGCTGTCGGCGGGTGCTTCGGGAGCGCCTTCGCCCTTGACCACCTTATCCAGGGTGCAGCCTGCGCCAAACTGAATGTTGCCGTTGTAGTTGGTCAGGGTACCGGTTACGGTGATGGTATCGGTGACTGCCAGATTCTCAGCGCCTTCGCCGGCCAGGCGGTAGCACTGAATGTTCTTGCCTTCGAAACCTTCGATGGCGATGGTAACGGTGATGTTCTTGTAGCCGGCATCATAGGGGGTGTTGATCACAGTGATGACACCGGTGAGGGTGACCTCGTAATCCAGAGATGCACCGGGCTCCAGGGCAAAGGCATCGTTCAGAACGCCGGCAATGTCGCCCTTGGTGCTCTTGGGCGCAATGTGCTTCCACTCCTTGGTCAGGGTGGTCTTGCCATCGGTGATGGTAGCGGTCAGCACATAGGGGGTGTCTTCAGTCAGATCCTGGTTCACGTGGATGGTGATCAGACCATCTTTGGTCTCACCAAGCTTTACCACGGTCTCGGGGACGTTAACACTCCACTTGACCTCGAACTTCTTGTTGCCGACAGGGACCACAGCGATACGCTGGTAGTCACGGGCAGTCTTTTCGGGGGCCTCTTTGTACACCGTCTTGATGTACTCCATGGCAGCTTCCAGATCGTAATTCACGTCCGGCTTGTTGTCGGTATTTTGCTTGCAGCCTGCGAACAGAGTCAGCAGCGTTGCGAGAAGCAGGGCCCATGTAATCAATTTTTTCATAGTAAGCTCCTCATTCCGTTAGTGTACGGCGATACAGTCGGGGTTATAGACCTTGATCTGGTATTCACCGTCAAAATAGTCCACGATGCCCTTGACATCAATGGTTTTGTTTTGGTAGGCTTCGGCCGTGATCAAATTCCGGTCGGCATCGTAAAGAATGCCGGTGCGAACATTGATGGTAACGCCGTTTGCCTTGCAGCGCATGGTCATGGCACCCTTGGAGTCGCCGCTTTGGGTGGTATAAATGCTCTGCACCTGCAGATCCTTCATTTCCACCGTGGTGCTCAGCACCAGCTTGGCATAATCCTCGGTGACAGAGGTCTCATCGTACTGCACCTTGACCTTGCCCTCGGCAAACTCCTTGGGGTCGGTGAGCACATACGAAGGACTGTGACCGTCGCTGAGCTTTTGGATGTTGTTGGGATCATCGGGTCTCATGACGCGATAACCCAGATCAGACACCTGCCAGGTACCGCCGGCTGCGTAATACTGTACAGAGCCAACGATGCGGACACGGTTGCCCACAGAGAGGATATCCTGACCCTCGCTGGACAGGTCATAGCCGTAATAGCAGGTCATGCCGAAGTAGCGGCCGGTTTCGGGATCGAACTCTTCTACATAAGCGGTCTGGGCACTGTTTACCGTGACAACACCTTCGAAGATGACCTTTTTGTTTTCATATTCGGAGGCATGCAGGCGGAGCTCCTTGAGGGAGATCTCAATGGCATCACCGTAGTAGAACTCGGGATCCTTTTGACCGGAGAATACATTCAGCTTTTGGTTTCTGGCTTGGGTCAGCGCCGCCATGGCGATGTCACCGTACTGATTGTCAGAGGTCTTGCTGGCAACGGCCAGGCCGTTCTGCAGGATTTCTACATTCAGGTTGCGGTAATCGGTCATGTCTGCGGTCTTGTACCAGACCCAGGTCAGGTAGCGGTCACCGGTGGAGTCGGGGTTCCACTTGGCATCCTCGGACTCGATGATGATGGAGGTGGCAGCCGACAGCTTTTCTTTGGTGAAGCTTGCGGCTTTTTTGCCGTATTCCTCGATCTTACCGGTGCATTCGGGGGTATTGATGGCCAGATAACGGGCCTTCAGTACGCCGCCGGGAATCACGGAGGCAGGCACATGGAAGTGGGTGGTGTCACCGTCTACAAACTGTTTGACGGTAACCTCCTGCTTGACCGTGGCGGAGTTCATATTCAGTTTCAGCTGACCCGCATAATCCACGGGATCTCCGGTGGTGCCGTTTGGGTTGCCGCCGGAGCTGCCGGAGCCGGGGGTATCATTCGGTTTGGTTGCCGGCTCGCCGCCGCAGCCGCACAGGGCGGCTGCCAGCAGGCAAAAGACCAGTACAAGGGCCAGCAGTTTATGCAGCTGTTTCATGGCAATCACAGATTATTCCTGATATTCGCACTCTTCCACAGCGTCTTCAAAGGCTTTCTTGATCTGCTGATCCAGATCGTTGCCCTTCAGACCCAGGCACTTGGTCAGCAGAGCGCCAACCTGATCACGGGCGGTGGAGGAGCCGTTGAATGCGGGAGAGGTGTAGTAAGCGTCCTTCTGATCCATGGAGACCTTGGCGGACAGAGCGGTGATATTCTTGCCGCCGTCGGCCTTGTCCAGATAGTTCTTGTAGACGGGATGCTCGCCAACGGACTTCAGAACGGGCATATAGCCGGAAGCGATAGCGAACTCAGCCTGGAACTCAACGTTGGTGGTCAGGAACTTGACGAACAGCCAAGAAGCGACAACCTCCTGGGGATTGGCATCCTTAAAGATGCACAGGCTGGGACCCTGAGAGATGACCTTGGGAGCATCGGGGTTGACCTGAGGAATGGTAGCGATGCCAACCTCGAAGGGATAGCCGTCAGCGGTCTTGGTGGGTCTCTGGTGGGTAGCACCGGCGGAGGAGCCGATGGACATGTAGGAGTTGGTGCCGGTCTGAGCAACGAACAGGCCGGAGGTGTAAGCGCCGTAGATCTCCTGAGTGGTGACGTAACCCTTCTGGTACCAGTCACGGAACATCTTGACGAATTCCTTGTTGGCGTCGTTGTCGAACAGGAAGTGCTCCTCACCGGAAGCAGTGGTATAAGGAGAGCCGTACTGCTCGGTCATGGTAATGAACCAGTTGGATTCACTGTCGTAGCCCAAGGGGATACAATCGGGATCGATTTCCTTGATCTTGGCGCACAGGGTCTCCAGCTCGTCCCAGG
>JAZTYK010000006.1:0-119519 GCA_045636925.1 Oscillospiraceae bacterium
CTGCCTCCCGTAGGAGTCTGGGCCGTATCTCAGTCCCAATGTGGCCGTTCAACCTCTCAGTCCGGCTAATGATCGTCGACTTGGTGAGCCGTTACCTCACCAACTATCTAATCATACGCGAGCCCATCTTTCAGCGATAAAATCTTTGGTGTACAGACCATGCGATCCGTACACATTATGCGGTATTAGCAGTCGTTTCCAACTGTTGTCCCCCACTGAAAGGCAGGTTGCTCACGCGTTACTCACCCGTCCGCCACTAAGATCCAAGATCCATCGAAACTTCACTCGAATCTCCGTTCGACTTGCATGTGTTAGGCATGCCGCCAGCGTTCGTCCTGAGCCAGGATCAAACTCTCTAAAAAATTGTATCTTAAGTCTTTCGACCTAAAACCTTTTTTGAAAGCTCAAACTGGCTTTAATAATTACTGTTCGAAAAGTATCTTTTCAAACTCAAAATCATTTCAGGGTTCCTTGTTCTCTAAATGGTGTTGTTTAATTTACAAAGTGCTTGTGACCGTTTTTTCCAGTCTTTCGCTCCCTCATCAAGGGCCTTGCTTCGGCTCCGAAGTGGCCGCTCTCTTGAGCGCTTGTTTATAATACCATACCACTTTGCGAATGTCAACACTTTTTTTCACTTTTTTTCGTATTTTTTTCGATTTTTTTGAATGTTCTCCGCACTGTATTTGACCCTGCCTTTCTCGTCAGTTTTTGAATGGTTTTCCACAGGTTTGGACTACACTGTGTAATCACAGTCCGGAAATCCACCGTCTAAATGTTCCCCACCATTCTACGATTTTAAAGCGAATGATATATTCGGTCCCATCTCCACTGATGTACGACACCTCGTCTTTTGTAAGCCCCGCCCGGTCACCGATCTCCTCCAGATCTTCCTGACATGCTCCGGCACAAAGCGGCGGAAAGAGGACGCACCACCAATTTCGGCCGGCAGCCGCTCCCAGTTCTACGCGCACCGCATTATAGTATCCTGCAGGCAATGAAAAAGTATCATACTCTTTGGTGTCAAAATACATTCCGGTGCAATACACCGAGACCTCTTGTGCAGACCCTGCCGCAGCCACCGTTTTCTCTGCTGCCTGTTGCAAGCGCACCAGCAATGCTTCGTCGATTTCATGATCATCAGGTTTGATCTCCGCCAGCACTGCATCCCGCACCTGCAGCTTCAACGCCTGATCCGCTTCGCTATCCGAGTTTGCCACCACATGCAGTCGGGTCAGCTTGTCCGCCAGCCGCTCCTGCTGATAGATCGGCACTGCACAGGACAATACCAACAACACCAGACTTAGCATCAATCCAATTTCCCAATTCTTCAGCTTCATAATACTCGCCCCTTGTTTCAGATGCCTCATTGTTTCCACCTCAGGCTTTTTTTATTCACAGCACAGAATAAAACTACAGCAAGGTGAAACACTAAGGAAAATTTGGAATGTGAGGCGATATCATGCAAAGCAAATACCGGAAGTTGCGCCTATGGAGCGTACTATTAGCCGCCGTTATCCTCTGCACAACATTAACCATAAGCACTGCACAGGCTGCCACCTATAAAAAAGGATCCAGCGGCAGTACTGTACGCACAATTCAAACAAAACTAAAGCGCTGGGGATACTACACCGGCAGTGTGGATGGCATTTATGGCAGCAAGACCGTTTCTGCCGTGAAACACTTTCAGCGCACAAATGGACTAAAGGCCGACGGCATCTGCGGACCTGCCACCCTCCGTGCCCTGGGTATCAATACAGGATCTGATACCAGCTCACGCAATAATGATCTATACCTGTTAGCACGTATGATTACTGCCGAAGCACGGGGCGAACCCTATTCCGGTCAGGTGGCCGTGGGGGCAGTAATTCTAAACCGGGTTGCCAGCCCTTCCTTCCCGAACACCATTGCCGGTGTCATTTACCAAAAAGGAGCCTTCTCCGCCCTGGATGACGGACAATTTGATTCAGTCACCATCACCGACAGTTGTCGCCGCGCGGCCCAAGATGCCTTGAATGGTTCGGATCCCACCGGCGGCGCATTATACTATTACAATCCGGCCAAGACCACCAACAAGTGGATCTACAGTCGCCCCACCATTTGCACCATTGGAAAGCACGTTTTCGCCAGATAGTCTTGCAAGGATTTCTTTTTTATTATATAATATAATGTACATGCGTGCGCATGCGCGTACACGCGTACATTAATATATGTCCCTAAAAAACACTTCGTCAAAAAGTCATGATTTTCCGCAAGTTTCTCTTTACAAATGGAAAAATCTGTGCTATCCTATATGTTGCACGTCCCTGCGCTTCGTATCGGGAAACAGACCGCAATCAACGCGGCTACAAACCTCGACCCATACGCAGCCAGCGGAAAGTAATTTTAAGGAGGTTTTTCCCATGATTCTGAAGGAAAAGAAGACTGAAGTAATCGAAAAGAGCCGCACCCACGAGACCGATACCGGTTCTCCCGAGGTGCAGGTTGCTATCCTGACTGCTCGCATCAATGAGCTGACCGCTCACATGAAGGTGCATCCCAAGGATAAGCACAGCCAGCGCGGCCTGCTGAAGATGGTTGGCCAGCGTCGTCGTCTGTTGGCTTACCTGCAGAAGAAGGATATCGAGCGCTATCGTGCTTGTATCGCTCAGAACAACCTGCGTAAGTAATTGGACCAAGGGGGGCATTTGTGCCCCCCTTTTTCCCTAAAAACAAGGCAAAACGCAAGAAATAAGAATGATTTGCGGTGGCACACCTTTTAGCAGTTGAACGCGCACGGGAATCTTCCCGGATGGGTTCAAATGCTAAAGGACTGTCCCGCGAAAGAAAGGTGGAACAACATGAATCACGCAACTTTCCCCAACTACCGCACTTATGAGACCACCCTGGGTGGCCGCAAGCTGAAGGTAGAACTCGGCAAACTGGCCGGTCTGGCCAACGGCGCCGCACTGGTGTCTTTTGGTGACACCACCGTTCTGGCCACTGTAACCATGGCTAAGTCCCCCCGCGATGGCATCGACTTCTTCCCTCTGTCCGTTGACTACGAGGAGAAGCTGTACGCTGTTGGCCGTATCCCCGGCAGCTTTATGCGTCGCGAAGGTCGTCCCGGTGAAAAGGCTATCCTGGCCTCCCGTATGATCGACCGCCAGATTCGTCCCTTCTTCCCCGCTGATATGCGCAACGATGTGTGTGTCAACTGCACCGTTATGAGCGTAGATCACAACGAGTCCCCCGAAGTTGCCGCTATGCTGGGCGCTTCTATCGCCATCTCTGTTTCCGACGTACCCTGGAAGGGCCCCATCGCCGGTGTCCAGATGGGTTACACCGAAGAAGAAGGCTACATCGTCTGCCCCAATAGCGAGCAGCGCGCCAAGAGCGTTCTGCAGCTGACCGTTGCCGGCAGCGAAGAGAAGGTCGTCATGATCGAGGCCGGTGCTGACCAGTTCCCCGATGACATGATGCTGACAGCCATCAAGAAGGCACACGAAGAGATCCAGAAGCTGATCTACTTCATCAAGAACATCAAGGCTGAAAACTTCAAGGCTCCTGCCGAGTATCCCAGCATGAAGGTCTCTGATGAGATGTTCGAGGCTGTCAAGGCTTATGCTATGAGCGCTGTGAAGGCTGCCGTCGACACCGATGACAAGACCGTTCGCGATGAGCGTATCGATGCCATCTCCGCCGATGTTTACGAGCACTTTGCCGAGCAGTATCCCGACAGCAAGGCCGAGCTGGCCGAGTGCATGTACAAGCTGCAGAAGTTTGTAGTCCGCCGTCTGATTCTGGACGAAGGCCGCCGCGTTGACGGCCGCAGCCTGACCGATGTGCGTCCTCTGGCTTCCGAAGTCGGCGTGATCCCCCGTGTACACGGTTCCGGTCTGTTTACCCGTGGCCAGACTCAGGTTCTGACCATCTGCACCCTGGGCACCCTGCGCGATGCGCAGGAGCTGGACACCACTTGGGAAGAGACCGAAAAGCGCTATATGCACCACTACAACTTCCCCTCCTACTCTGTAGGCGAAGCCCGTCCCGCCCGTAGCCCCGGCCGCCGCGAAATCGGCCACGGTGCTCTGGCTGAGAAGGCTCTGGTTCCCGTTCTGCCCTCCGTGGAAGAGTTCCCCTACGCTCTGCGTCTGGTCAGCGAAGTTCTGTCCTCCAACGGCAGCACCTCTCAGGGCGCCATCTGCGGCTCCACTCTGGCCCTGATGGATGCCGGTGTACCCATCAAGGCTCCCGTTGCCGGTATCTCCTGCGGTCTGGTGACCGAGGGTGACCGCCACATCACCTTTACCGATATCCAGGGCATCGAAGACTTCTTCGGCGACATGGACTTTAAGGTTGGCGGTACCGAGAAGGGCATTACCGCAATCCAGGTTGACATTAAGAACGACGGTCTGACCTATCAGATCATCGAGGAAGCTTTCGAGAAGACCCGTGTCGCTCGTATGGGCATCCTGAACGAGATCATGCTGAAGGCCATCCCCGCTCCCCGTGCTGATGTTAGCCCCTATGCCCCCAAGATGATCAAGTTCTCCATCCATCCCGATAAGATCCGCGAGGTCATCGGTAAGGGCGGCAGCGTGATCCAGAAGATCACCGCCGAGACCAACACCAAGATCGACATTGAGGACGACGGCTCTGTCTGCATCGCAGCTGTCAATGCTGCCGACGGCGAGAAGGCTCGTCAGATGATCGAGGCCATTGCCAAGGATCCCGAAGTTGGCGATCTGTTCTACGGCAAGGTTACCCGCATCATGAACTTCGGTGCTTTCGTAGAGATCGCTCCCGGCAAGGAAGGTCTGATCCGCATCAACCACCTGGACAACCGCTTTGTGGAAAAGGTAGAAGATGTTCTGAACCTGGGCGACGAGACCTGGTGCAAGGTCGTCGAGATCGACGAGAAGGGCCGCATCAACCTGTCCCGCAAGCAGGCTCTGAAGGAAATGGCTCAGAAGAGCGAATAATTTCCAAAACCCAACCAACAATAAATGGGGCAGCATCTGCTGCCCCATTTTTACTAAAACTCCTGAAAGGAGCTTTTCATATGGTAGAAAAACTGACATTACCCAACGGGGTACGTATTCTGCACCAAAAGCTGGATCACATCCGTTCTTGCGCCATGGGTGTTTGGGTAGAAAGCGGAAGCCGCCACGAGCCCGAAAACCTGTGCGGCATCTCGCACTTTATTGAACATATGCTGTTCAAGGGCACCGAAACTTATTCTGCTGCGCAGCTGGCCGAAGAGTTTGATGCCATGGGTGGTCAGGTAAATGCCTTTACCACCAAAGAGCACACTTGTTTCTATGGTCGCACCTTGGATACCCATGTGCAGCATTTGGCTGAGCTTCTAAGTGATATGTATCTGCGTTCCCGTTTTGCCAAAGAAGACGTAGATTTGGAACGAGGTGTCATCATCGAGGAAATCGGCATGTATGAAGATACACCCGAAGATCTGGTCAGCGAGCAGCTGATGCAGCAGGTCTTTCCCGATTCTGCCCTTGCACGTCCCATTCTGGGTTATAAAGAAACACTGAAAGCGATGACCAATGCTGACATCGCCGACTACTGCCATGAAAAGTACAGCGGCAAGAATACCATCATCAGCCTGTGCGGCAGTTTTTCTCAGGAAGACCTGGATGCCATCTGCAAGATTTTCGGCGAGATGGAACCCGGCGACCGCCTGCAGAAGAATAACGCTGTCTATCAGCCCGCCTTTGTGCTGAAGAAAAAAGATATTGAACAGAATCATCTGATCGTCCTCTTCCCCGGTTTGCCTTTGGGCAATAATGACCGCTTTACCCTGCAGGTGCTGAACAATGTACTGGGCGCCGGCATGTCCTCCCGCCTGTTCCAGCGGGTTCGCGAACAAAGCGGTCTTTGCTATACCATTTACAGCTTCAGCTCCCTCTATGCAGACGTAGGTGTGCTTGGTGTTTATGTTGCACTGGGCAAAGAGACCGAACATCAGGCACTGCGCCTGATCCGTGAGGAGCTTCTGCGGCTGTGTGAAGAAGGCATTTCTGATGCCGAACTGCAGCGCTCCAAAGAGCAGCTGAAGACCGGGCTACTGATGGGTATGGAAAGCACCATCTCCCGGATGAATGCCATGGCTCGCAACGAGATGACCTACGGCCGCCATGTGTCCGAAGATGAACTCACCGCCGGCGTGGATGCCGTCACCAAAGCGGATGTGCAGACTCTGGCCTGCCGCCTGTTGGACTTTTCCCAGGCCAGCTTCTCTGCCGTGGGGCAGGTAGACGACGAAGCCGCCTACCGCAAAACCCTTGGCATGGAATAACCCATCTGATACACAAAGTCGCCGAAGCGTCCTGCTTCGGCGGCTTTCTTTATGGTGTTTCTTCAGACTGCACCCATTCCCGGCGCAGTTCCCACAGCCCCGCTTGCACCCGTTCCACAGGTACATCTTCTCCACGCAAGAGTGCTTCATGATGGCGAAAAAGCCGTTGCCAACTGTCCAGAATCTGCCGTTTTAGGTCGGGATAAAATTCCGTCATCATCACCTGCTCCCAGCGCAGACCCCGGGCAGAAAGCTCCTTGGCGAAGCGGCGCTCATCGGCCGCATCCACCCCGATGTATCGCAGCCGCATGATTTTTGTCCAATCCTGAACATCAAACAATACCACTTTGTCTGCAGGCACTTGCAGCTTCAACACCCCAGCAGTACCGGCTTGGTCCAAGCTATACAGCTCGCGGAATGCCCAATAGGGGAACTCCGCCTCCGCCGGCTTGGGAACAAACTGTGGCAGTTGCTCTACAAACCAATTGTAGGCTGTCAAAAAAACGGGCGCGCTTTCTCCGTATTTCTTTTGCACATATGCAGCCTTGGAATAGCACACACCATCCCGTCGCAATGCCTCCAAAACCGGTGCGGCCTGCGCCGCATAAAGAGTTAGCTCTGTATTGCCGTGATCCACTGCTGCCTCACCTCCCAAATCGTTCCGTAACACAGATCATTTCCCAGCTGAACCTGGTCATCAAACAGCCGTTTCCAGCTATCCAGGATTTCCCGTTTGATTTCCGGATAAAACTGTGTCATAAATGCTTTTGCATCATTGACACCATAGTCTCGCAGCAACTTTTGATGCCGCTTTCGATCTGCTTCGTCTGCGGGAATATACGAATAATTAAGAATGGCGCCCCATTTTGCGATATTCACACGGGTGATCCAGGCTTCTTCCAATTCCAGCTCCAGAATCACGGTGTTTGCATCAGGCAACATGGTAGCATCCTGCCGAAAGGATACCCACACTGGATATTCTACATCTGCCGGACGATTTGCCGCATCCGGACAATTTTTCACCAGCCAATCATAGGTCTCCAGCACCAAATCCGCGTGTTCCTGCAGATCCATGCGAATAAAATCCTTTTTCGCCCGATACCGGCCATCCTGCCTCAGGGTCTCCAGGACACTGCGGTGCTGTCTAGTCCAAACTTTAATTTTGCCCATGGTACCCCTCCTTTTTCTCTATTGTATCAAACTCCCCTCAAAATAGCCACAGTTTTTTGTGACATAGCTCCCAGCCCCTTCACATATAATGAACCAGTGAAAGAGCTTTGGAGGTGTTTTCCGGTGAATCATCAAGGCGAAGACCGCTGCATCGAGATCGCCCGGTATATCGTTGAAACCGGTGCTACCGTGCGTGCTGCGGCAAAGAAGTTTGGCGTCAGCAAATCTACGGTACATAAAGATGTTACCTCCCGCCTGCTGCAAGTAAACCGCAGTTTACACACCCAAGTACATCAGGTGTTGGAACTCAACAAAAATCAGCGACATATTCGGGGCGGCGCTGCTACGCGGGAAAAATACCGGCAGCTCCGAGGTGAATAGAAAAAACACCCTCGCAAGGGTGTTTTTTTCTGTAATTTATACATAAGAGTGCTCGGCAGTCACCACGGCAAAGTACTCGCCGTCCATCTGCCGCACCAGTTCGGCTACCGCATGTTCAACCTGTTGCAGTGTGCCCTGATAAGAATGAGACACTACTACATCAAAAATCAGATTGATATGACTGGGACCCTCTACCATGCGGAAGTCATGAATGGTAAACTTATCATCAACTGTTTTTACCAGTTCCGCAACTTTTTTCCGCAATTCTTGTGTGCGCGCGTCATCAACTGCCACAGGATCCAGATGAATGGTTGCATGGCAGAGGAATTTCTCTTGCAGGGCCCGTTCGGCCAAATCAATGGCATCGTGCATATCCAACAGATTTCCCGCACTGGGAACCTCGGCATGCAAGGTAATCATCATGCGACCCGGCCCGTAATCATGTACGATCAAGTCATGAATGCCGTGGATGGGCGCAAAGCTCATCACGGTTTCTTCGATCTGTTGCACCAGTTCTGCATCGGGAGCCTGCCCCATCAAGGGACTGATGGTATCTTTTGCCGCATTATATCCAGCCCAAAGGATCAGCGCCGCCACCAAGATACCAACCCATCCATCGATCTTCCACTGGAAGAAATACCCCACAAAAGTAGCCACCAGCACAGCGGAAGTGGACATGGAATCACTGAGGCAGTCAGCGGCAGTTGCCATCATCGCAGTGGAATTGATCTTCTTTCCGATGCGTCTGTTATACAGCGACATGTACAGTTTTACCGCGACAGACGCAATCAGAATTCCGGCAGTAAGCCAACTGAACTCTACCGCTTGGGGATGCAAAATCTTTTCCAGCGATGTTTTGCCCAGTTCAAAGCCCATCAGGAGGATCAGTGCCGACACCACCAGACCCGAAAGATATTCCATTCGTCCATGGCCAAAGGGGTGCTCCGGATCGGGTTTCATATTTGCCAATTTAAAGCCAAGCAATGTCACTACGCTGCTGCCGCTGTCCGCCAGGTTATTAAAGGCATCGGCTGTAATCGCTACCGATCCGCTGATGATTCCGGCAAAAAACTTGCCCGCAAACAACAGCAGGTTCAAAAAAATACCGACAACCCCGCATAAAGTTCCATATGCCTGCCGCACAGCGGGCGCAGTTGCCTCTTGATCCTGAGGCACCCACCATTTTGCAAGTAGTGTAATCATATTCGCATTCCTCTCTATTTCTATTCTCGCGATAAGAAAACCCCGCAGAAGGGTTGCTCCTGCGGGAAGTTACTTTCAGCTTACTCCTGGGTCAATTCTTCTTTGATTTTTTCTGCGATTTCTTCGGCTGTTTCCTTGATTTCTTCCGCCACTTCAGCAGCTTCTTCCTTCACTTCTCCCACGAAATCGGCAACTTCTTCCTTCGCTTCTTCCATAATATCGGCAGTTTCTACCGCAACTTCACACGTGCTTTCTACCACGGTTTCTTCTTCCTGCGTCTTCAGCTCTTCAATCTGTGCATTCAGTGCATCAATATTTTTGAGGGAAGCCACAATTTTCTCGCACAGTTCCTGCAGAGCCGGATCCAGCGTATCTCCGGCAGAATAGCGCTCCCAAATCAAGTGACCAATCTGGCTTTTTGCCATAGCAATGCCATCCTTCTCATTGCGGATCTGGCCGTTCAGTTTGCCGATTTCAATGGCAGTATTGGCCTTATCAGCTGCAGTTTTCGCCAGTTCACTGGCCTTTCCGGCGGCATCCTTTACCAGCACGCTTGCTTTCTCCGATGCTGCCTTTGCCATTGCGCTCAATTTTTCAAAAAATGCCATATTTATGTCCTCCATTCCGGATATAATTGCAGATACATGTTTCTGTCATGATTATAACAGACATCCTAAAAAATTGCTACGGTTTTCTTTCCATTTTATTCAGATTGTGGTAAGATCAAGACAAAGCTCTTTTGAGAAAGAAGGCATCGTATGGTACATTTAGGCAACAGCTGGGATGAAGTTTTGGCGCAAGAGTTTCAAAGTGAATCCTATTTGCAGCTGCGTGAGTTTTTAAAGACCGAATACAGCTCCCAAACTATCTATCCTCCCATGCATGATATTTTTCAGGCCTTGCGCCTGACTCCTTATGAAAATGCCAATGTGGTGATTTTGGGACAGGATCCCTACCATGGCCCTGATCAGGCACATGGTCTGGCTTTTTCCGTGCGCCCGGGCGTTCCGGTGCCGCCTTCGCTGAAAAATATTTATAAAGAGCTGGCCGAAGATCTGGGCTGCACCATCCCCAACCACGGATATCTGGTTGATTGGGCCAAGCAAGGCGTGCTGCTGTTGAACACCGCGCTGACCGTGCGGGCCGGACAGGCCAATTCCCACAGAGGCAAGGGTTGGGAAGTACTCACCGACAGTATCATCCGTCACCTGAATCTGCGGGAAAAACCGGTCGTCTTTTTGCTGTGGGGCGCCAATGCCCGGGCAAAGGTACCGCTGATCACCAATCCCCTGCATCTGGTGTTGTGTGCGCCACACCCCAGTCCCCTTTCTGCTTTCCAGGGATTCTTCGGTTGCAAACATTTTTCAAAAACCAATGCGTTTTTACGTCAATGCGGCCTGCCGGAAATTGACTGGCAGATTCGCTGAGCGGAAATAACAACGCCGCGAAG
The DNA here is from genome assembly GCA_045636925.1 of Oscillospiraceae bacterium. Lineage (GTDB taxonomy): Bacteria > Bacillota > Clostridia > Oscillospirales > Butyricicoccaceae > JAZTYK01. The sequence continues at coordinate 10,500 of JAZTYK010000006.1, forward strand.
GAAGTTTCTTCCTTCGCGGCATTTTTATACATTTGGCCAGGCAGTAAATCCATGCCACGGGGTTTCTCCCAAATCCGGCAGGGCTGCAAACGTCATCTCTTCCCCAGTCTTTGGGTGTGGCAGCGTCAGTTTCCAAGCCCACAACGCCATAGGCGTTTTTTCACGGCTTCCATACTTGCGATCACCCAACAACGGCAACTTGCGGGAAGCAAACTGCACCCGAATTTGATGGGTACGTCCGGTGAACAGTCTTACCCGCACCAGCGCCGTCTCTTCACGCTGGTCCAGCACTTGATATGCCAGTTTAGCGGGTTTTGCGCCTTTTCGCAAGCGATCTACCACATAAGTTCGGTTTTTCATGCGGTCGTGGAACAGGATATCTTCCAGTTCTCCCTCGCTTGCTTCCGGCATATCCGGCAGCAAAGCCAGGTATTCTTTCTGCAGCTTGTTCTCCTGCACCACTTTGGATAATGCGGCAGCTGATGCCTGGGTTCGGGCAAACACCATCACGCCACCGGTCTCTTTATCCAGCCGATGTACCGGAAAGATCCTACCAAACGCTGCCTCCAGTCGGGAGACAGCGCTTTCACCCCCCTGACTGTCGGCCTGCGACAGCAAACCTGCCGGCTTGATACACACCACCATATGGGAATCCTGATATAGAATTTTCATGCTCATCCCCCTTTCCTATGGAACAAAAAATCACGGGCACAGATCTCCCTGTGCCCGTGATCTTTCTGCATTACTCTTTGCAGGGGTCAAAATGAAAGATGGGCATGAAGCTCAGCTTGAACAGATTCATCTTGTGCAGACGATCAATACGGGCCTTGGTCTCTGCAGGGGGCTCGATACCTTCGCGGATATAAGCATCCAGCACGGCATAGGTAAAGCCCAAATTATCCTCATCGGTCTTGCCGCACAGACCATCAATGGGGGGCTTTTCTACAAACTTCTCGGGCAGGCCCAAATAGCGGCCAATGGCCTTGACCTCTTGCACTGTAAAGTTGCTCATGGGACTGAAATCACCGGCGGCATCGCCGTAGCGAGTGGAGTAACCTACCCAGTCTTCAGACAGGTTGCAGGTGTTGGCCACGCGGCCGTTGTTACACTGTGCCACGGCATACAACGTTGCCATACGGATTCTGGGCGGCAGATTCACCTGAGCCTGACGGGACAGAGGCTGGCTTACCTCAATGGAACGAGTCAGTGCTTCGACAGCTTCACCCACATTGACGGTGATGCTGCGGATGTCCAGGTGCTCTACCAAATCCTTGGAATAATCAATATCAAACTGCTCACCTTTGGGCATCAGTACACCGATGACACGGTCCTTACCCAAAGCTTCCACGCACAGAGCGGCCACGACACTACTGTCCTTACCACCGGAAATACCGACAACCGCATTGCAATCCTTGCCGTTCTCCTCAAAAAAATCTCGAATCCACTGAACACAATCCTTGGCGGCCTGTTCTACACAAAACTGATACATGGTTATATCTCCTTTTCTTACAGATCTGCCAGCAGCGCATCTACGGCACTTTCCCGGGTGGCCCAACTGGTGCAGAAACGAACACCGGCGCGGTTTTCGTCCACTCGTTCCCAGAAGGCAAAGTCATATTTTTTCGCCAGCTCGGCGCGCTTTTCCTCAGTCAGAATGGGGAACTGCTGATTGGAGTTGGATTCGAAGAGGAAATCATAGCCCTTTTCTTCAAATCCCTTCTTCAGCTTCAATGCCATCTGAATGCCGTGGCCGCAGGCTTCTTCATACAAACCATCTCTGAACATCTCTTCAAACTGGATACCCAGCAGTCTGCCCTTAGCCAGCATACCGCCCTTTTGCTTGATGAGGTAACGGAAATCCTTTTGCAAAGCGGGATTGCAAATCACCAGCGCTTCACCCATCAGCATGCCGCACTTGGTACCGCCAATATAAAACAGGTCGCACAGTTCGGCATAATCTTCCATGAACAAATCATTCCCAGGGGCACACAGGGCATAGCCCATTCTGGCACCGTCCAGATACAGAGGAATGCCGCACTCATCGCAGGCAGCACGCAGATCCTGCAGCTCTGCTTTGGTATACATGGTGCCGTTTTCGGTAGGATTGGATACATACACCATACCGGGCTGCACCATGTGCTCAAAGTTTTCATCTTCGCGGTGACCCCACACACAGGTACGCACTTGATCACCGGTAAGCTTGCCATCGGGAGATTGCAGGGCCAGCACTTTGTGCCCCTGGGCTTCAATCGCACCGGTCTCATGCACATTCACATGACCAGTATGCGCAGAGATCACACCCTGATGGGGACGCAGTACGGAAGCAATCACCGTCATATTGGTTTGGGTGCCGCCTACAAAAAAGTGCACCTGAGCGCCATCCTTTTTGCAGCGCTGCAGAATATAGGCACGGGCAGCATCACAGTGAGTGTCCTCGCTGTAGCCCTCATGCTGTTCCATATTGGTTTCAATCAATTTCTGCAGAATACGGGGATGAGCACCCTCCAGATAGTCACAACCAAACTTTATTTTTTCCATATCAGCATCATTTCCTTTTGTTTGATGATCTGCTTTCGCAAAATCATCATCGGGATTTGTATTATTATGATCAGTTTTTAGCCCTTGACCTCGCGATCACGCCGGATCAAAAGTTTAAGTCCTTCAATCGCAGTTAACAAAGTCGGTGTCATATCATGCACACTGGGATTTGGCAAGCCGGCGTATCCCCGTTCTTGGTTCCAAATTGCGTGGAACAGTGCACCTGCACGGACATCACGGACGGACGCTACTACAAACAGTGTGCTGCTTTCCATTTCACTGGCCAGCACATTGCCTTTTTTCCAGCAATCCCACTGGTAATGAAGATATGGACCTGTGGGCATATTATCCGGCGCATGTTGCCCATAAAATGCATCCTTTGCCTGCACGATGCCACAGTGATGGGGCAGGCCTTTCATTTTAGCTGCATCCCGTAACGCACAGGCAACATCCAGATTTGCAACAGCCGGAAAATGTGCCGGCATATATTCCATACTGGTGCCATCTTGCCGTACAGCACCGGTTGCGATGATCACATCGCCGCCCTGTACATCCAGTTTAATGCCACCGCAGGTTCCAAGTCGAATAAACGTATCTGCACCGCATTCAATGAGCTCTTCTACCGCAATTGCTGTACTGGGACCGCCGATGCCGGTGGAGCAGACACTGACCTTTTCTCCCAGCAAAGTGCCGGTATAAATGGTAAACTCACGGTTGCTGGATACAAATTGGGGATTATCAAAGTATTGGGCAATTTTTTCGCACCGTCCCGGATCTCCGGGCAAAATCACATAACGGCCTACATCGCCGGGGCCAATTGCAATGTGCATTTGCTTTCCGTTTACCAACATGAGTCTTCCTCCTTAACCTTGCTCCATATCTGATGGATGCTCCATGGATTTAATTGCCTTTTCTGCTTTGACTCTGGTAGTCATAAACTCTCTGCCGCAGCCCAAACAACGCAGTTTGAAATCCAACCCTACACGCAACACCGAGAATCGCCGCTCACCACAGGGATGGGGCTTTTTCATGGTCAGGATATCTCCCACTCGCACATCCATGGTACGCCTCCTTTTCACAAGAATTCTATGCTAATTGTACCATATTTTTATAAAAATACAAGAACATCCGGTTGCGTACACACATATAGATGAAAGGAGGCACTAACGAGAAAAAGAGAGGAGCAAAAAACTGTGGAACGCTATCATTATCTGCCCGAAGGCTGGATCTCTCCGGCAACACAACCCAGATATACGACATATCAACTGGAGCAAGCCCAAAAGATGGGTGCAATTTTGAATGGGCGTGCAATTCTCTGTGATGAGCATCTGAACCTACATGTGGACTTGGGATATCATAAAGGGTTTATTGCACGGAATGAAACAGCCTGCGGTATTGCAGAAGGGACTACAAGAGAAATTGCAGTTCTGTCACGTGTTGGAAAGATGATTTCATTTCAGGTTATGGGCAAAGAAAATGGAATCTATCTGCTTTCCCGACGAAATGCACAGCTGCTTACCGTGCGAGATTACGTATCGAATTTACAGCCCGGTGATGTAATCCCCGTTCGGAGCACGCATTTGGAACCTTTTGGTGTTTTTGTCGACATCGGCTGTGGTTTGATTTCTATGATCGGCGTTGAGAATCTGACCGTTTCCAGGATCCCGCACCCGGCAGAGCGTGTGCAGGTTGGGCAGAATCTATATGCCGTAGTAAAAGATATTCTTCCGAATCGAATTCTTCTAAGCCACAAGGAACTGTTAGGCACATGGGAGGAAAACGTATCTGCTTTCACGCCCGGCATGACCGTGCAGGGAATCGTACGGCGCATCGAGCCTTATGGTGCTTTCATAGAACTTCGGCCAAACTTGTCCGGTCTTGCCGAACGACGTGATGATCTGCAAGTAGGTGATTCTGTGACAGTTTATATCAAAGCAATTATTCCAGAACGGATGAAAATTAAGTTGGTGGTATTGGGTCGGCAGGAACTGACAATGCCCCACATCATCACCACAAAAGATTATCGCATTACCGAGGGACATATCCGTCGCTGGCAATATCATCCGGATTGTTGTACCGAAAAACAAGTTGTTACAGTTTTTGGTATCTGATTTTAAAGCAATAAAAAAAGCGCCTCACAGCGCTGTCCAAAACTTTGAAACAAAATAGAAATGACCCTTGACGAATGCATCTTTCACCTACATCGTCAAGGGTCATTTCTGAGAATTCTTGTTATCTAACATCTTTTAACCTCTCTTTCACAGATTCACGAGAACTTCTTTTCACTCTTGAAACCAAAACCTTCACACGTTCTTCTACTGCTTTGTCTTTTCCCTTCTGCGGGACGCTCATCATGTTGTTTGATCTCTCCAGGGAAGTCATCGCGTTTGACTCTTATTTACTTGCAACCATCGAGTCTCAGGTCTTTTACCTGTACATTGGATTCACCCTTTCTAGTTATCTATAATATAGCACAGTTTTATTTGATTTTCAATTAGGAAAACTGTATGAAATCACAATAACATTTTTGTGCAATAGGGAGAAATCTTCGGCGGCAGCTTCAAAAGCATTGACACTACGCTAAATTTTATGGTAGAATAAAAATGTTGAGTGGCCATACGGCCACTCTTTTTTGTTATAAGGTATAAAAAGCTCTGTCCCGAAGGACAGAGCTTTTTGTGTTGGATCAAAATCAGGCTTCCAGCTGCTTCTTGTAAGCGGCCAGTTCTTCCTGGTTTGCCATGATGAAGTGACCTTCCTCGATTTCCACCCACTGAGGCTTATCAGTTTCATAGTGATGGCAAGAGGGATCGTAGACTTCCAGAACCTTCTTCTTCTCAGAATCGGGATCGGGCATGGGAATTGCAGACAGCAGAGCACGAGTGTAGGGATGCAGAGGATGTGCAAACAACTTCTCGGTCTCAGCCAGTTCTACGATAACACCCTTATGGATAACTGCGATACGATCACAGATGAAACGCATGACAGACAGGTCGTGAGCAATGAACAGATAAGTCAAGCCACGTTCCTTCTGCAGGCGGCTCATCAGGTTCAGAACCTGAGCACGAATGGAAACGTCCAGAGCGGAGATGGGTTCGTCAGCGATAATGAACTCAGGCTCCATAATCAGGCTACGTGCGATACCGATACGCTGACGCTGACCACCGGAAAACTCGTGGGGGAAGCGGCTAGCAAACTCGGGCAGCAGACCTACCTCGCTCAGAGCGGTAGACACCTTATCGGTGCGCTCCTGACGAGAAATGCCCTTCTTAACGTTGATCAGACCTTCGGAGACAATGTAGTCAACCTTGGCACGTTCGTTCAGAGAGGCCATGGGATCCTGGAAGATCATCTGGATCTGCTGGGTAACCTGCTTATCCAGTGCACGGCTGATTTTGCCGTTGATCTTCTGACCCTTGAAGATAACCTCACCAGCAGAGGTGGGGTTGATACGGATGATGGCACGGCCGATGGTGGTCTTACCGGAACCGGATTCACCTACCAGACCGAAGGTCTCACCCTTGTAGATGTCAAAGCTGACGCCCTTAACAGCGACAAACTTTTTGCGGCGGCTACCAAAAGTAACCTCCAGATCCTTTACGCTGAGGATAACCTCGCCTAACTGCTTAGCCATTAAGCCTGACCTCCTCTCCGGATGTTACGGATGTTCTTGATGGCAGCGGGGGGCTCGATTTTGGGAGCTCTGGGATCCAGCAGCCAGGTGCGAGCCTTATGGGTGGGGCTCACTTCGAAGTAAGGAGGACGATGCAGGAAGTCGATCTTCAGTGCCTGAGGATTACGAGCTGCGAAAGCATCGCCGCGCAGGGGATGGAACAGGTTGGGAGGAGTACCCTTGATGGCGTACAGATCCTCGCCCTTGATGCCCAGCTGGGGCAGAGAGGACAGCAGAGCCCAAGTGTAGGGATGCTTGGGATCGTAGAACACTTCTTCACAGGTACCGATCTCAACGATGTCACCGGCATACATAACTGCAATACGGTCGGCCACGTTTGCAACAACGCCCAGGTCGTGGGTGATGTAGATGGTGGTCATATCGTAGCGATTCTTCAGGTCCTTGATCAGGCCCAGGATCTGTGCCTGGATGGTAACGTCCAGAGCAGTGGTGGGCTCGTCGCAGATCAGAATCTTGGGGTTACAAGCCATAGCGATAGCGATAACAACACGCTGACGCATACCGCCGGAGAACTCGTGGGGATACTGGGTGTAGCGGCGCTCGGGATCAGGGATACCAACGTCGTCGATGATCTCGATGGCGCGCTTCTTGGCCTCTTCGCCCTGCAGGCCCTGGTGCAGCTTCAGAGATTCCTCGATCTGCCAGCCAATGGTCTTCAGGGGGTTCAGAGAGGTCATGGGATCCTGCATAACCAGAGCAATTTCCTTGCCGCGGATCTGCAGCCAATCCTTATCGGTCTTGAACTGAGCCAGATCCATGCCATTGTACATGATCTCGCCCTGGTCGACCCAGCCGTTCTTATCCAGCAGGCCGATGAAGTTCTTAACGAATACGGACTTACCGGAGCCGGACTCACCAACGATGGCCAGGCTCTCGCCCTTGTACAGGTCCATGGAGATGCCGCGCAGAGCGTGCAGCACCTTGCCGCGGAGGCTAAACTTTACATGCAAGTCTTTGACAGACAGAATGACTTCTTTGTTTTCCATGTGTCGTTACCTCCTTATACGTGATTTCGAGGATCGGATGCATCTGCGAAGGCGTTACCAACGATGTAGAAGCAGATGGTAATAACACTCAAGAAGATGCAAGGAATGATCAGCTGGTAACGCATGGAGGGCAGCATCATGTAAGCTCGACCTGCGTTGGCCAGACTGCCCAGAGAGGGGATCGTGGGAGGCAGACCCAGACCGATGTATGCCATGAAGGCCTCGGAGCCAATGGCACCGGGAATTGCCAGTGCCAAACGCAGCATGATGACAGAGACCATCTGGGGCAGCAGGTTCTTCATGATGACACGGTAAGTGGGAGTGCCCAGGCAGCGAGATGCCAGGTTAAAGTCACGGTCACGGATCATCAGGGTCAGGTTACGGATGAAACGAGCCATACCCATCCAGCCGGTAACACACATAGCGATGATCAGCGAAGTGACGCTGGGAGACATGACGTAGGTAGCCAGAATCAGGATGATTGTGCTGGGAATGTTGCTTAGCACATTGTATGCCTCAGTCAGAATAAAGTCCAGCTGACGGACATAACCCCAGATCATACCAACTGCGATACCGACCACTGCATTGATGATGGCAACGGTAAAGCCGATGAACAGAGAGTTGCGGGTACCCTCCCACATATTGGACCAGATATCCTGGCCAATGCCGTTGGTGCCGAACCAGAACTGGCCATTAGGCTGGATGTCTGCCATAGGCATGCCTTCTTCATCCAAATGACACCAGGTAGGATCTGCCTGGTTGGGCAGCAGGGGCTGAATGTAGGTGAAAGCCAGCATCAGACCCAGAATGATCAGCATGGCCATAGCGGTCTTGTTCTTGAAGAACATACGAACTGTACTACCCCAATAGGAATAGTTGGAATAACCGGTACGCTCGGCTTCTTCCTCGTCGTAAGGAACGACCTCGAACTGGTCTTCGCCCAGAGCTGCGATTTCTTCTTCGTTCAGCTGATCCTTATCCTCCACAGCTACCTGCAGATTTTCCAGCAGGCTTTCTTCCAGGCTTGCAGCCTTTTTCTCAGAAACAGAAAACTTGCTCATTAGCGGGATCCTCCCTTCTTGGTAAAGCTGATGCGGGGGTCAACGGCTGCCATCAGCAGGTCACCCAGCAGCAGGCCGATGATACCCAGAATGGAGAAGATCAGAACCAGCAGCTGAACCAGGCTGTTATCCTGAAGCTTAATGGACTGCACCAGCAGACCACCCAGGCCGTTGATGCCGTACAGGGACTCAACATAAATGGAGCCGGAGATGGTCAGCAGCAAAGAGCCGGGGATCTGGTTTACCATGGGAACCACGGAGTTGCGGAATACATGGCGGAACCAGATGGTGGTGTTGGGAACGCCCTTGGCACGAGCCAGCTTGATATAATCCTTGTTGGTTTCGTCCACCATGTAGCGACGCAGCCACATGGCGTAGCTGGAAATGGAGGGCAACGCCATGGAGATGACAGGCATAACCATGGTCAAAGGCTGACCCTCTCGATACAGCATGGAACAACCCAGCATCAGTGTACCATAAGTTTGAATCAGCAGGAAATACACCGCATTGGGAACGGCCTGAATGATCACGATATAAAGATTACCCAGTCTGTCCCAAACGCCGTTCTTTTTACGGGCCATCATGGCACCCAAAGCCATACCGATGGGCAAACTAACACCCATAGAGAGCAGACCGAACTTAGCGGAGGTCTGGGCCATAGGACCAATGAACTCCGTAATAGGCACATTTCGACGGTATTTATAAGAAATACCAAAATCTCCCGAAAAAAGCTGCTTAAAGAAGTTCAGCAGCTGAACGGGCAGCGGGTCGTTCAGACCCAGCTTTTCCAGACCATTGTTGATTTCTTCCGGAGACAACTTATCAAAGTTGCTGAAATAACCTTCAATGGGCATTAAGCGGAGCAGGGAGAATACGACAGCAATAATGATCACGATGGTGACCAAAGAGCGGCCGATTCGCTCCAAAGCATATTTAAGCATGTGCAATACCCCTTTATAATAATGGGGAATCTCTTTATCCCCCAAATCGAATACCGATGAAAAGAAGTTATGCCCCGTGTCATACACAGGGCATAACTTCCTGCGTTTGCTTAGTTCTGAGTGAAACTTCGCGAAGAATCAGTAAAAATTACTGACCCATCTTGGAATTCCAATCAGCCAGCTGCTGATCGAACTGCTCCTGAGTCATGGGAGTGGTATAGAGCCACTGGCCCTTGTAGCGGTTGGTGGCCTGGCCATAACCGGCATACTGACCCTCGAAGGTGTTCATGTGAGTGATCTGATAAGAACCACCGGTGATACCATAAGGAATAACCATAGCGTTCTCGATGTAGTAAGCCTCAGCCTTAGCGAAAGCTTCGAAGCGCTCATCCATGTCGCCAGTCTTCTGACGAGCAGCGGCTACCAGAGCCTCGTACTGATCGCTGATGGCCTTAACAGCGGGATTGGTGCTCTTGTTGGAGAAGTTGTAGGAGTTGCTGGTGGTGAAGGGATCAGCCCAGGTCTCGGGGTCAGCGTAGTCAGCGCCCCAGTTGCACTTCTCGAGATGATAGTTACCGTTACGACGGCAAGCGTTCAGGAAGTCGGTACCGACGCCCTGCAGAACGACCTCGATGACATCCTTGCCAAACAGGGTCTCCAGCTGCTGCTTCAGCAGAACGCTCTCTTCACTCCAGCTGTCGGAAGAGCTGTTGTAGGACAGGACGCACTTGATGGGGAACTTAACGTTCTGAGCCTTCAGAGCGGTAACAGCCTTATCCATGTAGGACTTGGCGGCATCCTTATCATAGCTGTCCTTGTTGACGATGTTGGCCAGACCGGCATAGGAGGTGTAGTCCTTACCGTTGTTGACATACTGGCCGCTGGGGGAGATGGTGTTCTTGATCAGCAGCTCGTAGTTGTCGGGATAGCCGATGGAGTACAGAGCCTTGCGGTTGATGGCATGGAACATAGCCTTACGGAAGTTTTCGTTGGCAACGCAGGTTGCCCATGCATCGTCATCAGCCTGAGTGATACCGGGCTGACGGCCAACTTCTGCTACACGAGGAACAAAGTTCAGGCAGTAGAAGTAGCTGTAATCAGCGGTAACACGGGTGGGAGTGACCTTATCCTTGATGGAGGGATCCTTCAGCTGGTCAGAGGTAACGCTGACACCGGAGATCTCGCCGTTCAGGTACAGGTTCAGGGAGTTGGAGGAATCGTCCACGCAGGTCTGGTTGATTTCGACGATGTGAACGTTGTCAGCATCCCAGTTGTTCTCGTTCTTGGTGTAGATACGCTTGGAGCCGGACTCGAAGGTGCTCAGGATGTAAGCACCGTTGTACCACATCTTCTCGTTGTCGGTACCATACTGCAGGCCGTGCTCTTCCAGCATAGCCTTAGCGGCGGGCCAATAGGTGCCGAAGCCCATAACGGTCAGGAAGTAGGGGCAGGGCTTCTCCAGGGTGTACTCAACGGTGTACTTATCGACAGCCTTGATACCCACGGAATCAGCCTTGACTTCTTCAACCACGGTGTAGGTGATAGTGCCATCGTCGTTGTAGTTGATCTTTTCCAGGACGCCGTTTGCATCGATCACATAGCTGTCCTTAGCATCGCCGGAGGTCACTTCAGTGCCCTTTTCTACAGCAGCTACCAGAGCGCTGGTGTAGTTGTAGTATTCGGTAGCGTTGACCAGCATGCCACGGACCAGGTAGAAGTTGGAGGCATCGTTTGCAGCGTTGCAGACATAGTGCATAGCAGCAACATAGTCCTCAGCAACGACTTCGTCCTTCTTAGCGCCGGTATGGTCATACCAATACTGGCCCTGCTTCAGCTTGAAGGTCCAGGTCTGGGTGCCATCGGCATTGGTCACGGGGGTGGGAACAGCCTCTGCGCCGCAGGCAACGATGCTGCCGTAAGCGTCGTTCTCAACCAGAGCATCGATGGTGTTGGCACCGATAACCAGGTTAGCGGTAGAACCGGTAACCAGATAGTTCAGGGTGTCAACCTCGGAGCTGTAAATGGCCTTGTAGACCTGCTCCTTAGCGATCTCACGACCGTCGGGACCGAACTTGCCGGTACCGTCGGCAGAGCCAGTCTGGCCGCCGCCACAACCAGCCATTGCCATGCACAGCATTGCGACAGCCAGCAGAAGAGCGAGATACTTCTTCATTGTGTTTTCCTTCTTTCATAGTATTTTTGTTGTTTCAGTGAACAACGATTTGCCACCAGCTTCCGTTCTGGTGGTATTTACAATTTTATCACAGGTTTATCCAAAAGTAAATCGCGACTCATATGTCAAAGTGACAAATTCAGCATCAGTTTTTTGTCCAATGTGCACAAATTGTTTTGTTTTTTACATTTTTTGGGTCTATTGTATCAGTTTCTTTTTGTAAAAGGTCCTTTATCGATGCGATCAATGTAACATCTTCCTAACATTATGCATAGAATATGCTACTTTGAAAGGAGTGTTGCCCTTTGAATCGTTACGGAACAAACACTCGCTCCCGGATGCAAAGCATGCAAAACCAGTGTCCTAAGTCAGCCGCACCTCACAATTGGCAAAACTGCCGCATGGATACCGAAGCCTTGCAGCCGCTGCCTTTGGCGATGACTTATGTGCCTGTGCAGACCTGGGGCGAAACCTACACACCGGAACAGGCTCTGTGCCGGGGAACTATCTTTCCTGTGCTGGATCTGCCCTTTATGAGAGGAGGCTGCTGCTGATGAACCGAAGCGAATGTGCCCGTCGGGTATTTGAGTTGGGATTTGCGCTGGATGATTTGGTATTATATCTGGATACGCATCCCGATTGCACCGCGGGACTTGAGATGTTTCAGACGCTGCTGTGCCAGTACAAAGCAGCAGTCGCCGCTTATGAAGCAGAAATTGCTCCCTTGCGGCAAAGCAGCGGAGAACGAGATGATTTTTGGCAGTGGGCCGAAAGCCCCGCCCCCTGGGAGGTGTGTGACTGATGTTTGAGTATGAGAAACGACTGCAGTACCCGGTAAACATCCGGACACCGGACGCACGGACGGCAAAGATTATCATCACCCAGTACGGGGGTCCCGATGGAGAGCTGGGCGCGTCGATGCGGTATCTGTCCCAACGGTTTGCCATGCCTTATCGCAGAGTAGGCAATTTATTAACGGACATCGGCACAGAGGAATTAAATCACCTTGAAATCGTTGCCTCGGTGGTACATCAGCTGACCCGGAATCTTTCACCCGAACAGCTGCAGGCACAGGGGTTTGCCCCTTATTTTGTGGATCACACCACCGGGATCTATCCTGTAGATGCCAACGGTGTACCCTGGAGCGCTGCCACCATCCAGTCTACCGGAGATGTGATTGCCGATCTGCATGAAGATATGGCAGCAGAGCAAAAAGCAAGAAAAACCTATGACAATATTCTGCGCCTGGTGGATGACCCGGATGTATGCGATGTGATCAAGTTTTTGCGCGCCCGGGAGGTTGTGCACTATCAGCGCTTTGGCGAAGCTTTGCGCTATGTGCAGGATCAGCTTGATTGCCGGAACTTCTATGCCTGCAATCCGGCCTTTGACAAATGTTGCGGAGACGGACAGTAACCAACTTGGGGAGATGCGGTGCATCTCCCCTTTTTACATAAAAAAGCTGCCCCTTGCTTTTGCAAAAGCAAGGGGCACATTGGTATATACATTAATAGAAAGTAGCAACATCCTGCACCGGAGGCTGCGCCCGGGCGATGCGCAGAGGCTCCAGCACCGGTCCGCGCTTGCCATAAGCAGGGTGATTGCGGATATCGATCCTGGCTTCCAGCATGATCCAGTCGCCGGCCTTGAGGGGCGGATTTTTTCCATCCCAGCTACAGGCAAAGCCCACAAACTCGATGTCATCCACGCAGCAGGTCATTAAGTGACGGCCAAAGATAAAGCAACCCTTAGGCAGGCGCTTGTCCACGGCGGCACGGCCTTTGACGCGAATCACTTTGCCTTGATATTTATCCAGTTCTTCGGCAATATCCCGATACCAAAGGGCAAACGCATCATCTGCGATTTCAATAATCGAAGCATCCAGATCAAAAGGCAGCGGGTCTTCAATGTCATCATAAGACACTGCACCGTCTACCGTTTCATAGGCGATTTCGGCACGGCGGCTGATACCGCGGACAATCTTATGGTACTCCATCTTGTCCATCACCGGTTCGAAACGGTTGAAGGCAATCAACTCGCAGGTCTTCAGCTTGTCTACCACCAGTTGGCGCATATTGGCATTATAGCCCAGAAATGTGCCGGCATCGGCCAGCATGATCTCTTGGTACACCGCCCAGCTTTCGGGCATATTCTGGTAGAGGCTGTCCAGCATCCACATACCGTTATACTCCACCACCACACGGTCGGCGGGGTACTTGCGGATCAGCTCTGCCAGATGCGCTTCGGTGAGATCTTCTTCATTTTCGATGACGGCAATATGCACATGCTTGCCGGAAAACTTGCCGGGATCGTACTCTTCCACACCTTCTTCACACAGAAGCAGCAGCGTATGCTCGCCGGAATTAAAGCGGGGATCCTGCAGGGTTTCTTGAATGAACTTGGTCTTACCGGCCTCTAAAAATCCGGTAAAAAGATATACGGGAATATCTGTCATGACATGCCCCCTTACAGGCCGAACTGGGCAGTCAGCGCGGCTTCGTCCAGCTGGGCGCCGATGACGCACAGACGACCGATAATGCCGGCTGCGCCTTTGCGCACCTGTGCTTCGCCGGGCACATAATCAAAGTGCAGCCAGCCATCCTCGCCGGCTACGATGCCCTTGGCGCGCAGCACCTGACCGCAGGTGTTTTCGTCCAGAGCTTCCAGTGCCGCCAGCAAAGCTTGTTCATTGAACACATGGCTGGTTTCCTTACCCCAGCTACTGAACACTTCATCTGCATGATGATGGTGATGGTCATGATGACCACCACAGCCGCATGAGCACGCTTCGCCGTGCTCATGATGGTGGTGTTCGTGATCATGGTGGCCGCCGCAGCAGCACTCTTCACCATGCTCATGATGATGGTGATGCTCGTGGTCATGGTGACCGCCGCAGCAGCACGCTTCACCGTGCTCATGATGGTGGTGATGCTTATGCTCCTCTTTCAGAGACTCCATTGCCTCAGCCAATGTATCTTTGCGCTCGATAGCTTCCAGCAGTTGGGCACCGGTAAGCTGATTCCAAGGGGTGGTGACGATGATGGCGTTGGGATTCTTTTCACGCAGCAGAGCTACACAGGCATCCAGCTTGTCCTGCTTCATGCCCTGGGTACGGCTGAGGACAATAGTGCTGGCATGCTCTACCTGATTGTTGTAGAACTCACCGAAGTTCTTCATGTACATTTTGCACTTATTGGCATCGGCCACGGTGGTAAAACCGTTGAGAACCACGTTTTCCATCTCCAGACCCTGTACTGCAGCGATCACATCGCTGAGTTTTCCGACACCGGAGGGCTCGATAAGAATGCGGTCAGGGGCATAGGTGTCCATCACCTGCTGCAATGCTTTTGCGAAATCGCCCACCAGGCTGCAGCAGATGCAGCCGCTGTTCATTTCGGTAATCTCTACGCCGGCCTCCTGCAGGAAGCCGCCATCAATGCCGATCTCACCGAACTCGTTTTCGATTAGCACCAGCTTTTCGCCCTTGTAAGCTTCTTCCATCAGTTTTTTGATGAGGGTGGTCTTGCCGGCACCCAAAAAACCGGAGAAAATATCGATCTTTGTCATGTGTATCACTCTTTCTCTGCCATAGGCAGGTAGGTTCAAAAGAAAACTCTTCCAAACATGTATTATATCACAACTGTCAAGATTTATCGAGTGGATCCTGATGTTTTTCTATCTCTCTGTGCAAGCGATTCATGACCCGCTTTTTATCCCCGCACCAAAGGGGTGCCAGCAGCAAGCGTTTGGGACCGTCGCCGGTGACGCGGTGCACCACCATACCCGCAGGCAGCAACGCAAGGCACTCCCCTACCATTTGCGCATATTCCTCCAGATCGGGCAGCGGCACTTTTCCTTCATGCCAATCCTGTGCCAAATCGGTACCCTCCAGCACCTGCAACAAATGAAGCTTGATGCCCTGTGCCCCGCTGCGTGCGATATAATCTACCGTTTGCAGCATTTGTTGCCGGGTTTCACCGGGGAGATAAAGAATCGCATGGACGACCACATGAATTCCCCACTGCGTCAGCTGCTGTACCGCACGGTCAAAGCAGGCAAGGTCATACCCCCGGCGGATATAAGCTGCCGTTTCCGGATGGATGGTCTGAAGTCCCAGTTCCACCCACACCGGCTTGATCTGGTTCAGCCTGCCCAGCAACGCTACCGTTTCCTGGGGCAGGCAGTCAGGACGCGTACCAACCGACAGAGCCACCACAGCTTCATGGGAAAGGGCTTCGGTGAACAGCGTTTCCAGTTTAGAGACAGGGGCATAAGTATTGGTAAAGTTTTGGAAATAGGCAATAAACTTGTTTCCCTTGTACTTTCCCGCCACCTGTGTCTTGGCCTGCCGTATTTGTTCTGTCACAGAGCCGCAGTTTCTTTGCGCGAACTCGCCGGAACCACCGGCGGAACAGAAGATGCAGCCACGGGTATCCAATGTGCCGTCACGATTGGGACAAGTCATGCCCCCCTGCAGGCTGAGTTTATAAACTTTCTCACCGAAGATTCGACGACAGTAAGCATCCAGTGTTTGCATAGTGTCCCCCTCATTGGATTTTGATGCAAAAAGATACCGCCAAACGGCGGTATCTTTTTCTGTTTCAATATATAAAATATTGGTTAGCGTTCTTCGCGCATCTTAGCGAAGCACTCGCTGCAGTAAACAGGGCGGTCGGTCTTGGGCTCGAAGGGAACCTTAGCTTCCTTACCGCAAGCAGCGCAAGTAGCAGAGAAGAACTCTCTGGGGCCACGAGCAGCCTGCTTTCTGCTGTCACGGCATGCCTTGCAGCGCTGGGGCTCGTTCTGGAAGCCGCGCTCTGCGTAGAACTCCTGCTCACCAGCAGAGAACACGAACTCGTTGCCGCACTCTTTGCATACCAAAGTCTTGTCGTTGTACATGGTCTTTACCTCTCTTTTTCCGCGATGCGGTGAATGATATTTATGCGCACAGGGATTACCTGCTATCGCTTAACATAGGGTGCCAGTTTTTTTCGGATCCGCGCTACAGCATTGTGCACGGTCTTGGGCTCTTTTGAGAGCATCTGGCTGATTTCCTGGACAGAGTACCCTTCCAGATAGGGTTCCAGTACCGCAGATTCAAAGGAGGATAAAATACCGTCCAAGATATTGCGGATCTCGTGGGTGCTTTCACCATCCAGCACATAGGCTTCGGGATCGGCAGCACCGGAGTCAGTCGTATGACCTGCCTGGATCAAATGTTCAATGGTTTGTTCTTCCCGTCGGATGAAGGACGCATCACTGCGCACGGCATCATACAACCGTGAGCGAACGCACAATGTTGCAAAAGCTTCGAAATTGTCATTGCGCAAAGGATCATACTGGCGAATTGCCTTCAGCAGACCCATCATTCCCTCTTGGTACAAATCATCTCCGTCACCGATGCTGCGCAGAAACAACTGCCGCACCTCACGGGAGACCAAACGGGAATATTTACGCGCGATTTCGTCTTCGCTGTACAGCCCTGCTTGTTCCACCATATTACCATCCGTTTCGGGACATGAGAACCCATGTCACTTAACAACATCCAATTATTAGTAGTATAGTCCTAATCCATCGGTATTGTCAAGGAGAAAAAGTGTTTCTCATGATTTTTCCACAAAACAAAGCTGTTATTTGCGTTCCTTTAAGGGCAATTCATCCGGATTGACGGAAGGCTCGAACTTGGCAGTAGACATAATGACGCTGGTCAGCGTGCGCTGAACACCGGGAATGGCCTTCAGATTATTCAGTAAACGCTCGAGACTTTCGGTATTGTCGGTGACGACTTTCAGCAAAAAGTCAAACTCTCCGGTGACATAGTAACATTCCAGTACCTCCGGATTACTCTGCACCTGGGTGCGGAAATCTTCATAATACTTGGGATGTTCCAGTTCGACCTGCATCACCGCACTGACATCTTTACCGGCTTTCAAATTATTGATAATGGTAGTATGCCGTTCGATCAGGCCGTTGCTTTCCATCTTGCGAATACGCTCGATGACTGCAGATACGGACATACCAACCTTTTCACTGATCAGGCTTGCGTTCTCACGGGCATCTGCCTGGAGACATTTTAGAATTTTAACATCGATTTGATCCATGATTGTCACCCCTTTCGTTTATTGTATCCCTGATTCAAAAAAAATTCAAGTGAAATTCCGCGGTAGCAAAAAAATTATACGGATAAGCTTTGATTTCTTCGCAGCTTCTTGCTTATTTTCACACATAACAAACAGGCAGCCGTTATGCATAGCACAACTGCTGCCTGTTCCAGTTTATTATTTCATGAAGTTTTCCACACCGTCTGCCATCGCTGTGACAAAGGTGTCGCGCCAGGTTTCGTCCAGCATATTCTGCACGTCCTTCGGGTTGGTACAGAAGCCGATTTCAATCAATACCGCGGGCATATTTACACGCTTGGTAATGGTATAGGCACTGCCCCAATCATCCGCATAAGATTTGGCGCGGGTATCAGGCAGCACAGTTTTGATTGCATCTGCAAGTTTATTGCTCAGCTTTACAGAACGATTGCTATAATCATTTTCGCCGCAATAATATACACGTGTACCTCCCACAGAAGAATCTCCGACAAAGGCATCTGCATGCAGGGAGATCAGCAAGTCGAAGGGACGCTGCATATGCAGAACATTGGCATATACACTACGGTTATAGGCAGCAAAGCGGCGGTCGTGCACCAGTTTGTCAGGCATATAGTTTACCTTGTACTGCTTGGCCAAAGTTTCTACCTGATCGGCGTCGATATATACTTCATTGTTACGCAGCAGTACCACCACCACGTTGCGATCTTCCAGTTCCGCTTTCAGTGCCTTGGCATAAGCATCCACCAGATCGCGTTCAGTCATTCCCTTAGGCAACCCCGAAACGGTACCGGAGTCCACATAGCCGTGGCCGGCATCGATGCAAACTACGGTGATGTCATCATCGGGGTCGGGCAACGTCACATTAGGGTAAACCACCATGGTAGGATCTCTGTCAGTACCGATGGTGGGACTGTCACTGTTGCCGGAGTTTCCGCTGTTGCCGGTGCTGCCGCTGTTGCCGGTGCTGCCGCTGTTGCCGCTGCTGCCGCTATTGCCGCTGCTGCCACTGTTGCCGCTGCTGCCACTGTTGCCGCTGCTGCCGCTGTTGCCGCTGCTGCCGCTATTGCCAGTGCTGCCACTGTTGCCGGTGCTGCCACTGTTGCCGTTGCTGCCACTGTTGCCGCTGCTGCCACTGTTGCCGCTGCTACCGCTATTGCCGGTACCATCTCCCTGCTGGGTATCATTATCATCATCGGGAGCAGCATTTTCTGCACCACAGCCGGTGAACAGCGTCATCGTCAAAATCACGATTAAAAGTATCGCCACAAGGCGTTTGCACGTTTGCATAGATCGTTCCTCTTTTCAGGGACAAAATAAACTTACGCCCTTTATTTTACAGATTCAGTGATTCATTTTCAAGTCTTTCGGTTAAAAAACGTTACAAAAAAGTAACAGTCTTTTGCAAAAAATTGCAAAAGACTGTTATTCTTAAAGATTTTTCACCGCATTGGCAATGACATCAGCAGCTTCTTTGGCCATAGCCTGCACAGCCTCTGCCTGCTTACCTTCTACCATAACACGCACCTTTGGCTCGGTGCCGGACGGGCGGATAATAACGCGGCCATCCTCACCAAAGACACCGGCGATTTTAGCGCGGATTGCATGGACGCACTCCATATCTGCCACTTGATGCTTCAGTTTGTTTGGCACACTCACATTGATGGTGCACTGGGGGAAGGTCTCGATTTCACCGGCCAGCTGAGACGCTTTTTTCCCGCTGCAGAGCAGCACCCGCAAGAAATGCACGGCTGTCATTTCGCCGTCACCGGTAGTGGCATAGTCAGAAAGAATCACATGACCGGACTGTTCACCGCCGATGTTGTGTCCTTCTGCACGCATTTTCTCCAGTACATAACGGTCACCCACATTGGAGGTGGCAATCTCAATACCTCGAGCCTTCAAGTAACTGTGCAGTCCCAAATTGGAGAGAATCGTGCCCACCGCACCCTTCTTCAGTGTTCCTTTTTTCTTCATGTCGGCAGCCAAAATGCCAATCAAATGATCGCCGTCAATGACTGCGCCTGTTTCATCCACCACCAAGCATCGGTCGGCATCGCCGTCAAAGGCCACACCCACACTATAGCCGCCGGCTACAACCCCTTGCTGCAGAGTCTGCAGATGCGTGCTGCCGCAATCCACGTTAATATTCACGCCGTTGGGATCACAAGAAAGAAAATCTGCTTGCGCGCCCAAACGGACAAAAATCGCCTTTGCGGTAGTGGAGGCTGCACCATTTGCACAGTCCACCAGAACACGCACACCCTGCAATCCGGCAGGAACGGTGGATACCACGAAATCGCAGTAATCTTTCACAGGGTCACTGGCACTTGGCAACACCTGACCGATCTCACCAAAGGTCTTGACCTGATCGACAGGCGGTGCATCGATGGCAGCTTCAATGGCGGCTTCCTGATCATCGGTGAGTTTGTAACCGTCGCCACCGAAAATCTTAATGCCGTTATGCTCGTAAGGATTATGCGATGCCGAGATTACAATGCCGGCATCGGCAGCCGGATCTGTCACTGTGGCGCGCGCCACAGCAGGGGTAGGCAGAACGCCCAGACTGATGACATCGCTGCCGGCAGCGCAAAGTCCGGCGGTAAGCGCCGCCTCCAGCATGGTGCCGGAGATGCGGGTATCCCTGCCAATAAGCACGCGGGGCTTGCGCTGCAGCTCGCGGTACAACTGGCAACCGAGGGCAAAACCTGTGCGGTACGCCAGATCTGCCGTCAATTCGGTATTGGCTTCACCGCGAATGCCGTCAGTTCCAAAATATTTTCCCATATTGTGTTCCTCCTGTATTCCGGGAATCCTCCCCGGGGGATATATGGCGCAGCTTTCGCCCGCCGGTTACAGTTCCAGTTGTCCCGCAAAGGGGATGCCCAGATGATCATACGCTGCCTTGGTGACGCAACGACCCCGAGGGGTGCGGTTCACAAATCCGATCTGCATGAGATACGGCTCATACACATCCTCCAGCGTGATGCTTTCCTCGCCAATGGTGGCCGCCAGGGTCTCAAGACCCACAGGTCCGCCACCAAACTTGTTGATAATGCTTTCCAGCATCCGGCGGTCGGTATTATCCAGACCCAGGCGGTCAATCTCCAGTGCAGACAATGCCAGATCTGCCATGGGCCGGTCAATAATGCCGCTGCCCTTCACCTGGGCAAAGTCACGGACACGCTTTAAGATACGGTTTGCGATACGGGGCGTGCCGCGGGAACGCAGAGCGATCTCGCGGGCACCATCTTCTTCCACCGGGATGCCCAGAATGCCGGCAGAGCGGGTAACAATGCCGGAAAGCTGGTCGGGCGTATACATTTCCAGTCGCAGCTGCACGCCGAAACGGTCGCGCAGGGGCGAGGACAACTGTCCCGCACGGGTGGTGGCTCCGATCAGGGTAAACTTGGGC
Source organism: Oscillospiraceae bacterium (assembly GCA_045636925.1). GTDB lineage: Bacteria > Bacillota > Clostridia > Oscillospirales > Butyricicoccaceae > JAZTYK01. The sequence goes on from JAZTYK010000006.1 coordinate 31,406, forward strand.
AGATCCAGACGGATACTGCGGGCGGCAGGACCCTTGCCAATGATGATATCCAGTGCAAAATCCTCCATGGCGGGATAAAGCACTTCTTCCACACTGCGGTTCAAGCGATGGATCTCATCGATGAACAGCACGTCGTTTTCGTTCAGATTGGTCAGCAGCGCTGCCAGATCACCCGCCTTTTCAATGGCAGGACCGGAGGTAATGCGAATGTTCACACCCATTTCATTGGCAATGATACCGGCCAGCGTGGTCTTTCCCAAACCGGGCGGGCCATACAGCAGCACGTGATCCAAAGGCTCGGCCCGCTGACGGGCAGCCTGAATGAAGACCTCTAAGTTTTCCTTTACTTTATCCTGCCCCTGATAATCCCGCAGGAATCGGGGGCGCAGAACATTTTCGGTCTCGTCGGCACTGATGGTGCTGGTGGAGACAATGCGCTCCTCTTCTTCCATCAGATCTTTTCCAAACTCAATCGCCATAATGCACCTCTCAGAAGAGCCGCTTTAATGCGGCACGTACCAATTCGTCTGTGGTCTTGCCGGCTGCATCCACACCCTGCAGCGCATTCATCGCCACCGCACGGGGGTAGCCCAGCACCATCAGCGCGGCAATGGCATCCTCTACCGCAGAGCCTGCTGCAGGGATCGCGGCAGCAGTGGCGGCAGTACCGGAAACCGCCTCCATGCCGCCGGCCAGCTTATCTTTCAGCTCCAGCAGAATACGCTGCGCCAGTTTTTTACCCACACCTTGTGCCACGGTCAGTGCTTTTTCGTCCTGCGCCATGACAGCCAGCGCCAGCTGGTCGGGGGTGACGCTGCTGAGGATAGCCAAAGCAGCCTTGGGTCCCACACCGGAAATGGCGATCAGCAGCTGGAAACATTCTTTCTCCTGCTTGGTGGTAAAGCCGTAGAGATCCATGGCATCTTCCCGCACTTGCAGGCAAGTATACAGCATGGTGACCTCGCCCGGACGTACCGACCGGGCAGAGGGATAGGATGTATGAATCTGATAGCCCACGCCGCCGGCCTCGATGACGACCATATTGGCCTCTGCCAGCAGCACAGTGCCTTTGATGGAATAATACATAGCAGGCTCCTGTTTCTCCGTTGAAGTCCCCTGGGACATATCAAAACGGAATGTATTTCTTATCTAACGTATGATTATACCATACTTTCACAGTGGGTGCAATGAAAACCCTGTCACATGTAAGAAAAAAGGAGGGAAAGACCCTCCTTTTTATCAGATATTTCCACTTTTTTCGTAGGCAATGCGGGGATCATTGTCTTGCTTGACATAGATAACACCGCATTCTTCGAACCCCAGTTTTTTTAGTGTGTTCTGCATCACGGTGTTGTCGCCGTGGGTATCGATACGCAGATGTCCGCACTGCTGAAATGCCCAGTTGATGCAGAAGCTGCCTGCGCCGCGACAGCCCTCGGCCACAGCAATACGATGTACCACGCCGTAGGGAGAATCGTCCTTCCAGCTGCCGCCTTCGATCCGCAGATAGGTAGGGTCGATATCCTTACCTGCATCATAATAAAAAACAGCGGCTATCTTGTCCTCATCCATACACAGATGGCACTTGCCCGCTTCGATGTCCCGCAGGATCAGTTCGGCCGGCGGCCAGTTTTTTGCAGCCCATTGGCGTGGATTGCCGTGCTCGGTCATGAACTTGCGGGCATAGGCATAGATTTCCATAATTTCGTTGTGATCGGCGGGGGTGGCTTTTCGAATGAACATAGGTGCCTCCTGCGAGAAGATATTTACAGAAACATCATACCATACGCAGTGGCAAAAGAAAAGGTTTTCATTGGAAAAAGCAGGAGCCCAAGAGAGATCCTGCTTTTACTTTCTCATATGGCATTAATATTTTTTGCGCAGAAACAGCCAGGAGCCCCAGTACAGGACAAGCACCAGACAGACACCGCCGCTGGCCATAATGCTCAGCGCATTCTGATGCATGATCCGCAGCACAATACTGCCCACAGCGGCAATCAGCACAAACAAATAACCCGCCCAGGACCAGGCCTTTATGGCGATATACTTGTTGCGCTCGTCCCGAACCGCCACATCCACCGCTTCACGGTACTGCTCATTGTTGCGATAACGGAACAGGCGAACCAGCTGTATCGCACCCACAGCCAAAAGGCCGCCGCCCATACCGCTCCAATAACTGTCCACCAGTCCGACAATGCCGCAAACGGTCAAAACTGCGCCCAGAATAATTTCTACTACACTGGCGACCAGTCGTTGATTCTTTTTCATAGATCGTACCTCCTGTCACACTTCTTCGAAGATGAATACTTCTTCGATGGTCATACCAAAATGCTGCGCGATTTTATGCGCAAGAAAAATTGAGGGATTATACCGGCCTGTTTCCAAAGAACTGATGGTCTGGCGGGAAACCCCCAGCACCTGTGCCAGTTCCTCCTGCCGGATCCCCCTCTCCTTGCGGATTTCTTCGATTCGGTTTTTCATATCGCACCTCGTTTCTTGTAAAGTTCGCTTTACATTTTTAAAATAACACAATGTTGCCGTCATGTCAAGCACGCTTTACATAAAATCGCAAAAAAATTGCCCGCGCGGCAGGATATGCCGTCGGGCAGATATTTTTTAGCAACAGCCGCAGCAGAAGCGCATGATGCAAAGCATGGTGCACAGGCTGCTGAGGTTTCCGCCACTCATGCCATAGCTTTGACCGTACTGGCGATAGACGCGGCCTCCGTTTTCCAACTGCTCCAGCAGAGTTTCGTACTCAATGTTATCGGGTTCGATCTGATGGGCCATTCTGGCATGCTCTAACGACTGAATCCGGTTGCCCACCCCCACATTGGCAAGGGCGCTGTAATAATACCAGCGGGCAGTGCGGTCTGCCATGGATATTGTGCTTAACACATGCAGCGCCTGCTGATACTGTCCTGCCTGGATATAATTGCGGGCAGCCGTCATTTCATTGGATTCCTGCTGTTGCTGGCTTTCTCCACCGTAACCGTAGCCGTAAGTATAAGCACCGGTGAAGGGATTATAGCCATAGAACCCACCGGTACTGCCATAGGGATTATAGCCGCCATTTGCACCGGAATTGTTGTAACCGCCGCCGGTATCACCGGATTTAATGCGATCGTAGGCTGCGTTGATCTCCTTCATTTTTTCCTCGGCTACTTTGTCGCCGGGATTTAAGTCGGGATGATATTTTTTAGCCAGTGTGCGATAAGCCTTTTTGACCTCTTCGTCACTGGCGCCGGGGGAAAGGCCGAGAACCTCATATGGGTCACGCATCGGTGCTTCCTCTCTCTTTCTTCTGTTTCAGTTTACGGGCGTAGCGATTCCACACGCCGGCATACAGTATTTTTCGCAGGATCTCAACATCCTGTACCAGGGGCAGTTGTTCCATAGCCTGGGTGCAATCTCCAAGGATCACCATCAGCATTTCGCCCATCCAGGTATCAAAATCCGGACGTCCGGCCTGGGCTTTCAAGGGGTTGTAGCGGTCTTTTTTTATATCCGCCTCCACATCTTCCCAAGCGTCCATCAAATAAATAAAACGTCCCAGGGATAAGCCCATTTGGCTGAGATAGGGTGACCAGCGATCTTCTTTCCAGCAAAAAACGGCGGCCATCAGACGGCCGAAGCAGTTGGCTGCAGCATCCGGGTCTTCCCTGCCGCTTTCCTCCAGGGCTGTCAAAGCCTCCAGCTCTGTGCGAATGGCAGCGCATTGGCGGGGATATGTGGCTTCAGCGCGGTCGCAGGCGCTTTTCAAAAGCACCACCGCAGCCTTGGCCGCAGGATTTCTGTCGTCACGCCAATCATCCCGCTGTTTTTCACAGGCCAGCGCCACATTCATGGCCGCAGCATAGGTAGTTGCACTGTTGTACCAGTACGCCCTCGTCTGCACCGGATGAGGCAGGCAGCGACCGGAATCACAATACTCCTCCGGCTCGTACAAAGAGGACAGGAGCAAGACCAAAAAGGTCATATCATAGGTAAGGGTCAGACGGGAACGCTGCCCGAACTGCATGCCTAATGTGCGGCACAAACCGCAATAAGCACCCCGGTAACGCAGCCACTCCTCTTTCGTCAGCTGATCCTCAAGGGCTAACACATAACCGAACATGATTTAGCTTTTGCGCACGAACTTCTGTCCGCACTTGGGACAGGTGATCTCGATCTTGCCCTTTCCCTTGGGCACACGCATCACAGCCTTGCAGCCGGGACAGGGGAAAAACCGGAAATCTTTTTTCTGCTGCCAACGCTGCTTTTTTGCGCGGAACTTCGAGGTGAAGGCATAGCTTACCGTACGGTACTTGCGGTTTTCCGCCTGGCGTTTTGCGGTATTGCGGGAGAAAATACGGAAATAGCTGTAAAGCAGCAGGAAAAGGGCACCGCACCACAGGATCTGCGCATCCAGCAGCATACTCAACACCAGCAGCACGCAGGCGGCGATGGACAGAAAACGGCTGTAATGATCCACACCGTGACGGCCTTCCATAAAACGGACTAACCAATTACGCATAGAAATATAGGACTCCTTTCGGAAGATGCACTTCCGCATGTTACAATCATAGCTTTATGATACCCCCAACCGACGAAACGGTCAACGGGACAAGGGTGAAAGTTTTGTAAATAATTTTTGGACTCGGTGCGGTTTTCTTATATTCTGTCGGATTTTCCATTTGCGAGCCTTGATTTTTTTGTTTTCCCGTTGTAAAATATAGGGTAGCGTTCAAGGAGGATGACAACAAGATGAACCACCCTTATATGACACGGGAAGGCGGCGCCACCGTCACCGTATTCGTACCCTACGACTGCGGCAACCACTGCCCCTTCTGCATCAATAAAGAAGAATATAGCTGCATGGACGGCTTTAGTGTGGACAAGATCTGCGAGAGCATCCGCATCATGGACGACATTACTCCCTACTGTGACTTTGTCTTTACCGGCGGTGAGCCCTTTGCCAATCTGGCTTCGCTGCAGATTATGCTGGATCAGATCCCTGCCACCCACAAGGTGTATATCAATACCACCTTCCCCGTACTCAAACAGCACACTGCCCAGGATATGCTGGACTTTGTAGCCAAGAATCGGGAGAAGATCACCTGCATCAATGTTTCCCGCCATCTGGTAAAGTATGTGGAGGAAAGTCCCGACGAGCTGTTGGCCGAGGTAGCCAAGCTGGTGCGGATGCGCATTAACTGCGTACTGTACAAGAACTATCCCGCACAGGATCTGGTGCCGTATCTGGAGCGAATCAGAGAGTTGGGTCTGCCGGTGCAGTTCCGTTTTGACTACACCGATACCACCCCGGAAAACCTGTATGACGAAGAGCACGACAAGATCCTGGCTGACCTGCACAGCATCGCAGATTATATGGGTCTGGACGGTTGCCGGATGCGCTGCGGCTTCCATTTTATGTACAAGGATCTGCACATTACCTACCACAAGACCCTGCCCTACAGCACCATTGTAGAGGAAGTAGATGGTGTGACTTACGACATTCTGTATGATATTCTCATCAAGCAGACCGGTGAGTTGCACAGTGATTGGGACGGTACCAAGTTGGATGTAGATGGCTACCGGAACGTGGTGTTTGAGCCCTATGATCTCCGGGATCTGGTGGTTGTTACTCCCTTCCATGAGGTTTGAGCTTACAAATAAACAGACGTAAAAACTCCGACGGAATCTTTCCGTCGGAGTTTTTTGATAATGCCGGTTTTTTACTTTACCCGTCTGATGCCATAGCGGCGGACAGGGGCAGATACGGGGGCAGAAAAGTCCCTGGGCTGCTGCTGGGGCAGGCGGCGAGCCACCTCGGACTGGAGGGTGTTGTTCCAGGTGCGCTCGAATGCGGTGATATTTTTCGCCGTGGCCACCTCATCCTCACCCAGCAGGAAAGGCGCGAACTCAATGCTGATGCCACGAGCTGCCAGCTGGGTGCGGGCGTGCTCGGTGATGCTGCGCAGTTGTTTTTCCCGGCGCAGCGTTTCCAATTCGGTGCGCTCGTCAGGGGTGATTTCAGTGGGGGTCATTGTGATTTCTTCCATCTTATACTCTCCTTTTATCGGCGGTTTGATTTTTGCTTACTCCTCAGCTTTCAGGCGGCGAAGCTCCTCATCGGCATCCTGCACAAAGGGCAGCAACTCCAGACGGGTGCGGCGGGACAGCAGACCGGACAGGGTCTCCAGATTCTCGCAGAGACGGCTGAGATCGCGAGGCAGGTTTTTATGGTAATGTACATGTGCCAGTCCGGCAGCACTGTGACCCAGCAGCGTCATACTGTCTTCATACTGCTGAAGCAGAGACATCAGCCCGGGATGGAAGCCTCGCTCCTTGGCGCTGCGGCACTGCTCGATGCCCCACAGCTTATACTCCAGTGCCACGCCGGAGCTGTTGCCGGAGAAGGCCTGGTCATTTAAATCGGGCGTCATGGTGATGGACAGCATGTCACGCACCAGCGTATCCTTCATCAACTGAATGGCATCGGGGCTGAGATTTTTTACCACAAACTCTGCCTTGCCGTTTTCTGCCAAAGACAGCACGCGGCTTTGATTGGCGCGGTCGATGTCTTCCTTGGTGGTACCCTGCATACCGTACAGGGCCAGGAATGCGTTGGCAACACTCTGCATATCATCCATGGCGCCGCTGAGCAATACATTATAGGCATCCAGCAGACTGCATACCGGCTCAAAGTCGCCCATGTGCTCCTGATTGTTGCAGAACCATGCTACCGGCAGTGTGGACAAGGGCAGTGCCTGCAGGGGAGCGCAAGTGACATTGCGTCCGTCATATTCCCAATCGCAAACGGCGCCGGGAACATACAGCTCGCCGGTGGCACCGCCCTGAGAGGTCGGCTGCAGGCGTACTACTGCCACCAGTTCTTCCCGGATACCGGATACGATGGCAAATGTGCCGCAGGGATCCAGTCGGGCGCTGCGGGGACCGTCAGCCTCCAGATATGTCAGCAGAAAGCCCTCACCGCAAATGCTCATGTCGCGAGCGGCGGCAAAGAGCATACTGGGCAGATTGGCGCGGTAAAAGGCCTGGGTCATGCGCTCTTGCACACGCTTTCCGGCAAAGGCAAAGGTGGGTGCCTGGCCCAGAAAATAGCCGGTGTGGACATCGGAAATATACTTGGCATAATTGGACACCAGCTGGTTGTTGGGGCGGCCTGCTGCAATGCGGCCCTTGTCCACCCCCTGCTGACCACGATAATAGGTGTACAGCCGTTGGCGGCGGGGGCGTTCGTAAGTGAGGAACTGGGTCACCAGTGCGCTCAGTACCTCTGGGGTAATGTTTGTGGTTTCTGTTCGAAATACCATAGAAAAATGACCTCCTTTGGGTTGACCGAAGTGATGTTCGGCTTGTTTACCCTCATTAAACGGCATTTTCCCGGAAATGAACAAGGAAGCGCTTCCCAGAAGATTTCACAGAAGTGTTCACAGAAACCGTCCGTGAAGCCTTCACAAGACGGCATCCCTCCCCTGCTCTACACTGGGCAGTGAAAGGAGGCGATGGTATGCGTGAATGTTTGATTTGCGGCACCCACCAACACGTGCAATCCTGTGAAAAAATCCAGCTTTGCACCCGCTGTGCAGGTGTACTGTGGGATGTGCTGTATCCCAAGCTGCATCCGGAAAAAGTGAATCCCGCAGAGGATCATTCCGTCAAGGAGCAGACTGCAGGTTAAAAACACACTTCTTTACCCGCTTAGTGATACAACGGCACTTTCTTTGTCAAAATTCATTGAAAAAGCCCTGCGTGTGTGCTACACTAATTTTAGATATGTCTATGGATAACCAAATAACAATAAACTATAAAGATGGCAGGTGCGAAGTTATGGAAAATAACAAAGCGCTCCGCGTATTTGCGGAGGAAATCCGTGTTGAAACTCTGAAAGAGCTGGCTCACCTGGGCTTTGGCCATGTAGGTGGCGCCATGAGTGTGGTGGAACTGCTGGCAGTTCTGTACGGCAAGGAAATGCGTATTGACCCTAAGCAGCCCGATTGGGCCGAGCGCGACAAGCTGGTGATGAGCAAGGGTCATGCAGGCCCCGCTGTTTACGCCACCCTGGCCCTGAAGGGCTATTTCCCCAAGGAGCAGCTGCTGACCCTGAATCAGGGCGGCACCAACCTGCCCTCTCACTGTGACCGTCTGAAGACCACCGGCGTGGATATGACCACCGGCAGTCTGGGGCAGGGCATCTCTACCGCTTGCGGTCTGGTACTGGGCGATAAGATGCAGGGCCGCGACAGCTATACCTATCTGGTGCTGGGCGACGGCGAGTGCAACGAGGGTCAGATCTGGGAAGGCGCCATGTTTGCCGCCCATTACAAGCTGGATCATCTGATTGCCTTTGTAGACCTGAACAAGCAGCAGTTGGACGGCGCCTGTGATGATGTTATGTTCATGGGTGACATGGTAGACAAGTGGACCGCCTTTGGCTGGCACACCGTTAAGGTCAACGGTCATGACATTGACGCCATTGTGGCTGCCATCGAGGCCGGTAAGGCACAGAGCGGCAAGCCCGTGATGATTATTCTGGATACGGTAAAGGGCAATGGCTGCCTGCTGGCCGAGCAGACCTTCCCCTGCCACCACATCGCATTCAAGCCCGATGACATTGCCCCCAGCATCGCCCACGCAGAAGAAGTGCTGGAAAATGCAAGAAAGGCATAAGGGGAGGACAAGATCATGAGCAAGTATACTGTAAAGTCTGTTTTTGAAAAAGAAACCACCGAAATGCGCAAGGTCTATTGCGAGACCCTGCAGCAGCTGGCCCGTGAGGACAAGCGCATCTGCGTGCTGGATGCCGACCTGGTTGGCTCCTCCGGTGTTAAGGCCTTCTTCAAGGAGTTCCCCGACCGCGCCGTGGACTGCGGCATTCAGGAGAGCAACATGATCGGCGTTGCCGCCGGTATGTCTGCCGCCGGTATGGTGCCTTTTGTGCACTCCTTCGGCCCCTTTGCTTCCCGCCGCGTGGTGGATCAGATTTTTATCTCCTGCGCCTATGCCAAGCTGAATGTACGCATTCTGGGCACCGACCCCGGCGTGACCGCAGCTTACAACGGCGGCACACATATGCCCTTTGAAGATATGGGCACCCTGATGAGCATTCCCCAGATCACACTGGTTGAACCCACCGACACCGCTCAGCTGCGCTGGCTGGTGAAGGAGCTGCAGAACAGCTATGGCGTGTATTACATCCGTATGATGCGCAAGCTGGCCACCGGCGTCTTTGAAGAAGGCTCTGAGTTTGATCTGAGCAAGATCGCCGTGCTGCGCGAGGGTACCGATGTTGCCATCGTTGCCTCCGGCATTATGGTTGGCGAGGCACTGAAGGCCGCTGAGAGCCTGGAGAAGCAGGGCATTTCTGCCGCCGTGCTGAACGCCTTTGTCTGGAAACCCCTGGACGGCGAGACCCTGGCCAAGTACAGCAAGCAGTGCGGTTGCGTGGTCACCGCCGAGAACCACAACATCATCGGTGGTCTGGGCAGTGCCGTGGCAAACTCCCTGAGCCGTACTGCTCCCGCTCCTGTGGAAATGGTGGGTATCGAGGATCAGTTCGGCGAGGTTGGCACCGAGGCCTTCCTGCGCGAGCGCTTTGACCTGACCGCAGCGCACATTGAGCGCGCTGCAAAGGCTGCCATCGCCCGTAAGTAAGTACATACGAGGAGAGTTCCTTTTATGAACATCAAAGAAAAGGCGCTGCTTGCCCACGAACAATGGCAGGGCAAGCTGGCCATTACGCCCAAGTGCCCCATTACCAACAGTGAGGAACTGAGCATTGCCTATACTCCCGGTGTTGCCGAGCCTTGTCTCAAAATCCGGGACAATGTAGATCTGAGCTACACCTACACCGGCCGTGGCAATCTGGTGGCAGTGATCACCGACGGTACTGCTGTACTGGGTCTTGGCGACATTGGCCCCGAAGCCGGCATGCCGGTGATGGAGGGCAAATGCGCCCTGTTCAAAACCTTTGGCGATGTAGATGCCTTTCCTCTCTGCGTCCGCAGTAAGGACGTGGATGAAATCGTCCGCACGGTGGAACTGATTGCCGGCAGCTTTGGCGGTATCAATTTGGAGGACATTTCTGCTCCCCGCTGTATCGAGATCGAGCGCCGCTTGAAAGAGCGCTGCGATATTCCCGTATTCCACGATGACCAGCACGGTACCGCTGTGGTGGTATCCGCAGCACTCATCAATGCCTGCAAGCTTACCGGCAAGCAGATGGCAGACCTGCGGGTAGTCATCAGCGGTGCAGGTGCCGCCGCACTGGCCATCGCCCGTTTGCTGATGAGTCAGGGTGTCCGGGACATCATTCTTGCCAACAGTAAGGGTCTGCTGCATCGGGGTAACCCCAACATGAACACCGAGCAGGCTGCCTTGGCCGAGATCACCAATCCTCGCGACATCCGCGGCAAGCTGAGTGATGCCATGTACGGTGCCGATGTGTTCATCGGTGTGTCTGTCCCCGGCTGTATCACAGCTGAGGATGTAAGCCACATGGCAGACAAGGCCATCGTGCTGGCTATGGCAAATCCTGTGCCGGAGATCATGCCCGAGGAAGCACGCAAGGGCGGCGCCTACATCATCGGCACCGGCCGCAGCGACTTTTCCAACCAGATCAACAACGTGCTGGCCTTCCCCGGTATCTTCCGGGGCGCTTTGGACGTGCGCGCCAGCCAGATCAACGAAGAGATGAAGATCGCCGCTGCCCGGGCCATTGCCGACGCGGTGGGCGATAAGCTGAGTGTGGACTGCATCATGCCCTACAGCTTTGACAAATCTGCCCACGAGGCGGTAGCCGAGGCTGTGCGCAAGGCCGCCCGTGACACCGGTGTGGCACGGATCTAAGCATTTCTTGACTTTAAGTCCCAGAGACTGCGGTCTCCGGGACTTTTCCTTATAAAGGAGTCGAAATCCTTGCAGAAAAAGGAAAAAGTCTGGGAAAAAGCTCTTGCTTTTGCGGGAGATTTGTGTTAAAATCTAAAATGCTGTAATTGGCATCTGATACTTTAAGGCTGAATATGGAGGCATGTAAATATGAACGAAATTGCACAGATCATTCTGTCCGTGGTCCTGGTTTTGGTAGCCATCGTCCTGATCCTGGTCATCCTGCTGCAGAGCGGCAAGTCCGACGGCATGAGTGGCGCACTGACCGGTGCTGCTGAGACCTTCTTCGGCAAGAACAAGGGCCGTAGCCTGGAGGCCAAGCTGGCTCGTGCCACTGCCTGGGGCGCCGGCATCTTTGTCCTGCTGACCTTTATCCTGGCAATTCTGTAATGCAGCAAACAGGCCGCTCACCGAGCGGCCTGCGTTGTTATATACACCATTTAATTTTTTGATATTTATTTTGGAATCGAGGTAAACGTTATGGCGAAAGAAAAAAAGACGGTTAGCGCCATCACATCCATGGATGTGGACTTTGCGCAGTGGTACACCGACATTGTAAAGAAGGCCGAGCTGGTGGATTATTCCAGCGTGCGCGGCTGCGTGATCCTTCGTCCATACGCCTATAGCATTTGGGAAAATATCCAGCATATCTTTGACGGCATGATCAAGAAGACCGGCCATCAGAACGTATATCTGCCCATGTTCATTCCCGAGAGCCTGCTGCAGAAGGAAAAGGACCATGTGGAAGGCTTTGCTCCCGAAGTGGCTTGGGTCACCATGGGCGGCGGTGAAAAGCTGGAAGAGCGCATGTGCGTGCGTCCTACCTCTGAGACGCTGTTCTGTGAGCACTTCTCCCACATCGTACACTCTTGGAGAGATCTGCCCAAGCTGTACAACCAGTGGTGCAGCGTGGTGCGTTGGGAAAAGACTACCCGTCCCTTCCTGCGCAGCCGCGAGTTTCTGTGGCAGGAGGGTCATACCCTGCATCTGACCGCTGAGGAAGCCCAGGCCGAGACCCTGCAGCAGCTGGAGGCTTATCGTACTCTGCTGGAAGATTATCTGTGCATCCCCGTTATCCGCGGTGAGAAGACCGAGAAGGAAAAGTTTGCCGGCGCAGTGGCCACCTATACTTGTGAAGCCATGATGCACGATGGCAAGGCTCTGCAGAGCGCAACCAGCCACTACTTTGGCGATGGCTTTGCCCGTGCCTTTGAGATTCAGTATACCGACAAGGAAAACAAGCTGCAGCATCCTCATCAGACTTCCTGGGGCTGCACCACTCGTCTGATTGGCGCCATCATCATGTGCCACGGCGATGATAACGGTCTGGTTCTGCCCCCCGCCATCGCTCCCGTGCAGGTGGTAGTTGTTCCCGTTGCACAGCACAAGCCCGGTGTTCTGGATAAGGCTTATGCCCTGGCTGAAGAGCTGAAGGCTGCCGGCATCCGCGTTCTGGTGGAAGACAGCGACAACTCTCTGGGTTGGAAGTGTGCCGAGCATGAAATGCGCGGTGTTCCCGTCCGTCTGGAAATCGGTCCCCGTGACATTGAGAGCAACCAGTGCGTACTGGTACGCCGTGACAATCTGGAGAAGCAGGTTACTTCTCTGGACGGTCTGGCAGATACTGTGAAGGAGCAGTTGGATGCCTTTGCCAAGGCTATTTTTGCCAAGGCTAAGGCCAACATGGAGCAGCACACCGTCAAGGCTACCACCGTTGAGGAAATGAAGGCCGCTCTGGTAGAGCGCCCCAACTTCGTCAAGGCCATGTGGTGCGGTGATCGCGCCTGCGAGGAAGCTATCAAAGAACAGACCGGTATGCCCTCTCGCTGCATTCCCTTTGAGCAGGAGCACATCAGCGATGTCTGCCCCGTTTGTGGCAAGCCCGCCAAGAAGATGGTCGTGTTTGGCATCGCCTACTAAGAAAACACAAATCAAAAACCGCCGACGCTGTCGGCGGTTTTTTTATTGTCAATCATTCCCTATTTTTCTGCAGCAGGCGCAACCCCACATTGCGGGCAATGGCCATAGCCGTGACATTGCTGGAAGGCAGCAACATGGCATATAAACCCTGATGAAATGTCATCGCATCTCCCGGCAGGAAATCCTCGGCATAGAATCCACCAATCTGGGTATCGAACTGCGCATAATCAAACGTGTCACAAAGGTTGTCCACCACATCCAGCATGCAAATGGAGGTAAGCACCTTGCTTACAGATGCGGGTACCAACACATCTTCTGCATTCTTGGCAAAGAGCAGTGGCAGTTCCTCCCCTTCCTTTGCACCAGCTGCGGGAATCAGACAGGCGGCTGCCGCTTTACAGCATACTGTTGTGTCAGACAGATCTGCCGTGGGGTCTTCCAGCTTGCGCAAGGCGACATCAGCAATCTGTCGCACTGCGTCAAAACGGCTGGTAGGTTCGTCATTCATACCATCGGCATACAGAGCCACCACCGCAAGACGGTCATGCCTGCCGGGAATTTCCAAAATCACCGCCAAATTGCGGGCATTGTACTTTGTCAGCGTGCCGGTTTTTCCGCCGATAATATGGTAATGGGTCTCAAGCCGAGGCTTTACCACAGTGGATTCCACCCTCTGCTGACGGGGCATATCACCCAGCACCATCACATCGTATTCCGGAGCATTCCAGACACCGTCCAAGGCGCGGTAATGATCGGCGCAGACCAAAAGGTGCAGCAAATCATGTGCAGTACAGAGATTATCGATACCCGCCGGGTCCCGGAACAGGCTATGCTTCATGCCAATTTCAGCAGCTTTTTCGTTCATTCGCGCTACGAAGATAGCCAGGGCTTCTGCTTGGGAATATGTTTTTTCGGTACAATCCATTGTGCACGCCTCACTTTCTAAGCGTTATTTTTGTCTTATTATAAACCCTGTGTCTGTTTTTGACAAGCCAAATCACAAAGTGCATTTTCCGGTTATCCTGCAAAGCCGGTTATGGTGCAAAAGAACGCACTTTCTGATTCTGTGATTTGAAAGTTTTTTGCAAATATCCTGCAGAAAATAACACAAGATATTGCAACCCATGAACTTTTACAGTACAATATAGACGGAATGTGACAAAAGATACAGGATGTCTGCTGTCACCAAAAGAGAGGAGCGTTCTAAAATGAAAGAAGATGCCATTTACGACGCAAAACCACTGGGAATCCCTAAAATGTTGCTGTTAGGCTTACAGCACATGTTTGCTATGTTTGGTGCCACCATTCTGGTTCCCATCCTGGTAAACAATTACTTTGAAGGAGAAGGACTTTCTATCCAGGTCACGCTGATCTGCGCAGGTCTGGGAACGTTGTTCTTCCATCTGTGCGCAAAGTTGAAAGTTCCGGCTTTTCTGGGCTCCTCCTTTGCTTTCCTGGGCGGCTTTGAAACGGTGGCGAAGCTGGACACCGGCATCTTTGCCGACATGACCATGGGTGAAAAGTTGCCCTACGCCTGCGGCGGCATTGTAGTAGCCGGCGCGATGTATCTGGTTCTGGCTTTGCTCATTAAAATGGTGGGTGTGCGTCGTGTCATGCGTTTTCTGCCGCCTGTCGTCACCGGCCCCATCATCATTTGTATCGGTTTGACTTTGGCTCCCACTGCTGTGAGCAACGCTTCCAACAACTGGCTGCTGGCTTTCATCGCGCTGGGCACTATTATTGTCTTTAACATTTGGGGCAAGGGCATGTTCAAGATCATCCCCATTCTGATGGGCGTGGTGATTTCTTACGGTGCGGCTGTTCTGTTCCATTCCCTGGGCATGACCAATGCAGACGGCAGTGCAATTCTGAGCTTTGCAAGTGTTGAAGCTGCCAATTGGATTGGTCTTCCGCCTTTTGAACTTTGCAAGTTTGATTTGACTGCTATTTTGGTAATGGCACCCATTGCACTGGCTACCATGATGGAGCACATCGGCGACATGTCGGCCATTTCTGCAACTGTTGGCAAAAACTTTGTGGAAGATCCCGGCCTGCACCGCACTTTAATTGGTGACGGTGTTGCCACCGCCTTATCTGCACTGGTTGGCGGTCCCGCCAACACCACCTACGGCGAAAACACCGGTGTACTGGAACTGAGCAAGGTATTTGATCCCCGTGTGATCCGACTGGCTGCGATTTATGCCATTGCTTTGAGCTTTATTCCCAAAATGGCAGAAATCATTGGCTCGATTCCCTCTGCCATTATCGGCGGTGTCAGTTTCATGCTGTACGGTATGATCTCTGCCATCGGTGTCCGCAATGTGGTGGAAAATAAAGTGGATTTCACCCAGTCCAGAAACCTTATTATCGCAGCAGTGATTCTGGTCAGCGGCCTTGGTTTCTCCGGTGGTTTGACCTTTACTGTAGCCGGTGTGTCCATCACTCTGACCGGTTTGGCCATTGCCGCCATCACAGGTGTGGTACTGAATGCGATCTTGCCCGGTAATGACTACGCCTTTGAGTCCGGAGTCAAAGAGGACTAATCGCCTCTCCCCTGCCGATTTTCATACAAATAAAAAAGTCCCGCAAGCCCTGTAAAAGGGGCCTGCGGGATTTTTGTTTGTGTAAGATTGATTATCGCAGCCAAACATATTGGCAAAAGAGGATAAACAAGGCACATGCTACCAGAAACACACCGGCGATCACCAGAGTGGAAGCAATAGCAGCCTTTATGAAGATACTGCGCTCTTCATCAGACATGTCAGAGGCCTTACCGGTCTTTCCTGCTCCCTTTTGCTTATTTCGCATAGAATGGAAGACAGAAAAGCCGGAATGCTCCAGCCCGCTCATGTCAGCTACAATGCGGCCGTCATCCTCGAAGCCTTCTTGCTTTTTCATTCAGCTGCCTCGGTCTTGCCCTCATTGATGTCTGCCACGTCGTTAAACAGATGGCATACAACAAAGTGGCCAGGCTCGATTTCTTTCTGTACGGGAGCCTGAGACTTACAAATCTCCATGCAATTAGCACAACGGGTGTGGAACTTGCAACCTGCAGGAGGATTTGCGGGAGAAGGAATGCTGCCCTCCAGAACGATGCGGTTCATCTTGGCATCGGGATCGGGAATGGGAATTGCGGAGAACAGAGCCTTGGTATAGGGATGCAGAGGATTCTTGAAGATATCCTCCTTCTCGCCGTATTCTACCAGACTGCCCAGATACATGACGCCTACGGTGTCGGAGATATGCTCAACAACAGACAGGTCATGAGAAATGAACAGATAAGTCAGGTTGTACTTTTCTTGCAGTTCCTTCAGCAGATTGATAATCTGTGCCTGAATAGAAACGCCCAGTGCGGAAACAGGCTCGTCACAGACGATGAACTCAGGATTCAAAGCCAGCGCGCGAGCAATGCAGATACGCTGACGCTGACCACCGGAGAACTCATGGGGATAGCGGTATTTGTGGAAGGGCTGCAGACCGCAGTTGTCCATGACACTATCCACATAATCGTCAAACTCTTCTTTGGGTACCAGATTGTGCTCACGCACTGCCTCACCGATGATTTCACCGACAGGCAGACGAGGAGACAGACTGGAGTAAGGATCCTGGAAGATGATCTGCATCTTGGAACGCAGGGCACGCAGATCGGCCTTGGACAGGTCATGAACCTCCTGGCCATTAAACAGCACATCACCGGAGGTCTTGTCATACAAGCGCAGAATGGTACGGCCAACAGTGGTTTTGCCGCAACCAGACTCACCTACCAGACCCATGGTAGTACCACGCTTCAGGTTGAAGGTAACACCGTCAACAGCTTTTACATAGCCTACGGTCTTGCCCAGCATACCGCCCTTGATGGGGAAGTGTTTCTTCAGATTTCTGACCTGAAGAATGTACTGGGGATCATATTCCAGCTTATCATCGGCCTTAACAGGCTCTGCGGTTTCTGCAGTATCCTGCAGTTGCTCTTTGAGCTGTTCGTCCTTGAGGCCTTTCATACGAAGTTCCTGAGAAGCTTCCATCTGCTCAGGCGTCTGCTTGGGCATACGAACATTAAATGCCATTATGCTTCTCCTCCTTCGTTGTTGTCATAGTAGCGATAGCAGCTGACTGCATGGGTATCAGACAGCCGGATTTCGCAGGGATAATCGCCATTGCAGCGCTCGATGCACATGTCACAGCGATCCTTGAAGTAACAGTAATCGGGCATATTGACGGGGTTGGGAACTTTGCCGGAAATAGAGTAGAGCTTATCTACCTTTCTGCCAACCACAGGCTTGGAAGCCATCAGACCGATGGTATAGGGATGGCTGGGGTTGGCGAAAATCTCTCGGGCAGTACCGCGCTCGACAATACGGCCGGCGTACATAACCACCACATAATCTGCCATCTCAGCGATAACGCCCAGGTCATGGGTGATCAGCATGATGGAAGAATTGATCTTATCCTTCAGGTTGCGCAGCAGATCCAGGATCTGTGCCTGAATGGTAACGTCCAAAGCGGTGGTGGGCTCGTCGGCAATGATCAGACGGGGATTGCAGGCCAGTGCCATTGCAATCATAACGCGCTGACGCATACCGCCGGACAGCTCATGGGGATACATGCTGTATACGCCCTCACTGTTGGCAATACCTACCATCTCCAGCAGTTCGATGGTGCGAGCCTTGACGTCTTCCTTGGTCTTGCCTTCACCGTCATGCAGCTGGATGACCTCGTCTACCTGTGCGCCGATACGGAACACGGGGTTCAGACTGGTCATGGGCTCCTGGAAAATCATGGACACGTAGTTGCCACGAATGTTCTGCATCTTCTCATTGGGAGTCTTGGTGATATCATAAGCCTTATCGCCCAGATTCAGGCGGATGGCGCCATCAACGATCTGGCCCTGAGGACGCTGCAGCAGCTGCATCAGAGACAGGCTGGTAACAGACTTGCCGCATCCGGACTCACCAACCACGCCCACCGTCTTGCCAATGGGCACTTCGAAGCTAATGCCGTCAACGGCCTTAACTGTACCTACATCGGTGTAGAAATAGGTGTGCAGGTTGTCAAACTCCACAGCATTGCGGGGATCGGCCATGGTGGTCAGATACTCAGACTCGGGCACATTTTTACGCTTACGCTGCTTTTCCAATGCGTTGGTAATCTTGCGATTTTCCTTGGAGATACGGCGAGATTCCTTGGCAGAAAGATAACTGGCCTTCTTCTCGGTCTTCTTTTCTTTGATCTGTTCAGACATTTCGCACACCTCCTTATCGCTTCATCTTGGGGTCGAATGCGTCGCGCAGACCATCGCCCACCAGGTTGAATGCCAGCACGGTCAGCAGCAAGCAGACACCGGCGGGAATCCAAATGAACAGGTACTCCGTCAGAACGAAGGTATCGTTGACGTCGTTGATGATGTTACCCCAGGATGCGAAGGGGAACTTAACACCCAAGCCCAGGAAGGACAGGGTTGCTTCGGTAATGATGGTAGAGCCCAGGCCCATGGTGCAGAAGACGATGAGCTGGGGGATGACGTTGGGAATCAGATGGCGGAAAATACGGCGGGAAACACGCACACCGCAGGCTTCGGTAGCGGTCATGAACTCCTGCTCACGCAAAGAAAGAATCTGACCACGAACCAGACGGGCAATACCGGCCCAACCCAGGAAGCCCAGAATCAGCATCAGATACAGCATACGGATGGTGGGATCCACGCGCATTTCGTCCATCATGGCACCCAGAATGATGATGATGGGCATGGAAGGTACGCAGTAGAACACGTCAACAATACGCATGATCAGGTTATCCACCCACTTGCCGAAGTAGCCGGCGATACCGCCCAGGATAACACCGATGACGGTTTCGATAAACACGACGATAAAGCCGATGATCAGGGATACACGACCACCGTACATCAGTCGAGTCATCATATCCATGCCGTTACGGTCAGTACCCAAGGGATGCTTGAGGCTGGGCGCGGAGTAAGTGTCAAACACGCGGGTAGATTCCATACGTTTGATGGACCAGTTGTTGTTGGCAGCATCATAAACGATGGTGTAAGTGACAGTAGTCTCGCCCTCGGTATAGGTCAGTTCAGACTTGCCGCTTTCGATGGCAACAATCAGTTCATCCTTAAACTGAGGGGTCAGAAAGACGTCGGGCATGACGGCCTGCACCACGTATTCACTGGCACTGGCAACTTCGGTGCCGTTCTGCAAAATGGTGCCACCAGCACCCATGGTATAGGTGTTACCGTCTGCAGTAAAGGTGGTCTCGCTCTTGGCCAGTGCTTTCAGGGCGGCATACTGGAAGTCAAAACTCAAAGTAGTGCCTGCAACAGAAGGGGTCACGATGGTTTTGTAAGCGATACCAATCAACTTGCCGCCGGTGGAAACGCTATACAGATCCTCGCCCTCAGCCACCAGGTCGTAAGTAATATTGTCGTAGGTGAACTGAGTCTTCTTCTGCTGAATGGCCAGGAAGGACTGTGCCTGGACGATGGGGCTGAAGGAGCCCTTTTCGGCAGCCAAATAACGAAGCTCGTTGTTCTTGACCACGCCGGCGTATTCCTTATTCATCTCTTCATAGCGATAGAACAGCTGATCCTGCTCGTAAGGAGACAGCACGCCGCCCAGGAAAGAGAACAGGAACATGATGATCAGAACGGTCAGACCGGTAACAGCCAGACGGTTGCGGAAGAAACGCTTTGCGACCAGAGTGCCGGGAGACAGGGTCTTAACGCGGCGGTCGTCGTTCAGGGAGTACTGCTCTTCAGAGGTTGCTGCGGCAGTGTTTTCCACCTGACTCGTGGCATTCTCTTCTTCGGAGAGAATATTTTTTTCTTTCAGGTTGTCATTCATTCCTCAGCACCTCCTTTTAGGCAATTCGTACGCGAGGATCCACCACGGCGTACAGAATGTCAGAAATCAGATTGCCCAGCAGCGTCAGCACAGCCATAAATACCAGATAGAACATGGAGAAGGGAATGTCACCCGATACCATGGAGTGGTAAGAGGCGTAGCCGATGCCAGGGATAGCATACAGGGTCTCGGTGATCAGCGCACCGGAGAACAGACCGGGCAGAGAGCCGCCGATCATAGTAACCAAAGGGATCATGGTGTTGCGGAAAGCATGATGATAAATGACCTTGGATTCGGACAGACCCTTTGCGCGGGCAGTACGAACGTAGTCAGCATTCAGTTCTTCCAGCATGTTGGTACGGGTATAGCGCATCAGCGAACCCATGCTGACTACCACCAAGGTGGTAATGGGCATGATCAGATGCTCGGCCTTGTCAAAGAACTGACCCAGGGCAGACAACTGATCATGGTGACGACCCACCAGACCGAACAAGTCAAACCACTGCAGTTCTACGGCGAATACCAGCTTCAGCAGCGAGGCAAAGAAGAAGGTGGGCAGCGAAATACCTGCCAACGCAATAATGGAAATGGCATAGTCACTCTTGCTGTACTGCTTGGTTGCTGCCAGGATACCCAAGGGGATAGCGATCAGCAGTTCCAGCACAAAGGCGATGGCGCCCATGGTAAAGGAAAGCCAGACGGTATCGTTGAACTTTTCTACTACCGGAACGGTCCACTTCCAGCTGTCACCGAAGTTGCCCTGGAACATGGCACCCAGCCAGGAGAAATAACCGGGGACGATACCTTTGTCCATATTATACATGGCAGTTAGCTGCGCCATCCATTCCTCAAAGCTCTTGGAACCGGGCTGCATGGATTTTTGGCGTGCCACAGCCTCGATATAGGACGTAGGCAGGCTGCGCATCAGTGCATAAACGATGAATGCGACAAAAAACAAAATAACGACCGAGAGAAGCAATCTCTTGATGATGTACTTACGCACGGTGGAAAACCTCCGTTTCTTAGTGTTTTGCTATGGTCCTTAAAAAGGGAATTACCGCACAGCAAGCAACGGCCTGACCCATCCGGAATCCGGTGCCGGGCCGCTGCTTGCTATGCAGTGAGAGAGGGGGGTGCCCTGCGGCCGCAATGGGCCGCAGGGCATTAAAATCAAATCAGTTTTTGATCAGAAACCCTGGCTTATTTCAGCTTCAGGTTCTGGATCTCGCTCATCCAGCCATAGAAGGTGGTGATATCGGGGGTGACAGTGCTGATATCAACACGCTCGGTGCTGAAGATGATGGCGTTCTGACGCTGGTAGACGGGAACCTCAACGGCCCAGTCAACAATGCGATCCAGGCAAGCCTTGTAAACGGTCTTGCGGTAAGCCTGGTCCAGAGATGCACGGGCATCCAGGATCCACTTGTTCAGATCGGTATCGGCGATGTCATACATGTAGTTGGAACCGCCGGCTACGTTGCCCTTATCGTCGCCAGAGAAGTAGATCTGGTACATATCGGGGTCAACGGTGGCGCCCCAAGCAGCACACCACATATCAACCTGGTCAGCTTCCAGCTTGGTCCACAGATCAGCGCTGTTGGACAGGTCAGTAACCTTCAGGGTGATGCCGATGGTCTTCAGAGCCTTGGCAGCCTCAGCGCACAGCATGAAAGAGGGGTGATCGCCAACGCCGTCAGCGGGGATCAACAGTTCGTACTCCAGAGCAGCGCCTTCTGCAGCCTTGGTGACCTTACCGTCTTCCACGGTGTAGCCAGCAGCCTGGAAGAAGCCCAGAGCGGCCTGCAGAGCAGCAGCATACTTCTGGTCAGCAGTCATGCCGGAGGTGTAGATGGGATTGCCCTCAACGTCGGTGGAGAAAGCAACCTTGTAGCCGTCGTCAGTGGTCTGAGGAGCAGCCCAGGAAGTGTTGGAGATGGGATAGTTGATAACGGAAGCTGCATCGCCGTAGTAGGAGTCAACAGACACGTCACGGTAAACAGCCAGAACAGTTGCCAGAGCCTTACGCAGGTTCTTGGAAGCCTCAGAGCCGGGCTCGCCCTTAACATTGACGCGGTTTGCGCTCATGCCCAGGTAGCCGTAGCCCAGGTTGTCAACGGTGGAAACGGTGATCTTGTTGCCGTTCAGTTCGCCGCCGTTCTTCTCCTTGATAGCCTTAACAGCGTCTACGGAGAAGGAAGGATCGGTGATGTCCAGAGTACCGGTGGAAACGCCGTTCAGCTTATCAGCTTCGTTGACTTCCTGCAGGTTCAGGTACTTGGTCTTGGGAGCGCCCAGATAGTACTTGTCGTTGGCGACATAGGAGATGACGCCGTTTTCAAACTTCTGGAACTTGTAGGGGCCGGCGCCCATGGGCTGGGTGGTCTTAGCACGAACGGTGGACAGGTCGCCCTTGACGAAGCCGAACTTGTTGTTCTCGTAGTCGTACTGAGAAACGTCGCCGTAGTAGTGCATGGGGGCAACGGTAACAGCCAGCTGGTAAATAGCAACTGCGTCGATCTTGGTCAGCTCAACACGCAGGGTGTTCTTGCCGGTCTTCTGGATGCCGGAGATGTTGGCAGCGGAAGAACCGGTCTGCACGCCAGCCAGGTACTCAGCCCAAGCGGAGCCCATTTCGGCCTCGATGAAGGACTTGATGCTGGTGCCAGCGGACTCGTAGTTGATGCCGTCGTCGGACAGATCGTAACCGCAATTGTCAACGATAGCCTTGAAGAAGTCGGCAGCGGTAGCGCCGGCGGGCAGAGTGTAGCCCCACAGGCCTGCGGAAGTAGCAACGTCAACAGCGCCGTAGGAAGCATAGCTTGCCAGACAGTAATCAACGATTTCCTGAGCAAACTTGGTGCCGGCTGCCCAGAAGGCAGTCCAGAAAGCATCGTACTGAGCCTGAGTGTAGTAGCTGTTGGAAGCGTAAGCATCGGGGCCAGCAGCCAGGATCAGGTTCAGACGGGTGTCCATACCTGCACGGTATGCTTCCATACCCTTGATGGGCAGAGCAAACAGGGTGCTGGAGCCATCATAGGTGGGGTCGCACAGAACGTACATGTTGAAGATGACGTCATCAACGGTCAGATCGTCGCCATCGGAGAACTTAACGTCCTCACGCAGGGTAAAGTCATAGTAGACAGAACCGTCAGCGTTGGTGGTGATCTTGCAGTCGGCGATACCATAGTAGGTATAGTCGGTGCCGTTGTAGGCGATGGTTTCGCCCTTGATGCCGTTCATGATAACGGCGCCCTTACGGTCGGTGCCCAGCAGGCCGACCTGAGTCAGAGCTGCAGCATCCTGGTCATAAGCAGTCTCCGAAAAGAACGGAGAGAACTTGCTGCTGAAGGGTGCATAGCCGACTACCAGGGGAGTGGTGTTTTCTTCATCGCCGCCCTGATTGCTGCCGCCGCATGCTGCAAACACGCCGAGGCACATAACCAGTGCGAGAATCAGAGCAAGGATTTTGGTGGTCTTCATTTCTCGATTTCCTCCTTTAGATTTTAAACTATATTATTTTGGATTTTTCATCCTATAGTTTCAAAAGAAAGCATTCTTTTCCCTGCAGTATGCCGGGAAAAAGAGGGTATCCTCTTTGGGGTTTTGCCCATATTAGCACTGTAATGTGCGAAAGCGTCTTTTGTGCAAATACCCTAAAAACCAGTATTTTATAAATTTATACTATTTTTGTTCAGTTGTCAATGGAATTTCTTTCATTTCCAGCATCGAGCCGCCAAATAATTTGTTTTTGAATGCGGAACATCAAAAAACAAAGCACTGCAGCCACATAACAGCCAGCCAAAAACAGAATATCTGCGGCGCGGGTAGCCGCTGTGCCCGATACGATGGTGTATGCGGTTTGTCCAACCGCAGCGATTGCAGCACATACTGCGCTGATGATGGAGCTTCCCCGCAGGCGGGACACAGTATGCTCGTACTGGTGGCTGCGCAGCTTTCCTTCTCCCCGCAGTACGGTAACAGTATCGTACAAGCAAACTACCGTCAGAATAATTGCTGCCACATGAGGCAGGGTTACATAGAAAGCGCCGGAAGTGGTGCCGGTAGACAGGCACCCCACTCCCACCAAGAATAGCAACGACAGCACTGCCAGCCCCAGAATGCCCCGCAGGATGCGGGACAATTCTCTGGCGGGCACTTCAGCTACATAATAATTGCCACGGTAAATATACGTACCGTTTAAATCCTGTACGTAATCGGACAAATACGCACGGCGGCCTTTTTTCTTCTTCTTTTCCGCCATCAGCAGACTCCGTTCAGGTCAAAGGCATCCAACCAGTTCTTTGCAGTTGCGCAAACGCCCTTCAGACAGGATTCTTCAAAGGGACTATCCAGCTGAGCATTCTTCAGCAGTTCGGTAAACACGCGGCTGCCACCCTGCACCGTATAGGCCATATAACGCTCCCAAGCGGCCTTGGGGTCGGCCTGGATGCGTGCCCAGAACTGCAGTGCCACAGTCTGTGCCAGACAGTAGTCGATATAATAGAAGGGGCTGGAGTAAATGTGACTCTGGCGCTGCCAGCCTTCGCCCTCTGCATAGAAGGGAATCTCGCCATCCAGTTTCATCCAGGGCATATACACACCCAGCAGTTCTTTCCAGACACCGTGACGCTCTGCAGGAGTCATCTGAGGCTTTTCATAAACGATATGCTGGAAATGATCCACCATGGTGCCATAAGGGATAAAGGTCAAAGCGCCGGACAGGTGGCTGTAGTAGAACTTGTGGGTATCGTCACCAAAGAAGCCTTCTGCCCAGGGCCAGGCAAAGAACTCCATGGACATGGAGTGAACCTCGCAGGCTTCCAGACTGGGCCAAATATAATCCGTGGGAATGCGGTCACGGTTGGTCCAGCAGGCAAAGGCATGGCCGGCCTCGTGGGTAACGACTTCCACGTCATGCTGGGTGCCGTTGAAGTTGGCAAAGATGAAGGGCACTTTATAGTCCATCAGACCGGTGCAGTAACCGCCACCGGCCTTGCCTTCGGTGGACAGAACATCCATCAGCTCGTTTTCGCGCATGGTACGGAAGAAAATGCTGGTTTCGGGAGACAGCTCGTCATAAAACTTGCTGCCATGTGCCAGAATATCCTCTGCGGTGCCGCAGGGCTTGGGATTGCCGGAGCGGAACTGCAGGGCATTGTCGGCAAAGCTCATGGGATAAGTCTTGCCCAGGCGCTGTGCCTGCTCACGGTAAATGCCGTCGGCAACGGGCACCAGATACTTACGCACAGCGGCACGGAAGGCTTCGACATCTTCTTTGGTGTAGCAGTTGCGGCCCATGCGGTAGTAACCCAGCTCAGTGTAACCGTCATAGCCCAGTTTGCGGCCCATGGTATCACGCAGCTGTACCAGATCGTGATAAATCTGATCCAGTTTGTCCTGATTGTCGGTATACCACTGACCTTCGGCCTTCCAGGCGGCCAGACGACGGGCATCGTCAGCATCATTTTTGAAGGGACTCAGCTGGCTGATGGTGTAAACGCCGCCCTCGAAGGGGATCTGGGCAGAGGCAATCAGCTTTTCATATTCAGTGACCAGCTCGTTCTCCTGCTGCAGCTCGGGAATAATCTCGGGAGAGAAGGTCTTCAGGTCGATCTCGGCCTTCAAGAACATCAGGCTGCCGTATTCCTGCTCAAACTCAGCGCGGAACGGGCTGGCCAGCATAGCCATCGTCCAGGCCTGGGTATATTCCTGCAGTTCAGGCATGGCACTGTTCCAGAACTTGATTTCTTCGTCATAAAAAGCATCGCGGGTGTCAATGGTGTGGCGGACATTGGCCAGGGTAGACAGGGTAGCAATGTGCATTTCCTTTTCTTCCTTCTCCAAAAAGACTGCCTTGGCAGCAGCATAAGAATCTGCTGCGGAGAGACGCTTGGTCAGTTCCTGCAGTTGGCTTTTGACTGCTTCCAGATCCGGACGCTCATAGGGCATCTGAGAAAATTTCATAGGATTTTCCTCCTTATTATCATAACAATACGGTGCAGTTGCACCGGAAAAATTACATTAAATTATAGCATAATTTCCTTTTTTTGTCTATATCTACTGTGGACACCTGCCGATTTTCTGATTTCTCCTTTACAGATTCGAGAACACTTTGGTATACTGTATTTAATCACCCTGTACAGGAGGTTTATTCTATGACCATTGAAAAGGCTACGCAGGATCTGCTGACACTGCAAAAGAAATTGGCGGCATATAACCATGCCAGCGGCATGTTGTATTATGATGGAGTCACCGGCGCCCCCAGCGAAACCGCTGCTGTTCGCGGCGAAACGCTGGCTGTGCTCAGCGAGGCATCCTATCTGCTGAGCACCGGAGAGGATACCATCGCATTGCTGGAGTTTTTGGAAGCACACAAAGAAGAACTTGATGACAAGACCCGCCGCATTGTATATCTGATGGGTAAAGAGCTGAAAGAGCTGCGCTGCATCCCCATGGAGGAGTATGTAGAATATGGCAAGCTGATCAACGAGGCCGATGCACTGTGGCACAAAGCGAAAGAAACCGACGATTATGCTCTGTTTGAGCCCTGTCTGGCCAAGATCGTGGAAACCAACATTCGTTTTGCCGGATATATGGATCCCACGAAACATCCCTATGATGTACTGCTGGATAAATATGAAGGCGGTCTCACCCGGGAAAAGTGCGATGCTTTCTTTGCCGCCCTGCGGGAGAAGATTGTGCCTCTGGTACAGAAGATCGGCCAGAAGCCCCAGCTGGATGACAGCATGATCCACGGGCACTTCCCCATTGAAAAACAGCGCATCCTTTCGGACAAACTGATGGAACTGATGTGTATCGACCGGGCTCACTGCGGCATTGCAGAGACCGAGCATCCCTTTACCATTGATTTTACCAAATATGATGTGCGTATTACCACCAAATATCATGAGGACGACTTTTCTGACTCGATGTTCAGTGTGATCCACGAGGGCGGTCATGCCCTGTATGAGCTGAACACGGCAGACGACTATGCCTACACCTGCCTGGGTCACGGCGTATCCATGGGCATCCACGAAAGCCAGTCCCGATTCTTTGAGAATCTGCTGTGCCGCAGTGAAGCATTTTGCGAATACCTCTTCCCCACCCTGCAGGAACTCTTTGGACTGGAAGACTATACCGCGCAGGATTTCTATCGGGCCATCAACCGTTCTCAGCCTTCTCTGATCCGCATTGCAGCCGACGAATTGACCTACTCTCTGCACATCATGGTGCGCTATGAGATTGAAAAGATGCTGATGAATGGTGATGTCACCACCAAAGAATTGCCTCAGGTCTGGAACCGTCTGTACAAGGAATACCTGGGTGTGGATGTGCCCAGCAACAAACAGGGTGTGCTGCAGGACAGCCACTGGTCCGGTGGCAGCATCGGCTACTTCCCCTCTTATGCTTTGGGCTCTGCCTATGGTGCACAGATCCTGGCCAAAATGCGGGAAACCGTGGATGTGGATACTTGCCTGCGTCAAGGCAATCTGCAGCCCATCAATGACTGGCTGTGTGAGAACATCTGGCAGCATGGCTCGATGTTTGAGCCCTCTCAGCTGCTGGAGAAGGTACTGGGCGAAGCCTTTGATCCTGCTTGGTATACCGATTATCTGGAAAAGAAGTTCTCTGCTCTGTACAATTTGTAAAAGGCAGAGCTTCTTAATCGCCCAGGTGCATGAATTGCGTTGTTTGAGTGACAACTCACAAGCTCATATAACAAAAAGAAGCCCTGCCGCATTTTTGCGGCAGGGCTCATTATTTGATTTTAATCCTGAACGTTTATGCCATAGGCTTGAGTTCGGGACTGACAATCAGAGTGGCCTCGGTTGCGGCCTGAATCTGCTCGACAGTGAACTCAGGGTTGTATTCTGTAAGCAACAGCCCTTCCTTGGTGCACTCGATCACACACATTTCGGTGATAATCTTGGTAACACAATGCACTGCGGTGTAGGGCAAACGGCACTTCTTCAGAATCTTTGGATTGCCCTTGGCGGTATGCTCCATCGCAACGATGACGTTCTTGGCACCTACCAACAGGTCCATAGCGCCACCCATGCCGGGCATCTTTTTGCCGGGAATAATCCAGTTAGACAAAGAGCCTTCTTCGTCTACTTCAAGGCCGCCCAGGATGGTGGCATCCACATGACCGCCGCGAATCAAGCCAAAGGAAGTGGCGGAATCGATGAAGCAGCCACGGGCAGAGGCAGCAGCAGGCTGACCGCCGGCATCTACCACATGGATGGGGTCACGGTTTTCATCAGTGACCAGGCCGGCACCGATAATGCCGTTTTCAGCATGCAGCGTCACATGGACATCCTCGGGCAGGAACTGAGGCACCATGGTGGGCAAACCAATGCCCAGATTGACGACGTCACCGTCCTTCAGTTCTTTTGCCACACGTGCGGCAATGAAAGCTTTGATCTGAGACTTATCCATTAATACTTGCCTCCCTCTACCACATAATCCACGAACACACCGGAAGTGCGGACATCCTCGGGGGCGATGTCTCCCAGTTCTACGATTTCTTCAGCCTCGGCAATTACAGTTGCACCCGCAGTGGCCATGACAATATTAAAGTTGCTGGTATCACCCTTGTACCACACGTTACCGGCCTTATCAATCTTTGCGCCGGCGATAACGGCAAAATCTGCCTTCAGGGGAGCCATCAGCAGGTAATCACGACCCTGCACAGTCTGCTTGCCCAGACAATAGGGGCTGTCTTCGATGATCGTGCCAACACCGGTGGGGGTCAGCACACCGCCCAGACCTGCGCCATGAGCGCGAATCATTTCGGCAAAAGAGCCCTGAGGGAGCAGCACAACTTCAAGGGTGCCTTCCTGCATGGACTGGGTTGCAACTTCGGGGTTCAGACCAACATGGGTAGCAATCAGCTTTTTAATCTGGCGATTATGAACCAGCTTGGCCACACCATAGAACTCTTCGCCCATGGGGCCACCGGCAAAGGACGCATCGTTGCAGATCATGGTTAGATCTTTGACACCACTCTTGGACAGAGCATCGATAAAACGATGGGCGTTGCCACAGCCCATAAAGCCGCCAAACATCACAGATGCTCCGTCGGGAATCAGCTTTACGGCTTCTTCAACAGAAACAAATTTCGGCATAAAAATCTCCTTTTTCACTTATAATATCCCTGCAATATGCACTTGCGCAGGTACATTGCATGACATAATCAGGCGCGGTATACCAAACCGTGCTGCCGCAGGGATGCATAGTCATTGAGATGTAGTATACCATACGCATCTGTCTTCGTCAACGCAGGTTGACGAAGTAATGCAGCATTCGATCAATAATAACCATTCTTCCTCGCAGGGCTCATTCTATGAAAATAAAAAAACGCCTGTCGGCGTTTAACATGGTGCGAAACAAAAAAGAAATGACCCTTGATCAATGCATCTTGCAACTACATCATCAAGGGTCATTTCTGAGAATTCTTGGTATCTAACATCGTTTAACCTCTCTTTCTTTAGATTCGCGATCACTTATTTCTGCCTAAAAGTTCTCGCGTGCAACTCTCATTTATTTGCAACCATCAGGCACTTACCCTTTGGTTGTATATAATATAGCACAGAAAAACCCGGTTTTCAATTGGGAATCTTCCATGAAAACCTTTTGATTTTTTTGTGCATAAGGGAGAACTTATGCATGGCGTTCTAAAAAGCATTGACACGCATTTTATCCCGGTGCTATAATAAAAATGTTGGGCGACCGTTTGGGGTCGTCTTTTTTGTTTTCGCAACCGAGGCAGGCGTCCTTCCTATGCAAAATACCCGGAACCCATCGGTTCCGGGTATTTTTTGTGTTTTGTCAGCAGGATTCCCCGTCTTCAATACGCTTTTTTTGCCGTTTCATCTTATACAGCTCTTCGGTTGCCAATCGTGCCTTGGTAACCGATACAGGGTCTTTTGGGAAACAAAAATAAGAAAACTCATTGTCACCGATACCGATGACATCACCGATCTCGTACCAGTAATAATCGGAGTACAAGGTGTGAGAGGCGGTTGCAGCCTGCTTGTAGTCCAGTCTTCCCTCCCCACCGGTCAAGTGGAAGCCATCCAGGGTATGCGTCAAGCGGCCGGAGCCGATCATGCACACGCCGTCCAGATTGACCTGCACTGCAATATCCACGGGCGTATCCAATAAGTAAGTTCCGTTTTCCAGCTCCTTCCGGACACATTCCCGTTGCCAGGTGTACCAATCCGGAATGTGCGGATATTCTGTTGCACCGTCACAAGCCGCCATTTGGCCGTATTCATCCATTTCCCACCGCTTGCCACAGGCATTGCAGGTTAAGTGGATACCCTTGCCTTCCATCCGGTTTTCCGCACCGCAGCAGGGGCATTTATACAGGATTCGATGCAGGCCGTCGGCTCGGAACGGAACGTCAACAGATACCCGATTGTCTCGTTGCCAGGCGAAGTTATCAAAAGAAAATGCTTCATCCAGCAATGCGTCAAGCTCGGCAACGGATTTTTCTTTAATTTCCTCCGGAGTCGCAATGCACTTGACATGAGCGCTTACCTTGACATCACGGATCTGGAGCATATTATACAAAGGATCCCGGTGAAATGCACCCTGCGTGATGACAGTCACCACGGGAACGCCAAGACGTTTCATCAGTACGCCCAATTTCCGTTGCAGCGTTGTAGTGCGCCCATCAAAAGAGTAGCCGGCCTCGGGGTACATCAGTACGCTGGTTTTGTTTTCATGCAGCATATGCTTAATGTCCTGAATCAGCGTGATGTCGGAAATGTACTTGTGAGTGGGGGTGCACCCCAACACACGCATCAGTTTACCCAGGATGCCCGACATGGCATCCACGGAGGTTACAATGCCCATTCGTTTGGGATAGAAGATGCCAAATGCCAGTTTCATGTCGGTAAAGCTGGAATGATTCATTAAAATCAGGCAGGGCCGGTCACCAACAAGCTCCATGCGCTCCGTGGTATAGGAAAACTTGGTCTTCCAGAGGGTGGGAATCGATGCAAGGCGAACAACGGTGGCCAGCACCCGGCTGGGTTTCATCGGTTTTTTATGCTTGAGGCGAGGCAGCTTCAGCACCTCTTCATAAGACAGTTCACGGGTTTTAATTTTCATGGTTGATTCACATCCTTTTTCATGTTACGAGCTGCCGATGGCTCGGGCAGGGAACGGGCTTTCGGTTTACGGCAAAAGTTTCTGTTAACGCAAGAAGTGCCCGAAAGCCCTTTGTTGCCAAGGGGTTTCGGGCACTTACAGGCTCGTTTAAATTATTCCCACTCGATGGTGCCGATGGGCTTGGGAGTCAAATCGTACAGAACACGATTGATGCCCTCGACCTCGTGAGTGATGCGATCGGTGATCTTATGCAGCAGTGCATAAGGAATCTCTTCGATGGTAGCGGTCATTGCATCGGTGGTATTGACAGCACGAATAATGGCAGGCCAGCCCATGTAGCGCTTTTCGTCACGGACGCCGACGCTCTTTACATCGGGAATGGCGATAAAATACTGCCAGACCTTACCTTCCAGACCGGCGATCTCGAACTCTTCGCGCAGAATGGCATCTGCCTCACGCAGTGCCTCCAGACGGTCACGGGTAATAGCGCCCAGACAGCGTACACCCAAACCGGGGCCGGGGAAGGGCTGACGGTAGACCATACCGTGAGGCAGGCCCAGAGCCTCGCCCACGACGCGGACTTCATCTTTATAAAGCAGCTTGACAGGCTCTACCAGTTCCATGGCCATATCTTCGGGCAGACCGCCTACGTTATGATGAGACTTGACAGGATTGCCGCTTTCGGCAGCCTTGATGCTCTCCAGAATATCGGGATAAATGGTGCCCTGCGCCAGGAAATCGATGCCGTCCAGCTTGGCGGCCTCTTCATCAAACACTTCGATAAACTCGGCACCAATGATCTTACGCTTGCGCTCGGGATCGGCAATACCGGCCAGTTTGTCCAGGAACCGATCGGTGGCATCCACATAAATCAGGTTGGCATCCAGTTCTTTACCAAAGACCTCGATAACCTGCTCACTTTCGCCTTTGCGCATCAAACCGTGGTTGACATGTACGCAGACCAGCTGCTTGCCGATTGCTTTGATCAGCAGTGCTGCTACGACAGAGGAGTCTACGCCGCCGGACAAAGCCAGCAGAACCTTTTTGTCACCAACCTGCGCACGAACAGCAGCAACCTGCTCTTCAATGAAAGCAGTAGCCTGGGCAAGAGTCGTAATACGTTCCATGGTCTCAGGACGCTTATTATTATCCATGATATCTCTCCTTTACAGACGTTCTCTATGTATCGCTGCGCCACAGCACAGCCTTCGCAGTTCTACCCGATTGGGGCAGAGAACATACAAAAACACATCTTTATTTTGACACAAAACGGTAAAAATAGCAATCTGATTTTTCACAAAAAACAATATTTTCCCGATGTTTTTACAAAAAAACGGTTAACATCAGGTTTTTCATTTGGATAGATGCACGCCCTCCAACGCCAGCAACCAAGCCTTGCTTTCAGCACCGGCTGCTGCGCCATAAAAGCCCAGGCTTCCGTCTGCAGGCAGAACTCGGTGGCACGGAATCAGAATGCACAAAGGATTTTTATTCATGGCCGTTCCAACAGCCCGGGCCGCACGGGGAAATCCTGCCAATTCTGCCAATAATCCATAACTGACGGTGCTGCCAAAGGATACCTGCCGGCGCAGAGTTTCCAGTACACTGCACTGAAATACAGAGCGGTCTGCAATGCGATAAGGTAATTCAAACTGCTGCCGTTGGCCGGAAAAATATTCTCGCATTTGATTGCAGGCTCGCTGCAACAATGGTGTTTCCGGCTTGACTTCGGCTGTTTCGGCCGCTGGCAGGCAGATACCGGTCAAAGCTCCCTCATATTCATCGATACGCATATATCCCAGTGGGGTTTCTATGACGGCATAAGACGGCGCATATAAATGCTTTTCCATCTGCTTGTCTGACAGCAGGAATTTGTCATCCGGAGCATACACCTCGGCAAAGCACCACTTGTCATAAAGGCGCTGTGCCGCCTTCAACTTGCGGTTGGTAAACAATACCAGCTTCTTTGCGCCCCGAGCGTGCGCCCATTGGTGTGCCTGTGCCATCAATGCATCTGCCACGCCCCGGCGGCGATGTGCCGGAGCTACGCCCATCTTGGCCAGTTCATATGCCGTTTCACCATCTGGGATCAGGCTGAGTGTGCCCAACAGAACCCCATCTTCCACTGCAAGGAAAATCTCGCCGCCGGGTGCCAAAATGGCAGTCTTCGGATCACGCATGATGCGCAGATCTTCTTCTTCGATCAGATCATACTGATCCAGCCAAGTATAGCACAGGTCGTACCATGCCTGCTGATAATCGGCATTCCATGTGATAACACGCATCATACCTGCTCACAACCTTCCGGCAAAGCCGGCGCAACCAGTGCCGTACGAAACTCGAAATAGTTCACCATACCCGGCTTTGCGCCCTGAGGTTTTTTTACATGTCGCACCTTGGTGTAATCCACCGGTACACGGGGTTGCTTGGAAGCACCGCAGAAATATGCCGCAATGGCAGCAGCTTGCTCCAGTGCTTTATCACTGGGCTGTGTGCCTTCGGTCAGCAGGATCACGTGGCTTCCGGGAATGTTGCGCGCATGGAACCAAATATCATTCTTGCCTGCATAGCGATGGGTCAGCTGGTCATTTTCACGGTTGTTTCGGCCGCAAAGCACCGTTAAATCTCCGTCTACTGTAAAGCTGCGCGGCGCAAAAGCCTGAGGCTTTGGCTTTTTCTTTTGCTTGTCCTTATTGCGCAGGTAGCCATTTTCAACCAGTTCCTCTCGAATCTCTTCGATTTGGCGCAAATCAGCAGCGGCAGAAAAGCTGTAGAGTACCGCCTCCAAATAGGCGAGTTCCTGCTGCCCCTGCTTAATTTGCTGCTCCAACACTTCTTCAGCGCGCTTCATGCGGGTGTACTTATGATAAAGCCGCTGGGCATTTTCCTGGGGAGACAGCAAGGGATCCAGCGGAATTTCACGCATGGGCATGCCTTCTGCAAAGTAATCCACCACCACAGCTTTGGAATCTCCTTGCTTGATGGCATAGAGATTTGCAGTAATCAGATCCGCCTGTTCCTTCAGCTTTTCGCGCTGAGAAGCACTGAGCAGTTCTTGTTGCTGCGCTGCCAGTTTGCGCTCTAAGCGGCTCTTTAGGGTGGTGATATTGCGCACCAACTGTTGAGAGGCATTTTTAAGCCCCTCTTCCCTGCTGCGTTTTAAGTAAAAGGCATCCAGCAAGGCAGAAAAGCTGTTTTGCCGGGTACAGATCACATCGTCCCGGCAAGTGATCTCCAGTGCGGAAATATCAGCAGGACTGCCATCTGCCTTTTCCAGCAAATAAGGTGCAGGCTGAAACACGCACAGATTTTTCAATTCTTTTGCCCACAAGGCAGCATCACCACCGGCTCGGTGCAGGCATTCCCGGGCGCACAAGGGCGACACACCGGATACCATGCCACAGAGCGCACGGGCATCTTCTGCCTGCCGGCACAAGTCGGTCAACTGTTCTTCCGTTAGGTCGGTCAGCGATGGTTTGTCGGGTTTGGGCGGCAGGCGATAGCGCAGGCCCGGCAGTACGGCGCGGTCGGACATTTCATGGTCTACCGGTTTCATGCAGCCTAAAATCAGCCCCTCACCGTCGGTGAGGATTACATTGGTTAAACGACCTGTCAGTTCGCAAATCAGATGTTTTTCACCAATGAAACCCATTTCATCGGCAGCAGAAAAACACAGATCCAGAATGCGTTCACCCTCTGGCTGGACAGCGCGCAAAAAGCGGCCGGAAGAGAGCTGCTTACGCAGCAGCATGCACAGCATAGGCGGCACATCGGGATTTTCAAACTTCTCTTCGGTCAAATGCACGCGGGCATCGCCACCGGCTGCCAACAGCAGCTTGCCACTGCCCTGCTGCAGGCGCAGGTTTAGCACCACCCGATCCCGGCGAGGCATATAAATTTTATCAATGCGCGCGCCTTCCAGGGTATGATTCAGTTCATTCGCCAGACCGGCTATCACTAAGCTGTCCAATGCCATTTGCCTGCTCCTTCAGTATGTTCAGGATTTCTCCGATATTCTCTTCTTCACCCTCGCCTTGTGCCTGTCCCTGCGCAATCCGGGTGTACCGTTTCAACTGCATCTCGATAAATGCAGGAAACAGCGGATCCTGCCGCAGGGATTCGGTAAACAAATCACCGTATCGGTCTGCATCCGGGGCAGGTGTTCCACCCCACACCTCCAACAGACAATACAGGCGCTTCCCTTCTTTGGCCAGGCGCTCTTGCCGGATTTGATATCCGTGTTCCCGCAGCCATGCGCGCAAGCGGGGGGCCTGGGTCATGGGCTGCAGCACCAACTTATGCTTGCCGTCTGCTGTCCAGGAGGCGGCCTCTAAAATGGCAGCAATGGTTTCGCCGCCCATGCCGCAAATCACCACAGCCTCGGCATCTTGCGCTGCAAAGGCTTCCAGTCCGGAGCAAAGTACAGGGGTGATGCGTTCCTCCAATCCGGCAGCACGGATGGTTTCTTTGGCGGCTTCCAACGGACCCGGACGAATATCGGAAGCATAGGCATGATGCACACCTTGTTGCACCAGATGGGCGCACAAATATGCATGATCGCAGCCCACATCGATGACAGTATTCGGTTTTCCGCAAAGCTCTGCCGCAAGGCGCAGTCGGGGCGTCAGTGCCATAAAAATCCTCCGTTTTCTTATATAAGACGAGCCAAGGGAAAACCCCTTGGCTCTTTGATTTGTGTCTTATTTCTTGGATTCCAGATAAGCGTTGATCTTCTTGACCAGCTCGTCAGCGTTGGTGCCGTGAACCATGCAGGCATCTGCGATGCTCTCGCCACGGGATGCGGGGCAGCCCAGGCAGTGCATGCCGATTTCGAAGAAGAACTCAGCGGTGTTGACATCGTAATCCAGAACCTGGCCAACCAGGCTTTCCTTGGTTACTACCATGATTTGTTACCTCCGTATTGATAGGGTGTTGTAAACTACCCTTTATTATACTACGCTTTTTTCTGTTTTTCAACCACTTTTGCTGCTTTATTTCGATTCCCGCAATGCCTGTGTAACCACACGGCTGAGTGGCGGCAGCAGCACCAGCGTCAGCACAAAATTGGCAGCGCCATGAATCAGGTCATAGGGGATGCCGGAGATCCAGTAGGCAAAGGCCATGCTCCAGCCACCCATGAAAAAGTGCGGAATGGCGCACAAGGCGCCGAACAGCATGCCGAATACGCCACCAGCCAATGCCCAGCCGAATCGACCTGCGTGGCTCTTATTCAAAGCCACACCGATCAGCACAAGGATGGCCCAGACGTACAGGTAATTGATGGCCCAGAGGCCCATGCCGAAGATCAAGATTTCAAGCACCACAAAAACATAGACGGGATACAGCGCCCGCAGGCCAAAGACTTGGGCGCACAGCAGTACCAACACGCCCACAATATGGATGTTCGGCAAGGCAGCCATAGCCACCTGCGTTGCGGTCATCAGGCCGCCCAGCAGACCGTAAAGCACGATCTCTCGCAGAGAGATCCTTTTTTTCTTAATAGAAGTCATAACCTACATTCAATTTGAACTCGTAGCTGTCACCATCATAAATGGGGGTCAGCTCTACGCCGGTCTCTACATATTCACCGCTCTTGGTGTAGCCCCACCATTCCTGCTTAGCACTATCACAGGTATAACCATCAATGGTTTTGATGTACATGCCGTATTGGCCCTGCTCACCCTGGATCAGATCGGGGTATTTTTCCCGGATGGCATCCAGGAGATAACGGGCATCGGTGTGCAGTGTCAGCTCCTTGACGGTGCCGTCCTTATGGGTGATGCTGATTTCGATGGTCTTGCTGCCCTCTACAGGTTTTTTGCTGAAGGTGAGAAATGCCGCCACCATAGCAGCAGCCAGCAGCAGAACACCGGCAGCCAAGAGGATACGCCTCAGGTTTTTGTTCATAAAAAAACTTCCTTTCCGTGAACCGGCAAAGGAAGCATACGCACCAAGATACGCAGGGATCGAGGCTCGCGATCCTTTGCCAAACCTCGCACCGATATTCTGACTTGGTTTCACAGCGGCCTTGGTCTTCCCAGATTGCTCCAGTGACTTTGTCAAGGCTGCTCCACCTTACAGCGACGGCTTCGTGTGGGATTTGCACCCAACTTCCCGGTGTATTGCGAGGCAATTCAAATATTTACGACAGCAGTGTAGCACGGTTTGCGAAGTTTGTCAACAAAAAGCAAGGCAGACCCCGAAGAGTCTGCCAGACAGGTTATTCCTGGGGAATCAGTTTTCGCAAAACTGCCCTACTGCAACCGAAAATGGCCACCAATATGAGACAGGAGAGGGCAAACATCAGGGCAATACCAAAAAACACCAGCGGGATGGGTAATTCCGCACCAAAAATCATGCCGCGCGAATGCACATATGCGTAGCTGAAGAACAGCATCAAGTGACTTACAGTCAGCAGGAGCACCGAAAACACGGTGCTGTGCCGCAGCGCACAGGAAAGAGACATTGTCTTATACCGCAGCAGTGGATAGAAAAACATCAGCAGCGCAGAAATTGGCAGTGCAGAGACGTACAGATGCAAAATCATGACAGCATTCCCCTTTCAGCAAAGTTATGACACACTGGAAGGATCATAGGTAAGATCCGTTGGATTTAATTATAATCCATGAATGCAACTCTGTCAATCATCCCAATTTTTCCTATAAAAACACGGCGCACCGAAACCGGTACGCCGTGTAATCATAAACTTGCGTTTATTTGAGATGTGACTTAGGCACGCTTTGCCTTTGCGGCACGCAGAGCCAGGATGCGCTGCATCTCGTTGTAGACGATCATGAAGCCTTCGTCCACGCCCATGCCGGGCTTGGCCAGGATCTGATCGGGCTGGGTGGCCATTGCGCAGTTCACGCAGACCTGGCAGCTACGGTCGGTCTCGTTGCAGGTACCGCCCTGATAAGCGCCGATGCCCTTGCTCTTGCAGTACAGAACAGCCTCGATGGTGTTGTTCACGCCGCCCAGGTCGGGGGTCTTGATCTGAACCATGTGGCCGGCCTTCTTGTCAGCAAACAGCTTGATGTCTTCCAGGGTGTTGCACCACTCGTCAGCAACCAGCTCGACGGAGCAGCCGCGATCGTCCAGCTCGCGGGTCAGGGCAGCCAGAGCGTCCAGCTGGGTCTCACGGTCGCAGTCGCAGTCCATGGGACCTTCGATGCGCAGGTGGAAGGGCTTAGCAACCTTCTCCAGCTCCTGGATGTAGTCAGCCATCTTGGTGTAGTTGTGGTTGCCGAAAGCGCCACCGATGGTGCCGTATACGTCGATGTGGATGATGGGATTGTAATCCTCGCTCAGACGCATGCCCAGGATACGGTCACGCAGCCAAGCAACATACTCAGCCAGCTTTTCGCCGTTCTCGCCCAGCTTTTCCTTGACGTTGTTGATCAGAGCGTGAGGCAGAACGTCTGCGCCCTTGATGATCATCTTGTCAGCGTTGTTGTAGCGATCGTCACCGGACTGGGTGAAGATAGCGATGGGCTTTTCGGAAACGGTGCAGCCGTACTCGTCAGCAACAACTTCGCACATCATGCGGCCGGTAGCCTTTGCAACAGCGTCCAGGATAGCCTGGGAAACGCCGTAACGGATGGCGGTGTGCAGACGCTTGCCATCAACCTGGATAGCTTCCATCATAGCGCACAGGCCGCGGAAGTCGTTAGCTTCCTTGCCAACCAGCTGGGGCTTGATGTACTGATCGATGACGGGGATGAAGTCCTCAGCCAGGAACAGGGGATCACGGCCGCCGGCACCGGAGTACTGAACAGCAGCGCAATCGCCATAAGCGACCTGACCGTCTTCCAGAATCATCATAACGGAGATGGACTCACCGGCCTGACGGACGGAAGAGAAGCCCTCGGTTACGGGAGCGCCTACATAGAAGATGCCGTCGTGGCCAGCACCGCCCTTGATGGCGCGCTGATCGTCAAAATAGAAGCCGGTACGGCCCTTGGAACATACGATGTCTACAATTTTCATTGGTATCTCCTCCAATTACAAATTAATTCTTAATTACAGCTTGGGACGGCCAACCAGGTTACCCTTACCGATAGCGTAAACGTCATCGATAACCATCTGGAAGGTAGCGCCACGCTTTTCAGCCTTGGCACGCTCGTCGATCTTAGCCTTATGGAAGTCTACCAGCTCCTTGGAGAAGGGCAGGTTACCCATGTTCAGGATACGGATAGCACCGTTGTTGTCACGTGCGGGCAGCATCTTGCCAGCATTGAAGCGGCAAGGTGCGAAGGGAATGTCGATGACACCGGCCTCGACACCGCGAACGGCGCCGACAGCGATGTCGCCCTTGCCCAGTTCGAAGCACTTGTCAACGATGGCACGGGTCTCCTGACGGATGATTTCCTTTTCCTGCTCCAGTTCGGCGGAAACCATGACCTGATCCTTCAGCATGTTAACAATCTGCTTGGTGCAGCGCATACCCTCGGCGTTGGCTTCCATGGTGGGGATACCGACAGCCTCGTGGGGGCTCTTGACGATAACCTTGGTAGCCTTGCCCAGAGCGGCAGCAGCAGCACCCCAAGAGATAACGCCGAAGGCCTTGGCTTCGTCAGCGGGGAAGCCGCCCATCCACTCGTGCAGAACGGTGGTGACAACTACGTCGTTGTAGCCATACTTCTGCAGGTATTCATCGGTCAGCTCTTCCAGAGTACGGATAGCAGCGATATCCTGGATCAGGTTGCCGCACTGGCCGTAACCGACAGTGATGTTCTTAACACCCTGCTCAGCAGCCAGCAGAGCCTCGATGATAGCAACTGCGTGAGAAACGCAGGGGGGTACCAGAGTACCGGTCAGAGGACCGTAGGGCTCACGGTTGATGGAGACACCGTTTTCCTCGTAGATACCGGTCAGACGGTCAACGTACTGCCAGTCACGGATGGTCTTCTCCATGGGAACATTCTTACAGTAAGGCAGGTTGTAGGAGATACCGCCGCCCTCATAGCTGGTGAAGCCACCGGCGTAGGTGATTTCGGTCAGCAGACGAGCATCGGGAGTACCATGACGAACCTGCAGGGGGGTGTTGACAGACTCAACAACCTGACGGCACTTGGCAACACCGTGGTTAACTGCGGGGAAGCCATTCATCAGAGCGCGGCCTTCCTTGATGGAAGCAGCGATGCCGGCCTCGGCCTCTTCGTAACGGTTCTGACGGGTGTAGCTATCGATGGTGGAGGGCAGCAGGTCAGCCTCGCCGTACTTTTCCAGATACTGCATCAGCTTGATGTGCTCTTCAACCACAGGCACGCCAGCACGGGGCTGGATCAGAGTGCGCTTTTCGGCCTTGGCCTTGACCAGCTTCTCAGCAAACTTTCTGCTTTCGGGCATATTCTTGTGATATGCAAAGGCTTCCTGCAGGTCAACATCCTTGCCGGTGGGCCAATGACCCAGGATTTCTGCGCGAATTTTCGCAAACTCGCCTTCGGGGATCTTCTTATTGATCAAATCCATCTTTTTTCAGCTCCTTCTTCATGATCCTCAGCGCCGTCTGGGGGTGATACTCAGAGAGCAGACCCATCGCCGCCAAGATGTAACTTCTGTCAATCCAGATCTCTGCCTCTTTGGGACGCAGAGAAGTGGGCTGGGTTGCGCTGTACAGCGCGTGAGAGGCGATCTCTCCGGTACGCTTGGTGTGGATCAGGCTGCCGCCGGTGACCACAATCTGCTTTACCTCACGGAGATCTTTGCCGCTTTGCACATAGGTCAGGCCCATCATGGTGTAGGCCTCTTCCATGGTACCGGCATGTCGGGATACAGCGGTTTCGATTGCCCCGGAGGCCAGAGCAAAGTCCAGTGCCTCCCAGGTCTCATCCGTGGGCAGGGTCTCGGTATTGGCGGCCAGATAGTCCACCATGTCCTGTGCCTTGCCTGCGGGAATACCCGACAGCTTGCTGATGCGCCCGATGCCCACGGCGTCTACGATACCCTGGATGCTGTAACGCATGCCGATATCGCCTTCTACCGTACGCTTGATATAGGGCTCGGGCAAGCCCTTATAGACAGTATTTGCCCCGGAAGGCATACCATCTGCGATGGAGTAAATGTCAGTGGTTGCGCCACCTACATCCACCGCAAGCAAATCACCGATACCGTCCTCGCCTTCACAGCCTTCAGCCAGCAGCTTCATGGCCTTCATCATAGCGGAGGGGGTAGGCATCATAATGCCGGAAATCAGGCTGGAAGCCTGAGACAGGCCCTTTGCCTGGATGATCTTCTGCAGGAAGATCTCTCGGATCTGCTTTTGGGTGGGTTCGATGTTCAGCACACCGAACTTGGGCATGACGTTTTCACAGATGTAGGTCTCGCGGTCGCCCAAAATACGCTGACACTGACGGGCCACCGTGCGGTTGCCCGCAATGACGATGGGAAACCGGGCCTCTGTGCGGCTGAGCATTTCTGCATTATGTAAAATGCAAGCGCTGTTGCCGCCATCGGTGCCACCGCACAGCAGGAATACATCCGGCTGAATGCGGTCGATGTCCTCCACATCATCTTCGGTCAACTCAAAGGAAAACACCTTGTAGATTTTCGCACCTGCGCCCAGGCTTGCCTGCTTGGCAGCTTCTGCTGTCAGCTCGGGAACCAGGCCGCTGGTGATCATCTTCAGGCCGCCGGCTGCGGAAGAACAGGCGTAGCGATGGACAAAGTCCAGCTTGCCGGTCTTTTTCTCCAGCAAAGCCACTGCATTGTTCAGACCGTCATTGATATCAGTCTGTACCGTCGTGTAGCTTGCCGCAGTACCCAGCAGGCGCTCTTCCTCCAGATCGACCGCAGTCACCTTGGTATAGGTGCTGCCAAAGTCAATCAGTAGTACCGGTTTCATAGAATTAGACGCCCAGGTCTTCCTTCAGTGCTGCAATGGTGGTTTCGGGAGC
The DNA here is from genome assembly GCA_045636925.1 of Oscillospiraceae bacterium. Lineage (GTDB taxonomy): Bacteria > Bacillota > Clostridia > Oscillospirales > Butyricicoccaceae > JAZTYK01. Next base: position 73,080 of record JAZTYK010000006.1, read on the forward strand.
AGTGCCGGGACCAAATGCACGGTCAAAGCCCATAGCCTTGAAGCGCTTTTCAACCTCGTTGAAATCCTGCTTGCCGATTACGATGTTGCCGCCAACATAGAGCAGGATGCCCTTCAGGCCGGCCTCATCACACTTCTCACGCATGCCGCGGCAGTCCAGCTCGCCCTGACCGTACAGGGAGGAGATGACGATTGCGTCTGCGTTGGACTCGATGGCAGCAGCGATATACTCTTCCTGGGAAACCATAACGCCCAGATTGACTACGTCGAAGCCAGCCTCGGTAAATGCGACATGCAGAATCTTGTTACCAACTGCATGGACATCAGCGCCGATGACGCCGATGACAAGTACTTTCTTCTTGTCCATGGTACACCTCTTCATTTTAATTAATTTGGTATATAACTATAAAATACATTGTTATATATCATCTGTCAAGAATAAATGGCGGATTTTCTGTACATGTTCCGCCTTTTTTCGCGCCGGATCTTAGTTTCCGCCCCGTGCGCGGCTGAGTTTGTGCTCCAATACCAGCATAGAGCCCCGGTCTATCTGCGTATCGTAGAGCACCACGTTTCCGTGATCTTCCCACGCACGCAGAATCTCACGTTCTTCTTCTGTGCACAGTGTCTGGTAACCCTGAGGTAACACCAGGTATTCCAGCTGCCGCAGAAATGCCTCTGTGCGGGCAGGATCTCCCAGATACTGCAAACGCACACGCACCTGCTCTACGATCTGACGGCAGGTAACGATCATCTGACCTCCAAAGTCGGCATCGTGGCTGAACACACCGACACGGCTGCCGGAAGGGATTCGGGACAGGTCTCGCACAGTTTCCATGGTAGGCTGGTAAGCCACACGAGCGATCCGGTCATCGTCACCAACGATGCCACGAACCACATCATACAGGAAATCGTCGGTCACCACCAGACAGTTATCATCGGCCAGTTTGCCGGAGACTGCGCGCAATGCTTTCAGCGAATATGTATACAGCTCTACGCCCGGCAAGGTTTTCAATTGTTCTGCCGCCTGCTGCAGCGTCTCTTCACAGGAACTCACCAGCGCCACTGCGACCTGATGCTCGGTCTCGATACGCTCCCGCTGCTTCAGTTCAAGGAAAATAGACACCTCTGCTGAGGAAAAGCCCAAACCTTCCAGCTCGTCCAGCATATCATCAATGGCTCGCATGGCGCGCACTTTGCGGCTGGCGGAGTTTTCCTCCTGCCAGCAGACATAGCTGCCGCGACCCTGTGTCATTTCGATGGCGCCCAGTCGCTCCAGTTCATCGTAAGCTCGCTTGATGGTTCCACGGGCCAATCCCAATTCTTCTGCCAGATCCCGCACGGTGGGAAGCTTGCTTCCTCTGGGCAATACACCTCGACGAATATCTTCCATAATTCGATTGGAAAGCTGCTGATATATTGGTTCTGTGCTGTTTGCATCCAGCTGATAATGCACCCGCTTCACCTCCTGTTCATACAGAATTATTACATCAAATTTTGCCTTATTTGTCAAGGTTTTTCCGCATTTTTCGACCTTCACCGGACAAGTTTTTTCCACAGTGACAACCGCGTCTGCTATAGAAGAACGTTCGGAAAAATTTGCCTTTGCAATTCACTCAAAATGAAAGCAACCCCTCTGCCATAGCAGAGGGGTTGCTGCAAAGATTTACTTTACAAAAAACTTATGGGTGCCAATAGTTTTGACCAAGGTACAGTTCTTGATGGCCCAGCAGGACTTTACAGAGGTGGATACGAACCAGTAGCAATTACCGGGCACCTCTTTGCGCCCCTGCAGCGCTTCGATTGCTGCCCGATAGCAGGCATCGTTGGGAGCCTTGGTGGCAAAATCAGAACGTTTTACCACACTGAATGCGCCCTTCATATACACTACACCATAGATGGTTTTGGAATAGCCGCCGTTTAAACGATTGAGAATGACATTCGCCACGGCAACCTTGCCGGCATAGGGTTCTACATTGGCCTCAAAATAAATGGTACGGGCCATCAGCAGCAAATCTGCAGCAGAAATCTTCACACCGCTTTCATCTATATACGTTTGGGCAGTCGCTAAAATCTTAGCTTCTTTTTTTGCCGCTTCTTCTGCTTTCTTCCGTGCAGCTTCTTCTGCCTTTTTCCGCGCAGCTTCTTCAGCAGCCTTGCGCTCGGCTTCCTTCTTGTCAGCCAAATCCTGCATCACGCCAGTCTGGACGAAAGCTTCTGTTGCAGCACCAATGGTATCCTTCAGGCTCTTTTGTACCACTGCTTCCAAGGTAGCTTCATTGGTAAGCAGATCCAGAGTGGGCACCACCACTGTTGCGGAAAGGACTTCCATGTCCAGAGTTGCTTCATTTGCTGCAGGCTGATTCTCAGTTGCAGCAGACTGATCCTTTTCTTGTGCAAACACAATAAGAGAACCGGCGATCGTACTCACCAGGATTCCCATAACAATCAGCATCACGGCAGTTTTTTCCACCAGTTGCTTAGTTATCAGCATCAATTCACGCCTTTCAAAATAAAATAAAATCCGCCCCAAAATAGACCAAAACTTGTTACCGTTTTGAGGGGGATTTGTAACCGATTTGTAATCATTATACCATTTTTTTCTGATTTGTCAAATTTCTGTTTCAACAGCGCAAAACCACCCGGCTGCAAGCAGCAGAATTCTACCGTGTTCCTGCACTCGGATCAGTGAGTTCCCGCAGTTGTCCCGCCTCCATCCGCAACAGGCGCGGTGCTTTGCGGGCAATGCCCGGATCATGGGTAATCAACACCAGTGTCTTTCCTTGTTGATGTAGGGCACAAAGGATCTCCATAATCTCCTCCCCTGCCCGCGTATCCAGATTCCCCGTAGGTTCGTCTGCCAAAATCAGTTCCGGATCGGCACACAATACCCGGGCAATAGCCACCCGCTGTTGCTGACCGCCGGACAGTTCCCCCGGGCAGTGGCTACGTCGGGCATACAGACCTACCATCTCCAATGCAGTTCGGGCCGCCTCTCTCCTTTGCCGCAGCGGCACGCCCCGCAGCATCAGCGGTAGCGCTGCATTTTCCTCCGCGGAAAGCCCGGGAAGCAGATGAAAGTGCTGGAACACAAATCCGATTTGTCGGTTTCGCACATACGCCTGTTCTCTTGCAGTCATATGTTCCACCGCCACGCTGTCCAGCAGGTATCTGCCAGTCGTGGGTCGGTCTAAGCAGCCCAAAATGTTCAACAGGGTGGTTTTCCCACTTCCGCTGGGGCCCACAATCGCCGCCATTTCTCCGCGCCGTAAATGCAGGTCTACCTGCTGTAGCGCTAAGATTTGTTGTCCATCTTTTTCATAGGCCCGACTCACCTGCTCTAACCGAATCATAAAATACCCCTTTGCCCATATTCTATCGATATTCTTTCCATCTGCCGAAGTTTTCACACACAAGCATCTTTTTTTCTGCATAGACTGGGCTATATTTTGGTTCTTGGAAAGGAAGCTTGCTATGGAACAAAAGACCCCTATCTTCTGCGGCAGCGCCGTAGCGCTGGTCACGCCTTTTGACGCGGAGGGCCATGTGGATTTTCAGGCGCTGGAACATCTGCTGGATTGGCACTTATCCATGGGCACAGACGCCATTGTCTTATGCGCCACCACCGGAGAATGTGCCACTCTGGCAGACGACGAGTTTGACAGGATTCTCCACTTTGCTATTCGCCATATTAAAGGGCAGGTGCCTATCATCGCCGGTTGCGGACGCAACGATACACAGCACAGCTTGCGTCTGTGCCTGATGGCGCAGGATGCCGGCGCAGACGGACTTTTGCTGGTAAATCCCTATTACAACAAGAGTACGCAGGCAGGAATCCGCGCGCATTACCGTTATATTGCAGACCGCGTATCGCTGCCCATCCTATTGTACAATGTTCCCTCCCGTACCGGCATCGCCATCAGCCCCGAAACCTGCGCCATGCTGGCAGAGCACCCCCGCATCGTGGGAATCAAAGAAGCCGGCGGCGATCTAAGTGCCATGGTTCGTTTGCGACAGCTTTGTCCGCCGGATTTCTTCCTATACAGCGGAAATGACGACCATACTCTGGCCATGCTGGCATTGGGCGCCCGGGGTGTTATTTCAACAGCAGCAAACGTCGCGCCTGCAGAAATGCATCGATTGTGCCGGCTGTTTGAGCAGGGAGCTCTGACAGAAGCCCTTGCACTACAGTTAAAACTGCAGCCCCTGGTGGACGCATTATTCTGTGAAACCAATCCCATTCCTGTGAAAACCGCTCTTTACTGGATGGAAAAATGCCGCGGCACCTTGCGCCTGCCGCTGGTGGAAATGCGTTACCATTCCGCACTCAAACTGGAAAAGGCCATGAAAGACTTTGGACTTTTGGAAAAAACGGTGGAAAAAGCCGCAGAACTGTGCTAAACTGAAGATAACATTATCCTAAGGGAGGTTTCTTCAATGAAACAGAAGATCAATACTGAAAAAGCACCCGGCGCCATTGGTCCTTATTCTCAGGCTGTGGCCATCGATAATCTGGTTTACACATCCGGTCAGTTGGGCATCAACCCTGTCACCGGCGAGCTGGTTGAAGGCGTAGAAGCACAGGCCAAACAGGCACTGGAAAACGTAAAGGCTATTCTGGCTGAAGTGGGTCTGGGCATGGATGATATCATTAAGACTTTGGTATTCATCAAGGACATGAACGACTTTGGCAAGGTGAATGCAGTTTATGCACAGTACATTTGCGGTGACATTCTGCCCGCACGCTCCTGTGTGGAAGTTGCCGCTCTGCCCAAGGGCGGTCTGGTAGAGATTGAAGTCATTGCCCTGCGCAAATAAAAATCATTGACATAAAACAGCACCGTTTCACGGAACGGTGCTGTTTTTATTTGAGCAGTCGACGCCTGCATATCGTTCTCCCCTGCGGTTCATGCCGCAGTTTTCTCTGTCTTCCTGTGCAGTTGGGGTGCCTCCAGACGGTATAGTTCTAAGCAGCATGTGTTCAGTTTTCTGACCTGATGCATCAGCACAGGCGATGTGCGCTTGATCCAGGGCAGCTGCAGCATACAGTTGCCAAGCATCTGATGCCAATAGATTTGCCGCATCAATCGACGATGCATGCAGGAACCGCGACTTGTCTCTCTCCGTTTCATAATATGCCTCCCTTTGCGTTTTTTCCCGAAAATTCCACAGCATTTTCTGCGGTAATTTCATTATATATGTCATACCTGTGCGGAAAATGTCGCAATCTGGCGAGCAACGAGAATTTACAAATATTTTGTAGTTATTCTAAAACCATACTGCAAGATATGGTATTTACATATAAAAAAGCTCCTGCGCGAGGCAGGAGCTTTTTTCTGTATTATACGGATTATTTCTCGCTGAGAATCTCCTTGGCAGAGGCTGCCAGACCTGCAAGACTCTGGATCTCGGAGGGGATAATCAGCTTGGTTGCCTGGCCATTGGCTGCAGCTGCAAAGGCCTCCAGTGCCTTCATCTTGATGACAGCTTCGCTGGCATTGGCTTCATTCAGCATCTTGATGGAATCTGCCAGTGCCTTCTGCACCTTCAGCAGAGCCTCGGCCTCACCTTCGGCCTCCTTGATCTTCTGCTGACGTGCTGCTTCTGCGCGCAGGATCACAGACTCTTTTTCACCTTCTGCAATCAGAATAGCGGACTTCTTTTCGCCCTCGGCGCGGAGAATGGCTTCGCGGCGCTCACGCTCGGCCTTCATCTGACGTTCCATGGCATCCTGAATCTCGCGAGGCGGGATAATGTTCTTCAGCTCCACGCGGTTGATCTTGATGCCCCAGGGATCGGTGGCCTCATCCAGGATGGTGCGCATCTTGGTGTTGATGATGTCGCGGGAAGTGAGGGTCTCGTCCAGTTCCAGATCACCAATAATGTTACGCAGAGTGGTAGCCGTCAGGTTCTCAATGGCAGCCATGGGATGTACCACACCATAGGTAAAGAGTTTGGGATCAGTAACCTGGAAATAAATAACGGTATCGATCTGCATGGTAACGTTATCTGCGGTGATAACAGGCTGCGGGGGGAAGTCGGAGACACGTTCCTTCAGAGTGACTTTATTGGCCACACGCTCAATAAAGGGGATTTTCAGATGCAGACCGGTTTCCCAGGTTTGCTGATAAGCACCCAGTCGCTCTACGATAAAGGAACTTGCCTGGGGGACGATGACTACGTTGGCTGCGATCACACTGATGATCAGCAGTGCCAAAACAGCAATCACAATAATGCTGAGAACAGAGCTGGCGGACAGTAAAAATAACATCGTTTTTCCTCCTTTTATTTCACATCAGGATTTACTTCTTCTACCATAGCCTTGACACCGCGGATGGTGCGGACAGCTACCTTTGCACCCACAGGGATCACAGTGCCCTGCAGACTGCGGGCGGTCCAGATCTGGCCCCCTGCTCGGATTTGACCACTGGGTACATCATTGTCAACCGTTTCGGTGACAATTCCCACCATGCCTACCACGCGGTCGGCATTGGTGCGTTCACGCCCCCGGTTGAACTGCTGCTTTGCAAACTTACGGGTTAACACCAGCGTTACTGCAGCGGTGATCAGAAACAGTGCAATCTGCAGTGCCAGCGGTGCATGCAGCATCGATGCAACCATCGCAACCAGACTACCGGCGGCAAACCAGATGGACACCAGACCCAGAGTTGCGGCTTCTGCAATGGCAAAGCAAATTGCCAAGGCAAGCCAGACAATCGTCATGATATTTTCCATAGTGTACCTCCTTTTTGCGCAACTTCTTTTGTTGTTATTATCATACCATAGATCGTGATTTTACGCAATGTCGACATTTGTTATTTTTTTAACTATTTGGAGTGCTTTGGGGTGGAACGCTATGTGCACGCAGGCACTACTTCGTTTTTCGTCGTTTTTCTCCGTTTTTCATACCAATTCAAAGGGGGCTCTTATGTTCACGGTTTCTGCGTGTTGCGGTGTTCAAGTGCTTACAGATATAACATAAGCGCCGGAAGGAAAAACCTTCCGGCGCTTGTGATATTTTGGCTTAATACATACCCATGCCGTCGCCCATGGGAGCAGCGGCGGGAGCAACAGGCTCTTTCTTGTCGGTGACCAGACTTTCGGTGGTCAGCACCATGGAGGCGATGGATGCTGCATTCTGCAGAGCAGTACGGGTAACCTTGGTGGGGTCTACGATACCGCTCTTGATCATGTCACAGTAGGTCTCGCGATAAGCGTCAAAGCCATAGCCGACCTTGCGGGAGTTCTTGACGCGCTCCAGAACCACACTGCCGTCGATACCGGCATTGGCAGCAATCTGCTTCATGGGTTCTTCCAGCGCCTTCATGACAATGCGGACGCCGGTGCGCTCGTCACCTTCTACCTTGGTGACAAGCTTGGCGACAGCGGGAATGGCGTTGATGAAAGCGGTACCGCCACCTGCCACGATGCCTTCTTCCACAGCGGCACGGGTTGCGTTCAGCGCGTCTTCGATGCGCAGCTTCTTTTCCTTCATCTCTACTTCGGTGGCCGCACCAACCTTGATGACAGCAACACCGCCGGCCAGCTTTGCCAGACGCTCCTGCAGCTTTTCACGGTCGAAGTCGGAGGTGGTAACCGCAATGACGCTCTTGATCTCGGCAACACGGCCGCGGATTGCAGCAGGATCGCCGGCACCAGCAACGATGATGGTATTTTCCTTCTGAACCTTTACCTGACCGGCACGTCCCAGCATGGTCACATCGGCATCCTTCAGCTCATAGCCCAGCTCGGAGGTAACAACGGTACCACCGGTGAGGATGGCGATGTCACGCAGCATTTCCTTGCGTCGATCGCCAAAACCGGGAGCCTTGACAGCAACACAGGTAAAGGTACCACGCAGCTTGTTGACGATCAGCGTGGACAGTGCCTCACCTTCTACGTCCTCAGCAATGATGACCAGCTTTTTGCCAGCCTGAACAATCTGTTCCAGCAGGGGCAGGATTTCCTGAATGTTGGAAATCTTTTTATCGGTGATCAGAATGTAAGCGTCATCGATGACAGCTTCCATCTTTTCGGTATCGGTGACCATGTAGGGGGTGATATAGCCACGGTCGAACTGCATGCCCTCTACCACTTCGCTGTATGTTTCGGCAGTCTTGGACTCTTCTACCGTGATAACGCCATCTGCAGTGACCTTTTCCATTGCCTCGGCAATCAGTTCACCGATCTGGTCGTCACCGGAGGAAATGGCGGCAACACGGGCAATGTCGCCGGTGCCTGCGATCTTCTGGGCATTCTTCTGAATCTCAGCCACAGCTGCTTCCACAGCCTTTGCGATACCCTTGCGCACTACCATGGGGTTGGCGCCGGCAGTAACATTCTTCAGGCCCTCACGGACAAAAGCCTGTGCCAGCAGGGTTGCGGTGGTGGTGCCGTCGCCGGCGATATCGTTGGTCTTGGTGGCAACTTCCTTTACCAGCTGAGCGCCCATGTTCTCAAAAGGATCATCCAGTTCGATATCACGGGCGATGGTCACGCCGTCATTGGTGATCAGAGGTGCGCCGTACTTCTTATCCAGCACCACATTGCGGCCCTTGGGACCCATGGTGACCTTTACGGTATCTGCCAGCTTGTTGACGCCCCGCTCCATTGCCTGACGGGCTTCGGCGCCAAAGAGAATTTCTTTTGCCATTGGTATGTTTCCTCCTGTCTTACTCTACGATGGCCAGAATGTCGGCCTGCTTGACGATGATCAGTTCCTGGCCGTCCAGCTTTACTTCGGTGCCGCTGTACTTGCTGGTGATGACCTTATCGCCTACCTTGACATACATAGGCTCCAGCTTGCCGTCTACCATGGCACCGGGGCCAATGGCAACAACTTCAGCTACCTGGGGCTTTTCTTTTGCAGCGCCGGTGAGGATGATACCGCTCTTGGTGGTTTCCTCCATCTCGGTCATGCGAACAACGACTCTGTCCTGTAAGGGTACAAGTTTCATGATTTCTACCTCTTTATGTGATATTTTTTGTTGTCATATTTTCTCGAGTTTTAGCACTCTTTCCACCTGAGTGCCAGCGAACTCTATCATAGCACACTGCCTTGAAAAAACAAGGGGGTTTTTGGCACATTTTATAAAAAGTAAGCAAACAATTTGTAAACATCAGCCTGTATTATTTCAGCGGGAGCACACCAGTACCGGGCGGCAACACACCTACGCCTTGGGGAACCACAAACTGCATTTGTCTGCTCGGGATCCACACCCGAATAGAATCGGCGGTGCGGTTTTCACCGTCCAGATTCAGTACAAAGGGCCTTCCGTCGGTGGATGTAACTGTCATCTCTTTTGCGCGGAGCACAGTGATATATTCCGGCAAATCCTTGGCATGACCTTTTTGATATATGCCGATAACCCGGGCTGCCGTCAGGCGGCTGACACCATGGACGATGACCACATCCATCAGTCCGTCGGCAGGATCGGCATCTGGCGCAGGATAAAAGCCGCCGCCATAATAACGTCCATTTGCGGCAAGCACCAGTGTCTGATTTCCGTCAAACACCTGACCATCCACCTCTATCCGGCAAGGACGGCACAGACCGCGAATGAAATGTTCTCCGATGGAAGCCACATAAGCGGCAGAACCGCCCAGCATCGGCAGCCGCTTGTACTTTTGCATGCCGGCACTGATGCGAGCATCGGCGCCAATACTGAAGATATTTACCGACACACCATGATCAGTCTGTAAATAGTCCAGTTCCAACACGTCGCCCCGAATCAGTTCTTCCAGATCATGAAACCGATCCAGATCTTCGAACATGCGAATGAAATCGTTGCCACTGCCCATGGGATAATGAGTCACCTGGGTGTTTTCATGCTGTACGGCAGCACCGGCCACCTCGTTCAGCGTACCATCACCGCCACAAGCATAAAACCGCAGCAGGCGATCCGGGTATTTTTCGCATTCCCGGTCCACGATTTCGCAGGCGTGCCGAGGGTATTCGGTGATAAATATCTCATACTCCAGTTCCAGCCGCTTACACAACTGGCCAATATGGCTGGCTGCCGTTAAAGTCTGGTCTTTTTTACCCGCTGCCGGATTGGTAATGAAAATGTGTCGAACAGGTGTCATGCCATCATCCTCTCTGCTTGGGCTGGAAGTACTGATACAGGTTGCACTTCAGCATACCGTTGTAGAGCTTGCGCTTTTTATCAGCAGGACGACCAAAGCTTTGCTCGAACTCCAGGTCGGAAGAAATGATATACAGCTTCAGATCCCGGTTCCAACCGGTGGCTTTACCAAAGGCGCGGGCAAGGCGCTTGGCTTGTTCCTGATCCATCATGCGTACGCCGTAGGGCGGATTGCAGATCACCACACCGCCTCGTTCCCGCCAATCGATACGGCAGGCGTCGGCAACAGAAAATTGTATATGTTGAGCAACGCCGGCACGACGCGCGTTTTCTTCTGCCAGTTCTACCGATTCAGGATCGATGTCAGATGCATAAATGGTCAATTGCTTATCCAGCATTTCCTCTTGCTCAGCCTCTTCTCTGGCATCAGAAAAGGCATAGGCCCAGTCTTCGTTCCAGTCTTCGGCTTCAAAATGCCGCAGCTTACCGGGAGCGATGTTCAATGCAGTAAGCGCCGCTTCAATGGCGATGGTACCGCTGCCGCAGAACGGATCGGTAAAAACATCTCTTCCCTTCCAACGAGTCAGCTTGACCATAGAGGCCGCCAAGGTCTCGCGCAAGGATGCATCATTTTGCTCCAGTTTGTAGCCACGCTTATAGAGAGGCGCACCGGTGGTGTCTAAAAAGATCTCGCAGCGGTCGTTCATCAGGGAAAACTGGATCTGATGTTTGGGGCCGCTCTCTTCCAACCAGGTCACATTATATGCCAGTTTCAAACGTTCTACCGCAGCCTTTTTCAAAATACGCTGGCAATCTGGTACACTGTGCAGCTGGGAGTGGATGGAATAACCTTTCACGGGGAATGCATCATCCTTGCCGATCCACAGTTCCCAATGGATGGCTTTCATGCCTTCAAACAGCTGATCAAAGGTCTTGGCAGGGTAAGAGGCCAGACGAATCAGCACGCGTTCACCGCAACGCAACAGCACATTGGCACGGGCTCCGTCATACAGCTCGCCCTGAAAGAGCACACGACCGTTTTCTGCCTGCACCTGTTCAAAGCCCTTATATTTCAGTTCGTCAGCCACCAGGCCTTCTACGCCCATCAGACAGGGAACCACATATTGATACATGGAGATACCTCCTATGAAATAATTTCGATTTATCCGTGTATTTTAAGATAACATATTTTTTGTCAGTTCACAAGGGATTTTGCGGTAATTGCGCGTCTTTTTGCACCAATCACAGGCAAAACCACCCCAATTGGCTGTTTTCAGCGGGAAATTGACGGGTTTTAGGGGTTAATTGAGGTATTTTCTGCAACTACGGCAAAATGCAAAAACCGGGCAGCCGAAGCTGCCCGGTAAAAAGCGTTCTTGGTTTATTTTGCAACCAGCATGCCATAGCCGCCGTAATCACGGCGATATACTACGCAGTAGCGACCGTTCTCACTGTTGAGGAAGAAGAAGAAGTTGTGACCCAACAGGTTCATCTGCAGGATCGCATCCTCTGCGGTCATGGGCTTGCTGTCCACTTCTTTTTCGCGGAGGATCTCGATTTCTTCATCCCGGTAGTCGGTCATCATGTCCATGGCTTTGACAAAGGATTCTTGCCGCATCCGCTTGGAAATTCTGGTTTTGTTCTTTTGGATCTGCCGGTCGATGGATGCCAGTGCTCCGTCAATGGAGGCATACATATCAGTGGTCTTTTCCTGCGCACGGAAGATCATGCCGCCGCTACGCACGGTAATCTCGGCAGTGTCCATGCCCCGCTCATTGGAGAAGGCGACCACCACATCGGTCTCCTTATCAAAATAGCGGTCCAGTTTTCCGCATTTCTTTTCGGCATAAGCCTTTACCTTGTTGTCTACGGCCAGTTTGCGTTCACTGAAGTTGATGGTCATGGTTGACACTCCTTTACTTGTGGTCTGCAGAAAATCTCTTTTCTGTTATACTCAGTATAGCATGTTTTGGCACAAAATACCACTATATTTTGTCGTTTTCCAACACTTTGTTAGATGTGCACAAAAAAAATATTGTTTTTTCTACACGCAAAAAGCCTCGCTTCGACAGATTTTTTTCTGCGGCTATGATATGCTGTGTTCGAAAGGGCGAAAGTTCTTTCTGCCGGCCAACGGTCGGCGCCGTTCATATCTTTATCCCCACAACTTTCTTTGCACCTGCTTCGGCAGGTGCACTTTTTTAGCAAAAAACGCAGAGGGAAACCTCTGCGTTTTACTTGGTTTATTTACTTGCGACGGCGGCCACCGCTGCGGCGATCCTTTTGGTTGCGGACATCGCTCATGCGGCTTTCACTGCTCTGCATAAAGGCCTTGAGCTTGTTTTCAAACTCTTCCTCGGGAGTCAGAGGCACGGCAGGCGCAGCAGGCTGCTGCGGCTTGTTTGCGGGACGGAAGGGACGCTGCGGCTTTGCGGGACGTGCTGCGGGCGCTGCCTGTTCTTCCTGCGGCAATGCTTTTTTGATAGACAGATTGATGCGGTTTGCCTGATCAATTGCGATCAGCTTGACCTGAACAGTCTGTCCATCCTGCAAAAACTTGCTGATGTCATCCACATAGGTATTGGCGATCTCAGAGATATGTACCATGCCGCTTTTCCCTCCGGGAAGCTGCACGAATGCGCCAAACTTTGTGATGCCGGTTACTTTGCCCTCGTAAATTGCGCCGATTTCTAACTCCATATTATGATCCTTCTATAGTTGGATTTCCGCCCTTTATGGCGGTTATTTACTGGAAATGTCCTGGAATACCAGTTCGCCGGGGAAAATGTAGCCCAAATCTTCACGTGCCAGTTTGGCAATATAATCGCGGTCGATACCGCCGCTGGTAGCATGATACAATTCGGCATTCAGCAACTGCTGCAGTTCCAATTCCCGCTTGAGCTGAGACTGGGTGTCTTTCATATCTTCAATTTTCACCCGAAGTGAAACCATGGTAAAGGCAGCATACACCGCGAAAGCCGTTACCAGCACTTTCGTCAGCAGGTTCACTTTTTTCTTTTTTTGAACCATATGTACGTCCTTTCCATTCTTTGTTCAAAGATTTCCACCCAAACAGTATAAAACCATTTTTTTCTGGTGTCAACTGCCACACACTGGAATTTTTCCTTTTTTATCCAGCTTATAATGTAACTCTTATTTCTCGCGGAAGATGCTGAGAATATCATCGAAGGGATCGTAGCCCTTCTTCTTTTCGGGAGCGGGAATCTCCTCCGCCACAGCTTCCTTCACTTCATGATCAGCAGGAACCTCAGGAGCAGTTTCTACCACAGGAACGACCACCTTTGCAGGCTCAGCCTTGGTCATTTCTTTCTCCAGCGCTGCGGCGGGGGTCATGATGGGAGCAGCCTTGGGAGCCTCATCAAAGCCGGTGGCGACCACAGTAATGCGAACCTCATCATCCAGCTTCTCATCCACGGCAGCACCAAAGATGATGTGTGCATCGGGATGGGCAGCTTCCTGCACCATGGTAGCAGCTTGTTCGATTTCTTCCAGACCGATATCAGGAGAACCGGTGATGTTCAGCAGCACGCCACGGGCTCCCTCGATAGAGGTCTCCAACAAGGGGCTGGAAATTGCCATCTTTGCAGCTTCTACAGCCTTTTCCTTACCGGAAGCACGGCCAACACCCATATGGGCATAACCGGCATTACGCATGATGGTGGCAACGTCGTTAAAGTCCAGATTGATCAGACCGGGAACGGTCATCAGCTCGCTGATGCTCTGCACAGCTTGATGCAAAACGCTGTCAGCCACTTCGAAAGCATTCTGGAAGGTAATCTTCTGCTCGCTGACCAGCTTCAGACGCTCGTTGGGAATGACCACCAGCGCATCCACCTGCTCACGCAGATCAGCAATACCAGCAGCGGCCTGCTCGATGCGGCGCTTGCCTTCGAAACGGAAAGGACGAGTGACCACACCAACAGTGAGGATGCCCATTTCCTTTGCGAGTTGTGCAACGATGGGAGCACCGCCGGTACCGGTACCGCCGCCCATGCCGGCAGTAATGAACACCATATTTGCGCCTTCCAGCAGCTTGCGGATCTCGTCTTCACTTTCCTGAGCAGCCTTACGACCAACCTCCGGATTGGAGCCGGCACCCAGACCGCCGGTGAGTTTCTGACCCAACTGCAGTTTCATGGTAGCTGCAGAATAATTGAGCGCCTGCTTATCGGTATTAATGGCAACAAAATCGATGCCGCGAACACCGGTGGTGATCATACGGTTTACAGCATTGCCGCCACCGCCACCTACACCGATGACACGAATAACAACGTTGGATTCTGCGCCGGATTCAAAAGCAAAATTCATGGTGTACCCTCCATATTTTAACGTTCTTTCTCGTTCTCTTAATCTGGAATAAACCGGGCAGTGCGCACATCTGATACATCAATGGTACCGGTCGCCGTACTGCTGATTTTTTCATTGATCAGTGTCTGCATATACCGCAGTTTACGTGTCAGATCATCGGTGGTCCCGATCTTCACCGTAAAGCGTTCGGTATAGGTAAAAGAGATGTCATACAGCTCTTCCAGACATACTGTCCCAATTTCTTTTAGTATATCATTTTCCAGAAAGGTATTCAATGCCAAAATCAAAGGTTTTTGTGTTTCTTTTGAAGAAAATTTTGCATTTTTTCCCACTATAGGACTTTCAAGCTGCACACCTGTTACCACGCACAAACCCGCTGTTTCGGGGTTTCGAATTTTTTGCAAAATTTTTCCGGCATCCGAAATCACGTAGCCCGCATCTCCGTTGGCGACAACAGCCACCGGTGTGCTCTGCGTCACAATAATCTCTAAGGTGTCCGGATATTTCCGGTGGATACGCACAGTATCCAGATACGGACAAGCATCAAACAGCTGCCGGATAGCACGGTTTTTTTCAAAAAAGATCAAACTGCTGCCGGTTTGAATGCCGGTAGCTTCGATGATCTGGGTATCATTATACGGACTGATGCCGGTAACTGTAATATTCCCAACTCGGAAAAAGACGGTGGCGGCGCACAGCAGTGCTGCAATGGTTACAACGGTACAAAACAAAGCCAGAACCATGCGGATATGCCCGCTTCGTCTACGCCGTCTGCGCCGTTTTTGACCGGCATTGCGTTTTTTCGCCATGTTGCCGCCTCCTTTCGTCATTACTTCTCAATCCGACGGATCTCTGCCCCCAAGGCAGACAATCTTTCTTCCATGGCAGTATAACCACGGTCGATATGATATATCTCCTCTACAACAGTTTCGCCTTTCGCGGCCAATCCGGCTACCACCAGTGCCGCACCACCCCGCAGGTCTGTGCACCGCACATCGGCGCCGTAAAGCCAGGGTCTTCCCGTGACCACCGCTACTCTGCCCGCCAGACGGATATCGGCACCCAATCGAACCAGTTCTGCTGTATGCCGATAACGATTTTCAAAAATATTCTCAACAAACACTGTGGTGCCTTTTGCCAAACAAGCTGCTGCCATCAGTGGCGCCTGGGCATCGGTTGCAAATCCGGGATATGGCATGGTGCGTATCGGCGGCATGCACCGCAAATGCCCATCTGACACAATGGTCACATTACGTCCCACTGTTTTGATCTGACAGCCCGCTTCGCTGAGCAATGCAGTCACCGTACCAAAGTGATCCGGCTCTACATGCTGCAAGGTTACTTCTCCTCCACATACCGCTGCAGCACACAGATAGGTAGCTGCTTCGATTCGGTCCGGAAGGATGTGATGCACCACATCATTGCGCGCACCGCCGCCTGCAATGGTAATGCGGCTTTCACCGCCACCAGATACAGACGTGCCGCATTTTTGCAGAAATTGCTGCAAATCGGCAATTTCCGGTTCCCGCGCCGCATTGATGATGCGGGTAACACCCCGGCACGCTGTGGCTGCCAGCATGATATTTTCGGTTGCGCCTACACTGGGAAAACTCAACAGGATATCCTGCCCGGTCATGTCCTCTGCCGTGCAGAAGATTTCGCCCCCCTCTTCCCGAATCTCTACCCCCAATTTGCGCAGGGCAGAAAGATGCAGGTCAATGGGTCTGGGTCCCAGCTCACAGCCACCGGGAAAGCTGAGCCTTGCCCGACCGCAGCGAGCGATGATAGGCCCCAAAAAGATGACAGATGACCGCATCTCGCGCATCAGGCCAATGGGAACATCGTGTCTGCTTACGCTGCTGGAATCTACCATAATGGTACTGCCGTTTTTCTCCACAACACAGCCCAAATGCTGCAATATGGCAATGGCAGAAGTAACATCCCGCAGATCCGGACAGTTATGTAGGACCGTTCGGCCCTCATTCAGCAGGGTTGCAGCCAGAATGGGCAGCACACTGTTTTTTGCACCGCTGATATCCACCCGGCCATACAGCGGTTTTCCGCCGCAAATCACAAAATAGCTCATGGGTTTCTCCTTTCATGCAGAAAATCACAAGCCATTCTATGAAACTTTCAAAGTACTTGTTACAGGCTCTTCAGTGTGCGATAAATATGATCGATAGCCTCAGGATGCCCCTTTTTCCGGGCATTCTCACCCATTTGTTCCAAATATTCAGGCTGTGCAAGGAGCGCACAGGCTTTTTCATACAGCAGTGCGCCGGTAGCCTCGGCTTCGGTCACTACCACTGCCGCACCGGCTGCTTCCAGGATTCGTGCATTCTTCTCCTGATGATTCTCAGCGGCATAGGGAGAGGGCACGACAATAGATGGTTTTCCCGCCGCACAAAGTTCTGCCAGCGTGCCGCCGCCACGGCAGATGACCAAATCTGCCTGCGCCAGTACTTTATCCATATCATAGATATACTCCCGCAGATCAATGTGATCGCAGGCATCCAGATCCACACCCTTTTCTGCCACTTCCTTTACCATCCAGGGGTACTGACTGCTTCCGGCAGCATGAATGTGGTTAAACCTAGGGGTCTGGGCATTGCAGAGGATAAAATCCTCCATTTTCTTATTCATATACAGCGCACCGACGCTACCCCAGAAGGAAACCACCAGCGGCATGTTATTTTCAAACAGCGGCTCATCATCCCGTTGCATACAGTTGACAATTTCTTCACGGATAGGACTTCCGGTGACTTCGGTGCGTTTTGCATTCTTCACATATTTTGCAGTCTCTGCAAAGTTCAGCATTACACAGTCTACTTTGCCGGACAGCTGCTTGACTGTGATGCCCGGTACTGCATTGACCTCCAGCACAGCGGTCTTAATTCCACACTGAGCTGCCGCATACACCATGGCAAAGCTGGCATAACCGCCGGTACCCATGACGATATCGGGCTTCAGCTCACGAATGATCTTTTTACAGCCCTGGATTGCCTTCCAGGTGTCGGCCAATGCTTTGACGTTTTGAGCCATACCCTTCAGGCTCTTGCTGCGGGACAAGCCTTTCAGAGGAAACGTATAAATGGGATATCCCGCTTTTTGCACCAGTGTTTCTTCAATATTGCCGGTGCCACCAAAAAACCAGATTTCAGACTCCGGTTCCATTTTCTTCAAATAATTCGCTACTGCCAAGGCCGGGTTCACATGGCCGGCAGTACCACCGCCTGCAAAGATCGCTCTCATATAGATTCCTTCCTTCCGATTACGTAAAAGGTATCAATCCTGTTTGGGTGCCGGCAATTTACGGGATACCGCCAACAACATGCCAACCTCGCCCAGCAGGATCAGCAGCGCAGTGCCGCCGTAGCTGAAGAAAGGCAGAGATGCACCGGTGATAGGCATAATGCCGGTAACCACGAACAGATTCATAATCACCTGAATTGCCAGATGTGAGGTAACGCCTGCCGCCAGCAAGGTTCCAAACCGATTTTCACAGCGCAGTGCAATATAGTAACCGCGCAGGACCAGTGCCGAAAACAGAAGCAGGATGATGCTTGCCCCCACCAATCCCAATTCTTCGCAAATGGTAGGGAAAATAAAGTCGTTGGTGGGTTCCGGCAGGAACAAATGCTTTTGGGTACCCTGTCCCAGACCTACGCCCCAAATGCCGCCGCTGCCAATGGTAATGAGACTTTGGCTGCCTTGAAAGCCTTTGCCCAGAGGATCAATAAAGGGATCCAGCCACACCTTAAAGCGGGTCAGCGCATAAGGGTTCTTGAGTACGTAAGCGCCTGCCGCAGCAACCACCGCACCACCGCCGGCAAAAAACCATGCCATGTTGGCGCCACCCAGAAAGATGATGATCATGCCGATGGCTGCAATAATCAGCGTACCGGATAAGTGACGTTCGAAATACAGCAGCACGGCAATGACGCCGATAATCCCCATAAAAGGCAGGATGCCCCAGCACAGGGTGTGCATTTTCTTTTTACCCAGCATGGCCGCCATACTGGAAAAGCTTAGGATGACTGCTGCCTTGCACAGTTCCGAAGGCTGCAGGCCGATGGGGCCGATCTGCATCCAGCGGGTAGCCTGGTTGATGGTCTTCCATAGACTGCTGAGACCGGGAATTTTGATGGTGGCCATCAAGATCAGTGCCGCCACCAAGGCGGGTACGGCCAAATAATGGAACTGATGGTAGTTCATCCGGGAGATAAGAAACATTCCCACCACACCGGCAACGGCAAACAGACCCTGACGGGTAACAAAATACAGTGAGTTTCCGTATTTGCTGTACGCAAGGGGATAACTTGCGGAATACAGGCAAACAAGACCCACCGCCAACAGCAGAAGGGTCAATACCACAAAAGGAGCGTCTATACGCCCCACCTCTGCCGGCTTGCTTTTTTGCTTTTTCTTCTCCGGCAGGGTGATGTCAAAGACGTCTGAAGTGTTTTGTTCAGTTTTGGTCGTGTTCCGTGCGATGGGGACCAACTCCTTTGATGGTAGAACGGACGAAAATAAACAAACGTGCGAATGTAAACAGATGGGAACCTTATGCGAAATATGCCAGCAGGCACATAGCCAGCGTCACTGTGGATGCCACAATAACGATCTTCCACTCGCTCCAGCCACACTTTTCAAAATGATGGTGGATGGGTGCCATCTTAAAGAAACGCTTGCCACCGGTTGCCTTGAAATAGAAAATCTGGATGATGTCGGACAGCGTTTCAATGATGTATACAATGCCCACCAGCACCAGAATCAGGGGCATACCGTGGGCATAGGCCATGGCACAAACGGCACCACCCAAAAACAGCGAACCGGTATCGCCCATGAACACCTTGGCCGGATGTTTGTTAAACAGGAAGAATGCCAGCAGACCACCGGCCAGTGCCAGAGAAAAGATGGATGCACTGTTTTTGTCCTGCATAAATACAACAGAAAAGAACACCGCTACCACCAAAGTGACAGAAGAGCACAGCCCGTCGATACCGTCGGTAATGTTCACCGCATTATCTGCACCGATGATGATGAAAATGCTGAGTGCCACATATACCGGGAAAGGAATCGCCAAGCTCCAACCGGTAAAGGGAATGTACAGGCTGCTTTCCAGATAGCCCATGACACGCATTACGGTGACAAAAAGCACGGCGGCTGCCATCTGCAGCAGCAGCTTTTGTTTTGGGGTGATACCCTGATTCTTCTTCTTTTTAATCTTGGTCCAGTCGTCAATGATGCCCACTCCGGCAAACACCAGGCTGAGGCCCAGCATCACCAATGCACGATAATCCTGATTCTCCATCATCCAGGGCAACTTGCACAGAACAGCCACCAGCATGCCGGCGATAAAAATGATGCCGCCCATGGTGGGAGTGCCCTGCTTGCTCATATGCCAAGTGGGGCCATCCTCCAGAATCTTCTGTCCAAACTTCAATTCACGCAGCTTTTTGATCGTGACAGGTGCCACCAGTACAGCCAGTAAAAAGGCGAGACCTGCAGTTGTAAGGATCCACTCCATAATACTTTCCCCCATTGGATCTTATTTTTTCTGTTCCATCAAAATGCGGGCAACCTCTTCCCGCTCATCCAGATGGAGCTGTTTTCCACCAATTTCCTGATACGTTTCGTGTCCTTTGCCCAGCAGAAGCAGGGTGTCCCCTGCTTTTGCCAATGCCATCGCATAGGCAATCGCCTCACGGCGGTCAGGCACCATATGCAATTCTGCGCTATGACCCCGCGCGCCCTCCATCACCTGATCGATGATGGTCTGCGGATCTTCGCTGCGAGGATTATCACTGGTAATGACACAAACATCCGCCATAGTGGCACCTACTTTTCCCATGATGGGACGTTTGCCGGCATCACGGTCACCACCGGCTCCGAACAAGGCAATCAGCCGACCGGGGGTTCCGGGACGGGTGGCGCGCAAAATCTTTTCCATACTGTCCGGGGTGTGGGCATAGTCAATGAGGATGGTGTAATCCACATCGGCAGGTACCACCTCTGCCCGACCCAGTACGCCTCTGGCCTCTGCCAGCCCTAATGCAATATCAGTGAGATTCATCCCTAAGCAAAGGCAACAGCTGATGACCGTCAATGCATTATATACGGAAAACTTGCCGGGAATGCCAAGCCGAACCCGAGCGATATCACTACCGCAAACGGCTTCGAACTGCACACGGTCAGGTTTTAGCAGGATATTCTTTGCGGTGAGAGTCGCCTCATCTTTTTCCGCGGAATAGGTAAAGAGTCCCTGCCTGGGACGTTCCCGCAACAGGCGGTGACCATAGACATCGTCCCCGTTTATTACACCCACGCGGCAACGATCAAACAGCATAGCCTTGGCCTGATAATAGTGCTCCATATCCTTGTGAAAGTCCAGATGATCCTGCGTCAGATTGGTAAAAGCCGCCACATCATAGGTAATGCCATACACCCGATCCAGCACCAGACTGTGAGAGGATACTTCCATCAGCACATGGCTGCAGCCAGCCTGCACCATTTCGTGCAGCAAGCGATACAGGTCACAGGATTCCGGGGTGGTGCGTTGGCCGGGGATAAACACATCCCCGATCTGCACACCGTTGGTGCCAATCAGACCGCATTTGTATCCGGCATGTTCCAATACGGTTTTCAACAAATAGGTGGTGGTAGTCTTTCCGTTGGTTCCGGTTACACCGAGCATCTTCAGCTTTCGCTGGGGATGATCGTAGAAGTTATCACTGACCTGCGCCAGTACCCGACGACTGTTTTTCACCAATACGTAAGGCACATCACAGGCAGGAGCTTCTTCCGCAATTACCAGGGCAGCGCCCTGCGCCACTGCAGCAGGAATAAATCGATGACCGTCAGTGGCAAATCCACGAACTGCCACAAATGCAGCACCAGGGGACACTTTGCGCGAATCGAAGCAGATACCGGTTATTTCCAAACTTGAATCACAGTGCCATTCCAACACCGCGACATTCTTTAACACATCCGAAACTTTCACTGTGACGCTCCTTTCCTTAGGAAGAAACGATGATAAACGACTGATTATCCCGCAAGCTGGGACATATCATTGAGTTCTACCTTGATGACCGAACCATAGGGCACCTGGGTGCCGGCCAACTGTTCTTGCTTATACACCACAATATTACCCTCGGTAGATTTGGTGCCGGTGGTGTGGATATACAGGCCCAAGCGCTCCAACGCTGTCCGCGCTGCCTCGGGAGTCTTGTTCAGCAGATCGGGTACAGTAACCAGATTGCTCTGCGCCTGATCACCCATGTACAAAATAGCAGTGGAGCTGTTGCTGATCACTGAGCCGGCAGCGGGAAGCTGCGCGGTGACAGTAGCCTCACTGCCTACCACACGGAAAGATACACCCGCCTTCTTCATGGCGGCTTCTGCTTCCTTGATGGTCATACCGGTGATGTTGGGCATGGTTACATCCTTGACGGCCAGTTCTGCCTCGGTGTACTTGGGATCCACTTCCAGATAAGGCAGCGCCTCTTCCAAAAATCGGCGAACAGCGGGAGCAACGTTGACACCACCGCCGATGGTCTTGGTGTTGGGTTCATCCAGCAGAATCAAAACTGCGATTTGAGGATCGTCGGCGGGAGCAAAGGCATAGAACGAGGCCACGCGCAGCTCGACCTTTTGACCGGTCTGCTGGAAGATCTGATTCTGCTTGTCGATCTTTTCGGTGGTACCGGTCTTTCCGGCCACATGGTAGCCTGCGATATAGGCATTTTTACCACTGCCCACGGTGACAACGCTCTCCAGAATTTCACGCATCATGGCAGCATTTTTCTCACTCATTGCCTGACGAACGGCAGTGGGCGCGAAGCTTTCCACCACATTGCCCTGGCTGTCAGTAATGCTGTCTACCACATAGGGTTTCATCAGCGTACCGCCGTTGGCGACTGCACCGATGGCAGAAATCAGCTGGATGGGGGTAACGGTAAAGTTCTGACCGAAGCTGTAAACTGCAAGGTCAATATTACTTTGCAGATTAAACAGACCCAACGATTCGCCGGGAAGGTCGATGCCGGTCTTGCTCAGCAAACCAAAGGCCTCGGCATATTTCTGCAGGTTTTCTTTGCCCAGGTTCTCGCCGATGGTCATAAATGCCGGGTTGCAGGAGTTCTGCACCGCCTGGAACAAAGTCTGGGTGCCATGGCCTGCATGCTTCCAGCAACGGATATTACCCCAGTTTTCCACGTACTTAAAACCGGGGCAGGAAAAAGCGGAATGGGAATTGATGGTGCCTTCTTCCAGCGCAGCAGCAGCCGTGATGGTTTTGAAGGTAGAGCCGGGGTAGTATGTGTAGGAAATATTGTTGTTGCGCCACTGATCGTACAGTGCCTTACTGCGAGCGGCTGCTTTTTTCTCGGGATCTGTCATGGCCGCGATCTCTGCCGCCAGTTTTTCATCCACGATGGTAAATGCATCGTTGGGGTCAAAATCCGGGAAGCCTGCCATAGCCAGAATGGCACCGGTCTTGACATCTAGCACAATACCACTGGCATGCTCTGCCACGTTGTTATCCCGATAGGCAATCTCCAGATTCTTTTCCAGATACTGCTGCAGCACCACGTCGATGGTCAGGTTCAGGTTGTTGCCATCCTTGGCGGGATAGTAAATCTCATAATCCTCTGCCAGTTCAGTGCCGTTGGCGCTGACTGAAGTGACCACGCGGCCCTCGGTACCGGTGAGAATATCATCATACTGGGATTCCAAGCCTCCCAAACCCTGCTCGTCGGTGCCCACAAATCCCAGCACATGGGAAAGGAAGTTTCCGTAGGGGTAATAGCGGGTGGAGTCTTCGGACAAAAACACCGAATCCAACTTGTTCTCTTTTACAAAAGCACGAACTTTATCTGCAACATCTTTTTCAACGCCGCGCTTGATCATAGCCCAGGAAGCCTTCTTTTCCACCTTGGCCAGTACATCTTCGTACTTCAGATCCAAAATCTCGCTGAGGCCTTGGGCAATCAACAGTCCCTGCTCTTCATTGTCGATTTTCAGTGCTTCCAGCGTTACCATTTCGGTACTGGCTGAAATAGCCAGAGGCTTACCGTTTGCATCGTAAATGGTGCCGCGAACAGGATACAGCACCTTATCCGAGGTTTGCTGAGACAGTGCCTTTTCCAGATAGAAATCATAATCGATCACCTGCAACCAGATGAGACGAACGAATACGGAAAGAAAACAAACAACGCCAAAAATGCTCATCAGGAACATGATGCGGCGACGCTGGCTTTTGTCGGTTTTGATGGATTTTTTTGCCATAATGACTCCTTTGGTCGAAGAAACAGAAAAGGGATAAGTAGGAAAAATGGAGCAAGGGGTATTTTTCACCCCTTACTCCCTCTAAAAACGGCTATGGCCGTACGCATTCCTGATTATATTCTGCAGATCATCGAAGATATTCCACGATTGCCTGCAAATAGCCCGACAACGTAGTCAGCCAAGCCGGTAAGGTATTTGCTTCCCCACTACCCACCAGCATGGTCTCGGGATTGGAAAGATCTACATAGCTGATGTCGCTTTGTTCCATCTTTACCATACCCAATTCGCTTTGTGCATACTGCTCTACGAAGGTCAGGTTATACATTTGTTCTTTCTTGGCCTGCAGACCCTTGTTTTCTCCCCGCAGGGTTTCGATCTCATCCCGCAGGTCAGAGTTCTGATAAGCCAGTTCTGTGATCATGGTATAACTGGAAAGGATCGCCAACAGAACAGCAAATACACACAGACCGATTGCTGCATACTTTAAGTAAGGTACGTGAGCAACCTGCTTAACGGCTTGATTCTCCGGCAGAGCTCGCAAGCCGCTATTCCGTTTTTGTTCTTGCTCTTGCTGGCGTTGCGCTGCACGGCGATAATCAATGGCAGTGCTTTCTTTGTAGGCGTAGTTTGCCATGATGTGGCCTCCTTTCTACGGTTCTTCTGTAATTGGTTACTGTTTTTCCGCCACCCGAAGTTTAGCACTGCGGGCACGGGGGTTCTCTTGCATTTCCTGTTCATCAGCCACGATGACACCGCGGCTGATGAGTTTGACCCGGGGCTTTTTGCCACACACACATACCGGGAATTGAGGCGGGCAAGTGCAGCCCTGCGCCGCCTGGGCAAAAATATGCTTAACGATACGGTCTTCCAGTGAGTGGAAGCTGATAACGGCAACTCTACCGCCGGGACGCAAACAATCGATGGCATCGCTGACTGCGGTTTCCACCGCCCGAAGTTCGCCGTTTACCTGAATGCGGATTGCCTGAAAGCTGCGCTTTGCCGGATGCTGTTTTTCTTTCTTTGCAGCAGCGGGCATAGCGCTTTTGATGATGTCCACCAGCTCCAGTGTGCTTTCAACGGGTGCCTGCTGACGGCGGCGATCAATGGCCTGGGCAATGCGGCCGGCAAAACGCTCTTCACCGTAGACCTGCAAAATGCGTCTCAGCTCGTCCACCGACTCCTCATTTACCACATTCCATGCAGAATAGGGTTGCTGACGGTCCATACGCATGTCCAGCGGTGCATCCTGCATATAGGAAAACCCACGCTCGGCGTTGTCCAGCTGATAGGAGGACACGCCCAAGTCGAACAGGATACCATCGATGGCATGGATATCATGCGCCGCCAAAGCAGCCTTCATATTTTCAAAGTTTGTTTTGATAAATGTAACTCGGTCTTTCCAGGGTGCTAAGCGTGCACCGGCTGCCGCCAGCGCATCATCATCCCGATCCAGACAAATTAGCCGTCCGGTAGTAAGTTGCTGTACAATCAGACTGCTGTGCCCACCGCCGCCGGTAGTAGCATCCACATAAACGCCGTCGGGGCGAATGTTCAGCCCTTCCAAGCATTCCCGGGGCATAATGGAAACATGATGAAACTCCATATTACAGACCCAAAGCCTTCTGCATGCTGCGGAGATCCATTTGCTCCACGCCTGCATTGTAGGCATCCCAACGAGCCTTGTCCCAAATTTCAGCCTTGTTCTGCATGCCAATGATAATGACCTGATCCTTGCCGGGTTTCAGTTGGGCATGGTTGCGCAGGGAGTCGGGGATCAGCATACGTCCCTGTCCATCAGGTTCGCAAAGGAAATTGACGGAGTAGTAACGCTGCAGCTCGAGACCCTCACTGCCCAAGGTGGACAACTTGGTTTCAAAAGACTGCCAGTCTTCATTCTTGTAAACGGTGATGCAGTTGTCAAAGCCGCGGAAAATCACAAAACTGTCGCCCAGTTCTTCACGAAGCTTGGCAGGAAAAATGATGCGCCCTTTTGCATCCAGGGTACAGCTGTAGTCGCCTCTCATCTTTTCCACCGCCTTTCGCTTATTTTCCACCACAAAATGAATTCAAATGGCAATAGTTCACCACAATTCACCACTTTGTTTTTATTATAACGACCTGCGTTTGGAATTTCAATAGGCTGTGGAAATTTTTTTCCTGGTTTTCGGTGGATTTTTTCGCCGTTTCACGGGTATTTTTTACAGCGATATCTTGTTTTGGCGCTTTTCAGAATAATCCGGTCTTTTTGCGGAAAAATATCCTTGCAATGCTTTGCATCATTCTTATTTTTTCACCGGAAAGGATCGATCTATTATGAGTAATTTACGTTGCAGTGTTACCTCCTGTACTCACAACTGTGACCTGTTGTGCATGTTGAGCCGTATTAAGGTTGAGGGGCAGAATGCCGACAAATCCGAACTGACTTTCTGTCACAGCTTCGCACCTCGCAACACCCCTGGCGATCCCCGCACCGAGAATGTGCGCGGCAGCGAAATCCCCGCCAGCGAGGAAACCCATATCGCTTGTGATGCTGTGACCTGCACTTATAACAAAAACAAGGTTTGTGCCGCAACCCATGTGGATGTATGCGGTTCCCGCGCAAGCACTGCCACCGATACCGAGTGTGCCACCTTCCGCCTGGACAGCACCCAGACCCGATAAAAACAGCGAAAAGAAAAAGCCTCTGTGCAGTATTTTGCACAGAGGCTTTTCTCGTATTCGTTTATAAAATCAGTCTTCCAGATAGACCCGCTTGACACGCTGGGTCAGCAGGCACAGAGGCAGGCTGAGGTTCTGTCCGGTGATGGTCTGGTATTCTTCCAGGGTGATGCAGGCACCGCCCTTGCTCCAGCCAAAGAAGGTCACCTCGTCACCCACCTTGCAATCCAGTCCGGTAACATCTACCATGGTCTGGTCCATACAGGTAGCAAGGCAGCGGGTACGGGTATCATTCACCAGTACGGGGCCACCCTTTTGTCCCACAGGTCGGTATAAGCCATCGGCATAGCCAACATCCACCGTGGCAACGGTGATGAGATGGTCGGTTTCGTTCATAAAGTGCCGACAGTAGCCACAGCTTTCGCCGGGAGCAATATCATGAATATGGGTGATGAAGGCCCGCCAAGAGGTGCAGCCCTCTACGCCCAAGGCATTGGTGTCGTCATCCATGGAGGCATGGCCCATATACAAGCTGCCGGGACGCACATGGTTACACAGATCTTCTTTGAACCAGCCCGTTGCACCGCTGTTGGCACAATGAATATACCGCAGCCGGATACCTTCCTGCTGAATTTGCTCCACAGCCTGCTTAAACAGGCTGTACTGCTCATAGACAAAGGGGTCTTCGGTATAAGTGGCGGTGGAAAAGTGGGTAAAAGCGCCCACCACACGCAGGTTTCCCAATTCTTTGATATAATCCAGCAGTTCTGCCAAAGGCACACCGGGCTTGACACCGATGCGATTCATGCCGGTTTCAATTTTCAGCTGCACTTCCATTTCTACACCCGCTTCCTGCGCGGCGGCAGAAAGCATGCCGGCAGTTTCCCGGCTGAACACCGGCAGCTGCACCCGATACTGCACCGCATAAGGCATGACATGGGCCGGTGCTGCACCCATAACAATAATATCCAAATCTTTGAAGCCTGCCTCTCGGATGCGGGCAGCTTCATATACCTGCGCACAGGCAACTGCCTGCACGCCATAGTTTTTCACCAGAAATTCCACGATCTTTGCAATGCCCTGTCCATAGGCATCAGCCTTGACCACAGGGATAATGCCCATGCCCGGGCCGATGGCGCGCAGCACTTTTTCCATGCTGCCCTTCATTTTGCGCAGGTCAATCTCTAAATAAGAATTGTACAGTTCCAGATTCATATATATGCTCCTTTTCACGGGAAAAGTCTACACCAAGATTACTATGTCCGATGAAAAAAAGCAAGGGTATTTTCGCTACTTTCCCCGAGGAAAGGAAAAGAGCCACAGAATTCCATCCCTTCCCCACTTTACCGCATGCCCGATTCCAGGGAAAAACCATCGGAGGGCACGTCGGAACACAGGACTGAAGCAGGTATGCTCGGCACCAAATCCCAGAAGCCCACCCAACATCAGATAGCTGCGCAGTTCTCCTTGCGTATGCACCAATAAAAACAACAGTACCAATCCTGTGGCCACCACACAAAAAGAAATGTCCAAAAGCCCCCGGGCAACCCCTCTTTTACGGCGGCAGAGACAACTGAATATATCATACAGTACGCCGATGACACTGCCCAGCACCATAGCGCCTGCAAACAGCGTCATCTGCGCTGCAATGCTGTGACCCATCTTAGAACAACTTGGACCAAATACTGCCCCGGTTTTGTTTCTTCCGGGCATAATAGAGGGCATGCACGGTGCCGGCGATGGCCAGTTCCCCAATATCCAGACTGAGTTTTTCTACATGAAGCCCACTACCCTCTACAGTCAGCACACCGTGGTCGGTATCCATCACCACCTGCTGTTCGTCAAAGCTCATGACCTCACTGACCCCAGTTGCCGTAATTCTGCGGCAGTCCTCAATGACCACGTTATGGACACTTTGAGGTATGGAAATATCTTCTCGCAACATAAAGAAACAGCTCCCTCATATTCATGGTTTTATTCCATGGATATGAGAGAGCTGCAAGGTTTATTCTTCAGTCAATTCCTCATACAGCAGCGCTGCACCGGCCTTGGTGGCAAACTCGGGCACATCCAGCACCCGTACCCGCAGATTGCGGCTGCCGAAGGAGATGCCAATGATGTCGCCCACCTTCACCTGATAGGAGGCCTTTGCCTCCCGGCCGTTTACCGTAATGCGATCACCGTCACAGGCTTCGTTGGCTACGGTACGCCGCTTGATCAGGCGGGAAACCTTCAGATACTTGTCCAAACGCATGGGTGTTCCTCCAAAGAAAACAGGGATGCAGCACCTGCTGCATCCCCTTGTGCTTGCAATTACTGAGCAACCTTATCCTTCAGAGCCTTGCCGGCCTTGAAGACGGGAGCCTTGCTGGCGGGAACCTTGATGGTCTCGCCGGTGCGGGGATTGCGACCCTCGCGAGCGTCACGCTTCTTGGTTTCGAAAGAGCCAAAGCCGATCAGCTGGACCTTGTCACCCTCGACCAGAGCCTCGGTGATGGCTTCCAGAGCAGCGGTCAGAGCCAGCTCGGAATCCTTCTTGGTCAGGTTGGACTTTGCAGCGATAGCGGCAATCAGTTCGGTCTTGTTCATGATGTGTTATCCTCCAATTTTTAAATTATTATCTACTTTATTGTTTCACGGCAATGCCGAAATTAACAGTCGTGTTTCACGCTTTCCCACAGGGCGATCATTTCTTCCGCAGACATTTGTGCCAGCTTGTCCCCAGCACGCTGTTCCAGCTTTTCAAAACGGCGACGGAACTTGTCGGTTGCACGCACGAGTGCCTGTTCGGGATCAATTTCCTGCATCCGTGCCACATTGACTGCGGCAAACAACAGGTCTCCCAGTTCTTCTTCTACGTTCGTTCCATTGGCGATGGCCCTGCGCAGTTCGTCAGTTTCTTCTTCCACTTTACGCAACGCGCCAGTGACATCCGGCCAATCAAAGCCCGTCCGCTTGACCCGGGTCTGCACCTTGTCGGCATAGATCAAGGCAGGCAGGCTGCGAGCCACCTGGGCTGCATTTTTGCTGCCGGAAGTAAGTTTTTTCTCCGCTTCTTTGATTTCATCCCAGCTTTTCCCCTGCATGGAAGGATCCAGCGGAAAGAGATCAGGGTGACGGTGAATCAACTTTTTCACGATGCCGGTACAGACATCGTCGATGTCAAACTCCCCGGCTTCTGCGCAGATCTGCGCATGAAAGACCACCTGCAGCAGCACATCCCCCAGTTCCTCACGGAGCAAAGAAACATCCCGGTTATCGATGGCCTCGCAGGCCTCATAAACTTCTTCGATGAAGTTGCGGCGAATGCTCTCGTGGCTCTGCGCGGCGTCCCAGGGACAACCCTCTGGAGCGCGTAAAAAAGCCATGAGTTCCACCAAATCTGCGAAGGTGAATTTTTCCCTGTAAAAATCTATCATACTTCTCTCCTGATTGCAAGTAAAATCATGGAAAAATCAGTCTTCTTTTTCCATTTTCAGTAATTTCGCCAGCTTTGCGCCTTTGGGCAGCATCAGGATATCATCATAGGGCAATGCACGGAACACCACCAGCAGCAGGAAGTACATCACCACTGCCAAGCCAATGACTGCGAAGGCTGCCAGCATGCCCGTCATGCCGGTACTACCAAGTACATGCGCTGCAGCAGGGTAGGCCAATGCCACAAAAATACCCATGACGGCCGCAGACAAACCGGTGAGCAGGAAGCAGCGGCGCAAAGAGAACTTGACGCCGCAGCGGCGGATAGCCAGCAGATTGAGCAGCGAAATCGTACCGTGACACAGAATGGTGCCAATGGGAGCACCATGAATGCCGATGGCAGGAATACCCACCAGAATGTAGTTGGCTGCCAGCTTGACGGCACCACCGATCAGGGTGTTGCGTACGGGAATGTTCACCTTGCCCAAAGATTGCAAAATCGAGCCAGTGATGCTCATAAAGGCAACACAGACGACGGCAATGGAGAACTCCTGCAGCAACGGCGCCGCCTGTACGGCATCCTCCAGCTGGTTGTAATACAGAATCTGCAATACCGGCTTTGCCATCAGACCCAGACCCACAGCACAGGGAAAAGCCATCAAGCCGGTAAGGCGCAGGCCGCTTTCTACCAGTTTTCGGGTCTTTTTCCGCTGTTGCAGTGCCATAGCGGCACTGATTGCGGGAATAACACTGACGCCAATGCAGGCAATGACCGTTTGGGGCAGTGTAAAGATTTTCTGCGCCATACTGAGCACACCAAACAGATGATCCGCATCAGCTTCCAGCATGCCGCAACCGTTGATCAGGCGCTTGACGACCATACCACTGTCGATCAGATTGGTTACACTCATAATGGAAGAGCTGATGGTAATGGGAATCGCCAGTCCCATCAGACGGCGGAAGATTTTTTGATTGCTACGGCAGGGGCCCGCATCCTGCACAATGCGGCGATCATCCCGCGCATCCTTCATGCGCCGGAAGATCATAAACAGTGCGCTAAGCAGTGTACCCAGGGTCACACCGCCGATGGCACCGGAAACCACGATTTCCAGAGGATAACCCTCTGCCATAAACCAAGTGGCAAGGCCCAAACCAAACACCAACTTGCCCATGGCCTCGATGACCTGAGAGATGGCGGTAGGGAACATATTGGAGAGACCCTGATAATAGCCGCGGATGGCAGAAACAATGCAGGTAAGAAAGACTGTGGGAGCTACCACCAATGTGGCATAACGGCAGCTTTCGCCAAAGAACCACACGATCACATCGATGCCCAGAATCATGCTGCCGGACAAAACTGCACCTGCCACCAGGAAAGTGATCAAAGCGATACGGCCAATCTGGCGCACTTCTTTGTTGCGCCCCAGCGCATTGGATTCGGCCACAATCTTTGCTACCGCCACCGGCAGACCCACCGAAGAAACGGTGTACATGGTGGCATAGACATTATAGGCCTTGGTAAAAATTGCCGTACCATCGGCACCATACAGGTTACTTAAGGGAATGGTAAACAGAGCACCAATCACCTTGACCAGAATGCTGGCCAGCGACAGGATCAGCGTGCCCTGCATGAAATTTTCTGTGCGTTGTTTACTCAAAGGAGGCACCCTCTTTGCATGGTCTTGTCTCTACTTTATGCCTGAAAGAGCACCGGCATGACCCGGTCGTTCAAAGCATGACGGATGCGGGCAAGGTCGATGGTGCGGAATGCAAGATCCTCATACAGAATCTTGCCGCGAACCATGGTCATGCACACGTCGAAGCCACGGGCAGAATATACTGTCGTGGACAGGGGATCGTGCACCGGCTGCAAATACAGCCGGTCAGAGTTCAGCATGATCATGCTGGCATCGTAGCCCACTTTCAGCATGCCGATTTCGTTCTCACGGCCCTGGGCAAAGGCGCCGTTTCTGGTGGCCATCTTCAGGGCATTGTGAGCAGGCAGCACGGTGGGATCACCGGTGACACCCTTTTGCAGGATGGCAGCCAGTTTCATTTCTTCAAACAAATCGTGATTGTTATTGGAGGCTACACCATCCGTACCCAGTGCTACATTGATGCCCTTTTGCTGCATTTTTACTACAGGCGCAATACCGCTGGCCAGCTTCAGATTGCTGACAGGGTTGTGGGCAACAGATACCCGCTTGCTTGCCAAAAGCTCCATGTCTTCTTCGGTGACATATACGCAATGTGCAGCGGTAGCACGGGTGTCAAAGACGCCCTCAGCAGCCAACACCTGGGCAGGAGTTTTTCCGCCATGACGTGCTTTGCACTCTTCATGTTCTTTTGCAGTCTCGGACAGATGCACATGCATATTTAGTCCATGTTTCATCGCAAATTCTGCGTTGGCGCGCCACAGTTTGGGGAAACTGGTGTACTCGGCGTGAATAGAGGCATCCAGGCGGATACGGCCATCGTCGGCACCATGGTACTGCTCCAGCATTTCCTCCATCTGGCGCGTGACGCCATCGGTGGCAAAGTTGTAACCCGGTTCATCAAAGCAAGTGGCTCCGTTGGAGATATTTGCGTAAAGACCGGCCTCCATGGCAGCACGAGCAACATGGGGAATCTGCATGTACATGTCGGTAATGGAGATGATACCAAAACGGATCATCTCGGCCATGCCCAGCATGGCACTGACATAAATGGTGTCAGGAGTGTGCCGTCCCTCTACAGGGAACACATAATTATACAGCCAATCCTGCAGATTGTGGTCATCTGCAAAGCCGCGCATGGCACTCATGCTCACGTGCGTATGCGCATTGATGAGACCGGGCATAACAATACATCCGGTGGCATCCTTCTCCCTGCGCACATGGGTCAGCGGGGGCTTATCGGACAGATAAACGATTTTACCGTTGTCGATACCGATATATCCTCGGGGGATCATGGGACGTTCATCGTCCGCGGTAAGAATCATAGCATTTTTAATGAGAAGTTCCATAATTTATCCTTTCAGCTCAGGCAGGCAAGCCAGGAGCAGGGCAGAAAATTTATCTTTCGATGCAGCGGCAACAGCAGTTACTTCTTCGCCATCAATCTTTTGCTGCAAGATGCCGGCAGCCATATTGGTAATCAGTGACACACCCAGCACCTTCATGCCGCAATGACTGGCGGTGATGGCTTCGTGCACCGTGGACATGCCCACGGCATTACCACCCAGCGTACGAATAGCACGAATCTCGGCAGGTGTTTCGAACTGGGGACCAATACAGTAGAAGTACACGCCTTCTTTCAGATCGATATCCAACTGCTTTGCCTTTTCTCTGGCCACCGCCCGGTAATCAGGCGTGTAAGTAAAGCTCATATCGCAGAAACGGGGACCAAACTCCGGCAGATTTTCGCCCACCAGGGGATCGGGATCAAACAGCTTGATATGGTCTTCGATGAGCATAAGATCACCCACCTGATAACGCAGATCCACACCGCCGGCTGCATTGGTAAGTACCACGGTATGCACACCCAGCAGCTTTGCCACGCGCACGGGATACGCCACTTCCTGGCTGGTATAACCCTCGTAATAATGCAGTCTTCCCTGCATGACCATGACAGGCACACCATTTAACATGCCGACAGCAAAGCGACCGGCATGATCGGGAGCGGTGGATGTGCGGAAATGCGGAATATCACCGTAAGGGATCCAGACAGGATTTTCTACCTCTTCAGCCAGATAGCCCAGACCGGAGCCCAGCACCAGCAGGACCTGCGGCATAAAATCGCCGATTTTACTGCGGATATAAGCAGCACTTTCTTGATAATGGATATAGGGAATCATAGACGTTACCTCCAAAAGGAATGTTGGATGGATCCTTTGGCGGGCTGACGCCAAAGGTGCGCAGCCCCGCCGGAAACAGAAAAAGAGCGGGAGGCGTACCGCCTCCCTGCCCCCATCTTGTTATTTACAGTTCTGCGCCGCAAACACTGCAGTATGCATCATCCTTGTCACAGGGTTTGCCACAAACCTGGCAGGTTTTGGTGCTCTTTTTCGCAGCGATTTCTTCCTTAATAGCTGCGATCTGTGCGTGCTTTTCATCAATGGCAGCCACCTTTGCGCTGATCTCCTCGGCAGAGACCTCGGCACCGGTGTGAGTCAGATAGACGCACTTACCGATCTCCTTATAGAGCATCTCGATGTCGGTATTCAGATCAAAAACCTTCATGTTCAGCTTGGTAATCTCCATCAGAGTACTAGCCTTCTTACCGGCAACATTGGCATACTTTTTGCCTGCATCTGCAGCCATTCCTGCAGTAATCTTGGCTTTTTCAACCAGAACTTTTACCTTATCATCCATATTGAATACTCCTTTCATGGTTCGGATCGGATTTTATTTGGATTTTTTATTTATTATAGCATTCGAACGGGAGAATATCAAGGATTTTCATGGAGTTCGCGTTTTTTGCGCACGATTTCCTGAATATTTTCAATATACTCCTTTGGATACTTATGATTTGCCAGGCGGAAGATCTTTCGTCCGCCTTCAGTGCACAGTTTGGTAACGCCACCACTGCCCAATGCGATCACATCGCTGAGTTCTTCCATCATGCAAATGTTGTAATGGGATGCGGTGCCGGGACGGCAAAAGCCCACATTTTCCAGACCGCCGGCAATGTATTTTTGCCGATACAGGTAATAGGGTACATATCCCAAATCTGCCAGATGCTGATAACATTTATCCAATGCCGCAGGATCCAGATCACCGGTGGGTCCAAAGCGCAGCCGGGCACCTTTTTTGCGGGCAAGGCAGTGGATGGTCACATGGTCGGGATTCAGACCGGTCACCTGACAAAGGCTGCTGTACAGGCCCTCTTCGGTATCACCCGGCAGACCGGCGATGAGGTCCATATTGATCAGGAAATCCCCTACTTCCCGTGCCATGGCAAAGCAGTCACGAATGTCCTGTGCCGTATGTCGGCGTCCCACGCCTGCCAGCACGGCATCATCCATGGTCTGCGGGTTGATGCTGATTCGTCCCACACCATGCTCTCGCAGCAATTCCAGCTTGCGCCGGGTAATGGTCTCGGGGCGACCGGCTTCTACGGTGTATTCTCTGCAATGGGTACGATCAAAGGCGGCATCTACCGCATTCAACAGTCGTTCCAGCTGCTCTTCATTCAAAGTTGTGGGCGTGCCGCCGCCGATATAAATGCTGCCGATGGGAATGCCTTCTTTGCGTACCATTTCGCCCGCGGCCTCTACTTCTTGCAGCAAGGCCTCTACATAAGGAGCAATCAAATGGCCGAAATGAGACATATCATTGCTGACGAAGGAGCAATAGCTGCACTTGGCAGGGCAGAATGGGATGCCGATGTAAAGCTGGGTCTCGCGAGGCAACAAGGTGCGCTCGGTTTTCCATGCCGCCACTGCGGTAGCTAGGCAAAGTTTGCGTCGGCTCTCGGACACATCGTAATGATTTTCCAGCCAATCCAGCACATCACCAGGTCGCATGCCCTCGTTCAGAGCCAAGCGCACCGGTTTGGCTGGCTTGACGCCGGTAAGACTGCCCCAAACAGGCTTGCGCGCCAAATGCGGAACAAGTGCCTGATACAGCGCCGTCTTTACAGCATAGGTACGTACACGCTTATGTTCTTCGGTGCCTTGCGGAGGCGCAGACTGTGTACAGGTCTCACAGACCGTCTTGCCGCCCAGTTTCACCTGTGCTTCAGCAATCAGCAGACCGTCCTCTTCTCGCAAAATGCTGACGCAGTCAGCCTCTTCTTTGTTTTCGCACAGAACATGTTCTTCGTCGGGCAGCAAAGAAATCAGCATTTCCTGCACACCGCCGCCCCGATCATGTCCAAGCAGATAATACTTCATCGGTTTAAACCCTCAAGAACATAAGGATTGCTCTGACGCTCGGTTTCAAGGGTGCTGGCTTCCATATGGCCGGGCAACACCTTATAGTCGCCCTCCAGCTGTGCCAATTTTTTTAGACTGCAGAACATCTGCTCCAAGCTGCCGCCTGCCAGATCACAGCGTCCGCAGGTGCCGGCAAAGAGGGTATCACCGGAGAACATCAGATCGCCGCACAGCAGTACACAACTGCCCAAGGTGTGGCCGGGCGTGTGCAGCACGCGAAACACCAGATCGCCCACCTTGACTTCTGCACCGTCTTCCAGATAGCCATCTACACGAGGCATTACATAAGGCTCGCGCAGATAACCCCGATGACCGGCCACCTCGGGAGCCAGATCG
The DNA here is from genome assembly GCA_045636925.1 of Oscillospiraceae bacterium. Lineage (GTDB taxonomy): Bacteria > Bacillota > Clostridia > Oscillospirales > Butyricicoccaceae > JAZTYK01. The sequence goes on from JAZTYK010000006.1 coordinate 109,109, forward strand.
GGTTCGTCACACTTATGAATATACAATTTGGCATCGGTAACCCGTTGGATACCGGGGGCTGCCATCACATGGTCGAAATGTCCGTGGGTCAGCAGAATGGCTTCGATGGTAAAGCCCTCTTCCGCTGCCTTTTTTAAAATCTTTTCGGTATGAGAACCGGGATCGATGACGGCACAGCGACCGGCATCATCCGCCACCAGATAACAGTTGGTGGCCAGCATACCAACAGGTAATTGTGCAAGTTTCATGGGAGATTCCTCCTCTTCAATTGGTTGCCTTTTTCATCATTTGGTCGGTGTCCAAAATCAGTGTCACCGGACCGTCATTGACATGGTCGATCTGCATATCGGCGCCAAACTCGCCGGTCTCCAGAGGAACACCACTTTGGCGAATCTGCTGGAGAAAATGCTCATATACAGGGATGGCAGTGGCAGGTTTTGCAGCATGGAAGAAATCGGGGCGACGACCACGGGAACAATCCGCATACAAAGTAAAATTGCTGACTGCCAAAATGCTGCCGCCAATGTCAGCAAGAGATTTGTTCATTTTTCCATTCTCATCTTCGAACACGCGAAGCTCTGTGCATTTTTTTGCCAGATACGCGCTTTCCTGCTCTCCGTCACCCTCGCGGATTCCTACCAGCACTAAAAAGCCACGGTCAATGCTGCCTCCTGGTTGGCCGTTGATGGTAATGCTTGCTCGACTGACGCGAATTACGACTGCTCGCATAGGGATTCCTCCTTACTTTCCGCCCTTGTCGCTGCTGGTATTGCGGCTGACTTCTTGTACACCTTTAACCCGGCGCACACGGTTCATCACCAGATCCAACTGCTCTAAGCTGTTGACATCGGTGGAAACAAAGATCGTACATGCGCCACCGTCATGCTCACGGGTGTTCAGCTCGGTGATATTCAACTTCATATTGGTGAACACCATGATCACATCGGCCAGAATACCCAAGCGGTTTTCGCCATCCACGCGCAGCGCTGCGCTGAAGCTATGGCGCTCTTCTTCGTCCCACTCGGTGCGGATCCAGCGGCCGTACTCTTCTTCTTTTTGCAAAGAAGCAGTCACATTGGGGCAATTACGGCGGTGGACAGACACGCCAAAGCCACGGGTGACAAAGCCAATGATGTCATCACCTGGCACAGGATGGCAGCACTTGGCAAACTTGACAGCGCAGTTGTCCAGTCCTTCTACGATAACACCGCTATTGGAGGTGCTCTTTTTCTTGACAGGTGCTGCGGCATTCTGCAGGACGGCGGCCACCTTTTCCATCTTGGCCTTGCGGCGGCCTACTTCATCCTTGATTTTGTTAACGACACGAGACAGGGCAATACCGCCGTAACCGATTGCGGCAAACAGTTCGTCCAGATTGGGCTTGCTCATTGCCTTCAGCACCGCAGCTGTGACTTCTTCATTTTGCAATGCATCGCCCAGGAGGTTAACGCGCAGTTCACGCTCGAGATCTGCCTTGCCCTGCAGGATATTCTCTTCGCGCCTTTCCTTTTTAAACCACTGCTTAATCTTACTGCGGGCACCACTGGTGCGAACGATCTGCATCCAGTCACGCTTGGGGCCGGTGGAGTTTTTGGCAGTGATAATGTCGACGATCTCGCCGCTTTTCAGCTGATAATCGATGGGGACAATCCGTCCGTTGACTTTCGCACCGGTCATGCGGTTACCAACAGCCGAGTGGATGGCATATGCAAAGTCAATGGGATTTGCGCCCAATGGCAGGTTGATTACGTCGCCCTGGGGGGTAAAGACATAGACTTCGTCAGCAAACAGATCGGTCTTGATGTTTTTGATAAAATCTTCGGCATCGCTGTCTTGCTGCGTCTCGATCAACTGACGCACCCAGGCAAACCCTTCTTCGTTCTGCTTTCCGCGCAGACCATTTTTGTATTTCCAATGGGCGGCAACGCCGTATTCGGCGGTTTCATCCATTTCCTTGGTACGGATCTGTACCTCGAAGGGGATGCCCTCCTGTCCGATAACCACGGTATGCAGAGACTGATAGCCATTGGGTTTTGGGGTGCTGATATAATCCTTGAATCGGCCGGGTACAGGCTTATACAGGTCATGAATCAGGCCCAACACATTATAGCAGTCAGCCAGCTTATCCACGATGACGCGGGTGGCACAGATATCGTACATTTCGGAAAAATCCATGTTTTGACCGTACAGCTTGCGATAGATACTGTACACATGCTTGAGGCGCGCTTTGACTTCACAGTGAATGCCAGCCTGCTCTACACGCTCCTTAATACGGGGCTTGGTATGATCCAGGAACAGGCTGAAGGATTCGTCCCGTTCATCCAGAAAGTCCATGATCTCCTTGTAGCCAACAGGATCCAGAATCTGCAGAGAGATATCTTCCAGCTCCCACTTGATGGTTTGCATGCCCAGTCGATGCGCCAGAGGCGTATAGATTTCCATGGTTTCCAGCGCCTTTTGCTGGCGTTTTTCGGTCTTCCAGTACTGGCTGGTGCGCATATTGTGCAGACGGTCAGCCAGCTTGATGATGATGACGCGAATGTCCTTGGCCATCGCCACAAACATCTTGCGCAGATCTTCCATTTGCTCTTCTTCGCGGCTGCCTACCGAAATATTGCTCATTTTGGTCAGGCGGGTAACACCATCTACCAGCAGTGCTACCGATGCGCCGAAGTTTCGGCTGATTTCCTCAGCGGTGACGGGAGTGTCCTCGATGGTGTCATGCAACAAACCTGCGATGACGGAGTCAACATCCAAACCGATCTGTGCAATAATGCAGGCAACAGAAACAGGGTGAATGATATAGGGCTCGCCGCTTTTGCGACGCTGCTCGGCGTGCGCCACCGTAGCGTATTCAAATGCATGCAGAACCAGACGACGGTCTTCTTCTGTCATCGCCGCCGTAGCTTCCTGCATTTTACGGAGATTCGCCTGATAATATTCCTGATCGCTCATCAGATGCAGATTATCACTCATCACAAACCCTCCCTTGCCTGGGTCAGTCGTTTCAGAATTACAGAGCCGTTGATGTCGGCCTTGCCCTCGTAACGGGGCAAGACAATATTCACCTCATCCTCGGTAACGGTATAGCGGAAAAGATCAAACTCAGCAAATACGTCCAGGCACACCAGAAGACGGCCCAGATTCATATTGCCGCCGGATTCATACCGTACCTGGCGGTACAGCGTACGCAGAGGGATATTCAGCACCCCACCCTGCGCATTGGTGCGTACATGTCGGAACACAGCGATCAGATCGCTACGAGCAGGACTTAAATCAACTGCTTCTTCCCGACTTAGCACATCACCCCGGCAAAACGCATCATAGCAAGCCTGAGATGCATCATCTCTTGCCTGTTCTTCTTCACTCCAGCGCACATCACGGATGACCATTTGCACCGTGCTGTGGCCTCGATAGGTATTGATTTCGGGGGCAAAAACCACGTCAACCAAATCACCACGGACAAAGCGACAGCTTTTCGCTCCCATACCAAACACAATGCCTTGGAAACTGTGTCCGTCTTTGCTGAGATAAAACTTGGCATGGCGATCATGGCTGATGGGGGTGATTTCTTCAATTCGCATCCGACGGATCAAAAATGCCGGCTGGGGATTGCCCATGCCAAAGGGTTCCATGACAGCCAGATCGTGAACTTCCTGCAGCGTAATCTGCTGAGGTTCGGTTTCGCAGTCCACCTGAATGCAGGGAACGGCGTCCTCGGTCTCATCCAAATCAGCATAGGCCTCCAACGCTTCACGCAGTGCCTGCAGATTTTCACGGTTTACCGTAAGACCCACAGCCAGTTCATGCCCACCGTATTTTTCCAGCAGATGAGCATTTTTTTCCAGTGCAGCATACAGATTAAAACCCTTGATGCTGCGGCCGGAGCCCTTGCCAACATCGCCGTTCATAGAAATCAGCACACAGGGCACGCCGTAGCGGTCGGAAAGACGGGAGGAAACAATGCCGATGACACCATTATGCCAGTCATCCCCCCACAGCACCATGGTCTTTCCTGCAGTCAGTTCGGGATGTTGGGACAGATATTCAAGGATTTGCTGGTAAATGGCATTTTCCTCTTCCTGGCGGCTACGGTTTAATGCACAAAGATGGTCTGCCAATTCGGCAGCCTCCTGAGGATTCTGGGTCAGGAACATCCGAGCCGCGCTGCTGGCACCACCCAGACGGCCGGCCGCATTAATGCGGGGTGCCATTACGAAACTGACAGAATTGCTGGTGACTTTTTTGCCTTCCAGCCCCAGTTTCTGCATCAGTGCCCGCAAGCCCAGATTGCGCGTGGTTGCCAGGTTGTCAAGGCCACGGGAAACAATGATGCGATTTTCACCCACCAAAGGCATGACATCTGCTACTGTGCCTACAGCTACCACATCAGCGTATTCCGCCAGAAGGTCTTCTACCGGTCGAGGATGTTCCAGCGCACAAACCAGCTTGAATGCCACGCCTACGCCCGCCAGTTCACGGAAAGGATAGACACTGTCTTCACGTCGGGGATTTACCACCGCCAACGCATCGGGCAGGGCGTCCTTGCACTCATGATGGTCGGTAATGATGATCTTCATACCGATACTTTTTGCATATTCTGCCTCTTCATTGGCAGTAATGCCGCTGTCTACAGTAATAAGCAACCGGCAGCCCTGATCATACAGGCTTTGGATTGCGGCACTGTTTAAGCCATAACCCTCACCCAACCGGTCAGGAATGTAATAGGTGCAGGTTGCACCGCGAGAACGCAGATATTGGATCAGAACGCAAGTAGCGGTAACGCCGTCCACATCGTAATCTCCATACACGGCGATGGGTTCGCCAGCAGCAATCGCAGCCTCAACTCCCGCCACGGCCTTTGCCATATCGGGAAGCAAAAAAGGGTCATGGATGCCGCGGGAAGACAGGTCAAGAAATGCTTTCGCCTGCTCCACGTGTTCCATGCCCCGCGCTGCCAAGACACAAGAAACCAGCTGTCCCAAACCAAGTTGATGGGACAGCTCCTGTGCTGCCGCTGAATTTCCAGCCGCAAGAAGCCATTTTTTCAGTTTCATGGTATTCTCCAGTTTATATTTTTATTGGTACGATTATACCAAAAAAGAATGGGTGTTACAAGGGAAAAATCAAAAAAATGTAATCGGAGAAAAGAAAAGCCGGAAGTCTCTTGTGTCCTCACAAGAAACTTCCGGTTTTTTATGCATGCCGCATTTGTTCTACGATCACTGCCAGCTTGTCACACAACCGTTGTGCCTGTACGCAGTCACCGGCTTCCAGACAGCGAGCAATGCGAGTTTCAAGATCTTTCTTTTGCAGTTCCAGTTCAAGATACTCCTTGCTGAAGTGCTTTTTATAGATCATTTTTCGGAAGGTCCGTGCTCGCATGGGACGGATGCTTCCGTCCTCCACAAACAGGATTGTATCGGCACAGTTGACAATGGTATAAAAATCATGAGAGACCATCAGTACTGCGCCGGGGTAGGCTGCAATGGCATCCTCCAGGGCGATCTGTGCAAAGGTGTCCAGATGACTGGACGGTTCATCCAGCAGCAAAATATTTGCATCACTGCAGGCCAGTTTTGCCAGTTGCAGCAGATTCTTTTCTCCGCCGGAAAGCACGCCTACTCTACGGCTTAAGTTTTCGGGATCAAAGCAATACTTCTGCAGGTATTCTTCTACCTGTCCATAGGTCTCGAACCCCACATCGAAAAACTCTTCATAAATCGTATTTTGTTCCTTTAAAATCTCTGCATGCAGTTGAGAGAACAGCGCCGGAGATGCTTGATCGGAAAACTGAATAGTGGGGTTGTCGTTTCGCCAGATTTCCCGCAGCATAGAGGTCTTTCCGGTGCCGTTGGCACCAACCAGCGCCACCTTTTCGCCGGAATGCACCGCAAAGGAAACATGCTGCAACAGGTTTTCATCAAAGGTCAGAGAATAATCCTCCAGCCGCAGCAGTTCTTCTGCTTCTTCCGGCACATCCACGACCGGTAAACGGATCTCTGGCTGGCGGATCTCTACAAAAGGCGCTTTGATCTGCCGGCTCAGCAAGCGGTTCAAATAGCTCACTTTGCCCTTGAGTGTGCGCCCATGATGGGCCTCTGCCACCTCGGTGGCCAACTCGCGCAGATCCTCTACCAGTTTGGACACCCGGGCAATTTCTTCTGCATCGGCCAAAGAAGCCACCTGCAAGTCAATCTTTTTTTGCAGCCGAGAATAACTGTACTGAGAAAAGTCACCCTCAAACTCTTGCAGGTCTCCATTTTCCAAGTGCCAGATTTTATCAAAACAGTGGGCCAACAGATAACGGCTGTGTGTCACCACCAGCAGTGTTCCTTGATAAGCATTGATCAGGTCACGCAGGTCATTGAGGTTTTCAAAATCCAGAAAAACATCCGGTTCATCCATGATCAGCAGGCCCGGACGCCGGAGCATTTGCCGGATGACCTGCACCAGCTTCAACTCACCACCGCTGAGTTTTTCAAGGGCCAGAGATGCCTTGTCTTCCAGCCCCGCCACCTTCAACTGCAAACGGATATTAACCTCATAGTTGGAGGCATCCATGGCATCGCTTTCATCCAGCAAGTTCTGGTAGTGTTCCATCAGAGGCTCCAAATCCTCGGCAGTCTCCATCTGTGTACAGACATTCTGGATTGCTTGCTCCAGAGCAAGAAAGTCTTGACACAGGTAATCATAGACCGTAACTGACTGATCGCCTTCCCGGATGGCAAACTGGCTCACATAGCCGATGCGTCCTGCATTATCCAGTTTCAGCTTGCCCGTAAACATATAGTTGTCGGGATCCCGAATCAGGCTGGCCAAGGTGGTTTTTCCCGTTCCGTTACTGCCGATCAGTGCACAGTGACAGTTCTCCTCCAAGGTGAAAGAAATATTTTGAAACAGCGATGTACTATCGAATCCAAAGGTAAGTTTTTCAGCTTTAATCATGAAAATCCCTCTATTAACTCGTGTTGTTCACGCTTATCATAACCATATTTTTTCTGTATTGCAAGTGATTTTTGCCATAGCCGCAAGAAAGATGTGTCAAAGGAAAAAGGACTGCTGCAAAACATCTGTTTTGCAACAGTCCTCTGTTTCAAATCAATCGAACAGATCCTTGAGCTTTTGGAAAAAGCCCTTTTTGTTTTCGAAATTGCCGTCGTCGATGCTGTCGTCAAAGCGACGCAGCAGGTCTTTCTGTTCACGACTCAGATTGCGGGGGATCTCTACGTTGACTTTCACGTACTGATCACCTTTGCCCTTACCATTGAGGTTGGGAATACCGCTGCCACGCAGACGGAATACCGTGCCGGTCTGCGTTCCCTCGGGCAGGTCGTACTGCACCTTGCCATGGATGGTTGGTACAGTGAGTGTAGCGCCCAGTGTTGCCTGTACAAAGGACACTGGCATCTCCAGCAGCACGTCCTGTCCCTCACGCTGGAACAGTTTGTGAGGTTTGATGCTGACAGTAACGTACAGATCGCCGGCAGGGCCACCGTTTTTGCCGCCGTGACCCTCGCCCCGCAGGGAGACGGTCTGACCGTCGTCGATACCGGCAGGAATCTTTACCTGAATGGTACGCTGTTTGCGCACTTGACCGCCACCACGGCAGTCGGGGCAAGGATCTTTGACAATCTTTCCGGTTCCATGGCAGGCTGAGCAGGCCGCTGTGGACTGGAACACACCAAAGGGGGTGCGCTGGGAAGTGCGCACCTGTCCGGCGCCGCCGCAGGTCTTACAAGTTTCGGGACTGGTGCCCTTTTTCGCACCGGTGCCACCGCAGGTCTTGCAGACTTCTACACGTCCGACACTGACGCTCTTTTCACAGCCAAATGCAGCCTCTTCAAAGGTCAGTTCCAGATGTACACGAATGGTCTCGCCCTTTTGGGGGCCGTTTCTCCGCTGCTGCGCACCGCCGCCAAAGCCGCCGCCGAACATGCTGCCGAAAATATCGCCCAGATCAAAGTCCTGAAAACCGCCAAAGCCGCCGCCAAACCCACCGGCACCGCCGCCAGCGCCGTAATTGGGATCGATACCCGCCCAGCCAAACTGGTCGTAGCGGGATTTTTTCTCACTGTCGCTCAGCACTTCGTAGGCAGCATTGACCTCTTTCATCTTTTCCTCGGCAGTTTTGTCGCCGGGGTTCAGATCGGGATGGTATTTCTTGGCCAGTTTGCGGTAGGCGCGCTTGATTTCATCGGCCGAGGCGCCCTTTTGCACCTCAAGGACCTCATAAAGGTCGCGTCGTTCTTCAGCCATAAATCTGTCTCCTAAAATCTCGGTTTAACGGGCAAACAGCGGGAGAAACTCTCCCGCCTGTCTGCCCTGTATTGCAATTTACTTATTCTCGTCCTCGTCCACTACCTTGTAGTCGGCGTCATAAACGGTCTCACCATTTGCACCGGTCTGTGCGGCACCGGACTCACCCTGAGGAGCCTGCTGCTGATACAGTTTCTCGGCAATGGCATAGAAGCGCTTGGTCAGCTCGTCGGAAGCTTCCTTAATAGCAGCGGTATCGTTGCCCTTCAGCTTTTCCTTCAGCACTTCCAGCTGCTCGGTGATGGGAGCCTTTTCGGCATCGGAAATCTTGTCGCCCAGTTCGCCCAGAGACTTCTCGGTCTGGTAGACCAGATTCTCGGCGTTGTTCTTGGTGTCAACAGCTTCCTTGTTCTTCTTGTCTTCCTCTGCAAAACGCTCGGCCTCGGCGACTGCCTTGTCGATGTCATCCTTGCTCAGGTTGGAAGAAGCGGTGATAGTAATCTTCTGCTCCTTGCCGGTACCCAGATCCTTGGCGGATACGTTTACGATACCGTTGGAGTCAATGTCGAAGGTAACCTCGATCTGAGGCACACCACGGGGAGCAGCAGGGATGCCGTCCAGGTGGAAGCGACCCAGGGTCTTGTTACCGGCAGCCATTTCACGCTCGCCCTGCAGCACGTGAATTTCAACAGAAGTCTGACCGTCTGCAGCGGTGGAGAAGACCTGCTTCTTGTTGGTGGGGATGGTGGTGTTGCGCTCGATGATGCGGGTGCAAACGCCGCCCAGGGTCTCAATACCCAGAGACAGGGGGGTGACGTCCAGCAGCAGCAGATCCTTGACCTCGCCGCCCAGCACGCCGCCCTGGATTGCAGCACCCATGGCTACACACTCGTCGGGGTTGATGCCCTTGAAGGGATCCTTGCCGATGAAGCCCTTGACTGCCTCCTGCACAGCGGGAATACGGCTGGAGCCACCCACCAGCAGAATCTTGCTGATTTCGCTCTTGCTGAGGCCGCTGTCGCCCAGAGCCTGACGGACGGGGCCCATGGTGGCTTCTACCAGATCACGGGTCAGTTCGTCGAACTTGGCGCGGGACAGAGTCAGATCCATGTGACGGGGACCGTTCTGGTCGGCAGTGATATAGGGCAGGTTGATGCTGGCGCTCATGACACCGGACAGCTCGATCTTGGCCTTTTCAGCAGCTTCCTTCAGACGCTGCATTGCCATCTTGTCGCCGGACAGATCCACACCCTCGGCCTTCTTGAACTCGGACAGCATCCAGTTCACAACGCGCTGGTCGAAGTCGTCGCCGCCCAGACGGTTGTTACCGGCGGTAGCCAGAACCTCGATGGTGCCGTCACCGATGGACAGAACAGATACGTCGAAGGTACCGCCGCCCAGGTCGTAAACCATGACCTTCTGCTCGTTTTCCTTATCCACGCCGTAAGCCAGAGCTGCAGCAGTGGGCTCGTTGATGATGCGCTTGACCTCCAGACCGGCGATACGGCCTGCATCCTTGGTTGCCTGACGCTGCGCATCGGTGAAGTAAGCAGGAACGGTGATGACAGCCTCGGTGACCTTTTCGCCCAGGTAAGCCTCGGCGTCAGCCTTCAGCTTGGCCAGGGTCATTGCAGAGGTCTCCTGGGGGGTGTAGCCCTTGCCGTCGATGGTGACGTGGTAGTTTTCACCCATGTGACGCTTGATGGAAGCGACGGTGCGGTCAGCATTGGTGACAGCCTGGCGCTTTGCGACCTGGCCCACCATACGCTCGCCGGTCTTGGAGAATGCAACCACAGAGGGAGTGGTGCGTGCGCCTTCTGCGTTGGCGATAACAACGGGTTCGCCGCCTTCCAGAACAGCGACGCAGGAATTGGTAGTACCGAGGTCGATACCGATAATCTTAGCCATAATAATTTTCCTCCTAATATATAAACCAAAAATTTTTACTAATTTGGGGCGTGTAACGATACCGAGCAAATGAAGTAATGGTATGCTGAGCACCGTGCACGCAATGGCCGCCGGCCCTTGCCGGCTTAGTTTGCCACCTGCACCATGGCGAACCGGACGACCTTGTCGCCGATTTTGAAGCCCTTCTGGAAGACCTGTGCGATGGTGTTCTCACCCAGCTCTTCAGAATCGATGTGCATGACAG
>JAZTYK010000007.1:0-16547 GCA_045636925.1 Oscillospiraceae bacterium
TCATCGGCGGGAATTCGGGCAGACGCTTTTTCAGCCATTTGATCAGCTTCAGGCCGACGAAGAGCACCAGAATGGCATAGAGGATCTTCAGGCCGATGGTCGTGATGATTTCAATAAAGAAATTCAGGAGGCATTCCAGCGGCATGCGTGGCACCTCGGCAGATTTTCTCCATTCATTGTAGCGTGAAAGGGGAGGATATGTCAACTATGGAAGGAAAACAAAAAAACGACCAGCCAACGCTGATCGTTTGAGAGGTGCCACCCAGATTCGAACTGGGGAATAAAGGTTTTGCAGACCTTTGCCTTACCACTTGGCCATGGCACCATATGACTTTGGCAGGAACTTTCGCTCCTGCCAAATTGTTTGGAGCGGACTACGAGGCTCGAACTCGCTACCTCCACCTTGGCAAGGTGGCGCTCTACCAGATGAGCTAAGTCCGCGACTGGTGCCTTCGGTCGGAATCGAACCAACGACACGCGGATTTTCAGTCCGCTGCTCTACCAACTGAGCTACAAAGGCAAAAATGGCGACCTGGATGGGGCTCGAACCCACGACCTCTAGCGTGACAGGCTAGCGTTCTAACCAACTGAACTACCAGGCCAAATAATGGTGGAAACAACAGGGCTCGAACCTGTGACCCCCTGCTTGTAAGGCAGGTGCTCTCCCAGCTGAGCTATGCTTCCATGCCACCAGCGCAAGAGTTATTATATAAAACTTTGCGCTGTTTGTCAACCACTATTTTTCACATTTTTAAATTAACCAATTTTTTCCAGTTCTTCTCTGCTGAACGTGTACTCTGCGTCACAGAATTGGCAGGTAACTGTGGTGGTTTCTTCTTCCTCTGCCAGTTTCTTCAGTTCTTCTTTCCCCAAACTGATCAAAGCTGCCTCGATCTTTTGGCGGGAGCATTTGCATTCGTACGCAACAGGATGCTCATCCATAATTTCCAGACCCATGCCGTACAGCAATTCTTCTACCATTTGACGAATGGTAATGCCCCGGCTCAGATTGGAGGTTACACTGCCTACATCCTGCACCCGGTATTCCAACAGATCTACCAAGCCTTCGGGTGCACCGGGCATCAGCTGCAGGATATATCCGCCCGCACACATAACGCTTTGATCGGTATTCACCAACACACCCAACGCGCATACCGTGGGGATCTGTTCGCTGATTACATAATAAGCAGCGATGTCTTCGGCAATCTCGCCGCTCTGCAACTCAATTTTGCCGGCAAAGGGCTCTTTGGCACCGATATCCTTGATGACAGTCAAAATGCCTTCGCCAACACCTGCGCCAACGGGCAGCTTGCCCCGGGCGTCCAGACCCAGATCAACGGCAGGGTTCTGCAGATAGCCGCGCACGTTGCCGTGATTATCAGAAACCGCTGTGATTGCACCCAAAGGACCGTCACCACGGAACTGCACAGTGACAGAACCGTCTTCATTTTTCAGTTCATCACCCATCATAGACGCAGCCGTCAATGTGCGTCCCAGTGCTGCAGTGGCCAGGGGCAAAGTCTTGTGGATCTGTCTTGCGCGCTCTACCAACTGCGTAGTATCTACCGCTGCAATTTTTACAAAACCGTCGGCAGTCATGCCGCGAATCAGTGTATCTCCCATAGTTACCTCTTTCTTGCTACAAATAATAGTCTTCCCTGCTCTTCGGTAGCACGTCGAGAAGACAAATCCCGATAAACGCCCTCCAGAACAAATCCGGCGCCCTGCAGGATTTGCTCCAGCTTCGCCCGGGAATAAGCGCGCTGCTCGTGAACCTCTTGATGACGCACATAGCTGCCGTCTTGCTGCCGAAGAAAAATATCCACCAAATGCTGACCGAATCCGCTGCGTCCATCGTATCCGTATTGCCAGACACAATAGCAGTCATCGTCTTCGTAGACATTGCATTGCCCCGCCATTTGACGGAACATTTCACGGCTCTTTACATCAAAAATGAAGATGCCGCCCGTTTCCATAAACAGGCTTACACCTTCAACCGCTGCACGTACAGATTCAATATCTGTTAAATAATTCATGCTGTCCAGACAACACACCGCAGCGCGCACAGTACCGTACAAGTCCAGTTCTCGCATATCCTGGCATATAAACACCGGCGGCACAGGCAGGTCCTGACATTTTTCCCGTGCCACAGACAGCATCTCTACCGAACTGTCGCAGCAGATCATTTCGTACCCTTCCTGGGACAAAGCATGAGCCAATGTGCCTGTTCCGCAGGCAAGTTCCAAAACCAAACCGTCTTGAATTCCCCTCTGCCGAAGCAGATGACAAATACGGGATGCAAATTGCCGGTAGATTTCCGGGCCGTTTAAGCGGTCATATAAGGCTGCTACAGCGGTATAGGACTGATCCATCATTTCTGCTTGTCCCATTGCTTCCGTCGTTCCAGGGCAAGTTCATAACCGCCGTTTTCACCGGTTTGCAGACAACGGTTTACACGGCTGATCGTGGCGGTGCTGGCACCGGTCAGTTCAACAATATCCGAATACACATAACCTGCTTCCAGCAACTCTGCAACCCAAAAACGCTGCTTCATGGCAATCATTTCATTGGCAGTGCAAAGATCTTTGAAAAACGCATAAAACTCGTCGGGTGTTTCCATGGTCTTTAATGCCTGGAACAACCGATCGGTATGCTCATCTCTGACAATTCTTCCCGGACGGGCCATAATACAGCCTCCCCATCATGATAATTTCTTGCTTATATTTTAACACTTTAGTGTGTGATAGTAAACACTTTTTTTACGGTTTTTCAAAATCATTTACATATTTTGTTTTATTTAATGCGAAAATCTATATGGATTCTCAATTTTTTCGCCCTTTCTCTTGTATTTTTCACAAAATGTGGTAAAATAAAAGAGTTCGAAATACTTTCTAAAGGAGGCCTTTTTATGCCTATCAAAGTTGCAATTAACGGTTTTGGTCGTATTGGCCGTCTGGCCTTTCGTCAAATGTTCGGAGTGGAAGGCTATCGCATCGTTGCCATCAACGATCTGACCGATCCCTCTATTCTTGCCTATCTGCTGAAGTACGACAGTACCCAGCACCGTTACGATGGTCATACCATAGAGGCGACAGACGACGCCATCATTGTAGATGGCGAAGTAATTAAAATTTGCAGTGAGAAGGATGCCGCCAATCTGCCCTGGAAAGAGCTTGGTGTTGACGTAGTGCTGGAATGCACCGGAATTTATACCAGCAAAGTTAAGGCTCAGGCGCATCTGGATGCAGGCGCCCGCAAGGTCGTTATCTCTGCCCCCGCCGGCAATGACATGAAGACCATCGTTTACAGCGTAAACGAACACATTCTGACCCCCGACGACCATATCATTTCTGCCGCATCCTGCACCACCAACTGCCTGGCTCCCATGGTCAAGGCGCTGAACGATTACGCTCCCATCGAAAGCGGCATTATGACCACCGTACATGCCTATACCGGTGACCAGATGATTCTGGATGCCCCCCATAAGAAAGGTGACTTGCGTCGCGGCCGTGCAGCAGCCCAGAACATCGTGCCCAACTCTACTGGTGCCGCCAAGGCCATCGGTCTGGTCATCCCTGAGCTGAACGGCAAGCTCATCGGTTCTGCCCAGCGCGTACCCACCTCTACTGGCTCCACCACCATTCTGGTGGCTGTGGTCAAGGGTAAGGATATCACCGTAGACAGCATTAACGCTGCTATGAAATCCGTAGAATCCCCCTCCTTTGGCTATAACGAAGATGAGATTGTTTCTTCTGACATTGTTGGTACCACCTATGGCTCTATCTTTGATGCTACCCAGACCATGGTCAGCAAGCTGGATGATGACACCTATCACGTACAGGTTGTTTCCTGGTACGATAACGAGAACTCTTATGCTTCTCAGATGGTCCGTACCATCAAGCACTTCGCAAAGCTGTAATCTTTCACAAGAATCAAAAAAGGAACCCACTCGGGTTCCTTTTTTCATGCACTTTATTCCGCTAGTTTCTCCTTGCATTCCTGAATGCGTTCCGCGGCGCCGTGATAGTCACTTTTTTCAAAATAAGTGATGGCCTTTTGCCACTGCTTCTCCAGCATGGCTTCACGTCCAAGCTCATAGTAGCAAGCGCTGATCATTTCTTTACTATCACCGTAATCCCCCAGCGTTTCAAAGACCTCAATGGCCTTCTGATACTCTCCGGTAACATACAGGTTCCTGGCTCTACGATAGGTAAACGAAACCGTACATCCGGTCAGCGACACCAGCATCACCATGCACAACAGCAAAGCAATCAGGCTTTTATACTTCTTCATGGTCTTTCTCCTTACATCAAGTCATCAAACAAATTCAGCTGGTTGCTCATGGGAATATCACCCAAAGCACCTGCCGCAGCCAAGGACTCGCCAATGGATTTACTGACCTTGTCGCAACGCAGCACCAGATCTTCCATAGACATAAAAGGACCTTTTTCACGTTCATCTACGATACTTTGCGCCGCAGCCTCGCCCAAACCGGGCAGCGCGCTGAAGGGCGGGATCAAAGTATCACCCTCGATGCGGAACTTCTTTACATCACTGCGATAAATATCCAGCGGTGCAAACTTAAAGCCGCGCTTGCAAAACTCGTGACAGACTTCCAGCACCGTCATGTGGTCTTCCTCTACAGCGGTACGCTTGGGCATTGCTTTCAGTTCGCGATACTTCCGCACAATTTCGCCGTCGCCCTTTGCTGTGACTGCGGCATCAAAGGCATCCAGCTTACTGCTGAAGTATGTACAGTAGAAGGCCAGCGGCTGATGCACCTTGAACCAGGCAATACGATAAGACATCATGGTATATGCCGCCGCATGCGCACGGGGGAACATATACTGAATCTTGTTGCAGGATTCAATGTACCAATCGGGCAAATTGTGTGCCCGCATCTCCTCTTCCCACTCGGGCTTGAGGCCCTTGCCCTTACGGACAGCCTCGGAAATGGTGAAGGACTGTTTGGGTGCCATGCCCATCTCGATCAGATGAGTAGTAATGTCGTCACGAACGCAGATGACATCCTTCAGGGTCGCTTTGCCCTGCTTGATGTAATCAGCCGCGTTGTTCAACCACACGTCGGTGCCGTGGGACAGGCCGGAAATGCGCACCAGACCGTCAAAGGTAGTGGGTTGGGTGTCCATCAGCATTCCACGGACAAACTTGGTGCCGAACTCCGGGATGGCTGCCGTACCGGGCTGTCCCAAAATGTCATCGGTTTCGATGCCCAAGGGCGAAATATCGGTAAACAGCCGCATTGTCTCCGGGTCATCCAAGGGTACATTTTGGGGGTTAATGCCCGAAATATCCCAAAGATGACGAATCAGCGTGGGCACATCGTGTCCCAGCTCGTCCAACTTCAGCAGGTTATCGTGGATAGAATGGAAGTCAAAGTGGGTCGTAATAATATCGGAATCCGGGTCATCTGCCGGATGCTGGATGGGGGTAAACTCGTAAATAGAGCGCCCCTGCGGCACAACGATCAGACCGCCGGGATGCTGACCGGTGGTGCGCTTGATGCCGGTACAGCCCACCGTCAGACGGTTGACCTCGGCATTGTTCACAATCTTGCCCTTTTCCTCCAGATACTTCTTAACATAGCCGTAGGCTGTCTTGTCCTTAATGGTACCGATGGTGCCGGCCTTGAACACATTATCCTTGCCAAACAGCGCAACGGTTTCTTTGTGTGCCTGCGCCTGATATTCGCCGGAGAAGTTCAGGTCAATATCGGGCGCCTTGTCAGCATTAAAGCCCAGGAAGGTGGCAAAAGGAATGTTAAAGCCATCCTTGATCATCTTGGTACCGCACTTTGGACATTCCCGGTCCGGCAGATCAATACCAGTCTGATAGGTAAAGTCCTCATTAAAAATGCTGTAGCGGCAATGAGGGCAACGGTAATGGGGCTGCAGGCCGTTGACCTCGGTAATGCCAGTAAGATACGCCACAAAAGAAGATCCTACCGAACCACGGGAGCCAACCAGATAACCGGCGGCCATACTTTTGGCAACCAGCTTTTGGGCGATGATGTACATCACGTCAAAGCCGTGTTTGATGATGGGCACCAGTTCGGCCTCTAACCGGTCAGAAACAATTTGCGGCAGCTGCCCCTCATACTCGTAAAGCTCTTTCACTTTACTGCGAGCCATATCCTCGATATCCCGGGCAGAGTTCTCAATGGAGGGCGGGTATGTGCCATCCAGCACGGGCTGGATATCTTCGCACATGTCCGCAATCAGATTAGTATTGGTGACCACCACTTCTTTTGCCTTTTTCGCGCCCAGATAAGAGAACTCCTCCAGCATTTCATCGGTGGTTTTAAAGTACAAAGGTGCCTGATTGGACGCATCCTCAAATCCCATGCCAGTCATCAGGATCTCACGGTAAATGGCATCCTCCGGCTCTAAGAAATGTACGTCGCCCGTAGCACACACCGGCTTATTCAGTGCCTCGCCCAGTTTCACGATGGTGCGGTTAAAGTCCCGCAACTGTTCTTCATCCTTGGCCATTTCCTTGGCAATCATAAATCGGTTGTTGCCGATAGGCTGGATCTCAAGGAAATCATAGAACTCTGCGATCTGCATCAGCTCTTTCCAAGGTTTGCCTGCTGCCACAGCGCCAAACAGTTCGCCTGCTTCGCAGGCAGAACCCAAAATCAGATTCTCACGGTTTGCTGCCAGATGGGACATGGGGATAATGGGTCGGCGATGATAGTATTTTAGATGCGCCTCGGAGATCAGCTTATACAGAGCGATCAGACCGGGACGGTTCTTGACCAGAATCAGTAAATGATAGGTACGGGCGCCCTTGCCCAACGTACCGCCACTCTGCAAAGCTTCTACAGCATCATTGATCTGGTTGATCTTCTCACAGCCGGTTCGCTGCTTCAGCATCCGCAGCAGCTCTAAGAAAATCTTTGCCAATACGTCGGCATCATCGCTTGCGCGATGGTGTGTAAAGCTAAAACCCAGTGCGTCCGCCACCACATTCAGCTTATGTTTACTCAGGTGGGGCATCAAAGCACGGGACAGTTCTACTGTATCAATAGAGCAGAACTCATGGGGAATGCCCAGCTGGTTCGCCGCTGCCGACAAGAAGGAAATATCAAAATCAGCATTGTGCGCACACATGGGTCGGTCGCCGCAGAAGGCAAAAAACTCCGGCAGCACCACATCGATCTTTCGTGCATCAGCCACCATACCGTCATGAATGCCGGTCAGTTCGGTGATTTTAGAAGGAATGGGCGCATCGGGTTTTACGTAGGTGTGATAACGATCCACCATTTCCCCGCCACGAACTTTAACGGCGGCGATCTCGATAATCTGACAGTTCACCGGACTGAGACCGGTGGTTTCCAGGTCAAATACGATGATCTCGCTATCCAGCGCATCGGTGGAATAACCCTTCACAACGCCTTTTTTCCGGATATCGTTGACGCAGTAAGCCTCAACACCGTAGAGCATCTTCATTTCTTTGCCGGACTTTTTAATACCGCCGGCTGCCTTCATGGCATCAGGAAAAGCCTGGGCAACGCCGTGGTCAGTAACGGCCATTGCCCTGTGTCCAAAAGAGCTGGCAAGCTTTGCGGCTTTACCAATATCGCACAAACCGTCCATGGAGGACATTGTGGTATGCAAATGCAATTCCACGCGTTTTTCCTGTGCGGTGTCCTTGCGCTTTTTCTTTTCTCCCTTGATAATCGCAGTGGGACTCAGATTAATATCTTTATCGTACTGGCTATACATCACAGTGCCCTGCACAATGACATACATTCCGCTTTTCAATTTGCCGTCCAGTTCCTTGGCTTCCTCATCGGGCATGACCTTGGAGGCATGAATACTGCCGGTACCATCGCTGAACTCAAAGCTCAGTACCGTCTTGCCCTTACCGTTCAGCTTGCGCGCTTCTTTCATGAAAATCTCGCCCTGCACGGTGACTTTGCCGGAATCTACGGTAATATCCTCCAGCCTTGTAATCTCACGGGCAGTAGGACGACCATAGATGACCTCATCGCTCTCTTTCGGCTTAAACTGCACCGCATTGGGATCTTTCTTGCGAATATAGCTCTTGGGCTTGTCCCCGGCAGGCTGGCTTTTCTGCATGCTCTGCGCCGCAGCGCTCTGCTGCTGGCGGAACTCGTTTTGCAGACGCTCCAAATCTTCCCGGCGCCGCTCTTCATAGCTTTTTGCCACATCTGTACCCTTGGGCAGATCTACGGTGACAGTCACAGGCATGCCCAGAGTCTCCCCTGCTTCCTGCTCCAGATCACGGGTCAAATCCATGATTCGCTGTGCCTGCCAAGGCTTGGCCACCCGGATGCTCAACCGATTTCCGGCTGCCTCCATATCAGCTTCCCGCAGGCAGGGCGCAGCAGAAGGATGCAACCGCATAAACACCTGACGCAGATGCTCTGCAGCAGCGCCATCCATCGCCTGCAATTTATATTTCACCGAAAAGTTGGTGTTTTCAATACCATAAGCCCGTTTGATTTCTGCCGCAGCCTCTTCCAGCTGTGCCTGTTGCAACACACGGGCAGATTCCAGTGCAATCTGCAGGCCACCGGCTTTTTCATCGGCAGACATGCCTAAAACACCGCAGTCCCAAACCGGGCCGGCGGTGTTTGTAATTTGATTCAGCACTTGTCCCAAGGTTGGGCTCATAGCTTCTCTCCTGTCATTGTTTCAATTTCCCGAATCAGCGCGTCTACCAGCTGATCTTCGGGCAGTTTGTACAGAACTTCGCCTTTGCGGATCAGCAAGCCTTCTCCTTTTCCGCCACAGATACCGATGTCGGCTTCTCTGGCCTCACCGGGTCCGTTGACCACGCAACCCATAACGGCCACCGTCAGTTTGCTTTGCAGCGGACGCAGCCGCTGCTCTACCTGTCCGGCCAGCGAGATCAAATCTATACTGGTTCTGCCACAGGTGGGGCAAGAAACCACCGTTGCGCCGCTGGCATGTAGATCCAGTGCTTTCAAAATGTCCTTGGCTGTGTAAATTTCCTCAACAGGGTCAGCAGTCAAAGATACGCGCATGGTGTCACCAATTCCATCCAGCAGCAAAGCACCAAAAGCTGCCGCAGACTTCAGGGCACCAATGCGGGCATTGCCGGCTTCGGTAACACCCAGATGCAAGGGGGCATCGCATTTGTCTGCTATCAGTCTGTATGCTTCGATGGTCTTAAACACGTCAGATGCCTTTAAGGACACACAAACATCCTCAAAGCCGCAATCCCAAAGCTGCTGCAAATTGCGCAGGGCGCTTTCGCACAAAGCCTTGGGCGTTACGCCATACTTTTCCCGCAGATCCTTATCTACGCTTCCGCCATTGACACCCACACGAATGGGAATACCGGCTGCCTTGCAGGCGTCGGCAACGGCCTTTACCTTGCTTTGGTCGCCAATGTTACCGGGATTGATCCGCACTTTATCAATGCCGTTTTTCACAGCCTCCAGTGCCAGACGGTAGTCAAAATGAATGTCTGCCACCAGAGGAAGCGGACTGCCTGCTTTCAGCGCGCGGATGGCCTGGGCAGACTCAAAATCCGGCACCGCCACACGCACCACCTGGCAGCCTGCCTGATGCAGGCGACGGATTTGTTCCAGCGTCGCTGCCACGTCGGCAGTTTTGGTATTGCACATAGACTGAATCACCATGCCGGCACCGCCGCCAATGGCTACGTTGCCCACACGGATTTGTCTGGACATTCTCATGATTTAACCTCCGATCAGTCGGACGATATCCTGATAGGTGACAAACACAAATAATAACAGAATCAATCCCATGCCCACCAAGTTCACAGCACCCTCATACTTGGGATCTACCGGCTTACCCCGTACAAGCTCGATGAGGAAGAACAACATTTTTCCGCCATCCAGCGCCGGAATGGGAAGCAGATTCATAAAGGCCAGGTTAATGCTGATGAATGCCACGAAGTTCAGCATCACACGCATACCCTGTTTGGCAGCATTGGAAATCTCATTGGCAATGCCCACCGTACCGATCATGTCACCGGTGCTTGCCTGCCCTCCGATGAGCATCCGGATGCTGGCAAAGGCCGACTGCAGATAGGTCATGGCGGTTTTGCCGGAATAAGTCACCTTATCCAAAAAATCCATCTTTACTACCGTAAAGGTAAAGCCGTATTTATAACTTTGGGTTGCTTCGTCGTAGATTTTGGCCTCCAAAGGCATATCCTTCAGCTTGATGCGCTTGCCATCACGTTCAATGACAAAATCAAAGGGCTCACCGGCACCCAGTGCCAGAGCAGTATTTACATCGCTGCTGGTAAAAATGATAAAATCATTGATTTTCACCAGCTTATCGCCCTTTTGGAAGCCGTTTTCTCCGCTGTATTCAAAACCCTCCATAAAATCGCCCAAGGTGGGGTCGATTCGGTAATTGGCGGGCATCAGCAGAATAAACAGAATCAGCACACCGGCAATCAGGTTCATGCTGGCACCGGCAATGGTAACCAAAAAGCGCTTGAGCAAAGATGCTTCCATAAAGGAAGTGCCCTTGGGCTTGGGCGCTTCTTCCCCGGCTTCGTCTTCGGCAGTCTTGCCGGTAAGCAGCACTTCGGTTTCATCCTCGCCTTCGCCCTGCATCATGACAGCACCACCCAAAGGCAATGCACGGATGGCATACACAGTGCCGCCGATATTCTTTTTCCAAATAGCAGGGCCAAAGCCGATGGTAAACTGCAGTACGGCAATGCCGCTCAGCTTTGCCACCAGAAAATGGCCAAGCTCGTGCACAAAAATCAGCAGGCCAAAGACAAGAATCGCAAGAAGATAGGTCATGGTTATCCTTTCATCAATGCCATGGCACGCTCTCGTGCCAGGCGGTCGGTTTCAAAAATTGTTTCAATGCTGGGATGCTGCACAAAGAGAGTTTCCTCTGCCGCACGGGATACCAGCGGGTAAATCTCGCCAAACTGGATTTCTCCACGTAAAAAAGCTGCCACTGCCACTTCGTTGGCACCGTTGATGGCAGCACCCAGGGTGCCTCCCTGCTCCATGGCACGGCGGCACAGACCAATGCTGCGGAAGGTCTCCTCATCCGGCGCATAGAAGCTCATGCTGCCCAAGGCGGCCAGGTCCAACCGCTTCCGGGGTGCATAATACCGATCCGGATAATCCACGGCATACTGGATGGGCAGGCACATATCCGGCGGTGAAAGCTGTGCCAGCACGCTGCCATCCCGGAACTCTGCCAACGAATGAATGATGCTCTCTCTGTGCACCACCACATCGATCTGCTCCGGACGCACGCCAAACAGATACATAGCTTCGATCATTTCAAAGCCCTTGTTCATCATGGTGGCAGAATCCACCGTGATTTTTGCACCCATGCTCCAGGTAGGATGCTTCAAGGCATCTGCCGCAGTCATATGTGCGATTTCTTCGGCTTTCTTTCCAAAGAAGGGTCCGCCGGACGCCGTCAGAATCAGCCGCTCGATTTCTTCTGTCTTACTGCCTTGAATGCTTTGGAAAATAGCAGAATGCTCAGAATCCACCGGCAAAATGGCAAGACCTTTTTCTTTGGCCAATGCCATCACGATCTCACCGGCGCAAACCAAGGACTCTTTATTGGCAAGAGCCAGGGTCTTCCCTGCTTCCAGTGCTGCCATGGTGGGGCGCAAGCCTGCAATGCCTACTGCGGCATTCACTGTCATGTTGGCACTTTCCCAAGCAGCCACTTTGCAAACGCCTTCTGCACCCCAAAAAATCCGGGTATCGCTGCCTTCCAGTTCGCAAGCCAAGGCACGGCCGGCTTCCTCATCAAAGAGAGCTGCAGCCTGGGGGCGGAACTCTGCGATCTGCTGTTTGAGTTGTTCTTTATCGCGGCCGGCAGCCAGTGCCACCACTTGATAACCACGCTCTTTTGCAACCTGCAGGGTCTGCCGACCGATTGAACCGGTAGCGCCCACCAAAGCGATTCGTTTCATATTTACTCCTTACAACACAGTTCCATGCACAGTTTTGCAGTAAAGGGATGTCTCTTTACAGTCTGGGCAGAATATGCAGATAGATCAGTTCAAACAGGGGTGCCGCAAACAAAATACTATCAAAGCGGTCCCACACACCGCCGTGGCCGGGGAACAGCTTTCCATAATCCTTGATGCCCACTTCACGTTTGATAACGGACAAGGACAAGTCGCCGATCTGTCCTGCAATGGCACCCAGCAGACCAAACACCAGCATGGGAATCAGCTCCAGATAAAAATCGAAGCCACGATCCATCACCAGTACATACAGACCCATAGCAACAACGGCAGCCAGTGTGCCACCGATGCTTCCCTCAATGGTCTTTTTGGGGCTGACATAAGGGGCCAGCTTATGCTTACCGCAAGCCATACCGGTAAACAGTGCAAAACTGTCACAGATCCACACTGTGACCCAGGGGATCAGCACCAGCAATCTGCCGTTTTCTGCATTCAGTATGCGCAAAACAGAGGAAAACATCAGCGGCATGATCAGCGCACTCATAAAACCTTTTGCCACAGCGGCAAAGGTAACTTTTTCATGATCAAATACAGCGCAGGAAAACGCCAGGAACATGTACACCGCGGCCACCAGCAAGAACCAAAACAAATCGGTATCTGTATAGCTCATCAGATTGGGCACGGCAAATGCAGTCAGGCAGCTGATGTACAGGAACAAATGCTTACCCACAGATTTGGTCTCGTACAGCATTTCCCAAGTGCCTACGGCACACAGCAGACCCAGCAGAATACCCATGCAATACGTGGGCAGCACAAACAGGAACGGGATAAACGCAGCGATGGCTACCACTGCAGTAATGACTCGCATTTTCATTTAAACGCCTCCAAAACGACGATTCCGGCTTTGATAAGACAAGATGGCTTTTTCCAGCGCTTTCTCGTCCATATCCGGCCAGAAGGTATCGGTAAAATAAAACTCGCTGTAAGCACACTGCCACAGCAGGAAGTTGGAGATCCGCAGTTCCCCGCCGGGACGGATCACCAAATCAGGATCGGGAATATCAGCAGAATCCAGACCAGCCGAAATATCTGCCTCCGTAATGGCATCGGGGTCCAATAGGCCGGCGGCACTGCGAGTCGCCAGCTTTCGCACGGAACGAACGATTTCATCTCTTCCGCCATAATTCAGGCAGATATTCACCGTCATGCCGGTATTATGGGAAGAAATCTCATCGGTCTTGGCGATCAGTTCCTTGATTTCTGCAGAAATCGGGGCTAAATCACCAAAAAAACGCAACCGAATGTTCTTTGCCGCCAAGTCACGGATGGCTTCGTGAAGATACTTTTCCAGCAAACCCATAATGGCCTGCACTTCCTCTTCCGGCCGCTTCCAGTTCTCCGTTGAAAAGGCATACACCGTAAAATGCTGCACACCCAAACCGGCCAGGTACTCCGCCGCCCGGCGGAAACTTTCACTACCCACCGAATGACCAGCCGTGCGAGGCAATCCACGCTGCTTGGCCCAGCGCCCATTTCCGTCCATGATTGCCGCAACATGGCACGGAATTCGGTCCGGATTGATGGCTTGTTTTTGTGTTTTCTTCCAAAATGCCATATGCATCCCTCTGTTCCAAAATGCATCACAAGGCGGTGCGACAGTTGCACCGCCTTGTTGTATTTCTTTCTGATCAATTAAGCAAGAAAGATGACGTGCAAACGCTCATGCTTTTATGCGCGTGCACCAATTAGACTTCCAGCAGTTCCTTTTCCTTCTTGGCAACTTCTTCGTCGATCTGCTTGCAAGCCTTATCCGTAATGTCCTGCATATCCTTCTCCAGGCTCTTCAGCTCGTCTTCGGTGATTTCAGAAGCCTTCTGTGCCTTCTTAAAGTGATCCACACCGTCACGGCGGATATTGCGGATAGCAACCTTGGTGTCCTCACCGGTCTTCTTAACACCCTTGATCAAGTCGCGGCGACGCTCCTCGGTCAGCTGGGGGAACAGCAGACGGATGACCTTGCCGTCGTTGGTGGGGTTGATGCCCAGGTCAGAAGCCAGAATGGCCTTTTCGATGCTCTTCAGTGCACCGGCATCCCAAGGCTGGATGGCCAGCATACGGGGTTCGGGAGAAGAGATGGATGCCAGCTGATTGACGGGCATCATAGAACCAAAGTACTCAACAGCCAGACGATCCAGCACAGCGGGGTTTGCACGGCCGGCGCGGATTGCTGCGAATTCCTTCTTCATTACTTCCACGGACTTATGCATCTTGTCCTGGTAAACCGCACATTTCTGATTCATGGTATGTACCTCCGTTTATCTTCAATCAAATAATTTATTCTACATCTGTGCCGACATAGGTGCCGATTTTCTCACCCATCAGCACCCGCTTAATGTTGGCGGGATCCTTCAGTGCAAAGACAATGACCGGAATATCATTGTCCATGGCAAGGGCGGTTGCTGTTGTGTCCATAACACCCAAACCGCGGCGCAGCACTTCGGCATAGGAAATCTCATCAAACTTCTTGGCGGTAGGCACTTTTGCGGGGTCAGCATCGTACACACCGTCAATATTCTTAGCCAACAGCAGCGCATCCGCATGAATCTCAGCCGCGCGCAATGCTGCTGCGGTATCAGTGGAAAAATAGGGGCTGCCGCTGCCGCAGGCAAAAATCACAACGCCGCCTTCTTCCAGCTGACGCACAGCGCCGCGCTGGGTAAAGGGCTCTGCAATGCGCAGCATGTCAATGGCGGTCTGCACCTGCGCTTTCACGCCATGCTGTTCCAGCACATCGCACAAAGCCAAAGCATTAATGGTAGTTGCAAGCATGCCCATCTGGTCTGCTCGGGTGCGTTCAATCTTACCGCTGCCGTTCTTCACGCCGCGCCAGATATTTCCGCCGCCCACTACAATGCCGATCTGTGCACCGGCATCTTGACAATCCTTGATAGCTGCACAAACAGTGTTCAGCACATCAAAGTTCAGACCATACTTATCTTCTCCTGCCAGAGCTTCGCCGCTGATTTTCAGCAGCACCCGACGATACTTGGGCTGTTCCATACTGGTGTTCCCCCTATATTCCGGTCTAAAAGTTTATTTGGATTTCACTCTTATTATTTTAATACAAAAGCAGCATTTTGGGAATACACTTTTTCTGATTTTTTTGTTTTTTTACGATTTATTCACCGCTTCTGCCAAGCACCTTTTTCAGATACTGTCCGGTGTAGGATTCTGCCACTTCTGCCACTGCTTCCGGCGTACCGCAAGCTACCACTTCACCGCCCCGGTTTCCACCTTCGGGACCCAGGTCAATGATATAGTCGGAAGTTTTGATCACATCCAGATTGTGCTCGATGACCACCACCGTGTTGCCGCTGTCTACCAGCCTCTGCAGCACATCAATCAGCTTGTGCACATCATAGGTATGCAGACCTGTAGTAGGCTCATCCAAAATATAAATCGTGCGTCCGGTAGCGCGTTTGGAAAGTTCGGTAGCCAGTTTAACTCGCTGTGCCTCACCGCCGGAAAGCGTGGTAGAGGGCTGTCCCAGCTTCACATAGGACAGGCCTACCTCTTTTAAGGTTTCCAATTTCCGCCGGATTTTAGGCACTGGCTGGAAAAACTCTACCGCCTCTTCCACAGTCATATCCAGCACTTCGTGGATATTCTTACCCTTATAGCGTACTTCCAATGTTTCGCGGTTATATCGGCATCCCTTACAAACTTCGCAAGGCACATAAATATCCGGCAGGAAATGCATTTCGATCTTCAGCAGACCGTCACCGCTGCAAGCTTCGCACCGACCGCCCCGAACGTTAAAGGAGAATCTGCCCGGACCGTAACCCTTGGCTTTGGCATCCTGCGTCTTGGAAAAGAGCTCTCGGATATCGCCAAAAACGCCAGTATAGGTGGCGGGATTGGATCGGGGCGTGCGCCCGATGGGTGACTGATCGATGTCGATCACCTTATCCAGCAGCTCGATGCCTTCCATGCCCTTATGCGCACCGGCGTGGGTTCTGGCACCGTTCAAGTCGGCTGCCAGACGCTTGTAGATGACCTCATTTACCAAGCTGCTCTTGCCCGAGCCGGACACGCCGGTGATACAGGTAAAGGTACCCAACGGAATCTGCGTATCCACCTGCTTTAAATTGTTCTCGGCAGCACC
Source organism: Oscillospiraceae bacterium (assembly GCA_045636925.1). Classification (GTDB taxonomy): domain Bacteria; phylum Bacillota; class Clostridia; order Oscillospirales; family Butyricicoccaceae; genus JAZTYK01. The sequence continues at coordinate 16,115 of JAZTYK010000007.1, forward strand.
CAACACCTTCAGCCAGCCACCATTTCCGGGTCTGCGCTGTTCCGGCACCAGAATCTTGCGTGCGCCGCTTAAATACTGTCCGGTCATGGAGTCCGGGCATTTCATAATCTCTGCCGCTGTGCCGGTGGCCACCACATGACCGCCGTTTACGCCGGCACCGGGACCGATATCAATGATATCATCTGCCGCCAGCATAGTGTCTTCATCATGTTCTACCACGATCAGGGTGTTGCCCAGATCTCTAAGGTGCTTCAATGTCTGCAAAAGCTTATCATTATCCCGTTGGTGCAGACCGATGGAAGGCTCGTCCAGAATATACAGAACACCCATCAGCGAAGAGCCGATCTGAGTCGCCAGACGGATTCGCTGGCTCTCACCGCCGGACAGCGTTGCCGCGGCACGGGACAGGGTCAGATACTGCAGGCCCACATCT
>JAZTYK010000008.1:0-9549 GCA_045636925.1 Oscillospiraceae bacterium
GTCAAACACTACTGTGTATTCATGCGGGGTCTGCGTAACGATAATTTCCACATCGTTGTCGGGCATGGTCATGCCGGGAACATAAATGCCGTAATCGGCGGTGTAGCCGGTCTTGTCCTGATCAGATTTTTCAATCACAGTGCCGTACTGGTAATCTTTGCTCTCCAGTACATTTCCGGTGACAGAATCTTTCCAGGTGACAGTGTGGGTATTGATCTCCCAAATGGCATACAGGATGACCTCTGCACCGTCGGTGGCGGCAGGATAGTCGATCACTGCGCCGGGGGCATAGGTCTTAGCCTCTGGCAGGTTATCTGTCCAGCCTTTAAAGGTATAGCCAACTCTATATGCAGGGTTGTTGGCAGGCTGATATCCCTGACCCACCAGCAGATTGGGTCGATGACCCGCGCCGCCCACAATGGTCTGGGTGATTTCGGTGTCGCCATCTTTAAAAATCAGCGTATAGCTGTTGGCTTTCCAAACCGCGTACAGATGGATCTCGCCGCCGTCTTGCTCCACCAACGCAGGATACGTTTCCTCATTGATGATCAGCTGCGCCTGGTCGGCGTATTTCACAGCGCCCTCTGCCGTTTCGGCCCAGCCCTGGAAGACATAACCGGGATGATTGAACCCGCAAACAGGCAGATTATTGATGCCGTATGTCACGATCATATTACCCATGGCGCCACCGCTGCCGTTGCCATGGAAATACAGAGCGTAGGAATAAGGCCGCCAGATGGCATACAGCGCAACCTCCCCGCCATCTTCGGCAGTGAGGTTATTCAGGGTGACCGCACCGGTGCCGTCTGCCGCATAGGTTGCGGCAGAAGCATTTTTATCGGTACTCCAGCCCAGGAACACATGATAAGGCCGCGTGAACGGGTTGTTGATGGTCTGTGCCGTTCCGTACTCAAAAGGCATATCTGCCATTTCGCCCGAAAGTGCGCCGTTACCATCAAACTGCACGGTATAGCGATGTACAGTCCACTGGGCGGTCAGCACAATATTCTTGCGGGGCATGGTAAAGGTGGCTCCGGCGGCATAGGTGTTTTCATCGGAATCTTTCCAGCCGTTAAAAGTATAGCCGTTTTTAGTTAAAACAGGCAGGGTCACAGATGCACCGGGCGCATACTCTGTGGTAGCTGTGTCTCCACTTTGCGTACTGGAACCAGCGGTATTCTCATAGCTCATTGTATAACCGGTGACCCACATGCCGGCGATGGTCTTCGCTTCTTCGCCGATATAGGGGATATCGGTGTAAACCGGAACCGTATTGCCGCCTGCATCGGTAGTGGTAAAGCGGTATTTGCCCTCTTTACCGCCGCCATCGTCGGTCCATTCCAACAGCGTATAGCTTGTCTTGGTGGTAGCACCCTGGTTTCCGTAATACACTTTATCGCCGGAATTGTTCTTGGACAGCGCAATCAGTGCAGTGCCATCAAAAATCAGCGCCTGCAGGTCTCGGGTCGTCTTGGTGCCATCTCCCTCTGCAACGGGGAAGTTGATCTTTATCACTCCCCACAGCTTCTCTACGCACTGCGAATAAACGCCGCCTTCTTTGACTGTTGCCGTCAGCCCCGCAGATTCTCCAACAATAATTTGAGGAATTACACTGGGATTGTTCTGTAAAAACTCATTTTGGCTTTCAATAATGCCGCCAAAAGTTCCGTCAATGCGCAGCGTGCCGTGCACATACAAATGGGCACGTTCACTCAGCCCCGCCGCAACCAATTCTGCACCGGTGGGGTACGAGGAAAGGATAATCAACGCGCGGTCATACCCGTCCCGATTAATGATGGCATTAAAGCCGTCATAGATTGCCAAAGTGCCACCGGAGGCAACATGCAAGGTTGCGCCCGGATCTACCGTCAGATTCACACCGGGCATCAGCTTCACTTTGACGGGGACTGTCAGCGTGCCGCTTTCTACATGTAAATCAAAATTATAGGATATCGGCAAGTCGGCTTCATGGGTGTTGACCGTGGCCTTGAAATAACCGCCGTAAATCTCCAGATACAGCGTGCCGCTGCCAAAGGTGGTATTGCCGTTAAAGGTAATGGTGGTTTTACCTACCTCGTGACAAACAATTTTATCGTTGTAGGTCAGAGTAATGGTACTGCCATCAAGGCCGGCATACAAGCCTTTGTAATACCCGGAGTTCTTTTCGTTCTTATTACCGAACAGCAATGCCGTACAGATGTTGTGCTGTGCCTTGTCTGTAAGTGGCTGCTTGATGCCGGTAGGCAGATCACAATAACCGTACAGCTTGGTGGTGCTGCCGGTTGTGGCGTTATAGTCCAGCTTCAGCGGGGTCTGAATGTTCAAAAACGCATAGGTGTTAAAGGGCATTACCTTCGCCGCGCCGGTGTCATTGGCAAAGGTGGTAACCGTATAACTACCGCCCTGATAGTCTGTAATGACAAAGGGGATGTAGACCGAGCCGCCTTCTACGATGACCTTTCCGTTGCCCTCTTTCGTGCCGTCCTGATCATCGTCTGCATTATAAATAAAGCCCACGCTGCTCAGCTTGGCATTGCTGCCCTGAACGGTAATAGTGCCCTCGCCCAGAAATTTAATATCGCTGTGGGCACCGCTGGTGTGTCCGGTAAAGTATGCACCGGACCAACGGGCACCCATGACACCGCCCAGGGTCAGCTGGCCGTTTACCGTAATGTGAACACCGTCTGCCAAAGATAGGGTCAGGTATGTCCGCTGGTCACCGGGATATGCCAGCGGGTGGTTTGCAATGTTTTCTTCCTGTGTGGTTTCCTCCAGCAGCGGCAGGTAACCAATGTTGGCAAAGGCATGAACACCGGACTCGCCGTCACCGCTGATGGTGTCCTGACCCTCGCTATAAGGCAACAGCAGGGTCACGCCGGAGGGAATGGTGTAGTTTCCGGCAGCAACGGTTCCGCTTCTGAGCAGAATGATCTTGCCGCTGGTACCTGCAGCGGTAATGGCATCTGCTAAGTTGTCATGATATGTATTGGTATTACCCACCTGCACTTCATAAAAGGTGGTGTCGTTTTCAATAAATCGAGCTTCGTAGGTTTCGTCTGCTTGGCATGCAAAGGTGTAAGGGTTGTTACGGGACACAAACACCCCGCCTTTAAACCAACCGAAGAACTCGTACCCGGAGTTTGCCGTTGCCGTCAGCGTGACAGAAGAACCCTCGATATACTCACCTGCACCGGTCACAGAACCAGCCGCATTGATATTGACCGTAGTTCCTACCGTGTGCTTCGTTTCAATCGCGGTAAGCTGAATATTGGAAAAAGTGATCGTACCCGAATTGTTTGACCCGGCTGGTGACGTAAACGTAATCGTCACCGAGCCACCCGCTGTCAGGTTATGGCTTTCTCCATTTGGCGAGTAAGAGCCCGCGGTCGCAGACACCGAATAGGTCAGTACCGCACCGGTAGAGCCGGTGTTGGTGAATGTGATATTAACACTTTTCGTGGATGCCGCACCACACCAACCATCATTTGCGCCTTCCTTTGTAACGGAAAAAGAATGGGCGCCCGCATTTTCTGTTACTCCATCATGTCCGTCGGTTACCGAGATGGACAAACCCCCCACGCCCACATTAACCGGAGTTTCTGCAGCTGCCGTAAAAGGCAAAGCTATACATAGAAGCAGCGAACATACTGCTGCAGCAAAAAATGCTCTTTTAATGATACTCTTTATCATAATTACCTCCGATGACTTTCCGCAATAGTCATATCCGCCAGTTGCTTACGCAAATCTGCATATATAGTACTTCCTGCAATAAAAGAAACAATTGACCAAATATGTACCGGATGGAACCCGAATGCGATGCTTTTTGCATCTACAAAACCTTCTGCAAAAAACCTATATACGCCATGGGTCATCATGAGCCAAGGGAAATATAAACCTTTCCCCAAGCATCTTTTTGATTTCAAAATTAAAATCATGGTTACGATAAAACAGAACGTCAATTCCGCTTCGCGCACCGGCCACCGCCAATGTGTTTCGAATAACTGTACCCCTTCGCAGCAGCCACTACTTATGCAACCAATTCTCGCAATTAACAATGTTACTGCTGCAATCATTGCCACGACATCAAAATATGCCGCAACATTAATCCGAAAACATTTTGCTGCACCAAAAAACACTATCGGACCTAACAAAAACACTCCTTGGAACGAAACGAAAATGTTGTTTCGGAACAAGGTGTTTTCAGTTGCTCCCAATGCCAAGCAACAAATCAACTCTATTACAGTGGTTACAACAGAAAGCGCTCCTATATGCATCAGCGATTTAACCTCTAACACTGTCTGTTTCCATTTAACCAAAACACAGCTCACCAACAGTGTACCAATAATAGTCGGCACATTTTGCGCCACGTTTTTTAAGAACATCAGCACGAGATCACCTCCGCTTCTCTCAATTTGTAAAAATCCCCGGCGCATCTGTGAGATGGCCGGGTAATCAGCATCTCCACTGGGCGGGATGTTGGTGTGGACAATGTTCATTTATGCGCAGCTCCTGCACATAGCACAAGGGTAAATAGGCTTTGCCCCTGTGATGCGGGCAGGAAATGGAAAGAACTGCCTTTTGGTTAAAACAAGCGGGCGGGGAACGGGTCCCCGCCCGCTTTCAGGCGTTATGCTATTTTAACTTTTCCAGAAGGAATTGGATTAGTTGAAGCTAACAGCAACTTCAACGGTCTTGCCGTCGACAGCGCCGACCAGCTCGTTGATCATCTTGACCAGCTTCTCAGCCATAGCGTAGGTGCTTTCGGCATCACGCAGATCGGTCAGGATGGTGCTCTCGCCCATTTCAACGCCCTTGACAACGATAGAGCAGTTCTTGTCCAGAGTAGCAATGGACTGACCAACAGCCAGCTGAGTGCCCTTGCCAACCACAACCTTAACATCCTCGTTACCAACATAGCCGGTACCGATCTTGATGTTGTCACGGATGGTCTGCTTCAGAGCGTCGATGTTGCTGAAGTTATCCAGCTTCAGGCCGTCGGAACCATTCTCGAAGACGATGTTCTCTTCGCCGATAACCAGCTCGGAGTTGTTAGCGATGAAGACATAGCTGTCATCGGTAGCCTGGGTCTTGGTGGAGACGTTGTCGGTCAGAGCCATCCAAGCAGCACGGGTGTCTTCGGTCTTCTCGGGAACGAAAGCGATGGAGACATACTCTTCAGCATCAACCACGGGCTGTACGTTGTAAACGCACTTATTGCCAGCAACGTCGATCTTGATGGTAGCGCCACCAAAGTCGAAGCAGTTGCTCAGCCAAACCTTCAGCTCGGGATCGCCGGACAGGCCGGTTTCAACAGAGATCTTGTGGGACTTAACGCCGCCGCCCAGAGAAGCAACATTGTTCATCATAGCTTCCAGGGTGACATGGCCGGCATCGACCTTTTCCTTGGAGATCTCGATGACCATTGCGTAGGTCTCGTAAACGGTAGCCTTGACATAGCCCTGATCAGCGTTCTCGCCGGACAGAACAGCCAGCTGGAACTTAACGTTGGGCTGTGCAATGGGAGAAGTCATCTCGCCGGCAGCAACGCCCAGAACCACGTCAGCATTGACTTCGTCAGAAGCATTGGGAGCCTTGGGCATAGCAGCGGACCAATCCACGTCAGCAGCAACCAGGCCGTACAGAACAGCAGCCTGAGCAACGTTCTCGTCGCCGTAGGATGCTACGTCAGCGTCAACAGTGTCAACGGAGACGGGGACAGCAGGCAGGACTTCTTCGGCGATGGCACGAGTGACCATAGCCATAGCTTCCTTCACCTTGACATCCTGATCGCCCTTGAAGGGGAAGCCTTCTTCGGCATAACCCTTGATGATGCCTTCAGTGTAGCCCCAAGCGATGTATGCGTAGTAGGGATCTTCCTCATCTACGTCAACACCCTTGCCTTCGGGCATGGTGGCACCGGTGACATCTGCGCCAGCAGCTTCAGCGATCTCTTTGATCCACTCGCCGCGGGAGTAGTTGTCATCAGCGGGAGCGGCGCTAACAGACATGACCATCATGGACAGTGCCAGGCAAGCGACCAGAACCAGACTAATGATTTTTTTCATTGCGGTTTCCTTCTTTCTTAATAGATTTCTATTTGATCTTGAATGCTTATCCCCAAAAGGGCATAAGCTACCCAAGCCTATTAGTACCTTTAATGTTAACACAAGCTTTTCGGGTTTTCAAGTGTTATTCGGCATTCTTTTTCGACATTCCGGTGTTTTTTTGTTCGTTTTTGTGCTTATTTTCACAGAAAACGGGATTATGTGCCTCTCTTGCGCACAAGTGTCAATGCACGGGTGTAAAGATCTTTGGCTTCCCGACTGCGTCCAAAAAACAGGCCATACACCGCAGTAGGCAGTACCACGGCAAGCAGTAGCTTGGTTCCAAGCTCTGCCCCGCCCGCCAAAGCCATCGGTGCACACAGCGCATGAATGCTAGCTGCGCACATCGCCGTCACGCACACACTGAGGATGCAGTGGCCGTAATACCACCGGGGAGATGCGTCAAATCCGCGATAAAACAGAATGTAGGCATCGAACCACCAGTTGGTTGCCAAGCGGCTGATGATGCTGGCCAAAAAGACACCGGCCATACCCAAAGGATGCACCATTACCAGCGATAAAACCAGATTCAGTGCGGCATTGATCACGCTGCGGTACTTGCCCACCACGAACAGCCCGGTGGCATCCCGATACATCAGCACGCCCAGCTGCAGGAAGTTGGTGAGGAAGTTAAATGCAATAACCGCCGTGGTGAAGTTATCCAGCAGATAGCTTTCGCCCGCCCACATTATAATAAAAGGACGGAAAAGCACCAAAAAGCAGGTAGCGCAGACCGTCAGCAGCCAGCAAAGGGCAAGCTGCAGTGTGCGGAACACCCGATAGCTCCGCTCACGATGTCCGGCCGCATACAGATCGCCCAGGCTGGCGGTCAGCGCCCGCACCGCGTTGGAGATGACCACCTGCACCGTGGTGACCACCATACTGTAATTGCTGTACAGACCTACCGCCAGATTGCTGACAAAGGCCGAAATAATCAGATTGTCCGTAGCCGTTCCGATGACCACGCTGATCCGCTGCAGGAACATGGCATAGGCCGCCTTGAACAGGTTTCGCCTGGCAGGTGCATCCAGCACAGCCGCCTCCCCCTGCAGCCAGGGGTAGCGCCGGGTGGTAAGCAGCGCCGCCGCCATATTCTGCATCGCTGTGGCCGCCACGCTCAGCAGCGTGTACCACAGGAACGACCGCAGCACTACCAACGCGGCGATCTGTAGTCCGCAGAAGACCACCTGCACCAGGCAAAATACAGCATCCACCAGATATTTTTTCTGATCTGCCACCAGCAGCACCGATTTATAGGCAAAGAACAGGTAAGACACCACCGTCTGTGCCAGATAAATCAGATAGTACAAATAAATATTGACTTTGTCCGTGACCCCGGTCATCAGATGTGGCAGCGCCGGCATCAGGCACAGTCCCAGTGCCAGCACCATCAAGCCTACCACCCGGTAAACCTTGCGATAAAAGGTCATCAGCGCCCGCACCATGGCATGGTCGCCCTTGGCCAGTGGCTGATACAAATGGAAGGTAATAACGGTGGAGAATCCCAGTTCAGACACGCTGAGCAGGGTGATTACATTGGTATACAGTGCCGGAATACCCAGGTATTCTGCCCCCAATGTGTACAAAAAGGCAGTTCTGCAGGCAAAGCGCAGCAGCGCCGAGATCAACTGGCTGGCAAAGGATGCGCCTGCATTCCGCAGGGAGTTTTTCGCGCGGCTCATGGCTGCACCTCCCCATACAAGGCCCGCTCCGCTGCCTCCAGCAACATGGCTTCAGCGTCCTGTCGCAAGCTTTCCACCAGCGCGGCGTCATATCCATTCTGCTGCGCCTCGCCAAGGGTCTGCAGCACGGTATCCGCATCCGTATCAACGGTAACGCAGCGTCCGGGTCGTCCGATTTTTTCATAAAAAGCCGGCAATTTATCATCCCACACCACAGCCACCGCAGGAATATCCAAAGCTGCCGCAAGGATATTGCTGTGCAGTCTGGCGGCAATCACGCTGCCGTATCCGGCAACGGTGCGCACCAAATCGCCGGGCTTTACGTCGCGTGGACGGATCAGCTCCGCCTCCTTGCCCCGCAGCCCCGGCATAGATGCCACGATCTCCCGGGCATAGGACAGATCCAGCGGGTCTCCGTTGGTAAACATCTGCCACGGTGTCTGCTTAGCTTCCAGCCCGCGGATCACACCCTGCCAAAAGGCAAGGGTCTGCGCCTTTGGCGTAAAGCCGGGGAACAAAATGCCCAATCCCACGGTCTTACTTTCCGTGTCACGGGCAACACCGTAAGTCCGTCCGGCATACAGCGCCGGATCTGCGGTTTCGCAGATCTCTTTCCCGGGCGCATACCGTTTTTGCGCCAGAGCAGCATCGTCCCTGCAGGAAATCTGCCGCACGCAGGAAGGTGCCAAGGCCGCGCCCAACCGGGCACAAACCGCATCACTGCAGGAAGGGCCAACGCCCAACGCATTGCAGATTACCGGAACTCGCCGCCGGGTCAATGCTTCGATGGCATGGGCCAAAAACAGCGCATAGCTGTCCATCAGCAGCTGTCCGCCGGCCACCACAGCCAGATCCCAGTCTTGTGCGCAAAGGTGATCCAGATATTCGGCATGCTTCTTCAGCCGATACCTTTCCCATCGCAGGCTTGCGTCAAAGGGTGTATGTTCTGTGACCCAAAACCGCAGCTTTCGCCGCAGATGGGTCTTGCGCCCGGCCTGCATGGGGCTCTCCTGCCCCGGCGCGGGCGCGGTGCGGCGAATCAGGTCATGACAACAGACCTCCGCCTCCGGAAACCGGCGGCGCAGGGAGTCTGCCACACAGTCGCAAATGACCGGATCGCCCAAGTTGGAGGAATGATACGCCCCCAAAACCAAAATCTTCATAGGCAAAACTCAGCTTTCCTGCACTTCAAAGGAGCAAGGTCGGGGCAGCACCTGCCGGAAGGCAGCGTGCAGTACCGCCTTCGCCTCTTCAAACCGATCTTCCATCAGTTCATTGTCGTTGATGCACAACAGCTTGTACTTTTTCGAGGTCACCGCATCCCGCACCAGGGTAAGATCCCAGTCGCCGCCAATGCTGCAGCCCACAGACATGGTGTCATAGGGATAAAATGCGCCGGTCAGCAGCTGATAGTGCTTGACGATACAGTGGCTCACGTCCCGATAATCCCGGAACTTCCGCCGGCAGGTGGCATCCAGCAGCGCAGGCTCCAGCTCCCATACGGTTTGGAAGGCGCTTTTCAAATAGGCCTGCGGCAAATGTTGCACCGTCAGCCCCACAAACTCCCGCCGCCGCAGAGGCAGGGATACCAGATTGCGGATCAGCGCATGGGGCGTGCGCAGACTGTACCACTTGCCAAAATGCTGCTTGCGGTTTTCCAAGCGATCAAAGTGCCGGCTGAGGAAAGCCGTATCATTCATCCGCACATAATTCCACACGGTGGGCACACCGGCAGAAAGGGGCGTTTCAGACAGGCTGTCGCA
>JAZTYK010000009.1:0-33840 GCA_045636925.1 Oscillospiraceae bacterium
GGCAATTAAAATCACTAAGAGTTTTTTAACGAAGAACGATGTGTACGCCAATAACCTTGGTCGCATTGATTCTCGTTATAGGAACTTCCAGGACAAAGGCCCTCAGGGTTTGATGATCCACTCTGTCGGTTATCCGCAGCCCAACGCAGAACCGATTATGAAGAGTTGGGACAAGCCTAACAAGGAGAAAGCCGTTCATGCTTTCATTGAACCCGATGTGATTTACCAGACCCTACCTTGGAACTATCGCGGTTGGCACGCTGGTGGCACCGCCAACAACACCCATATCGGTGTTGAAATGACCGAACCCTCCACTATCAAGTATACCGGTGGTAGTTCGTGGATAGACAACGACTCCAAGGCCACCGAGGCTTTCGTTAAGAAAACCTACGCAAATGCGGTTGAACTGTTTGCATACCTGTGTAAGCAGTACAACCTCGATCCTCTCGCCGATGGCGTAATCATCAGCCATTCCGAGGGACATAAGCGCGGCATCGCTTCCAACCACGGCGATCCGGAGCATATCTGGAAGAAGTTCGGTCTCAGCATGGATCTGTTCCGTGCTTCTGTGGCTGACAAGCTGCGTGCCGATGCAGCATCTGCAAATGAGTGCTACCGGGTGGTTGCCGGTACATGTTCCGATGCAGAAGCCGCCAAGACCTTAGCACGAAGCTTGATCGCCGCAGGGTTTCCGGCCGTTGTGCTGGACAGCGCCGACAAGGAGCTGCCCTTGTACCGCACCGGTACCGTGAAGGTGAATAGCAGCCTGCGCATCCGCTCTGGCCCCGGTACCGGCTATACCATCACCGGCAAGCTGAAGAATGGCGACAAGGTCACCCTCGTCGAAGAGAAGAACGGCTGGGGCAAGCTGCAGCAGGGCGGCTGGGTCAGCCTGGACTACGTGAAGTAAGGAGGACAAGCATATGACCGAAGCTATTATTACGTCGCTCATTACCGGCGGTTTAGCCCTGATCGGCGTAGTGGTCACCTGCCAATCGACGGCCCGCAAAAACGAGGAGGCCATGCGCGTCGCCCAGGCAGTGACGGACACGAAGATCGAAGAGTTGACCCGTGAAGTGCGGGAGCATAACAACTTCGCCCGCCGCATGCCGGTGGTGGAAGAGCAGATTCGCGTGGCGAACCACCGGATCTCCGACCTGGAAGCATTTCATAAACACTAAGAAACCGATACATATTGAAGGGAGAAGAAAATTATGGAAATCATGGGTATTACCTCTGTAGCAGCAATCACCATTTTGTGCTACCTGGTTGCTACCGCTGTTAAGGCAACCAAGCTGAACAACAAGTGGCTGCCCGTCATCTGTGGCGTGTGCGGCGCGATCTTGGGCGCGCTGTCCATGCGCATCATGCCCGACTATCCCGCACAGGACATCATCACTGCCATCGCAGTCGGTGTCGTCTCCGGCTTCGCAGCTACCGGCGTCGACCAGGCATTTAAGCAGCTGCAGGGCAAGGAATAATTTTCAAGCACACAACACGATACTCTGTGTGTTTTAATAACGTGAGGTGATTCTATTGACCACTACAACACAGAAGAAACAAACCACATCGGTGGTGGAGAGCGGAGCACCGGCACCGGCTACTGTCCCTGCCCCGGCTACTGTCCCTGCACCCGCCCCTGCGCCGACCCAGACTGCGAACCGGGTCACCGCGGACAGCATCAAGAGCATGTACAGCCAGATGCAGGAGCAGGCGAATAAACAGGTAGACCACTCCGTGCAGACCGGCGTCGCTGAGCTGGAAAGAGCACAGCAGGATGCGCAGAGACAGTTCCTCCAGCAACAGAATAGGGTGAACATCCAGGAGCGCCAGGCCCGTGACCAGGAGGCGCTGTACGCCGCAGCACGCGGTGATCGGGGCGGTATTACTGCGAGGCGGTACAACAGCATCGCCAACGCCGCAGCGAACAGCCGTCAGCTGATCGAGAATCAGCGTCAGCAGTTGGCTACTGACACGGCCCGGCAGATCGCTGACCTCCGCGCTAAGGGTGAGTTCGAGAAGGCGAACAACGTCCTGCAGATCGCGCAGCAGCAGCTGGCCCAGCTTTGGGAACTGCAGCAGTACGAGGATCAGCAGGCCAGGTATCAGCAGGAGTGGGACTATCAGCTGCAGCAGGATGCCTACAGTAAAGAGCAGGCACAGAAGCAGTGGGATTACCAGGTCGGGCAGGATCAGCTGGCGCAGCAGAACTACCAGAAGGAATGGGATTATCAGGTGCAGCAGGATCAGCTGAATCGCGAGTACCAAGCCCAGGTGGATGCCTACAACCGTGCCCAGCTGGAGAAGGAGTTCGAGTACCAGAAGACCCAGGATCAGCTGGCGCAGGAGAATCTCCTCAAGGAGTGGGATTACCAGCAGGCGCAGGACAAACTGGCCCAGGATAACTTCATGCTGCAGTTCAATTACGGCAAAGAACAGGATCAGCTGGCGCAGGGTAACTACCAGAAGGAATGGGATTATCAGGTGCAGCAGGATGACTATGCCAAGGCGCAGGCCGCGAAACAGTGGGCCTACGACACTGCCCTGTCCGCTATTAAGGCCGGCACAATGCCTTCGGCGGACATACTTGCCGCGGCCGGACTCGATGCCGCTATGGCTAAGCAGATGGCAGCCATGTATGCTGCCGCCCTGACTGAAGCCCCGGCAGGCGACACCGGCGGTACCGGCGGTACCGGCAGTACCGGCAGTACCGGTGGCACGGGTGACGCAGGCAGCACGGACGGCACAGGCAACACCGGCGTAGGGGAGCAGCCGATCATGAACAAGTATGGCACTGACGCAAGCGGCAATGTGACCTGGATCGAGCTGACCAAGGGCGCCTACGGCGGCCGCGTCCGAGTTACCCCGGTAGAGCTCGAGGCAATGATCAAGTCCGGTGAGGTGGTAGAGGCGTTTGACGCGAAGACCAATAAGACGACCTTCGTCTGGGCTAACCCCGTCAACGAGACACCCCCGGCTCCTACCATTACTAAACCCGGCGCAGCAAACGTCAAACCGCCGGCGGCCGGATTGAAATGACCTGCCGCCTTTAAGGAGGAAATAGTTTATGGCAAATGAACAGTACCGCGTCAGCGACTTTGTGCGCAAGATGGCGGAAGAGTCCCGCAGACGCCAGGAGAGCTACGCCGCGGATCTCGACGCAAAGCACAAGGCGAAAGATGCCGAACGGTCGCTGGGCGCGCTGAACTCCGGTATTAAGAAGCAGCAGAACCAAGTGAATACTGTAAAGGGACGTGGCGCAGGTTTGAGCGCCACGAAACCCTCTAGGACCGAGACCCAGCTTGCGGAGAAGTACGCGGCGCAGAACGAGCGGCGGAAAAAGCTGATGGGCGTTAACGCAGACAGCATCACTGATAACAAGATGCGCGATCAGGTGTTGGGCGCTCAGCTGAGTGTTGCGAAGCAGCAAGCGCAGGAGACCGGCGTCAAGTCCAATCCTCGCGCCAAGACCAGTGCTGCTAAGAAGACTGCGCAGAGCGAAGCACAGAAACAGCTGGTTACGGTGAATAAGGACAAGGTCCGCACCGAAAAACTGGTTCGCTACGAGGACAAGATCTACGACGACACCTTCTCCGGCCAGACTGGGGCAAACTATGCCGTCGGCCGCCTGACACAGGATAGCTCCCTTGCCTGGAGTGAGTACCTGGATAACCCTACCGAGAAGAACCGTAGATACGCAGAGGCTCTGGACGCTACCCTGGCGCAGTTCACTCGACGCAACGAGAAGGCGCTGGACGACGAGAACGTCAAGATGTCCTGGGTTTCTAAGAGCTTGGCCAACTACATACCGCAGTTTCTGGACCAGACCGGCGCTGCGATTCAGGGCGGTATCATAGGCGCAACAGCTGGCGCCGCGCTCGGACCCGTTGGCTGGGTAAACGGCGCAAAGGCTGGTGTTGTTGCCGCAAGCGGTGCATACTCCTACAAAACCATGCGGGGTGCCGCATTCAAAGCGCTGATCGAGGCCGGCGTGGACGAGGCAACCGCACGTGAAGCTGCGAACGACGAGGCTTTTGTCTCCGCACTAGTTGAGATGGCCGACACCGGTATCGACATGGTCACCTTTGGCGGTGCTAAACTGTTGACTGTCCTGGGTAAAAGCGGCTGGAAGGGCGTCGGCAAACTGGCAGCTGAGTGGGCGGGCCAAGACGTCATGAAGCGCTTTGCTGTAGTAGCAGGTAAGTACGGACTAAATGTGGCCAGCGAGGCTTTGGAAGAGGCTTCTCAGGAGGCTGTATCCATCGCAAACCAGAACCGCATCGCGAAAGGCGATACCGACAGCTCTTTGGTTTGGGGCGCAGCAAAAACATTTTGGGGCGCACTGACGGGCAAGAACAAGGAAGCCGCAGACCAGATTTGGGCAGCAGCCGAAGAGGGCGCCAAGATCGCCGCAATGATGGGCGGCGCGGACATTGTGACGACTCAAACTACCACGAAAGTAGTAAGTCGTGCCCAGGCCGAGATGGTAGGCGCCGGTGTACGAGCCGCGGGCGAAGAGCTGAACATGTTGGCTACCGCTAAGACTGATTACGATACCAACACCCGAACCCATAAGCTGGCTGCGTCCCTGGAAAGCAAGATGAAGGCCGAGAATCGTGCTACACTGACTGACCTTGAGGCTGGGCGTCTGTTTGAGCAGATGGCCCGAGACGACGCCGAGGCACAACTGAAGGTCGAGAAACAGACCAAGAAGGACACCAAAGCCGTTAAGAAAGAAACCAAACCCACCAAGAGGGCTGGAGCCGTCGAAGCTAAGGTAGAGACCGAAGCCAAGATTGACGCACAGACTGAAGCCGACCTGGTGAAGTTGGCCACCTCCGAGAACCAGGAGCAGGCCGAGTATGCTAACGCTCAGCTGAGCAACCCCGGCGCCACAGTGGTCAGCCCGGTAGCGCAGAAGCTGATGGCCGCTGGCGTGAAGAACGACGTCGCGGTAGAGCAGGCCGCGCTCCTCCAGAAGATGAGTGCAGGCCATAAGCTGACCGAGGCTGAGATCCAGAAGCTGCAGCTGTCCGATCCCGCCGTCCGCGCCGTCATCGAGTCGGAAACCGGCGTTCAGGTCACCGGCGCCTCTAAGTCCGATAAGCGCAAGCTGACCCAATCTATCATCAAGAGCGCCGCAGAGGTCAAGGCTCAGGAGGCACGCACGCGCCAGGCTGTCGCTGAACAGCAGGCAGGCCAGGTCATCGTTGCCCAGGCACGCGCAGAGGCACAAGCCGCAGCTGACGCTGTTGCGCCTGCCACAGAAGCAGTACTGGGCGAGACAGTTGCTGCCCCCGCCGAAACTCCCGTCCTGCGCGATTCTGGGGCAAATGTGAGCGTACCCGCCGGAAGCATTGAATACGCAGACGGCTCCGTGCAAACCTTTGAGCAGTTCGCCAAGGCCTATGAGAAGCGCCATCCAAGCGCTAAGGCTACTACCGTGGTTAAGAAGTTCCACGAGTACCAGATGCAAAACCAGATGGGGCAGAAGGTACCTGGTTCTGCGAAGAAGGCAGCTAAGACGACCACTAAGCCCAAGGGCGAAAAGAAGGCCAGCCTCGGGGATGAGGTTACTCAGAATGTAAAGGAAGCGCCAGGGGAGGTTCGTCGCTTCGGCAAGAAGATCATGTCGAAGGAGGCAGTTGTCGAAGCAAAGCGCCTGGAGCAGGAGAGCCTGAAGAAGTTCGGCAAGTTCCTGGGCGTTGAGGTAGAGTTTCAGGAGTTCGAGGGCGCAGATGCAGACGCCAACGGTTATTACTTGAAAGCGAAGAACACCGTTGTGCTGAACTCCCGGAAACTGAGCGGTCTGCGTCATGCTACCCGTATTTTCCTGCACGAGGTCACGCACCCGGCACAGGACGCCGATACCAACTTGACCAAGGATATCCTGAACCTGGTCAAAGAAGTGCGCGGCGAGGAGTACCTGAATATGCTGATCAAGCGCACCAAGGACGCCTACGTTTCTTTCTACCGGAAGAATAACTACGACTTGGGCAGCCTGAACGTCGCCAGTGAGGTCGCAGCCGACTACATGATGAACACCTTCGCCAGCCGTTCTGCACTGGATAAGCTGGCCGGCATTAAGCCCTCGCTGCTCGGCAAACTGCTGCGGCGCCTGGGTGTGATTCGGCAGGCTGACGGTCTGGACGCTTCCATTCGCAGCCACCTGGACAAGCTGGCCGACAGAATGGTTGAGGCACAGCAGAAGGCGAAGGAACAAAAAAGCACTGTCCTTCTGGGCAGTGCTGAAAATAATGGCGCCGGTGCGCGATATAGTGTTGCAAAACCGCGCAAAAAGAAGTATAATAAACATAGCCTGTACAGTGAGCATGAGACCAACTATTATATCTGGGCACAATCCGGCGAAGCAGGTACCGTGAGAAAGTTCACGCGCTCCGGCAAGCTGCATTATTACCAAAAAACTGAGGACGGATGCGTAGAGATAAGCAAAGCGCAATACATCGAAAGGAATGAGGAATATGCCGAGAACACTTACAGAAGAGCAGAGCGTAGACTTGGCACAACTGCTGATTATGATGAAAGTTCCCAAAAAGCTCTGTTTGGAGGTAATCTCCTTGGTCGAAACGCCGAAGGAAATGCGGCTGTTTTTGGACAAGCTGTCCGAGAAAAACTACCAGATGTCGCCGAAGGAAGTGAACGAGGCGCTGATGGACACGCTCGTAGCGCTGAACTAACCCAAACTGAATATAACGACGAAGCAGCCGATGAATCGGGTGCTTCTTTTATTACGTTCAGTAATGACTATGCAAGCAAAGAGGATGGCGCTGACATCCGCCACAGCATTGACTCCGAAGCTGACGCCGAATATATGGACGCCGTTGAGCGCGGCGATATGGAAGCCGCACAGCGGATGGTCGACGAGGCTGCAAAGGCTGCAGGCTATACCACTAAGGGCTACCACGGCACGCACACCCCGGGCTTTACCGTCGTGGATGGCAATCTGTGGCTGGCCCGAGATGAGGTCGTGGCACAGGGCTACGGAACTTACTTTGAGCTCAAGTATCCGGTCGACAAGAGTCCTCACGACGCCCGCGGTGTGTATGCTATGTGCTACCGATTGGGTGAGAACCTGGAGATCGACGCTGACGGCTACGACTGGGGCGACCTGCCGGTAAGTGCCGATGAGTACCCCGGCGTTTACGTGAACGAAGAAGACGAAATCACGACCAATGCTATGGCTGAATGGGCCGAGCACAATGGTTACGATAGCATCACATTCACAGATGTCGATGACGGTGGCTTTACAACCGTGGATGTTATCTTCAACCCGAACCGGGATGCAAAATCTGCAGATCCCGTCACCTACGACGATAAGGGCAACGTAATCCCGCTGTCCGAGCGTTTCAACGAGACCAACCCCGACATCCGCTACAGTGTCGGCCTGAGCGAGCCTTGGGTACCCGATTGGGTAGAGGACGCAACACTCCTCGATGCCGACCTCAGCGAGATGTCCGTAGATCAGCGAGACTTCTTCGCCGACTCTAAAGCACGTGATGAGCATGGTCGCTTGATCCCGATGTATCATGGCACAAACACCCCGAACTTCACCGTGTTCGACCCGTCCTTCTCCGACGACAAGATTTCTTTGTTCTTCAGCTCTAACCCTAATGTCGCGGACACCTACACCCGCCAGCAGGATGAGGGTCGAGACGTAGACCCCTACAACCTCATCACAGAAAACTCCACCGCGGAGCAGTTCAACGCTGCGCAGGAGTACGTGGGCGGCGGCCTGCGAGTGGTTAAGATCACAGAAGAGTGGAATGCCGAGATGCGACAGAAGCACAAGGACGCGGAGAAACGCTACTTCGACGGAGCCATGGCTTTGGTGAAGCACGTTCAAGAGCTGGCCGGTGACGACGAGGTGCTGCGCAATTTCTTTAACTACGACGCAGAGCGAATTAAGTCGTCCGTTGAGTCCGACCTGTCGAGCAGATTCTCGATGATCGAGGGAGCCCTGGACAACATCGTTAATTTCGCAGACGCTATCAGCTATCAGGCAGAGCGTACGCTGCGCAAAGAGCGCATAGAACTGCGTAAGCTGGACGACGTAAGACAGATGTACCGTGACAGCGTCATGCCCGAAGAGGAGTTCGGCAAGTACCTGATGACCGAGACCAACGAGATGGTCGAGTTCCGCGTAGAAGGTAAGGAGAACTACCGCTTCACGCACTTTATCCCCGGCACCGAGAAGGAAATGGTAACGCGCGCCATCGAGAGATCTCACTGGGTAGCCGAGCACAGCCTTGGTAACCGCTATCAGGTATACCTGAACCTGAAGAACCCGCTGGTCGTTGAGTGCGGCACCGACTGTTCCGGCCGGAAAGACGTGAACATCTACCACGATTATCATGAGCCTGACACCTACTACGTGCAGCTGGATGATGCAGAGGATAGCCTCAGTGTGACCCTGTCCAAGATGGAGCTTGTTCCGTTCATCATTCGCACCTTTGACGAGGATAGCCGGATGAAGGTGCTGAACCAACTGTCGGCCGACTTCCAGGCTTACAAAGATAAGTGGGGCGATCTGGACGAGTCTCAGGTGGATCACAATATAACACTGCGGGACGTCGAGGTGAAATACGTCCAGCCCAGCTACTGGAACAGCATCTCCTTCATGGGTAGAAAGGCCAACACCCGATCCATCGCCAAGTGGGCAAAGGAAAACGGCCACGACGGTGTTATCTTCAAGAACTTGAAGGATACCGGCGGTTGGGCTGCGGAAGACCCCGGCGCATCTACCGTAATGATTGCATTTGACTCTAACCAGGTCAAGGCGACTACCAACCGGAAGCCCACAGAAGATCCCGACATCCGCTACAGTGTTAACAGCCTCGGCGAGCTGCTGGGGGAGGACGAAGTTCTGACTCAGGGCCTGACCGTGACGGACGGCAGCAAGCGCTACTCCATCCGTTCCATGCGTCACGATATCGAGGACGGCCAGATGTTCCGCGATTTGATGAAGCATTGCAAGTGGACGCAGGAAGAGGTCGATAAGCTGCAGGGTCAGCTGGAGCACCTGCTGGAAATCATGGAACCCAACCGTGATATCCTGGACCTGAACGAGACCTTCGGCCGAGACGAGCGTGAGTTCTCGCCCTACAAGGAGAACAGTGACCCCCTGTACAAAATCAGCCTGGACTTCTCCACCCTGTGCAGTAAGCGCCTGTTGACTCAGTACGTCATCGAGAACCTGCAGCTGCGGGAGAACCGCCCCATGAGCGCTGAGGAGCAGATGGCGATCCGTGACCTGCTGATCGAGTACGGTAAGCAGGAGAAAGCGCTGCAGGTGGCCTGTACCATGTGCTATGTTGAGGCCGCCCGACTGAAGGCACCGGAGCAGATGAACCGGTGGATCGCAGACCCGGAAGCCTACATGCGCGACTACTTCGGCAAGAAGAACAAGGCTTTCGAGGCACAGGTCAAAAAGGCCCAGGCGGACTTCAAGGAGACCAAGGGCTACGACCGGAATGCACCTAAGCGTGTGCTGAAGCAGGCAGAAAAAGACGCCCTGAACGAGATCGGCCCCGGGATGCGTACCAAATATAAGCCCACCGAGCGTGAGCAGCAGATCATTGAGCGGGCTAAGAGCCTGCCGGCCAGCACTTACCTGACCGCGGATAACCTGGCCCGCCTCAGCGAGAGCGAGCCTGTGATCTACGACGCCTATGTCTCCTGTACCCGGTCTGCGACCAGAAGTAAAGCACTGGAGACTGCAGTCCCGTATTACTATGGCGACTCCAAGCGGAAGGTCGGCAAGAAGGGTAAGAAGGTCAGCGATAAGTTCATCGAGAGCGTGAACCGCGAAAACGGCATGCGCTTCTCCAGCTGGAGCGACTGGCGCATTCAGCATCTGCTGGACTTCATTACCGCTGTTATCGAGAATAGCGTCCGTGGCGCGGCAATGCACGGCTACACCAAGTACTGCGACGAGGTTCGCGTGCTGGGTAAGACCGGCATGATGTTCAATATGAGCGGCGTTCCCACCGGACACACCGGCCTGGATGAGAACGGTGATTTGCTCTTAAGCCCCACCGACAGCGTGGATATCGAAGACGCGAAGAAGGCTCGGAACGAGTTCCCCGAAACCAGCGGTATTCAGTGTATCGGTGTCAGCGATGACCATATCCGTAAGCTGCTGGCCAGCGACTTCATCGACTATGTTATCCCGTACCACGTCAGCGGTATGAACGCTGACCTGCGTCGCATGGGCGGCATCCACAAGTGGAAAGACTACACCGAGACTCAGCACGCCAAGGCCTTCCGCGATGGCGCCGGCAAGGAGCCCACCTTTAGTGAGTTCTTCGTCGGTTACAACACCGGCCTGAGCGGCGCCGAGGCTATGGAGGCCAGTGCAGAGCGCTACAAGCGTCTGTGCAAAGAGCGCGGACTGATCCCGAAGTTTGACGACTTCGCCGGCGAGAAGAACTACTGGAAGTTGCTGGTCGACCGTAAGATGGTCAACCAGGTAACCGGTCAGCTGATCGAGCAGAAACCCGTAAAGGCGGACTTCGACTTCGACCTGATCGAGCAGATCGTGCAGAAGTACGTGGACAACTTTGATAATGGTCTTGAGGCTAAGGCACTGGCCTACGTCAAGAAGAACTGGGACAGCATCCCCTCCCGCATCGAGGAACTGAAGAAGCGTGATGAGGCAAAGCCCAAGAGCAAGGGTAAAAAGAAAAAGAGCACCCCCGTGGATCGAGCCGCGAAGGTGCTGGCTAACGAAGCTCTGGCTGCGCAGCCGAAGCAGTACAGCCTTAACCCAAATACCGGCTATGAGGAAGGCAGCATTCAGGACCGGGTGCTGACCCTGCTGAAGAGCAGTTCGTGGGAGGATGCGATGACTCAGCTACAGGGTCTCGTAGACGAGTTGGGACAGAAGGAACCCGAGCTCACTCCCGACGAGAAGGCTTTCCATGACGTACTGATGGGACGGAAGCCTGTCACCGAAGCGGATAAGGTAAAGAATCGGCAGAAGCTGGACGACCTGATCGAGGACTTCGGTGCACACGAGGCCGGCGAGAAACCGGTTCGCCCGGTCATCATCCCCAAGAACGTGGCAGAGGGCAGGGGCGTCAGCAAGCACGTCCGCACCGTCCTGGAGTCCGAGCACACGCCTGAGTGGTTCGTAGCTGAGGTCGAGCGACTGGTGGCTGAGAACGCAGAAGGCTACACCTACGACATCGCCACAGACGCAGCGGCCATGCGGTACGTAGCGGATAAGCGGGGAAGAGGCTTCCAGCGTAACCTGGAGACCTGGGAGGATGTGTTCAACAGTGACCGCATCACTAAGAACGATATCGCCTTGGGTGAGTTCCTCTACACCGAAGCAGTGAAGGCCGGTGATATCGCAACCGCAACCCGCCTGGTAGCCGAGCTGTCTGCTGCCGGCACCCGCGCAGGCCAGACGGTGCAGGCGATGAGTCTGCTGAAGAAGATGACTCCCTCCGGCCAGCTGTATTACCTGCAGAAGGCTGTGGAGAAACTCAATAAGGATTTGGAGAAGCAGGGTAAGGAACCCAATATTGAGATTGACGCCGATCTGGCCGCCGATCTGCTGGACGCCGAGGAACTGGCGGATATGCAGGCTGCGATGGAAGCGCTGCTGCAGGACATCGCCAATAAGGCGCCTGTAACAGTGATGGATAAGTGGAACACCTGGCGCTACCTGGCCATGCTCGGCAACCCCAGAACCCACATCCGCAACCTTGCTTCCAACGCCGTGTTCTCCCCGGCCATCTTCCTGAAGGACTTGGTCGGTGCCGTAGCACAGAGCGTCGCAGGCGGTAAGCTCAGCGCAGAAGAGCACACCAAGAGCCTCCGCGAGATCAGCGACAGCTTCCTGTACGGCATCACCGGTGGCAAGCGCCTGAGCAACCCCTATATCGAGTTCGCTGACGCTGACTTCGAGAATGTAACCGATGTGCTCCGGGGCGGAGGTAAGCAGAACCCTGCGGACCTGATCCGCGACAAGCGCCCCGTCTTCAAGAGCAAAGGCACCCAGTGGATCAACACTGCCGCTAAGACCAACAGCCAGTGGATGGAGAAAGAGGACAGCATCTTCCTCAAGTGGCATTACGTTCGTGCACTGAGCCAGTATTTGGCCGCACAGGGCGCTGATGTCGACAGCCTGATGACAACACCCGAGGGTCGTAATCAGCTGATCAAGGCACGTGAATGGGCCGTCCTGGAGGCGCAGAAAGCCACCTTCCGTGATGCCAGCGCATTCGCTTCCGCCTTGAGCAGATTCGAGCAGTCCAACAAGGCTGCCGGTGTCCTGGTCGGCGGTCTGCTGCCGTTCAAGAAAACCCCTCTCAACATCCTGAAGCGCGGCATCGAGTACAGCCCGCTGGGCGTCGTCAAGATGGTAACCGACGGCCTGAAGCATAAGCAGTCCGCAGCTCGATTCGTCGACCGCCTGGCCGCGTCCCTCACCGGTACCGGCATCATGGCGTTGGGTCTTTACCTGGCGGCACAGGGCCTGCTCCGTGGCTCTGGCAGTGACGACGACAAGGAGAAGGAGTTCGAGGAACTTCAGGGTGCACAGAACTACTCTCTGCAGTTGGGCGACGGCACCAGCTTCACCATCGACTGGATGGCGCCTGCAGCGCTGCCCCTGTTCGTCGGCTGTGAGATCAACAAGATCATGAACAGCGAAGGGAAGTTCACTGCTGCAGACCTTGCCGACACGATGTCGCTTCTGGCTGAGCCGATGTTCAACCTGTCGATGCTGGACGGTCTGAACAGTACCTTGCAATCTGCCGGCTACAGCGACTCTCCGCTGACCGCGGTTGGCACAAGTGTCCTCACCGGTTATATCGGCCAGGCAGTACCTACGCTGCTGGGCCAGGTGACCCGGACGCTGGACGGCACGAGACGCGCCACCTACATCGATAAGAACAAGAACACGGTCGATTGGCTGGATCGTGCCGCCCAGTACAACATGACCAAGATCCCCGGTGTCAGCCAGAGCCTCACGCCGAAGCTGGATGCCTGGGGCCGGACGGATGACCAGAGCTCGTTCCTGTTGGGCGCGCTGGAGAACTTCCTAAGCCCCGGCTACATCAACAACAAGAAGACCTCGCTCATGGAAGATGAGCTGCTGCGGCTGTATAAGGCCACGGGCGAATCCTCCGTTCTGCCGAAGACCGCGTCGAAGTACTTCACCGTCGATGGTGAGCGCCGAGACCTGACCGGTGAGGAGTGGACGAGCTTCCAGACGCTGATGGGGCAGAGCTCCTACCAGCTGCTGACCAATCTGGTTCACGCTGCCGGCTTCCAGAGGCTCAGCGATGATGAGAAGGTTGCCGTGATCGAGGATGTGTATGAGTACGCCCGAGAGCGTGCCAAGGTGGCAGTGCTGCCTGAGTACACACCGCGTACCAAGTGGATCCAGACCGCCATCAAGCGTGCGGAAAACGGCTATAGCGTGGAGGATTACATCCTGAAACGCGACCGCTAAAACACAAGAAACCCCGGTGCAGTTCATCGCTGCATCGGGGTCTTTTTGTTTGGGTATTTTCCGCTATTGTAGGCTGGCGTTGGTATAATAAGGTGTAATGTGTTGTAAAAATGTTGTAAACTTTCCTGTTGTGGTTGTGCGCGAGGGCCGCCAAACCCTTTATTTTCAAGGGTTCGCGGGTTTTTCTTTCGCCCGACGCGACAATGTTCACAAATTGTTGATGCAATTCTTTTTTAGATGTAATATAATAACTTCATAAAAAGAATCCCGGCATATGCCGGTTTTTCGTTAGGAGGAACTTCTATGACAAAAAAGATTCTGATCGTAGAGGATGATACCAATATTCGCAGCCTGCTGCAGCTGTATCTGGAGCAGGAGGGTTATCAGGTAGAAACTGCCGGCGATGGTGCAGAGGGTCTCCGTGTTTTCAAGCGGGTGCATCCCGATCTGGTCCTGCTGGATCTGATGATGCCTGTGATGGACGGTACCCAGATGATGCGGGAACTGCGTACTTTTTCGCAGGTGCCTGTGGTGGTTATCACTGCCCGTGCCGATACGTTTGATAAAGTGTCGCTGCTTGAACTGGGCGCTGATGACTATGTAACCAAGCCCTTTGAGACCCGTGAGGTCATCGCCCGGGTCCGTGCAGTGCTGCGTCGTTACAGCAACGAAGAAGTAAGCCGCAAGCTGGAGTTTGACAATCTCTCCATTGACAAAGAGTCTTATAATATCGTGGTCAAGGGTGTCCGCATGGAGATCCCGCCCAAAGAGATCGAACTGCTTTATTTTCTGGCCAGCTCTCCCAACCGCGTCTTTACCCGTGCACAGCTGCTGGATGATGTGTGGGGATTTGACTATTTCGGCGATACCCGTACCGTAGACGTACACATCAAACGCCTGCGTGAAAAGCTGCAGGGTGTATCCGACCAGTGGGAAATCAAAACGGTCTGGGGCGTTGGTTACAAGTTTGAACTGACAGAACAGGTGTGATATTTGTTCAGAAAGAGGATAGCGGAGAACGATTGTGAAAAGTCTGTTTACAAAAAACTTCTTGATGTACGCAGCGGTGATCGTCTTAAGCTTTACTCTGCTGGGTACCCTGTTTCTCTATCAGGTGGGACGGTTCTCTGCCCAGGAGCAGGAAGCACAGATGAAGAAAACGGTAGATGCCTGCGCCTCCATGACTTCGGCTTTTTTTACCAGCCGTAAAAATCAAGGCTGGGAGGACACTTTCGGCCGGACTTATCTGGTAGGTCTGCAGCAGCAGGCCAAGGATAGCGATGCCATTATTTTTGTAGGCGAGGTAAGTGGCCAGCTGCTGGCAGTAGCCACCGAAGATTACAGTCAGTACCAGGAGCAGATCATGTTGCCCATGACAGCGGTAAACACACTGCTGGAAACCGGATATTATGATGCAAAATCCAAGTTTCACGATTTTTTGAACGTGACTTGTGATATTCGCGGACAACTGATTTATGCCAGCAGCGGAGCTGTTGAGGGTATGATTTTTGTGGCATTGCCCAACGACAACTCCACGACGCTGTTCTTTCAGCTGTCCAAGATTTTTATGACTATGACCTTTTTGGTACTGCTGGGCACACTGGTTGTTACCATTGTCATTGTGCGCAGCACGGTCAAACCCCTGAAACAGATGGCGCGAGCAGCCCGCAGCTACAGCCGCGGTGATTTTTCCGTACGTGTGCCTTTGCCCAGTCGCCAGGATGAGCTGTATGACATGACACTCAGCTTTAACCATATGGCCAATGCCATGGAAAATATCGAAGAAAACCGTCGCACCATGCTGGCAAGTGTCTCTCACGATCTGCGCACGCCTATGACCACCATTGGCGGGTTTGTAGACGGTATTTTAGACGGCACCATCAAGCCGGAACAGCAAAAGCAGTATCTGGAGATCATTTCCGAGGAAGTAAAGCGCCTCACCCGTATGGCAAACAGCTTGCTTTCCATCTCTCGGCTGGAGGGCGGCAATGCACTGCAAAAGAGTACCTTTGACCTGAGCGAAATGATCCGCCGGATCATTATTGGCTTTGAAAAGCAGCTTGCCGCCAAGGAAGTAGAGGGTGATTTAACAATTCCCGAATCTTTAACGGTGGTGGCAGATCACGATGCACTGTTCCAGGTCGTTTACAATCTGATGGATAATGCACTGAAGTTCATCGACCAGGGCGGCACATTAACGATTTATCTGGAAGAAATCGGCGGCAACGCGCGATTCCATCTTATCAATACCGGTGGCGAGATCCCGCAGGATCAGCTTCCGCACATTTTCGAACGATTTTATAAGGGGGACGCGGCCCGTACCGGGGTAAAGAACGGCTCCGGTCTGGGACTGTACATCGTGAAAACCGTTATCAACAAGCACGGTGGCGATGTTTATGCAAAAAGTGGTGACGGTAAAACAGAGTTTTGCTTCAGCCTGCCCATTGGCAAACCCTAATCGGAGGACCCGACATGAATATGCAGCAGAACAATCAAAACGACAAGCAATATTACGATGACTTCCGCTATAAAAGCTATGACGAGATCATGCAAGAAAAGCGGCGGTATCGTGCCATGCGCCGCGGCATGGCCTTTGCAGCAATTTTCTTTGTGGCACTGACCACACTGATGGCATGCGTAGGCATTCTCATTGGAGGCGCACCGCTGAAGCTGTTTGACAGTATCTCTCAGCAACTGGGTCTGACACCGACTGTACAGGGCGACCAAGCAACCGGTGATGTGCAGGCGACCCCGGGACAGGGCGACGGTGATTTTTCCATTATCATCAAAGATCCGGACAAGAATAAGCAGGATGCCATTTATGCCCAGGATGTCAGTGGCGTTGTAGAAAAGACGCGAGCCTCGGTGGTAGGTGTTACCAGCGAAAGCTACGATAACTACAACACCAAGACCAGTTGCGGCAGCGGCATCATTATCAGCGATGATGGGTATATTGTCACCAACTATCACGTCATCGTGGGTGCAAACAATATCACGGTTACGCTGGATGACGGCACTTCCTGTGCGGCATATTTCATCGGCGCTGATGCATACAGCGATCTGGCAGTGTTGCGAATCCAGCAGACCGGTCTGACTGCTGCGGAGTTTGGCGACTCCGATGCCGTTCGCGTGGGTGAAATCGCCATCGCCATCGGCAACCCCACCGGCCAGCTGCAGGGCACCGCCACCTCCGGCATCATTTCCGCGCTGAACCGCAATGTAGAGATCAATAACACCGTAATGAACCTGATCCAGACCGATGCGGCCATCAATTCCGGAAACTCCGGCGGTCCGCTGCTGAATCAGTACGGACAGGTGGTAGGCATTACTTCTGCAAAGGTCAGCCTTACCGGTTACGAAGGTCTTGGATTTGCCATTCCCGCCAATACCGCAAAACCCATTATTGAAGCACTGGTGCGTCAGGGATATGTCAGCGGCCGTCCTTTGCTGGGCGTGCAGGTATCCGAACTGAGCAAAATGGCGGCAAACTTCTACCGTGTACCGCAGGGTCTCTACGTAAACCGTGTGGATGAAAACTCCGATGCCGCAGAGCAAGGGTTGAAAACTGGCGACATTATTACGAAAATCAACGGACAATCCGTTACCAGCCTTGATACCGGCGTCAGCTTGCGAAATGAGTTCAAAGCGGGCGATGAAATCACCGTGACCGTTTATCGCATGGGCTATGGTGAGGGAAAAATTACCTTCAAACTGATGGAGCAGACTAATGAAACAACAAACTGCAATTTCTAAAGATGAACTGATCTTTCGCCTTGCGCAGCATGCAGAGGCGGAATCTGTGCTGGCCCTGTACCGCGCATCCTCCCGATCGGGAGAGACAGAGTGGGATGATGAATATCCCAACGCAGAGACTATTGCCACGGACTTATCGGCAGAAGGCCTGTATGTCCTGTGTCATAAGGATCGTATCGTAGGCGCTGTCAGCAAGATCGATTGGCCTGATCTGGATGCCATGCCGATTTGGAGTCCCTGCAAGAATCCTGCAGGACTTGCCCGTCTTTGCGTGCATCCCGAAGTCCGCGGGCAGGGACTTGGACAGGTCATGGTAGAGGAGATTCGCCGGATCGTCCGGGAACAGGGCTATGATATGACTCATCACATGGCCAGTCAGCACATGCAGGCACCCTTGCGGATCTACCGCAGCATGGGCTTCCGGCAGGTGGGCGAAATTCATATGTTCGACACCGATTTTTATGCCTTTGAGCTTGAACTGTAAAGTAATTGAACTTGATGAAAAAACAGCCTTTCCGCATAGCGCGGAAAGGCTGTTTTGTGTTGCATAAGCTTATCGCAGCGGGGGGTAGACACCGCTTTGGTGCAGGGAGGACAGGTAATCCATCATGCTGTCACGGTCGGCACGATGGGTGACGCCGTACCAGCGGGAGGTGGTGTCCAGCATATGCACAGTTACCTTACCCTGCTGTACCAAACGATCTACAAAGGCGGGGAGGAAGTACTCCCTCTTTAAGGGGTCGCCTTCATTCTGCTGCAGGAACGCGGTCAGATCAGCTTCCATCAAGGGGAACAGATCGCTGTGGAAGGCCCAGACATTCATAGAGACCGGTGCATTTTCATCCACCGGATGATCTCCGTCTGCTTCGGTAAAATAGGTGTTGCCGTCGGCGGCGCGGAAGATCTTGGTGCGCTCGGTGACAGAGGTCATAAAGCCGTTTTCCACTTGGCACACACCGCGGGAAACCGTGCCGTTTTCTGTCAGTGTATTCTGCAGACGGAAACCAACCATGGCAAGTTTCTCACCGGTGCAGTGCTTACTGCAAAAGGCACCAAGCTGCATAAAGGTATCGCGACCAAAGAAATCATCCGAGCCGATGATGCCGAAAGCACCGTCAATATGCTTGCGAGCAGCATAGATGGCATGTCCGGTGCCCCAAGGTTTTTCGCGGCCTTCGGGAACGGTAAAGCCACCGGGCAGGTCGGTAAGTTCCTGAAAAGCATATGCTACGGGAACTTTTTCTGCGATTCGGTCGCCAATGACCTCCTTAAAGGTATTCAGCAATTCCTTTTTGATGACAAATACCACCTTGCCAAAGCCTGCAAGAATGGCATCGTAGATGGAATAATCAATGATGATCTCCCCCTGAGGACCCAGGGGATCGATTTGCTTTAACCCGCCGTATCGGCTGCCCATACCGGCGGCCATGACCAAAAGAGTCGGTTTGTTCATAACCTTTCCTCCAATTGCAAAACTAAGGACGATGCCAAGCATCGTCCTTAGTATACTCCTGTTTGCAAGTGGGTGCAAGAATTATTTGTCGGCGGGCCGCAATCCGTGCATAAACCCGTCAATGGCTGTGGTGTAAACCGCACCGCCGATCAAAGTGTCCCGATAAAGCAAAAGATCCACCAACACTTCTTCACCGGTTGGATAGTTCGTGATGGCATAGGTCACCAGTTCTACTTTTTTTCCGGTGTAGTGCAGCAAATCAAAGCCACATTCCTGCTGCATGGTGTTGTAGGTAAGATATACATCGTCAAAGCTTTGAGGAATGGTTACTTTCTTGCTGGTACGGCTGCCCTGATCTACGGTATAGCCCAGACTTTCCAGGTATTCCACCTGATCGGCTTTATCCTTGATATTGTCAATGGATGCCGCAGTGGGCGCTGTATCACCGCCGGATAAAAGCAGTGCCAGTAAAATCACGATAGCAGCCAAAATACCGCCGGCAATCAACAGCAATTTTTTGGATAGTCGAATGGTATAAATGTTCATTGCTTCACCTCCGCAGTAGAATCTATGCGGCAAAGGCGAGGACTATGAAGAGTTTATTCTGCAATCTTGATAAAGTCTACAATGTGATCCCAGACAGAACCGCCCATGACAGCTTGTGCGAGATCATGCCAAAACTCCATGCCACTGTCACAGTTGGTAAAGATACAAATGGCATCCTTGGTCTGATCATCCCATGCGGACAGAGAGCGGAAGCCGTCGTTGTCGCCCCAGTGCCAACGCAGATTGGGCTCTTCGTCAGCAAGACCCCAACCAAGGCCCCAGGGGATAAACTCGGTGGCACGGTTCTCTTTGCTTACCATTTTTGTATAGGTGCTGTCATCAAGACCGCCGTGCTGCTGTACCATATACTGCTGGAATTTCACCATCTGACATGCGTTGGAGTATAATGACCAGGCGGCGTTGGGTTCGGGCGCGTTGCCGATGACCCGGCGCGCAGAACGGATCTTTACCACCTTGCCGTCTCTGCCAAAACCGGCGGAGAAGGCAGCGTGCACTGCCGGGGTCCAGGTAGCAGTGGAAGCATCCATACCCAGCGGATCCAGAAAATACTCGTGCAGCAGTGTGTTCAGGTCTTTGCCACAAATCTGCTCGATCAGACGCTGCAACAGAAAATATCCCTCACCGGAATAGCTGTAGCCGGTGCCGGGATCAAACAGCATGTCCATGGGCTTTTTCTGCCAGTTGGGCAGACCGCAGCTGTGGGAAAGGCAGTGCCGGGGACAAATCTCCGCAAAGCGAGGATCCAGCGACCAGGGTTCTTCCTGCAGCTGGGTGACAATAGGCATATCCAGATCCAGCTTGCCCTCCTGAACCAGACGCATGGCCAGTGTGCCGAACAACGTTTTGGTCAGGGAGGCGGCCTCGAACAAGGTGCGATCGGTCATGGGCGCACCTGCAGGTGTGCGAGTGCCAAATACATTGGTGTAGACAATTTCACCGTTATGCAGCAGTGCAACTGTCGCACCGGGAATGTGATGTACATCCATCAGCTGTTGGGTAAGCTCCGTGACAGCCTGTGGATGCTCCAAATACATAGCTTTGATCTTCATGGCAAATCTCCTGTGAAAAAGATATTGCCAACAGTATACCTCTGTTTTGCATATTCTGCAAGGCTTGCTTTTAATTATGAGCCGTAATCTTCCAGCAGAGCCGACAGGGCTTCTTTGGATGATACCACAATCCCTTCTGCCAGATCCAGCTGATCCTGCAAGGGAAGCAGTTCTACCCGGGTACCGGTTATCTCAATAGGATCTTCTTTTTGCGAAGTAAATACCGCAACATAGCCTTGGTAGGATTTTACAATATAAGATTCTGTTTCCCTCTGGGGTTGCAGTGCATTGGCGGGACGGTCATCAGTAGGGAAGTCGTAAAGAACAGCAAAACCGACAGCAAAGACTGCAAGAATCAGGCAAGTCAGCAAAATGATCCGGCGAATCATTGTCCTGGGCATAAAAACACTCCTTTCAGTTTCCTGCAGGTAGTATTTCCGCTTTTTTAGGCAGGCATACGAATTTACATTTGGTTTAGATTTCGTGGTGGAAATTCTCCGAAAATGTGTTATAATATAAAATAATTATTGTGGTGTAGTATTGCACCTAGGAAATGAAACACAACCTCATCAGTAGCAGAGAGGAGCGTATACATTGAAACTGAACAAGGAGAAGCTTTTTAAAAGCAAAAAGGAAAGCAGCGGGAATGCCCCGGCAAACCGTTCCAAGAAACGGAAAATCGGCCGCCGCATTCTGTTAAGTCTGTTGTCTTTGGTATTGGTGGGCATGACCACTGCCGGCATCTGCGTTACGGCATTTGCTTTTTATATCAAGAATTACATCAGCCCCGAAGTTGACATTTATTTGGACAGCTATCGTCTGAATGAGACCAGTCACCTGTATTACATTGATTCCGAAACCGGTGAGATCAAAGAGTTCGAAGCGCTGCACGGAACCGAAGACCGTGAATGGTCAGATCTGGACGAAATTCCCGAAATGTTGAAACTGGCGTTTATCTCGGTAGAAGACAACTCTTTTTACACCCATAACGGTGTCAACTGGAAGCGCACCATCGGCGCAACATTGAACTATATTGTGCCTTTCCGCAGCGGTTATGGTGGCGGTTCTACCATTACCCAGCAGCTGATCAAAAACCTGACCGGCGAATCGGAAACATCCGTTAAGCGTAAGGTGCAGGAGATCCTGCGCGCGCTGGAGCTGGAAAAGAAGTATGAAAAAGAAGACATCCTTGAGATGTATCTGAACACCATTTACTTCGGCCAGGGTGCTTACGGTGTTAAAGTTGCCGCAGAAAAATACTTCGATAAAGATCTGGACGAATTAACTTTGGGCGAGTGCGCCGCACTGGCAGGTATCGTTAAAAATCCCTACGGATATGACTTAAAGCGCTTCCCCGAAAAGAACCGGGTGCGCAGAACTATCGTGTTGGGCGAGATGCTGAAATACGGCAATATCACCCAGGAAGAATATGATTCTGCCGTTGCAGAAGATGTACAGTACATTCCTCATGAGTCAGAGAGCGGCAAGTATCAAAGCTATTTTGTAGATGCTGTCATCGACTCGGTGATTACCGATATGCAGGAGCATCTTGGATACAGCTATGAAAATGCCAAGACTCTGCTGTACTGCGGCGGTCTGAAGATCATCACCACCTTGGATCCTGCGGTGCAGGCCTGCGTGGATGAGGTTTTCGAGGATGAAAGCAATTTCCCCGGTGTGTTGGGTAATGATGGTACTTATCCGGAAGCGGCAATTACCATTATGGATCCCTATTCCGGCCATGTGGTGGCACTGTACGGCGGCCGTGGTGAAAAAGACGGTGACCGCGTTTTGAATCGTGCAACGCAGAGTAAGCGCAGTCCCGGCTCCTGCATCAAACCCGTATCGGTATATGCTCCCGCATTGGAGTATGGCCTGATTACCCCTATCTCCGCAGTGGATGATGCCCCCAAGGATTTTGTGGTCCGTGAAAGCGGCTGGCCTTGGAACGAAAGCCGAACCTACAGCGGAAGATGTACCATTTATACCGGTATTGCAAAATCCCATAACACGGTCGCTGTAGATTTGGTGCAAAAGCTGGGCATTGACCGCTCTTTCAATTTTGCATACAACAACATGGGCATGACCAATCTGGTCCTGAAAAAGGAAGTTGAGCAGTCGGATGGACGCGTGGATATTAAGAGTGACCGCGACATCAGCCCCTTGGCCATGGGCTCACTGACCGATGGCATTACTGTGTTAGAACTGACCGCGGCATACAGTGCTTTCGTCAACGATGGCCAGTATACCACTCCCATTCTGTACACTGCCATTTACGACTCCAACAATCAGGTGATCTATGAGAACAAGGCGGTCACCACCATTGCCATGGAGCAGAAGACCCGTGACTATATGATCCAGTTGCTTACCGGCGTAGTCAAAAACGGTACCGCCCAAAAGGCTGCCATCAAGGGCATGGATGTTGGCGGCAAGACCGGTACCACCAGTTCTGATAATGACCGTTGGTTCACCGGCATTACGCCTTACTATGCTGCTGCAGTGTGGTTTGGTTATGATATGCCGCAGAATCTGGGCAAGTTCCCCATCAATCCCTCTACTGTGCTGTGGCAGCAGGTCATGGAAAAAGTGCATAAGAACCTGCCTAGCGCAACGTTTGAACTGAAGACCGAGATGACAACAGTGACCTACTGTAAAGACAGCGGTCTTTTGGCCAATGAATGGTGCGCAAAGGATGTCCGCGGCTCTCGCCTGACAACTGCCGAGGTCGCGCTGGAGGATGTGCCCACTGAGGTGTGCAATTGTCACATCGGCGCATCTGTTTGTAAGGAAAGCGGCCAGTTGATGGGCGCATATTGCGATCACAGCCACGAAGAGTTTGTGGGTCTGCTGAATATTCAGCGCGCGTATCCTTACGCAGAGATTGCAATTACCGATCAGGTATATTGCCTGCCTTATATGGTAAATATGGAAGGTCTGTTCGCACCCATGAACAGCACCTTTGCACGCTGCACTGTTCACACGGCAGAGAATAATGCCAACAATCCCGGTCAAGATCCTGATGGCGACCCGGACTCCGGCACCGATGATGGTGACCAGTCCGGAGGAGGCATCGGAGATTGGTTTAATGACCTGCTGGGTAATCTATTCGGTTAACCAAAAACAACAAATACAAAAGCCCCGCTGCATTGGCAGCGGTTCTTTTGTGTCGTTATGGATTGAAATCTTAGAACTCCATCTTAGACTTGATGTAGTCCTTCAACTCACTGATGGGCATACGAACCTGCTCCATGGTGTCGCGGTCACGTACGGTGACACAATTGTCGGCGGGGGTGTTGTCATCGCCAACGGTCTCAAAGTCCACGGTAATGCAGAAGGGAGTACCAATCTCGTCCTGGCGGCGATAACGCTTGCCGATAGAGCCGGCATCGTCATAGTCGACCATAAACTCGCGGGACAGGTCTGCATAAATCTCCTGTGCCTTGGCACCCAGCTTCTTGCTCAGAGGCAGAACAGCGCACTTGAAGGGGGCCAGTGCGGGATGCAGATGCATGACCACGCGGGTGTCATTCTTTTCGGCATCCACTACCTCTTCGTCATAAGCGTCACACAGGAAAGCCAGAACCACGCGGTCGGCACCCAGAGAAGGCTCGATGACGTAGGGGATGTAGCGGGTGTTGGTCTCCTGATCAAAGTAGGTCATATCCTTGCCGGAGGTGTTCTGATGCGCGCTCAGATCAAAGTTGGTGCGGGAAGCTACGCCCCACAGCTCGCCCCAATCGGTGAAGGGGAAGGCAAACTCAAAGTCGGTGGTGGCGTTGGAATAATGGCTCAGCTCTTCGGGATCATGGTCACGCAGACGCAGGCTGTCCTTGCGGATGCCCAGATTCAGCAGCCAGTTGTAGCAGAACTCTTTCCAATAGGCAAACCATTCCAGCTCAGTGCCGGGCTTGCAGAAGAATTCCAGCTCCATCTGCTCGAACTCACGGGTACGGAAGGTAAAGTTGCCGGGGGTGATCTCATTGCGGAAGGACTTGCCCACCTGGCAGATACCAAAAGGCAGCTTTTTACGGGTGGTACGCTGCACATTCTGGAAGTTTACAAAGATACCCTGTGCGGTTTCGGGACGCAGGTACACGGTGTTCTTTGCGTCCTCGGTAACACCCTGGAAAGTCTTGAACATCAGGTTGAACTTGCGGATATCGGTGAAGTTGTGCTTGCCGCAGCTGGGGCAGGGGATGTTATGCTCGTCGATGAAAGCCTTCATCTCGTCCTGAGACATAGCGTCCACAGCCTTGTCCAAAGCAAAGCTGTTTTCCAGGCACCATTCTTCAATGATCTTATCGGCGCGGAAGCGTTCCTTGCACTCCTTGCAATCCATCAGAGGATCAGAAAAACCGCCCACATGGCCGGAAGCGACCCAAACCTGAGGATTCATCAGGATAGCGGCATCCAGACCTACGTTGTAGGGGTTCTCCTGAACGAATTTCTTCCACCAGGCGCGCTTGACATTGTTCTTCAGCTCAACGCCCAAGGGGCCGTAATCCCAGGTGTTGGCCAGACCGCCGTAGATCTCGCTGCCGGGGAAGACAAAGCCACGACCCTTGCAAAGGGCAACGATTTTGTCCATGGTCTTTTCGCTGTTTTTCATTGGATTTTTCCTCCATTGTGTTTTATATGGTCCGAGTGACAGGATTCGAACCTGCGGCATCGTGGTCCCAAACCACGCGCGCTACCAGCTGCGCCACACCCGGATATAAATTAACTCTTATATTATAGCATGGATTTTTTTGATTTACAATAGTTCTTTTGCCACAAAACCCGATCGGAATGTTCCGGTCGGGTTTTTGGATCGGTGTGGCTTGAGTTTGTGTTAAAAGAACTTCAACCGTTCAATGATTTTGCGGGCTGTTTTATAGACAGGTCCTTCCAGCTCCTTGCGGGCATCCCTGAGCTTGGCGCGGATGGCGATGTGCTGGGGACAGTGCAGCTCGCACTTGCCGCATTCCACACAGTTGGAGGCCGCGGTGGAGGTCTTGCGCAGAGCGGTGCACATCATGTAATCAAAAAAGGCGGCAAACTTGCCCTCGGCATACCGTCGGTTGTAGGCAGCAAAGGTGCCGGGAATATCCACATTTTTGGGGCAGGGCATGCAATAGCCGCAGCCGGTGCAGCCAACTTTCATTTTCGCATTGATGGCTTTCACCACCTGCTGCAGCATGGCTTCTTCTTCCGCACCAAGGTCGCCCACCGAAGCAGAGGAGGCCGTTTGGATATTATCCCGTACCATTTCATCAGAGTTCATGCCGGAAAGCACGCAAGTCACCTCGGGCTGATTCCACAGCCAGCGGAAGGCCCATTGAGCGGGAGAATATTTGGTTTTATATGCAGCAAAAATATGCTTTGCTTCTTCCGGCAGGCGGTTGACCAGCTTGCCACCCCGAAGAGGCTACATAATAATGACGGGCAGACCCTTTGCGTGGGCGTAGTGCAGACCCTTTCGGCCGGCCTGGGTATGCTCGTCCATGTAGTTGTACTGGATCTGGCAAAAATCCCAGTCATAGGCATCCACCAGGCGGCAGAACATATCGGAGTTTCCGTGGTAGGAAAAGCCCACTTGACCAATGGCACCGCTTTGTTTCTTTTCCTCCAGCCATGCTTCAATGCCCAATCCCTTCAGCCGTTCCCAAGTGTCGATGTCGGTGAGCATGTGCATCAGATAATAATCCACACGGTCGGTGCGCAGGCGCTTCAGCTCTTGTCGGAACAGGGTTTCCATGCTGCTGGCAGACTTGATGAGATAATGCGGCAGCTTTGTGGCAATATACACCCGATCACGGATCCCGTTTCGCTCCAGGATTTCCCCCAGCGCAGCTTCGCTGCCGGGGTATACGTAAGCGGTATCATAGTAGTTTACACCGGCATGAAAGGCGGTCAGAATCTCGCGCTCGGTTTCCGCAATGTCGATCTTGCCCATGCTTTGGGGAAAGCGCATACAGCCAAAACCCAAGATGGAAAGCTTGTTTCCGTATTTATCAGTTCTGTAATTCATAGGTGCTCCATTCTGCGGCAAATTGATTGTGATTTTTATTGTACATCATAACATGATTGCCGGAGAAATACAAGAATAAACAGGGGTTTTCACGTGAGTGAAATCGTGGTATATTGTAGAAACAGGGAGGTGAGGCAGCTATGCAGCGCAAGCGAATCGAATTGAATCTTGAGAAGATTCCCCATGCATTTCACCCATTTGCGCAGGGGGCAAACGCTTATGACAGCAGCTGTTCTGCAGCGGCCAGTGTGATTTATCTGGATAAAGAAGGCGGCTGTTTTCTCAAATCCGCCGAGAAGGGAAGCCTGGCGCGAGAAGCTGCTATGAACCGCTTTTTTCATACAAAAGGATTGGGTCCCGAAGTGCTGGAATATTGCAGCGAAGAACGTGATTGGCTGCTGACCCGCCGGGTACCGGGGGAGGACTGCATCCATGCGGAATATCTGGCTGATCCCAAACGACTCAGCGAAACCACAGGCAGCTTGCTGCGTCAGCTGCATGAGCTGGATCATACCGGCTGCCCGATCCCGGATCACACCGCCCTTTATTTTGCCACAGCAGAGAAAAATTATCGGGCCGGAGCCTATGATATGCACCTGTTCACCGAGGATTGGAGCTTTTCCTCCAAAGAAGAGGCTTGGCAGCATTTTCAGCAGCATAGGCATTTGCTGAAGGCCGATACCTTGCTGCACGGAGATTATTGCCTGCCGAACATTATCCTGAACGACTGGCAGTTCAGCGGCTTTATCGATTTGGACAACGGTGGTGTGGGTGACCGGCACGTAGATCTCTTCTGGGGTGCGTGGACACTGTTTTTTAACCTGAAGACCCATGAGCACCGTGACCGTTTCTTTGATGCTTACGGGCGCGATGCCTTTCAGCCGGAAATGCTGCGGGTGATTGCGGCAGCAGAATGTTTTGGCTGATGCGTAAACAATGAAAAAATGACCATACTAACCATATCTGAACAGGAGGTATGATTTGTATGGTGGAACAGGATACAATCCGGCTTTTACGGGAATGTGATGCGGGTATCAAAATGGGGGTAAGCTCCATCGAAGATGTGGTGGATCATGTAAAGGACAAGAACTTTCGCAGCATGCTGGTGGAATGCAAGAAAGAGCATGTGAAACTCCAGCAAGAAATCGATGATCTGCTGGAGAAATACCATGACGACGGCAAAGATCCCAGTCCTATCGCAAAGGGAATGTCCTGGATGAAGACCGAGATGAAGCTGAACATGGAGGACTCCGACAAAACGGTGGCGGATCTGATGACTGACGGCTGCAACATGGGCGTTAAATCCCTCAGCAAGTACTTGAACAAGTACAAGGCGGCAGATGAAGTGTCCAAAGACATCGCCAAGCGGCTGATCCATCTGGAGGCACAGCTGATCACAGATATTCGCCGATATTTGTAAAAAAATACCCTTCGCAGAAGCATCGTCTGCGAAGGGTATTTTTGTAAGCTTAGTGAATCAAAAACTCTTGCTGATAATCTTCTTCGGTGCATAGGGTGATTTTGAGAATATCCTGTACATAAAGCATCTTTTTTGCTTTGCTGTCATGCTGGACCGCGCATTCCGCACCATAGGGGAGCAAAAATGTTACATAGCCTATCTTGTCATTGATGGTGACTTCATGATCAAGTCTGTAAACATTCTGCACATGAGGACTGACACGAATGAAAACTTTATTTGTTTGGTCTTCCGGCAGGAAGGAATAGGTGATTTTAAGCGTAAATTCCCGAGCGTTGTCAAGCGCGCGGGTCTCATGAATCACGCAACTTTCGATTCTGGGTGCTTTGCCTCGGTCTTCACCCCATTTGACACCAAGACCAAACAAAATTAAAAAGATAAGGCAGCAACAGTAGATTACGATGTTGCGCACCGGAGTTTTCCGCGGTGCAGAGGAACTTTTTGGCACAACAGGCATCTCTTCCAGCGTAGGAACAGACTCCGCAGTACCAAGCAATTCATTGGGCGTGACCTCTAAGATACGGCATAGCGCCAAAATGTTGTCCAGCTCCGGCTTGGCAGTACCGGTTTCCCACTTGGATACAGCCTGACGGGAAACACCAAGCTTTTCTGCCAGTACTTCCTGCGAAATATTTTTGGCCCGTCGCAGCGCCATCAGTTGTTCATTAAACGGCATATCATCACTCCTTTCCATTGCCATTAGCATAGCAGAATGGCAAAGATTCTTCTACCAACGATGGTAGGAATCACCGCAACCTGTGGTTGCAATGGAAAAATCAACCTCTGGAGGCGGGTAAAATCAGCTCCAAAAACTCTTGCTTGCTGTGGACAAACTGGCCGGCATCGCAAAGGTCACAGATTTCCTCCGGTGTCATCCAGCGGCAGTCAGCCACTTCATCGGGGGTTTCGGCAAGATCCAGATGGGGGCCGTCATCACAAGAGAACAGCCAAATGTCCAGGAAATCCCGGTAATGATCCCGGCGGCGGCTTTCGATGATCCGGCCCCGGGCGGGATCAAGGGTCACACCCACTTCTTCAATGGCTTCACGAATAGCACCGGTCAGGCTGTTTTCGCCTTTTGTTACAGAACCGCCGGTGGTTTCCCAGAACAAAGGATAAACGGGGCGGGAAGCGGCGCGCTGAGAGATCAAAAACGCTCCCTTACTGTTATAGATCCAAACATGAACAGCAAGATGATATCGGCCGTCGGGAATCTTTTGGCCGCGAATATGGGTTTCGCCGGTCATACGGCGGTCTGCATCATAAAGATCCCACAGTTCTGGTGCGTGCATAGGCAAATCTCCTTTCCGTGCAATCGGTTATTCCAAATAAACCAGCGGACAAGCGCTCAAACACTTGCCGCAGACATCGGCCTCGGGAAAACCATGAGAGGTCCGAAGCGAATCCATGTTACGGAACAATTCGTCCTGACAGACAAACCGGGCAAAACCTTCCGGTTTCAGGGCACCTGCCGGACAAGCTTCAAAGCATAGTCCACAGCCGGCAGGATACGGACAAGTCTGCGAAGGGGACAGTCTGCGGGTGGGCAGGGGAGCGGTGGTTAAAACCGTACAGAACCTTCCCCCGGAGCCCTTTTCGGTGATCAGAAGACCATTGGCACCAAAGCTGCCCAATGCGGCAATGGCTGCGGCGCTGCGGTGAGACCAATAGCATTGCAGATCCTTGGGATCATACGTGTGGGTAGAAGGGATCGGATAGCTTTTAAAGCCGCAGGAAGAAAGATATGCCTGTATGGCGAGGCCAATGCTGTCATACTGCTGGTTGATAACCGTATACGCTTCCCCCCAAAGGGACAGTGCATTGGTATCGGCTTGCGGAGAACGGTCAACCTCCTGGGTGAAGGGAACAAAGCAGCTGATGACCGTTTGTGCGCCGGGCAACAGTTCTTCCGGTGATTTGTGCCAAGGACCAATGATTTCCTTTAGTTTTGCATATCGGGGATCGGCAGCAGACGAAAAAGCAATCAGCGGCTTGCGGAACAGGTCCGGACGGCCGATGGATGCTACCTGCTCCTGCAGGATCTCCAGCAAATTACGCTCGATGGTGCTCATGATTGTCCTTTCTGACACTGATCCGGATGTCCCGGGTTAAAGGGGCATTTCGTGCCGAGGCACTGGTTGTTCCGGTGACTGTGGCGGCAGGTTACTGGCCAGGTTTCCATCACCACGCCAAGTTTTTCTGCGGCAAACTTTACACCCTCGGCAATGGCAATATATCCGTTGCGCTTGCAGCAGCGGGGACCGCCGATTTTAGCAACCGCTGCCAGTGTACGAGAGGTCATTTCATTGCACAGACTCCAGGTATCGGTGGACAGTGGTGTAGAACCGGTGACGATCGAAACAAAAATACCGCTGCTGACAGCCGAGCCGCAGGTGCCCCAAAAGCCGCAGATGCCGCCGGGAACCTGCCGTCCGCGTTCCTGCATTTTGTGAATCGCATCAAGAAGATTCAACTTGCCGCCTGCATTATTGTAGGCGACAAGCAGGCTTGCGCCTACAATAATATGGTGCTCTGGGCCATGCATATGGCAGACTGGCAAGTTAATGAACTTGTCGAAAATTTCAAAGGGATTTTTAGAGCTTTCTGCCAGACACAGGGCGATGATACGGTCGATCCCCTGGGTATGGCATTCGTCGCAGACAAAATGACCGTGAATGCAGCGTGCTGTGCTCTGTACGGTTTTATGGCAAAAAACACATTCCATGGTTTCGCTGTGGTCCAAATATTCCAGCGGCGCACCACAGACCAAACATTCTTCATGCATTGAAAACACCTCCAAATGTCATTATGATTACCTTTTATTTTACCATAGAATCATGCCATGCGCAACTGAATAACGTTGGAAGTCACTGCCTGGTAGTATGAAAAATCCCTTGCAGCATATACCGCAAGGGAAATGTGTTCCGGATGCTTCAGGGGGTTAGCATGAGGATATCAAACACCGTCAGGATCTTACCTGGGAAGCTGGCAGCTACCTTACCGTCAAAAATCACCTGCACCTGATCGCCCACACGATAGGTTCCGATGTTGCCCTTACCTTGCATGCTTCGGCTTACATGAAACGTGTCACCCAGTGAAACGCCATTGCTTTGAGTAACTTTTACCGCGATGTAATCGTCCATAACCTCGGTGACGGTGCCTGCAAAAGAAGGCCTTCCGTTTGGATCAATGGGAGTCGATGGACCTGCCGGTGTTTTATCCTGCGTATTCTGCCCACAGCCACACAGTGTGATCAGCAACAGTGTCGCCAGCAGCAGGGCATAACAATTGATCTGTATCTTCATTTTTGCAACTCTTTGCAGCATCTTGTCTGTTTAGACGGAACAACTGCAAAAATGTTCCCATACAAGAAAGAAAAATCCCGCCGAAGTGCGATGCTTAGGCGGGATTTATGAAAGCGATTGTTTACTTGGCCAGAATCAGCTTGGTCAGTTCCATGGGATCCACAATGACGCCGTCCTTGTAGACACGCATGTTGCCGCTGGCGATTTCATCAATCAGGATGACTTCGTTCTTATTGTAGCCAAACTCAAATTTGATGTCATACAGATCCAGACCCTTCTTGGCCAAATCATCGGCTACTACCTTGGTGATCTTCAGAGTCTGTGCCTTCATGTCGTTGAACATTTCCTGGCTCATGACGCCCAGTGCGGCCAGACCTTCAGAGGTGACCAGGGGATCGCCCTTGGCGTCATCCTTCAGGGTAGCTTCTACATAGCCGCCCTCCAGAGGAGTGCCGTCAGCGATGTAAGCGCCATAGCGGCGAATGAAGCTGCCGGTAGCCTTCAGACGGCAGATCACTTCCAGACCCTTGCCGAAAACGGTGGCGGGCAGAACTTCCATGGTAGCTTCGTCCAGGTTGGCGGAGACATAATGGGTCTTAACGCCTTCGGCCTTCAGCAGTTCAAAGTAATAAATAGAGGTTTCCAGATTGGCGCGGCCGATACCTTCAATGGTCAAACCAACGGTGTTCTCGCCGGGATCAAATACGCCGTCTTTGCCGGTGCAGTCATCCTTGAACTTGAGCATTACATTACCGTTGTCCAGGCTGTATACATCTTTGGTTTTTCCTTCGTAAATCTTTTTCATGATACGACAACTCCTTTACATTGAATCAAAAGAATCAAAAAATTTTACAAATTATTATAACACAAAAAATAAAATTTGTATAGTGTTTTTTTAAATTTTTTTGATTTTTTTATCAGGATGGTCGAATTTTACACAAAAATGTGTTGAAAGGTTGACAGATGCTGTTTATTTGTATATAATAATTTTAATAGGTCAGAAAGGAACAGTAAAACATTGGAAGATATTAAAAAAGGTGTTTATCAACACTATAAAGGAAATAAATACGAGGTAGTGGATATTGTTACCCATTCCGAAACCTTGGAAAAAATGGTTTTATATAAGGCGATGTATGACACAGGAGAACTTTGGGTTCGTCCGTTGTCTATGTGGAACGAGCTTGTGGAAGTAAATGACGAGCAGGTACCGCGATTTGCATATCTGCATCCCATTGCCGAGCGTTCATGCGGTGCGGCAATTTATAGAGAACGGGAAGGCAGGATAGAATATCTGGTGCTGTTGCAGTGCGGCTCTAAAAGCTGGAGTTTCCCGAAAGGGCATATGGAGGCGGGCGAAAGCCGTCGTCAAACCGCTCTCAGAGAAGTGAAAGAAGAAACAGGGATGTCGGTTAAGTTATTCAGACAACCGTGCAAGACTGTTACATATACGCTGCGGAATGACAGAATTAAATATGTGCATCTGTTTCTGGCAAAAACGCGCGGTCCCGTTCGTATCAAGCGGGATGAAATCCGTGCTTACCGCTGGGTAGATAAAGAAGAAGCTATTCGTCTGCTTCCAAAAGTGGGATTCAGAAAAGTTTTGGATACTTTTGAGGAATATATCCGAGAAGCGTCAGAACAACGCAAATAAAAGCTTGCATTGCAGGCTTTTTTTATGTATTACAAGTTGACAAAAAAATAATAAATTGATATAATAATTACGACTATACAGTTGAGGAGCCATATTGAATGGAAACAAAAATTATTATGCGCTACAGGCGGGAAAAACCGGCATGGATTTGCTGGAACTGTGAAATGGAAAATGAAATTTCTGCGCAGGAATGTTATTTTTGCCGTGCAAAGCGCGACAATGCCCGTATCATAAAATCCTGGGCAGAACAAGCGGCGCTCAGTTCATATGATGAAGAAAAGATGACAGATAAAAACCAAAACGGTAATGTGACAGAAAATGAGTCGTATGAAGATGAAATGCCGGAAAAAGAGGATAGTGTAATAGGACCTGTTATAATCTGGACTGTTTTACTGATTGTAATTGTGCTGATTATTGCAGTAGCAAGTTCTTAAAAAAGGAGAGACAAGGATGTTGTGTGAAAAATGCGGAAAAAACAATTCGGACAGTGTTACGGTATGTAAGCATTGCGGAGCTTTAATGCCGCCCAAAGCAAGTTGTGGCGGTTTTTCAGATATTTTAAGTTATGAAGTCAAACCAAATGCAGCGGGTAACAATTCTTCTGCAGGAAGCGGATATCATTCATATGATGCGGATGAAACAACGAAAAAACTGAACGCGCTGGAGCAGGAAATGAATGTGAAATTTCGTTCGTTCAAAAGAAAAATTAAATCTGCATCATGGTTTGCCGGATTGGGAGTAGCAGTTGCTGTGCTTGCAGTGACATCTTCTTTCTTATACAATCCGTATGAAAAGGAAATTGAGAGTTTGAAGGAGGAAATTTCTGTTTTGCAGAAAGCAGAAGAGCAAGACCGTATAGCGGCTGCACAAATGCCCAAGGGTGATTTGGAAAAAGAGTTGAACGCATACTATTCTGTTTCATCCGAACGGGTGAAGGAAAGTGCAGAAAAATGGAAAAAGGTAAAGGATGCACCTGTTGTTCCCGAGGAGGAAGCAATGCCGTCAGATTTGCCGGCGGAAGCCGGTGCCGCAGGGGCAGAAACTGTGCAGGACGGCCCCAATATTCAATAAAGTGTAAACGGAGGAGTT
>JAZTYK010000010.1:0-53326 GCA_045636925.1 Oscillospiraceae bacterium
CAAGATCCGGCTGCTCCAGACCTACCGTCATGCCGTACTGCTCCGGGCTGTTCTTAATGTCCATGGCCACATAGTCTACCAGTC
This sequence comes from Oscillospiraceae bacterium, assembly GCA_045636925.1. GTDB lineage: Bacteria > Bacillota > Clostridia > Oscillospirales > Butyricicoccaceae > JAZTYK01. Next base: position 85 of record JAZTYK010000010.1, read on the forward strand.
CCTCTGCCACCAGTTCCTTTAACACCTGCGGCCGATAGCCGTTGGTATCCAGCTTGATTTGATAGCCCAGCGCCCGGATGCCCCGCAGCAGCCCCGCCAGATCCGGCTGCAGCGTAGGCTCACCGCCGGTGGTGCACACGCCCTCCAAAATGCCGGTTCTGCTGCGCAAAAAGGCAAGCAGTTCCGCCTTTTCCATCAGCTGCGGACAATCGGCAGTGAGCAGCTGGCTGTTGTGGCAAAAGGGGCAGCGAAAATTACAGCCGCCCAAAAATACTGTGCAGGCTACCTTGCCGGGATAGTCCAGCAGAGTCAGTTTTTGCAGTCCCACAATGGTCATGCTTCTCTCTCCTTTATCCGTTTGCCGCAAGTGTGGCAGTCGTGCCCCTCAGGTTATGCACCCAGCAGCATTTGGTCATAGTCAAACAGCGTGATGTTGATGTCGTTGATATCGTAGTGCTTCTTTTGGATGAAATATTTGATGATCAGGTCAAACTTGCTGTTGTTGGTAAGGATATACCCTGCCCGCCCGATAAACTCCTGGGTCTGCTGCAAGTCCATCTCAAAGGCAATGGCAAAGGCCACCGCCGTGGTTTTCTTGGGCTGATGGTGGCGATTGTTGATGATCTTGGAATAATGCTGCTTGGATACATTGGCCCGGGTGTAGATCTCCGAGGGTTTCTTGCCCGATGCCTTCACCAGCTCCAGCAGTGTTTCACTAAAGGTGGCATCCAGCTCCAGCATCAGCTGACCGATATTGGGCAGTGCTTTTTCTTCCGCTTCCTGCAGCGTTTTCATGGAAACGCAGGCATCGAAGGAGGGCGTGCAGCGCTCCTGTCGCATCAGATCTGCCTCTGCTTCTGCCCGTGCCCTGCGGCGCGCATCCCGCAGCCGCTCTCCACGCCATTGGCTGCCGTACTCTTCCCGATGCACCTCTTCTACATAGTAGGCATCGATATAGCTGGCCACCTTGGGGAACAGCTTTTCAGACAGACGGAAGGCCTCGTCATGAAAGACCACCAGATATACCTGCATCTCATGCTGCAGTAAAAAGGCGCTGATGGCGCCAATGGCCACCTGCAACGCCCGATCCTTGGGAAATCCGTAGGTGCCCGCAGAGATCAGCGGAAAGGCCACTGAGTGGCAGCCAGCTGCTTCGGCAAGCTGCAAAGAGGAGGTATAGCACTTGCGCAGCAAGGCTTCTTCTCCCTGCTGCCCGTTCTGCCACACCGGACCCACAGTATGGATCACATATTTGGCATACAGGTCAAAACCGGGTGTGATGGCGGCATCGCCCACCCAGATCTTGCCGATCTTCTCCCGCGCCTCCAGCAGCCGGGGACCAGCCTTAGCGTGAATGCCCGCATCGGTGCCGGCACCGACCATGGGTTCGGGGTTTGCCGTATTTACAATGGCATCCACCTGCATATGTACAATGTTGTTCCGCACGATTTCAAAGGGCATCTGATCACCTCTTTCCACCTTTATTGTAGGGCAATTCCAAACTGCCGTCAAGTGCGCGCCGCCATTGCAAGCGACGCACAACTCTGCTATAATAAATGCATCAATTTGTCCACAGGAGGCACAGTATGGAGAATAAGTTTCTCATCGGCAACGAGATCATCGAAGCCGCCATCGATACCTTTACCGCAACCCCCTGCGAAGACACTGCCCTCGGAGTGGTTCGCGCCCTGCAGCAGCGGATGCAGCAGGACGGTCATCTGCTGATCCCCGTGCAGCTGTCCGAGGGTGGACAAAGCTATCAGCTGCGCCCGCTGGAATATGATAACGGCGCAGTTTATATGGTCGCCTTTACCAGCGAAGCCGAGCTGGAAAAGGGCGGCCCTACCAACATCCTCTCTCACTTTGTGGACATCTATCTGGATGTCATTCTGGATTTTGAAGACGCGCAGGGTCTGGTGATCAATCCCTTTGGCAAGCCGTTCTTCTTGCAGAAAGACCTGCTCGCCACTATTTTAGAGCAGCGCCCTGTCCGGGATGAAGAATAAATCCTATCCATCCTTACCGCCAGCAGCAGCCTGAACATGGCATTGCTCCGCAACTGAACAAACACACCCGAATGGCGATGCTGCCATTCGGGTGTTTCTTTTCACCGAAGCCGCTGCCGCAGCTCCAGAACCTTCTCTTCAATTTGCCGCATGGTTTCCAGAAAGACCGCATCCTCCTTGCCCGAGGGATCTTCCAGCCCCCAGTCCTCCCGATGAGAGCAGGGCAGCATGGGGCACTGCACATTGCACCCCATAGTCACCACCACATCCACCGGCGGCAGTGCCGACAGCAGCTTGCTGTGCTGGGCTTGTTCCATATCAATGCCGTACACCTGCCGCATCAGCCGTACCGCATCGGGGTTGATCTGTGCCCGCACCTCCGTGCCTGCAGAATAACTTTCAAACACATCGGCGGCCAGCTTCTTTCCAAAAGCCTCCGCTATCTGACTGCGGCAGGAATTGTGTACGCAGATAAAGGCAACCTTTTTCATACTTACCCCTCACAAATCTGATCTGAATCAAGTCCATCATAGCAGACACCGGGCAAAATGGCAATGCCCCCTTGCAACCCGTTGGCAAAAGGCATATAATATTTGACAGCATTCACTTGTTTTCGCAAGGAGGAGTTTTCTATGAAAGAAGACCGCTTTTATTCTGTTCAGGAGCTGCTGACCAAGCTGGAAGCCATCAAGGCTGCCTACGGCCGCACCTGCGATTGCGGTGTGGTTGGCCGCGTCCGCGACAGTGTGGACTTTTGCTACCGCGGCATCGGCAACGCTGCCTACAAGCTGCGTCCTCTGGCACTGAACGCCGACATCTGCCGGGTGGAAAACGAGTATTTCGATGCACCTTTGGCCCGTTTCCAGCAGGAAGCCAGCAATTATCTACGTACCACCTGCGGCAAGGAAAAGCTGCTTTGGATGCAATATGCCCAACACTTCGGCTCTCCCACCCGCCTGCTGGACTTTACCACCAACCCGCTGGTAGCCTTGTACTTTGCCTGCCAGAGCTTCAAGGCCTATAACCCCGAACTGGGTCGGGAAGAAGAGCTGGACGGTGTGCTGTGGGTACTGTGCCCCTATAACTACAATACCGTAGTGGCCAGCAAGCACAAGGAGGCCGACACCTTAAACAGCGGTATGGACGAGGACTACTGCCAGATGCTGCTGGAGTCTGCCCCCGGCGAGCAGTTCTACCCCATGTTCTTCACCCCGGAATACATCGACCAACGCATGAATGCCCAATCCAGCCGCTTTATGCTGTGGCCCAACGCACGCTTTGATCTGGAAGACCTGATCGAAGAAAACAACTGGATGGACTTCTCCCCCTCTACCCAGGGCTGCTCTGCCCGGCGCTATGCCCGCCGACTCATCGTACCCAAGGATGCCAAGCGCAAGATCCTGCGGGAGCTGGATCTTTTGGGTGTCAATGAAAAAACCCTGTTCCCGGGTCTGGATTCCATCGGCAATTACATCAAGTTCCTGTTCCTGCCCGACCTGCAGTAATTTCATCATTTCAAGGACGACAGCTTGTTTTTTGGCTGTCGTCCTTTTTCGTGCTCTTTTGCTGACACTGCCTCATATAATGAAGGTGCCGACCCCAAATGGGGCAACACACTCTTTTATGAAAGGCAGGTATCAACCCATGTACAAGTTACGCACAAAAGCCCTTGCTCTGCTGCTGACCGTCATGATGGCGGCCGGCTGTCTCAGCGGCATTGCCCTGCAGTCAGCAGCCCAGGAGCCCTCTGCCGAGGACGTTTATGTTCTGCGCTTTGAGGGCGAAGGCGCCAAGCCCTATCTCTATGGCTCCCGCTACGAGTTCAAGCATTCCTACAACGACCCCGCCGCCGGAGAAAACTCCGTGTGGACCTTCTGGAACTGCCCCGAGATCTTTAATCTGGTGAATGCCACCACCGGTGGCAGCATCGCTGCTTATTGCACCGATGCCGATGCCAACACCCGGGGCAACACCGGCTACCGCCGCATCAATCTGGAAGATGCCGGTTATTATCCCCCCGGCGCCGCCGAAAAGCTGCGCTCTATCCTGCTGAGTTCCTTCCCCCGGAAGTCTGTTGCCGAGGTGCAGGCCGCAGCCGTGGCTGCCGGTTTTGCCGTGCAGAATCTGGCACAGGGCGAGCTGATCTCCGCCACCCAGCAGGCCATTTGGGAGACCGCCCATGGGGATAAGTACACCGTGGATGACCACTCCACCGGGCTGCGGGGCATGAGTTCCTATGACGAAGACGATTTCGTCTATCCCGACAGTCTGAATGCCCAGCTTACCGATGACACCGCCTCCAACATGGAGAACCTGTATCGGTATTTCCTCTCTCTGCCCGGCACGCCTGTCATGAAAGACGCTGTGTCCGAGTACACCTTTGAAGATGTGCATTACACCGCAGAAAAGGTAAACGGCAGCTATACCATCACCGTCACCTTTACCGTTAACACCACGGTAAATGCCGGCGACACCCTCTCCCTGCGTGCTGTCTGCGGCGATCAGCTGCAACAGAGCACCCTGCAGGCAGGCGAAAACACCGTCACCTTTACCGGCATGGCCGCACAGGAGCCTGTAAAGCTGGAGATCACCGGCTATCAGCAGGGCGGCGATGTGTATTTCTTTGACGCACCGGGCGATCGGGGCTTTTCCCAGTCCATGATCGGCTATGACGACAGCCGCCTGCCCGTTTACGGCGCCGCTTTCGCCGGCCCCGACCGTGTCCTGCGCCTGCACAAGACCACCGGCGACGAGCAGAAAAAGCCCCTGGCCAACATTCAGTTCTCCATCTATGAAGTCGGCACGCTGGCTGATTACCTTGCCGGCAAGCTGGCCATCGGTGCTGTACCTTCCGATGCCGATATCGCGCTGTACGCAACCGATGCCCGACTGGTGGCCACGGTGACCACCGACAAAACCGGCTTTGCCAGCTGCAATCTGGGACAGACCGATAAGGTATATCTGGTAGTAGAAGAAGACAATGCTGTCATCGAAGCACCGGTTGCCCCCTTCTTCGTCTGCGTCCCCGGCCGTGATGCCGAAAGCGGCGAATGGATCTACACCGTAGAGGTTGCCCCCAAGAATACCCCCATCACCGAAGATGTCATCATCGAGAAGGATGTCACCGAGATCGACAATGACCACGACACCTTTGATGTGGGTCAGGTGCACACCTGGATCATCCAGTCTTCCATTCCCAAGGGTCTGGCTACCGGTACCAAGTATGAGATCACCGATACCCTGGACTACCGCCTGACCTATCAGGGCAATATTCTGGTGACGGTGGCCAAAACCGATGACCTTGCCAAAACTGAGACTCTCGTTCTGGAAGCAGATACCGATTACGTCCTCACCACCGGCACTGCTGAAGACCCGGATGGCAACACGGTCGACACCTTTGCCGTATCCCTCACCGCTGCCGGCATGCAGAAGGTCGCCGCCGCTGCCGCTGCCGACCCCGACAATGTGTATGAGATCCGCGTTTATTTTGACGCCGTTATCAATCAGCAGGCCGATCTGGGCACCGAGATCCCCAACCAGGCACATGTGGACTACACCAACAACGTAGGTATGGAGTATGCCGACGATTCTGATATGCCCGAGGTGCACACCGGCGGTCTGAACCTGCGCAAGATCACCGCTGCAGACGGCACGCCTCTGGCCGGTGCCTCCTTCAAGCTGGCACGTCCCGCCGCAGACGGTGAAACAGCCGATCTGACCATCACCGTAGACGGCAAGCAGGTAGCGCTGGTTTATGTGACCTTCTATGCCACCCAGGATCTGACCGGTGACAAGGTCAGTGACGTCACCACCGGTGAAAACGGCTTGGCGTTCCTGTACGGTCTGGCCTATGGCGACTATTATCTGGTAGAAACCGCTGCCCCTCAGGGCTACAACAAGCTGGAGACACCGGTTGCCGCCAAGGTCACCGCCACCAGCCATACGCTGGAAGGGTCTGACGGCAGCTTTGTCACCATTACCAACAGCGCCAAGTTCAAGCTGCCCGATGCCGGTGGCATGGGCACCACGCTCTTTACCGTAACCGGTGCAGCACTCATGATCTTGGCTGTTTCTGTACTGGTGATTTCCCAGAAGAAGAAGCATTCCGCCTGATGCACAAGGGGAGGGTCACCCCTCCCCTTTTTCAATGCCTATGCGTAAGTTTTTCCGTATTTCCGCCCCCATTTTTCTCCTTGTACTGGGGCTTTTGGTACTGCTTTATCCTCATATCAGCCGATGGATCAATGCCCGGCACAGTTCCAAGGCCATTCAGTCCTTCACTCAGCAGGTGCAGCAGACCACCGACACCCGGCTGCAGGCGCAACTTTCTCTGGCACAGGCGTATAATCACAAGCTTGCCGGCACAGTTCCCGATCTTTCCGGCAGCGCCAACACCGATTACTTTGACATTTTGGATTTTGACGGTGGGATGATGGGATATATCTCCATTCCCGCACTGGATCTGAACCTGCCCATTTACCATGGGGTCGGTTCCGTTGCGCTGAAAAAAGGCATCGGGCATCTGCCCCAAAGCGCCTTTCCCATCGGCGGCAAGGGTAACCATGCCGTACTGGTGGGACACACCGGCCTGCCCAAGGCAAAGCTGTTCACCGATCTGAACAAGCTGCGCCGGGGCGATCAGTTCCACATCACCGTGGGGAACTGCACCGTCACCTATGCGGTGGATCAGATCAAGATCGTCCTGCCCTTTGAGGTAGAAGACCTGAAGTCCTTGCCCGATCAGGATCTTTGCACGCTGGTCACCTGTACCCCTTATGGAGTAAACTCCCACCGTCTGCTGGTGCGCGGCGTGCGGGTACCCGACGCACCGTAACAGCCTCTCCTCTGCCTGCAGCAGGGGATCTTTTTTTGCCCGTTGCATCCTACCTGCTTTTCCTGTATGATAAATACAGAAAAAAGCTTGTCAGGAGGCACATTATGGTTCGCGAACTGGTGCACGACCCCATTTTTCTTGCTCAGCCCTCTGTCCCTGCCACCGCCGATGACCTGTCTGTGGCACAGGACCTGCTGGAGACTTTGCTTGCTCATCAGGAAGAATGCGTAGGCATGGCCGCCAATATGATCGGTGTAAAAAAGAACATCATCGCCGTTTGCGACGGGGATACCTATTTGCTGATGCTGAATCCCCAGATCCTCAAGACCGAAGGGGCATATGACGCGCAGGAAAGCTGTCTTTCTCTGCTGGGCGGCCCCCGCCCTGTGGGGCGCTACCACAAGATCAAGGTGCGCTGGCAAACCCCTGCCATGCAGGTGCGCATCAAGACCTTTACCGGCTTTACCGCCCAGATCATCCAGCACGAGGTGGATCATCTGCAGGGCATTTTGATTTAACCATGGGCGTCCCCTTTTCTTATCGGGTCATCCGCAGCAAGCGCCGCACCATCGCGCTGGAGATCACCCCTGCCGGCGAGCTTTTGGTGCGCTGTCCGCAGCGGGCTTCCAATGGGCAGATCGAGGCCTTTGTGCAAAGCAAAGCGGCATGGATCGGGAAGCATCTGGTGCAAAAGCCCAAGCTGCCGCCTCTGACCCCTGCCGAGGTGCAGGCGCTGGCACAGCAGGCGCTGCAGGTGATCCCCGGACGTGTGGCATATTACGCGCCCAAAGTGGGCGTCCGCTACGGCGGCATCACCATCCGCAACCAGCGCACCCGCTGGGGCAGCTGCAGCAGCAAAAAGAACTTAAACTTCAATTGCCTTTTGATGCTTGTTCCTGCGGATGTGATGGATTATGTGGTAGTGCACGAGCTCTGCCACTTAAAAGAAATGAACCACTCGCCAAAGTTTTGGGCAGAGGTAGAAAAAATCCTGCCCGATTATCGGAGGCAGAAACAATGGTTGAAGGAGCATGGGGGCGCCCTCATCGCCCGGCTTTCTCCCTGAAAGTACGATATCGAATCAAAACCGCAGGCATAATCCTGCGGTTTTCTTTTACCTGTCGTTCAGTCGTTCTGCCCGCTCCACCTTCCATTGGCGAAAGACACCGCTGTTTCCGTCGATCTCAAACTCATATTCCATGCCACCAAAGATCAGCGTGCCCTCATATACCGTGCCGCCTTGTTCTTTCTCCCGGTCAAACTCCCAAAAGTCCGCCAGTGTGGCGCCTTCTACCCGCTCCAGCACCAGTTTCTTGGCCTGATCCGGCGACAGCACAGAGTCTGATGTGCCTATGCGGCTGCAACCGGAAGTAAGCAGTGCCAACAGCACGGCCAGTGCTGCCAGCATTCTGCGTTTTTCCATCTTCTTCGCTCCTTTCCTGCATCAAATGCTCTTTTTCTTGCATTCTTCCCCACTTTGGGGCATTCTATCCTCAAACAGTCAAAAAGCAGCGGTTAGATAAACCGCTGCTTTTTTTATTCAAACTTCCCGCAGGCGCCCCTGCCGCAGCGCCAGCGCCGCCAGCAGCAGCCGCTGCTGCAAGTCACCGCCAAAGCTGCCGAGAGGCGCTTCGCAGGGAGCACAGATGCTGCCGTCTGTGCGCAAAATTTCGCGCTGCAAGGTTGCCATGCCGGCCTCCAGCGCCGAGGATACCGTCAGGGTATCACCGTGATAGCTGCCGCAGGTGATGACCTGATTTGCGGCAATACCGCTGTCTCCCGCCTCCCCCGGCTGGATGACAGTATGGGCTCGCACGCCGCGGGGCAGCCGGCATTTTCCGTCCCACACCACCGTCTGATACAGGCCGCCCGCCTTGCAGGGGGCGTGCCCCGTCAGCAGCGGCAAAAGTCCCGCGCCGGCAATTCCGGTTTGTTCCATCCCGATCCCTCTTTTTTCTCGCATGATTTTGCATAGTATGCCTTTTTCGGGCAAAAAAATACGCAGACTTTTGCAAGTCTGCGTATCAAAATCTGCAATTCTATGATCAAAAAATGCGAAACCGTCACCGGATTTCTTACTTATGATACAGTTTTTTGGTCTGATAATTGGGCTCGCAGGTCAGATGCATGCCCAATTTGCGATAAATATCCGCATCCACCTGGGACAAAATCACCGTGGAATGGGCCTGACAGCCACGCAGGGCAGGCAGCGCATCAGAGGCAAGCTTTGCATCTTCGCTCAATGCGGCACTGACCGACAGTGCTACCAGCACCTCGTCGGAATGCAATCGGGGATTGCGATTGCCCAGTAACTGGGTCTTCATGCGCTGCACAGGCTCGATAACAGACTTTGCGATCAGCAGTGCTTCCTTGGGCAGACCGCACTGTGCCTTGGCGGCATTCAGCAGCGCCGCAGCAGAGGGTCCCAACAGATCAGAGGTCTTACCGGTTACAATGCGTCCATCAGGCAGTTCAATGGCCACGGCAGGCTTGCCGGTCTGTTCGGCACGGGCCAACGCCGCCGCCACTACGGGACGGTCTTCGGTGGTGATGCCCACCTGCTTCATCACCAGTTCGATCTTGGCAATGGGGGCTTCATTCGCAATACCCTTGCGCAGATCGCAGCGGGCCTGATAATAACGGCGCAGGATCTCTTGTCTGGAGGCCTCACAGCACACCGCATCATCCACGATGGCGCTGCCTACCATATTCACACCCATGTCAGTGGGAGAGCGGTACGTGCCGGGGTTACCGATGGCATCCAGAATGGCCTGCAGGACGGGGAATACTTCTACATCACGGTTATAGTTGACCGCGGTGGTACCGTAAGCCGCCAGATGCCAGGGGTCGATCATATTGACGTCGTTTAAGTTGGCAGTGGCTGCCTCATAAGCCAGGTTTACCGGATGCTTCAGCGGCAGGTTCCACACCGGGAAGGTCTCGAACTTGGCGTAACCGGCCTGAACACCGCGGCGATATTCATGATACATCTGGGACAGGCAAACCGCCATCTTTCCGCTGCCGGGACCGGGGGCAGTGACCACAGCCAAAGGACGGCTGGTCTCGATATACTCATTGCGGCCCAGACCCTCTTCGCTGACCACATGCGCCACATTTGCAGGATAGCCGGGAATGGTGTAATGACGATAGACCCGCAGACCCAGTTTTTCCAGTTTTTCCTGGAACTTCTTGGCCGCAGGCTGATTCTCATAACGGGTGATGACAACGCTGCCCACATACAGACCAAACTCGCGGAAGGCGTCGATGAGGCGCAGCACGTCGGCATCGTAGGTAATGCCCAGATCACCGCGGGTGGTGTTCTTGACAATGTCACCGGCACTGATGGCGATGATGATCTCGGCCTGATCGGCCATGGCCTTCAGCATCTGGATCTTACTGTCGGGTGCAAAGCCCGGCAGTACCCGGGACGCATGGAAATCGTCAAACAGTTTGCCGCCAAACTCCAGGTAGAGCTTGCCGCCAAGCCGATGGATCCGCTTGCGAATCTCCTCGGACTGCTTTTGGATGTATAGGTTGTTGTCAAAACCCTTGGCTATCATCATGCATCACCCCAAAACATAAGACTCTTAACTATATCAGCATAGCATAAACTTTGTCCAAGTTCAATGCGTTTCCGTTTTTTTGTGTATTTCGCGCAAAACGGAAGCCATTTTTTGTGCACTTCTACCGAGTCTCCCACTCGGTCTCCAGACGGTGCAAAAAGATGGTGACTGCCAGCAAATCGGCACAGCCACCATGGCTGACATTCTCGCAGATAAAAGCCGCATCCAATGCCAGCACCGCCTCCTCACTGTAATGGGCCAGCAGCTGTTCTGCCTGCTGCGCCGCCCAGGCGGCCGTCTCAGCACCCCGACGGTGCAGCACCGTGGTATCCGGCACATGGGCAATGAGGCTGAGCAGTGCCTTGGTTGCTGCCTCACCGTAATCGGTGCCGTTTTTCAGCTCTTGCCGAAAGCACGGCAGGCTATATCGTTGCACGCTGGCAAATCCGCTTTCGGCTTCACCCCGTACGCCCAACGTGCCATACTTGCGGTAAACCCCCTGGCCGTGGGTATCTTCTTCTGTGCCCAGTTCCCTGGCACAGATCCCTTGGGTCAGTCTGGCTGCCATGGTGCACAGAGTTTCTGCTGTGGGCGTTACCTGCAGTGCGATACATCTGCCGGCACAGCCGCAGAGCAGACCCAGAGAAAAGAGTGCGCCCTTGTGGGTGTTGACCCCGTTGGTGGCACGGAACATGGCCTGTTCTGCCCGGATGCCCGTTTCACGCAGGGCGGGCAGCAATTGGTCTTCGGGCAGGGTGCTGCCCAGCACCGCCATCTCTTTGAAGTAGGGCTGCAGTGCCGCGGCTGAGTATAAAAAGGTCTGCACCGTCATATCCCGGTGTGCTCCGGTATTGTTCATGTCCACCAGTCCGGGTTTTGGGGTGGTGTATACTTCTTCCACCAGTGCTGCGGCCGCCAAACGGGCAATGCGCAGTTCGGTCATGGAAACACCTCCCCGGTGATGCGGGAGATCTCTGCCCACAGGTCTTCCAACCCATGAGCCTGACTGCGGGCACAGGCCTTGGCATCGCCACCGCACAGCAGGCATGCACGAGGAGGCAAGCCCAACTGGCTGCGGCTGACGGCAGTGCCGTCGGGACGCAGCACATCCAGATCCATCAAGCGACCCATGGGATGGGTTTCTTCCAGTTCTACGGTGATTTTCTTTAATTCTTCCGGCGGCAGGTCTACTGCAAAGTATGCCTCATAACCGGTGGGATAATCCAGTGTCTTGTAATATAACACATTCCCTGCCAGGCGCTGGCGCAGGGCGGCAACGCCGTTTCGGTGCACCGCCAATGAAGGTCCGCAGCGCTTGACGGCGCCCGGCATATTTACAGTAAAGGAAATCAAGGCGCAGCCATAGCCCCGGAGGAGGATGCGCTGAAAATCCACCCGGGCTTCTCGGTTATCCAAAATCTGCTGCAGTGTCACGATCTCGTTCATCGTGTTTCGTTCCTTTCCCACGGTATCGCCAAAAACAAAAGCACGCCGGGCAGAGTTTCTTGCCCGGCGGCATTGGTAAAATGTCGGTGTTATTTCTGTTCCTGTGCCACGATCTGTACGCCGGCAGAAGCACCGATCCGGCTGGCACCGGCCTGCACCATAGCAGAAGCAGCGGCATAGTCACGGATGCCGCCCGATGCCTTAACGCCCATGTCTGCGCCAACCTCGGCACGCATCAGGGCAATGTCCTCTACGGTAGCGCCGCCGGTGGAGAAACCGGTGGAGGTCTTGACGTAGTCTGCGCCGGCCTGCTTTGCCAGACGGCAGGCTGCGCGTTTTTCATCATCGGTGAGCAGGCAGGTCTCTAAAATCACCTTGACCAGCGCCTTGCCCTTGGCAGCCTTTACCACTGCGGCGATGTCTTCCAGCACCAGGGCATGGTTTCCATCCTTCATGGCGCCCACATTCAGCACCATGTCCACTTCGGTAGCGCCCTGCGCGATGGCTTCGGCGGCTTCAAAGGCTTTCACTGCGGGAGTATTGGCACCCAAAGGAAACCCGATGACAGTGCAGACATCCACAGGCGTATCCTGCAGCAATTCTGCGCAGAGAGATACCCAGCAAGGATTGACGCAGACGGAGGCAAAGCCGTACTCTGCAGCTTCGGCGCACAGCTTGCGCACATCGGCTTCGGTGGTCTGGGGTTTTAAAACGGTATGGTCGATCATCTTGGCAATGGACATAAGACTCATCCTTTCAAACTGATGGTTCATCTGTTCTCATTGTAGAAGAAAGGGAGAAAAAAGTCAATGCAAAAGCATCCGTTTGGTAGCTGTACCCATGGTATGCACCATATCTGGCACTTGCACTTTTCCTTATATAATGGTATAATGTACTATCCATTATTATGGAGTACTATGGACAAATCGGCCTGCGGCGCTACCGTCGGCCTTTCAGAGGAGTAATGCATTATGTGGTTGAGCGATAACTGGAAAGAATATGCCCTGCTGGACTGCGGTGGCGGTCAACGCCTGGAGCGCTGGGGCAAGCAGATCCTGGTGCGCCCCGATCCCCAAGCCATCTGGCAACCTGCCGGACATCCCCTGTGGACCAAAGCCGATGCAACCTATCACCGTTCGTCTTCCGGTGGCGGCAGCTGGAAGGTCAAGCACCTGCCCGAAAGTTGGAGTCTGCATTACGGCGAACTGACCTTTCAGATCAAGCCCATGAGCTTTAAGCATACCGGCGTTTTCCCCGAGCAGGCCGCCAACTGGGACTTTATCCGTGAGCAGATCAAGAAGGCCGGACGTCCCGTCAGCGTGCTGAACCTGTTTGCCTATACCGGCGGCGCTACCCTGGCCGCCGCTTCTGCCGGCGCCAACGTTTGCCACGTGGATGCTGCCCGCGGCATGGTGACCTGGGCCAAGGAAAATGCCAAGTGCTCCGGTCTGGAGGACGCGCCCATCCGCTATATCGTGGACGACTGCAAGAAGTTTATCAAGCGTGAGATCACCCGCGGCCGCAAGTATGATGCCATCATCATGGACCCACCCTCTTACGGCAGAGGTCCTTCCGGCGAGATCTGGCGCTTTGAGGAGAACATCGGCGAGCTGGTAGATCTGGCAGTACAGCTGCTGAGTGATGATCCGTTGTTTATCATCATCAACTCTTACACCGCCGGCATCTCTCCCTCTGTTCCCGCTTATATTCTGGGCACCACCGCTGCCAAGCGCTTTGGCGGCACCGTGGAAGCCCGGGAGCTGGGTCTGCCCGTGGAGTCCACCGGCCTGGCTCTTCCCTGCGGTCATACCAGCCGCTGGATCTGTAAAAAATAAGTTCCGATAAAGGAGCATATTTATGGCTATGATTGAAACAAAGTATTTGACCTTTACCTATGGGGACGCACCCGCGCCCGCACTGGATGATGTAAATATCCAGCTGCGCGAGGGCGAGTTCACCGCCATTCTGGGTCATAACGGCAGCGGTAAAAGCACCCTTGCCAAGCACTTTAACGGCATTCTGCTGCCCTCCGGCGGCAAGGTGTATGTGGAAGGCATGGACACTGCCGATGAAAGTCTGCTGTTTGATATCCGCAAGACCGCCGGCATGGTCTTTCAGAACCCCGACAACCAGATTGTTGCCACGGTGGTGGAAGAAGACGTTGCCTTTGCCTGCGAGAATCTGGGTCTGCCCTGGGATCAGCTGCGGAAGCGCGTGGATGACGCGCTGGCTGCCGTTGGCATGACAGAGTTTGCAAACCATGCACCTCATCTGCTTTCCGGCGGACAGAAGCAGCGTATTGCCATTGCCGGTGTGCTGGCCATGCAGCCCCGGGTCATCATCATGGATGAGCCTACTGCCATGCTGGATCCCGCCGGCCGCGAAGATGTGATGCACACCATCAAGCAGCTGAACCGGGAGCAGGGCATGACCGTTGTACTGATCACCCATCACATGGATGAGGCCGCACAGGCTGACCGTGTCATTGTCATGAAGCAGGGTCAAGTTGCCCTGGACGGCACCCCCAGAGAAGTATTTTCTCAGGTGGAGCAAATGCGGGAACTGTCTTTGACGGTGCCCCAGACGGTGGAAATCCTGCATGGACTGAATGAGACCGGCGAAAATCTGGCACTGGATCAGCTGTCTGTGGAAGAATGTGCCGGCGAGCTGATGAAGTATTTGGGAGGTGGCAAGAATGCATAACGAAGTTCTGCGTATCGAAAACCTGACCCATGTATACAGTGCCGGCACACCCTTTGAGCGTGTTGCCGTGGACAATGTGAGTCTCAGTGCCAACCACGGCGAGTTTATTGGTCTGATCGGCCATACCGGCAGCGGCAAGAGCACGCTGATCCAACATTTCAACGGTCTGTTAAGGCCCACCTCCGGCCGTGTGCTCATCAATGGCGAGGATATTTTCCAGAGCAAGGAAATGACCCGCGCCGCGCGCTTTGCCGTAGGTCTGGTGTTCCAGTATCCCGAATATCAGCTGTTTGAAGAAACTGTTTATAAAGATATCGCCTTTGGCCCCAAGAACATGGGTCTGGACGAAAAAGAAGTCGACCGTCGTGTGCGGGATGCCGCCGAGATCGTAGGTCTGGCTCCCGAAGTGCTGGACAAATCGCCCTTCGAGCTGTCCGGCGGTCAAAAGCGCAGAGTCGCCCTGGCCGGTGTGTTTGCCATGGAGCCTCAGGTGCTGGTGCTGGACGAGCCCATGGCCGGCCTTGACCCCGCCGGTCGCGAGGACGTATTTGCCTTTATCAAGGAATATCAGCGGAAGCACGGCATCACCGTGATTTTCGTCACCCACAGCATGGAAGACGCTGCCAAGATGGCAGACCGCATCATCGTGATGGAGCGGGGCAAGATCCTGCTGGAGGGCACCCCCGAGGAGATCTTCTGCCACGCCGATGAACTGGTGCAGGCAGGACTGAATATTCCCCAGGTGACCCAGGTGTTCAGCGAGCTGAGAAAGCGCGGCGTGGACATTCCGGGCAACGTGTATACCGTAGAGCAGGCACTGGACGTGCTGCGCCGGAGAAAGGAGCAGGGACATGCTTAAAGACATTACCCTGGGCCAGTATTTTCCCGGAACCAGCGTGATCCATCGGCTGGATCCCCGCACGAAGCTGCTGGCCTTGATCGTATACATCGTGGCGCTGTTTATGTCGGGCAATGTGCTGTCCTATGCCCTGTGCATTCTGTTTTTGCTGGCCGTGCTGCTGCTTTCCCGCATTCAGCCCAAGCTGGTGCTGAAGAGCCTGAAGCCCGTGGTGTTCATCGTGATCCTGACCGCGGTGCTGAATATGCTGTACACCCCCGGTGACGTACTGTGGAGTATCGCCTTTATCAAGATCACCAAGCAGGGCATCCGCACCGCCATCTTTATGGCACTGCGCATTACGCTGCTGATCACCTCGGCGACCATGCTGACTTATACCACCTCGCCCATCAGCCTCACCGATGCTATCGAACGTCTGCTGAGTCCCCTGAAGAAACTGAAGGTGCCGGTGCATGAGTTTGCTATGATGATGACCATCGCCCTGCGCTTTATCCCCACCCTCATTGAAGAAACCGGAAAGATCATGTCTGCCCAGAAGGCACGTGGCGCCGACTTTGAAAGCGGCAGTCTGTTTACCCGCGCCAAGGCTTTGGTGCCGGTACTGGTGCCCTTGTTTATCTCTGCCTTCCGCCGTGCCGATGAACTGGCTGTGGCCATGGAATGCCGCCTGTACCGAGGCGGTCAGGGACGCACCCGGCTGCATCAGCTGAAGTATACCAAGCTGGATCTGCTGGGTGGCATCATTGTCATTCTGGTTTGTGCCGGTGTTATCGTGCTGAGTCAGGTGTCCCCGGTATGAAAATCGCGTTAGTCCTGTCTTATTACGGCGCCGCCTATCACGGCTGGCAGCGACAGAACAATGGCATGACCATTCAGGAGCTGATCGAGACCGCCGTGGAAAAGACTTGCGGCAAGCCCACCTATGTGTCCGGCTGTGGACGCACCGATGCCGGCGTGCACGCCAAGTATTACGTGGCTTCCATGGAACTGGACACCTCCATTCCCATGGAGCGGCTGCCTGCAGCGCTGAATGCCCGTCTGCCCTATGATGTGGTGATCCACAAGGCCGTGCAGGTGCCCGATGACTTTGACGCGCGCTTTTCCTGCGTGTGTAAGGAATACACCTATGTGATCCACAACGCACGCACACGGGATCCCTTTACCGTAGACCGCGCTTATTTCTATTCCCGTCCTTTGGACGCCGATGCCATGCATCGGGCCGCCCAGCACTTTGTGGGCAAGCAGGATTTTGCCGCGGTGAAGAATGAGGGCACCCCCGTAAAGAGCACCGTGCGCACCATTTACTACTGTAATGTAGAGCGCAAGGGTGACCGTATTTATATCCGCGTGTGCGCCGACGGCTTTTTGTACAATATGGTGCGCTCGATTGCCGGCACACTGATGTATTGCGGTGTAGGCAAGATTGACCCTGACGCGATCCCCGATATTTTGGCAAGCGGTGACCGGGAACAAGCCGGACCCACCGCACCCGCCTGCGGACTGTATATGTCTGCGCTGACCTATAACATGGAGGCTTTGGATGGCCGTGCAAATGAAACCCACGACTAAAAAGCAAACGGTAAAAAACAACATTGCCAAGTTCCGCCAGGACCGCCGCCTGATTTTGGTTGGCGCTCTGCAGGGACTGGGTCTTTTGATCATGCTGGCAGTGTTGGTTTTTTCTATTGTGGTGTATCAGGACTATCTGAATCCCGCCGCCCTGCGGCAGGGCATCCGGTATCTGGGTGCTGCCGCCTCCCAAGGCAGCACTGCCCTGCTGGACGCGGATACCGAGGAAGATGCAATCTACCTGCCCCTGGGTTTGGGTATGGCCTCTGCCTCTAAAGACGGCTTCCGCTATCACAGCATGGTGGAAGAAAACCGCTATCATGTCAGCGGAAGCTTTCGCAATCCTGCCCTGACCGCCGGTAATCGCCTGGCGCTGGTTTATGACCGCGGCGGTGAAAATCTGACCGTTGTCACCAGCTACAGTGAAGTATGGAGCAAGACGCTGGATTCTACCATTCTGTCGGCTTCGATGAATGCCAAGGGTGCCTTTGCCCTGGTGACCAATGAAACCGGCTACCGTTGTGCCGTTTCGGTGTATGATTCCCAGCAGAAGCTGCTGTGCAAGTGGCTCACCAGCCAGCACTATGTCCTGTCTGCCTCGGTAAATCACAAGACCAGCGCCTTTGCCGCGCTGTGCTTCAGCACCGGGGAAAACGCCATGAAGACCCAAGTGCTGCTGTTCCGCATCGGCGAAGAAACCGCCTATGCATCCGTTGACCTGCAGCAGCGGAATGTCTGCTCGATGAAGTATGATAATTCCGGCAATTTGTTCATACTATGTGAGGACGGTCTGATGGTAGTGGATGCCGGCGGCAATGTAACGCTGAACCACGCCTTTCCCCGCCCCCTCACCGGTTTTGATCACAAGGAGGGCGCGCTGCCCCTTTTGATCTTTACCCGCGCCGCCGAGCAAGGTGAGATGGTACAGCTGCTGATGCTGTCTGCCACCGGTAATGTGCTGTGCGACAGCGAGTATGCAGGTACGTATGTGGATGCTACCACCGACGGCAAGGCCGTGCATCTGCTGCTCAGCGACAAGCTGATTTCCTTTGTCCCCGCCAAGGGGACTTCTGCCCAGGTTTCCTGCAGCGGCGTCAATGCCGTACTGGCAGGTTCGGGCAACTGCCCCATTCTGCTGTATACCGACCGGGCCGAAAAACTGCATCTGCTGGACTGATACGCGCCGGCTGCGTTACTCCATTTCCCAGGAGGGATTTTTTATGATGAACGTTTCTTCTTCTTTGTTATTTGACGCTGCTTTTGCACTGATCTTTGTGATCAGTGTGATCATTGCCGCCAAGTGCGGTGCCTTTAAGGCCATTTCCGGCATTGCGGGAACCCTGGCCGGCCTGGTGGGCGGTCTGCTGTTTCAAGACCGGATCGCGCCCCATATCGAAAGCTTTTTGACACCCGTGGTGGAAAAGACCATCGGCAGCTGGGATTTTTCCAAGTTTATGGAGCTGAGCAGTGAAACACTGGCTAAGCTGCCGGAGGAGCTGACCCAGATCATCGCTACCTGGGAACAGAGCAACGGTGGAAAGATTCCTGCAGAGCTGGTTACCGCCCTTACCGGCGAGATCGTGCCCCGTTTGGCTGCCATCCTCAGCTTTTTGGCCATTTTCCTGTGCGTAAAGCTGGTGGTGGTTGTGGTCCTGCGCGTGTTCAACGACGGCATTCCCGTATTCCGCACCCTGAGCCACGGTCTTGGCGCTGTACTGGGTGCCGTCAGCGGACTGCTGATCATTTTGGTGCTCTGCTGGGCCGTGCTGACTTATGCACCTGCCGACGAAGCCGCCGGACTGATCAACCAGCAATCACTGCGCGAAAGCTATATCGGCCAAGTCATTTGCCCCTTTTTTGATTGACCCCAAGGAGGTAATCCCCTATGAATATGCCTATTTGCAGCCGCTGCAAGAAAAACGTGGCAGTGGTGTTCGTCACCCGCATGGAAGGTGACAAAACGCAAAATGAAGGTCTGTGCCTGAAATGCGCCAAGGAGTTGGGCATTCAGCCCGTGACCCAGATGCTGCAGCAGTTTGGCGTTACCGACGAAGATCTGGATACGGTGTCCGAAGAACTGCTGAATGGCGGTGGCGAGATGCTGCAGAACATGATGCAGCAGATGTCCGGTCAGCTGCCGGTACTGTCCCAGGAGGACACCGACAGTGATGACGACAACGAGGAAGACACGCCTTCCCGCGCGCCTACGCTGAATATGTTCCAGTTCCTGCGGAATCAGCAGGATAAGGAGCCTGAGAACCATGAAAAATCCGGCCAGCAGAGCCGTAAACCGGGCAAGAAAGAGCCCAATAAAAAGAAGTTCCTCTCCAGTTATGCACAAAACCTGACCCAAAAGGCCAAGGACGGCAAGCTGGATCGTGTGGTGGGTCGTGACAGCGAGACACTGCGTGTCATTCAGATCCTCAACCGCCGCCAGAAGAACAACCCCTGCCTCATCGGCGAGCCCGGCGTGGGCAAGACCGCCGTGGCCGAAGGCCTTGCTCAGCGCATTGCGCAGGGCGATGTGCCCGCTAAGCTGCAGGGCAAGGAAGTCTGGCTGCTGGACATGACCGCTATGGTGGCCGGCACCCAGTTCCGTGGGCAGTTTGAGGCACGCATGAAGAGTCTGATCGACGAGGTAAAGAGTCTGGGCAATATCATTCTGGTGATCGACGAGGTGCACAACCTGGTGGGCGCCGGTGATGCCGAGGGCAGCATGAACGCCGCCAACATTCTGAAGCCCGCCCTGTCCCGCGGTGAGATCCAAGTGATCGGTGCCACCACCTTTAAGGAATATCGCAAGCACATTGAAAAGGACAGCGCCCTGGAGCGCCGTTTCCAGCCGGTGACTATCAACGAACCGTCTAATGATGAGACCGTAGAGATTCTGCGTGGCATCCGCGGGTATTACGAGACCTATCATGGGGTCGTCATCGATGAGCCCCTGCTGAGCCAGGTGGTATATCTGGCCGACCGCTATATCACCGATCGGTTTATGCCCGACAAGGCCATTGACCTGCTGGACGAAGCCTGCAGTGATGTAAACCTGCGGAATCCCCAGCTGTCCAAGATCCCCGTACTGCAGCGGGAACTGGAAAGCCGGATGCAGCAGCAGGCAAACTGGGAAGGTGCGGAAGATCCGGATGAGGATCTGTTTGCCCGCATCGCCGAAAACCGCAGCCGCATCATGCAGATCGAGGATGCGCTTGCAAAGCTGCGGGCGCTGCCTGCACCTCATCTGACCATTGACGACCTGTCCCGGGTCATTGAGCTGTGGACCAAGATCCCTGCCAGCCGCATTCGGGAGCAGGACTTCCAGCGGCTGACCCTGCTGGCACAGCGGCTGAAGAGCCGTGTCATCGGCCAGGATCAAGCCATTGATGCACTGGCTTCTGCCATCCGTCGCCGCCGGGCCGGCATCAGCGACAAGCGCAAGCCGGTATCCTTCCTCTTTGTAGGGCCCACCGGTGTGGGTAAGACCGAGCTGGTGAAGCGTCTGGCTGAAGATCTGTTTGGCAGTGAGGATTCACTGGTGCGTCTGGACATGAGCGAGTATATGGAAAAGCACAGTGTTTCCAAGCTGATCGGCGCGCCTCCCGGCTATATCGGCTATGACGAGGCCGGCCAGCTGACTGAAAAGATCCGCCGCCGCCCCTACAGCGTGGTGCTGTTTGACGAGATCGAAAAGGCGCATCCCGACGTGCTGAACACCCTGCTGCAGATTTTGGATGACGGCCGTGTCACCGATGCCCAGGGCCGGTATGTGAACTTTGAGAACACCATCATTATCATGACTTCCAACGCCGGCTCTGACCGTCGGGACGGTGCTGTGGGCTTTGGCCGAACCACCACCCAGCAGGGACAGGATAAGGCCATGCGCGCCCTCAGTGAGATCATGCGTCCCGAGTTCTTAAACCGTCTGGATGAGATCATCTCCTTCAACCAACTGACCAAGGAGGACTTTGCAAAGATCTGTGTGATCATGCTGGGTGATCTTCGGGATAATGTTGCCAGAAACGGCATGGTCTTTGCTTGGGACGACAAGCTGGTGGAGGCGCTGGTGGAGCAGTCTTACTCCATCAAGTTTGGCGCAAGAAACCTGCGCCGTCTGATCGAGAAGGAAGTGGAGGACCAGGCTGCCAGCCTGATCATCAACTCCTTTGATAAACCGGTAAAACAGCTGTTTGGCACCGCTGCCGACGGCAAGATCCTGGTAACCGGCGAATAAGAAACAAGATACCCGGGGAGAGTGTCTCCTCTCCCCGGGTTTTCCTCAGGAATGTTCAAAACTTTTCCAAGGTTTTTCACGAAAGCTCTTGACAAAAGCTTATTTCCCGTAGTATAATCAATAAGCTGATTTGGAGTCACGCGAACCTGCAGGTGTAGTTCAATGGTAGAATGTCAGCCTTCCAAGCTGAACACGTGGGTTCGATTCCCATCACCTGCTCCATTTTTTACAATGGAAAAAAGAAACCGATCCGCAATTTGGCGACCCGGTGGCCGCGCCCGTATGTGCCTGTAGCTCAGCAGGATAGAGCAACTGCCTTCTAAGCAGTAGGTTGGGGGTTCGAGTCCCTCCAGGCACGCCAAAAAACGAATATGGTGGATATGGCGCAGTTGGTTAGCGCGCAAGATTGTGGCTCTTGAGGCCGTGGGTACGAATCCCAGTATCCACCCCATTGAGAGCGGGGTCCGAGAAACCTCGGACCCCGTTTTCCTTTTATCTTTCGCCGTGAGGCGGCGATACAATGGGCTGTCGCCAAGCGGTAAGGCACCAGACTTTGACTCTGATATCCGCAGGTTCGAATCCTGCCAGCCCAGCCAATTTGATCCAGTAGCTCAGCCGGCAGAGCACCTGCCTTTTAAGCAGGGTGTCCGGGGTTCGAATCCCCGCTGGATCACCAAAAGAAAGACGGTACCCGCAAGGGTATCGTCTTTTCTTTTGTGTATTTGGAAAATTCTCGAACCCCGGAGACCCCTATTAGATAAAACGTCCGCTGGGTGCGGTAAGCGCTCAGGGTTCGAATCCCCGCTGGATCACCAAAATAGAAACAGCACCCAAACGGGTGCTGTTTTTATTTTGCTAATTTAAATAGGCTTGAGAACCCCGGGCACCCCTATTTTATGCTATGTCCGGCACTGGACGCGCAGCGTCCAGTGTTCGAATCCCCGCTGGGTCACCAAAACGAAGAAGCAGCCGTAAGGCTGCTTTTTTGTTTATTTACGGTCGGTTTTATCTTTCTTTTTCCCGATTTTCTTCTGATATTCCTTGCTTTCGGTCAGAAGCACGCCTTTGTCTTTGTATTGATTCTTATCACTGGTATAATTAGACGCGGCATAAACACCCCACAAGGCCCCCAGCACCGCATAAGTAGGAATCCAACTGCCAACAAGAAAAATCGCACGGATATTCATTAAGGCGCCTACTGCCACACCAAGGGCAGCACCTACGATGATATAGATGATCCAAACCATTGATTTCCCACTCCTTTATTCCCACACTAATGAAATTATACCTCCCCGTTTCAATTGTCAACCCTTTCAAAAACGTTTTTCACGGTTTTTTTCAATCACACTTACCACGTCTCCTTCCAGCGAGGGCATTTTCTTTCCCCCTTGCCACGCCCCCCATTTTTTGGTATACTAAACAAAAGACTGTACAGGAGGGATCCCCATGACCTTTACCTTTGCTCACAACAATTTTAATGTTCGCGATCTGGACAAATCCCTGGCTTTTTACAAAGAAGCGCTGAACCTGACCGAAGCAAGCCGCATCACTGCCGCGGATGGCAGCTTTATCATCGTGTATCTGGGCGATGCTGCCGGCACGCCCCATAAGCTGGAGCTGACCTGGCTGCGGGATTGGGACCGCCCCTATAATCTGGGCGATAATGAGTTCCACCTGGCTTTTACCGTAGAGGATTTTGAGGCCGCACATGCGCTGCACAAGGAAATGGGCTGCATCTGCTTTGAAAACCCCGCCATGGGCATTTATTTTATCACCGATCCCGATAACTACTGGTTGGAAGTCCTCCCGGCCAAGAAATAAGTGTGAGAGGAGCAAACCATATGACCGCCATTGATTACATCTGGAAAGACCGGAAACGTATTTTGGGCATGCCCCTGACCTTTACCCGCTACCGGATGAGCGAAGACCGTCTGTTCCTCAGCACAGGCTTTCTCACCACACGGGACGATGAAGTTCTGCTGTACCGCGTGCGGGACATCAGCCTGACCATCACCCTGTGGCAGCGGATCTTTGGGGTAGGTACCGTTACCATTATTTCTTCGGACAAGACCCTGCCCATGCTGGTGCTGAAGAACATCAAGCAGCCCCGGATGATCAAGGAAAAGATCCATCAGCAGGTGGAAGAAATGAAGATGCGCCGTCGGATGCGCATCGGCGAGATCATGACCGATCAGGCGCTGAATTCCGGCGATGATGAAGATCTGGATCGCTTTGACGAACAGATGCTGGACAACGGAGATTGACCGAATACAAAACCAGCACCCTTCTTGGGTGCTGGTTTTTTGTTATTCCGCAAAAGCCTTGCGCACATATTCCAAAAACAGACGTGTCGCGCCGGAAAGCCGCGCCCCCTTTTCGGTGGCAATGCCGATCTCACGGTGCTGTTGCCGGTCAAAGAGTTTCCATTTTACCCGATAGCGGTCAGAATTGGCACCCAGCGAATGCATGATGCTGATGCCCAGACCACCCTCTACCATGGACAAAATGGTATGGTCAGAGCTGACCTGATAGCAGGGTTTGGGGCGCACCGGCAAGGTATCCAGAAACCGGCCGATCTCGTAGTCCGCATCTTCCTTCAAGGCAATCAGCCGCTCCTGGGCCAGTTGTGCTGTCGGGAACACTTCTGCATCTGCCAGCGGATGCTCCTGGGGCAACACTGCCATCAGCATATCCCGACCTAAAAACACAGTATCCAGATCGGTCACGGTGGGCAGGCTGACAAAGCCGCAATCCACCTTGCCGCTGTGGATCCAGGCCTCGATCTCGGCATAGCGCTCACTGTTCATCAGGTCAAACTCGATGTTGGGATACAGCTGCTGAAAACCGGCCAACAGCGAGGGCACCCACTGGTCTGCTACGCTAGTAAAGGTGCCCACCCGCACCAGACCTGTATGCAATCCGTGCAGTTCGCCCACCGTATACTCCAGCAGTTCGCAGCCGGAAACAATGGCCTGCAGATGGGGCAGCAGCACCTGTCCCGAGGCGCTGAGTTCAAGCTTTCCCCGCCCACGATGCAGCAACGAAAACCCCCATTCCCGTTCTAAATCGGCAATCATACGACTAACCGCAGACTGAGTATAACCCATCTGGGCAGCGGCCTTGCTGATGCTTCCCAACTCTACTGTGCGCAGCAAAGCGGCATATTTTTGCAAGCTCATAACCGGCACCTCCAACATTCCAAAAAGTCATAAATAATATAATAAACATTCACTTGCGTAATACTTGCGCATATTATACAATATTAATATGAAGAATACAAATTTAAATAGGAGGACTGTTTTCTTATGGAAAATGTAAAGGTCATCATCTGGGGTCTGGGCGCCATGGGTGGCGGTATCGCCGACATGCTGCTGAAGAAAAAGGGTGTCGAGATTGTGGGTGTTGTTGACTGGGAGGCCAAGGTTGGCAAGTCCATGTACCAGTTCATCAAGACGCCTCAGGGCGACCGTCCCGACGTAATCATCGGCACTGCCGAGGACGTCATCAAGCCGGGTGCTGCCGACATCGTTATGGTGTGCACCGACTCCTTCACCAAGAATGTTTTCCCAAAAATCAAATATATCGTAGAGCAAGGCATCAATGTCATCACCTCTGCCGAAGAAATGTCCTATCCCAAGGCACAGAATCCCGAGCTGGCGGAGGAAATGGACCGTCTAGCTAAGGAGCACGGGGTTTCCATCCTGGGCACCGGCATCAACCCCGGTCACATCATGGACCTGCTGGTGCTGGTCTGGACCGGCTGCATGCAGGAAGTAGAGCACATCACCTCCCGCCGTGTCAATTCTCTGTCCCCCTTTGGTCCTACCGTTATGGCTGAGCAGGGCATTGGTATGGAAGTGGAAGAATTTATGGCCAAAAAGGCTTCCGGTGAGATGGCCGGTCACGTGGGCTTTGCCGAGTCTGTCGGCATGATGGCCGAAGGTCTGGGCCTGTCCATCGACAGCTTTACCCAGGATATGGATCCCATCGTTACCGATGTAGATCGCAAGAGTCCCTATGGTTTTGCCAAGGCCGGCCAGGTTGCCGGTGTGTCCATGACTGCCAGCGCCTGCGTGAACGGTAAGGAAATCATCTATATGGATCATCCCCAGCAGATTGAACCCGAGCAGGTTGGCGTACAGACCGGTGACTATGTCATCATCAAGGGTTGCCCCGATGTGAACATGGTCAACTCTCCCGAGATCGAAGGCGGCAAGGGCACCATTGCCATGTGCGCCAATATGATCCCTCAGGTCATCAACGCCGAGCCCGGTCTGCACACCATGCTGACCCTGCCCGTGCCCCGCGCAATTCTGGGCGACATGCGTGACCGCATTGATCCCGCCAAGAAACTGGTCAAGTAAAAGAGGAAAAAGCTATGGCAAAGAAGAATGATTACGTCCGCGTGCACCGCACCATTCTGGAAGCAGTAGAACGCACCGGCAAACTGCCTGAGGATACCAAAAATGTCCCCCTGGAAATGTGGGTAAAAGGCTGGCTGCAGGATGAGCGGGCCAATCTGGGCGATACTGTCACGGTTAAGACCGTTGTGGGTCGTTTGGAAACCGGCGAGCTGATGGAAGAGTGCCCCTGCTATGCGCTGAATTACGGCGAGTTCGTACCCGAGATTCTGGAAATCGACCGTCAGCTGAAAGACGTGTTGTTTGAGGGGGCAGAAGCATGAGCAAGATGGACAGAAGCTATCAGGCCGTTACCGGCCGCAAGGCAGATATTATCCGCGATGCCATCGGTGTAGACTACAACAAGTACGAGCGCGAAGGTATCATCTTTGATTACGAAGCACTGATGGCAGACACCGGCTATACGCTGGAGGATCACATCCGCATTCAGCAGACCTATAACGTTGGCAACACGCCCATTTTCGAGCTACATAATCTGACCGCGCTGGCCAGAAAATGCGCCGCTCCCGGCAAGGGTGCCCGTATCTTTGTCAAGGACGAGGCTTCCAATCCCGCCGGCTCTTTCAAAGAGCGTCGTGCCGCTGCTTCGGTATACCATGCCAAAAAGATGGGTTACAAGGGCGTCGTTGCTGCTACTTCCGGTAACTATGGCGCTGCCGTGGCCTCTCAGGCTGCCATGCAGGGTCTGAAGTGCATCATCGTGCAGGAGTGCTATGACTCCCATGGCGTCGGTCAGCCCGAAATCGTGGAAAAGGCACGCAAGTGCGAAGCTTTGGGCGCAGAAGTGCTGCAGCTTTCCGTGGGTCCCGAGCTTTTCTACGAAACCCTGCTGATGCTGGAGGATACCGGTTACTTTAACGCATCGCTCTACTCTTCCTTTGGCATCTCCGGTGTAGAGACGCTGGGTTGGGAACTGGGTCATCAGTTTATGGAGCGCTTTGGCAAGCATCCCGACGTGGTGGTGTGCGCCAATGCCGGTGGCGGCAACCTGACCGGTACCGCCCGCGGCCTGCGCAAGGCCGGCTGCAATGCCCAGATCGTGGCTGCATCGGTAGATCTTACCGGTCTGTCCATGGCCTCTGACGGACAATTCAACCGCAAATCCTTCACCACCGCCCACACCGGCTTTGGTGTGCCCTATGCCACCGATCCCGACCACAGTGACGTGCCCCGCTCCGCTGCCCGTCCGCTGCGTTACATGGATCGTTATGTCACTGTAAAGCAAGGTGAAGTGTTCTACATCACCGAAGCACTGGCTACGCTGGAAGGTATGGAAAAGGGTCCCGCCGGCAACACCAGTCTGGCCGCCGCCTTTGCTTTGGCACAGGAACTGGATCAGGATCAGATCATTGTTGCCCAGGAAACCGAATACACCGGTGCCGGCAAGCATATCCAGCCTCAGCTGGCCTTTGCCCGCAAGAACGGCATTGAGCTGAAGTTTGGTGACCCCGCCGAGGAAGTCCCCGGTGAAAACATCATTTTCCCCGCCAAGCCCTCTTTGCTGAAGGCCCGCGATATGGATCTGAACCGGCTGCGCCGCTCTCTCATCAAGCGTCAGGCTGCCGCTGCACAGGGTCGCAAGCTGACCGATGCAGAAGTGGCCTATCTGATGGAAGAGACCCGCGGTAGCGAAGAGTTCGTCCGCAAGACCCTGGAAGAACTGGGTTATTAATGAAAAACGAGGTTGATTTATGAAGCGTCAAGACGATTTCGAAAGCCGCCGCGCCCATCTGAAGGGCATGAGCGATGAAGAACTGAAGACCTATTTCTGGCAGCTGGCGCAGCAGGTGGTCGATCCTTTGCTGGAGCTTGGCTATAAAAATACCAGCCCCGCCATTGAACGTTCTGTTCTGCTGCGCATGGGTTTTTCCTCTCTGGAAGCCAAGCCTATGGTGGAGCAGGCCATTGCCCACGATCTGATCTCTCACGGCGTTGGCAATGTGGTATACCGCCTGTCCAAAGCCACCGGTATGTCTATTCGTGATGCCGGTGTTGCCCTGTCCCGCGGCGAGCTGTGGGAGCAGGCCGAAACGCTGTTTTAAGGAGGGGAGCAACCATGTCTGATTACAAGATGAAGAAGAACGAACGCATCGACGTGGAAGCCGTCCTGCAGGATTTGGAGCATTACCGCCCCCGCCGCCGCGGCTGGACCTGGCGCAAGCCCGCTCCTGCCCAGCAGCTGAAGCAGGGTCCCTTCCAGTACCGTGACATTTCCGCCAACATGGAGGGCGATTCCGTTGGTCTGATGACCGCCCACTATTTTGACAACATCGATCCCCAGCCCATGCCCACCATCACCACCGAGATCGCATCCGGTCGATTCGAAGATGATATCCGCCGTATGCGTATGGCCGCCCATCACGGCGCCGACCATATCATGGTCATCCGTACCGCCGGTCAGTCTCACTTCGACGGCCTGATTGAGGGTACGCCCCAGGGTATCGGCGGTGTGCCCATCACCCGCAAGCAGGTTCGTGCCCAGCGCAAGGCTTTGGACATGATCGAAGATGAAGTGGGCCGCCCCATCAACTACCACTCCTATGTTTCCGGCGTTGCCGGCCCCGATGTTGCCGTTATGTTTGCCGAAGAAGGTGTCAACGGCTGCCATCAGGATCCCCAGTATAATGTCATTTACCGCAATGTCAACATGATCCGTTCTTTTGTTGATGCCTGCGAATCCAAAAAAATCATCGCCTGGGCCGACATGGCACAGATCGACGGCGCGCACAATGCCAACGCCACCGCCCGTGAAGCATGGAAGGTCATGCCCGAGCTGATGGTGCAGCACGCCATCAATGCTGCCTTCTCTGCCAGCGTTGGCATTGACAAAAAGCAGATTTGTCTGTCCACTGTGCCGCCTACGGCAACGCCCGCACCCTGCGTGTTCATGGATCTGCCCTACGCTGTCGCACTGCGCGATCTGTTCAGCGAGTACCGTATGCGCGCACAGATGAACACCAAGTATGTGGAATCTTCTACCCGTGACGCAACGGTGACCCATGTACTGAATATGCTGATCTCCAAGCTGACCAGTGCAGATATTCAGTCTACCATCACCCCCGACGAAGGACGCAATGTACCCTGGCACATTTACAACATCGAGGCCTGCGACACTGCCAAGCAGACGCTGCTGGGCATGGACGGTCTGATGGACATGGTACAGCTGAAGGACGACGGCCCACTGCGCGACACCGCCCGTGAGCTGAAAGAACGTGCCGTTCTGTTCTTTGAAGAAATCCTGGCTGCCGGTGGTTATTTCAATGCCGTAGAGCAGGGCTTCTTTGTGGACTCCGGCATTTATCCCGAGCGCAACGGCGACGGTATCTGCCGTGAGATGAATGGCGGCGTAGGTGTCGGCACCGTTTTTGAGCGCGCTGAGGACTACATGGCTCCCGTTACCGCGCATTATGGCTACAACAATGTGGCGCAGTATGACGCATCTGCCGTTTCCGATCCTTCCAAGCTGATCGGCGGCTGTACCTTTGAAGATTCCGACAAGATCGTCTACATCGACGAGCTGGACGAAGAGGACAACGTCAACGTGCGCATGGCCGAAACCGCCAAGTATCGCGGCAAGAACTGCAAAACGCTGAAGCCCGAGATGGAGTGGCTGGCCGACGGCATTGTCATGGTGAATCTGTTCTTCCCCACCTCTCGCCGCATCGCCGAGGCTGCCGCCATTGAGGTTGGTCGCCGCATGGGTCTGCAGGAAGTGGAAGTCATCAGCCGCGAGATCATGCAGGAGGCCGAAGGCACGCGCGTAGAGATCCGTGGCCGTGTGGACTTTGATCTGGATGTTGACCATCTGGTGATCCCCGAAGAACCCCATGTATTGACCGATGCAGAGATTCGCGAAGATATCCAGCGCAAGCCCATGACCGTGGTCTGCGGCACTGTTGGCAACGACGAGCATTCCGTCGGCCTGCGCGAGATCATCGACATCAAGCACGGCGGTATCGAAAAGTACGGCATCAAGGTGCACTATCTGGGCACTTCTGTTCCCGTTGAAAAGCTGGTGAATGCCGCTGTCGAACTGGATGCAGACGCCATTCTGGCTTCTACCATCATCAGCCATGACGATATCCACTACAAGAACATTGCCAACATCGACCGCCTTGCCAAGGAAATGGGCGTGCGCGACCGTCTGATGTTCTTGGTTGGCGGTACGCAGATCACACCTGAGATCGCAGTGCAGATGGGTGCCGATGCCGGCTTTGGTCGCGGCACCAAGGGTATCCACGACGCTACCTTCCTGGTAGAGCGCCGCCGCGAGCTGGAAAAAGCCGGCAAGTGGCCCCGCTAAATAACGCTTTATAGCATCAAACCTGCCTGCCGCCCAATGGGCGGCAGGCAGCCTTGAAATGAAAGGATGCTTTCTATGAACGTTGACGTTTTGGTGGCAGAGATCGGCTCAACCACCACCGTTGTAAATGCTTTCCATCGGCTGGACGACAAAGTTCCCCTCTTTTTGGGACAGGGTCAGGCGCCCACCTCGGTACTGCAGGGGGATGTTTGCGTCGGTCTGCAGGGCGCCATTGACGATCTTTGCCGCAAGCAGGGCTGGGATGATATCCAATATCAAGCCATGCTGGCCACTTCTTCGGCGGCCGGCGGTCTGCGGATGACGGTGCATGGACTGGTGTATGACATGACCGTCCGCGCTGCCCGCGAAGCCGCTTTAGGTGCCGGTGCCAATCTGCATCTGGTAACAGCCGGCATCATGCAGCCCGAGGATCTGGAGGATCTGCAGGATACAAAGCCAAACCTGATCCTCATTGCCGGTGGAACCGACTACGGCGAGCGGCAGACCGCGTTGGAAAATGCCAAACAGATCCGTGACCTGAACCTGACTGTACCGGTGATTTATGCGGGTAATGTGCAAAATCAAACCCGGGTACGGCGTATCTTTGAAGGGGCGCCTGCCGAGCTGCATGTGGTGGAGAATGTATACCCCCGTCTGGACGATCTGAACATCGAGCCGGCTAGGCGTGCCATCCACGATGTGTTTGAACGGCACATTGTCCACGCCCCCGGCATGGAACGAGTGCGCACCTTGGTGAATGGCACCATCATTCCCACCCCCGGTGCGGTGATGGAGTGCGCCCGACTGCTGTACGAGCAGGTGGGTGACCTGGTGGTGCTGGATGTTGGCGGTGCCACCACCGACATTCATTCGGTCACCGAAGGCAGCGAGGAGATCGCTTTGATCCAGCTTTCACCGGAGCCCATGGCCAAGCGGACCGTAGAGGGCGACCTGGGTGTTTATATCAATGCCCGCAGCATGGCAAAACAAATTGGCATGTACAACCTGGAAAAAGAAATTGGGCAGGATCCGGCGCCTATTTTTGATGCCTACAGGACCATTCCCGAAACCCCGGAGCAGTTTAAGCTGACGGAAGCACTGGCGCGGCATGCCGCTGCCAATGCACTGGAGCGCCACTGCGGACGGTTCCGCTACACCTACGGTTCTAACGGACGGCAGACCTTTGCCGAGGGCAAGGATTTGACAAAGGTAAAATATCTGGTTGCCACCGGTGGCGCTTTGACCCGTTTGCCCGGACGCAAGAGTATCATGCAGCACCTGTGTCATATCAACGACAGCGGCAAGCTGCTGTTCCCCAAGGCGCAAAATCTGCGGGTACTGGAAGACAAGCATTATTACATGGCATCCCTGGGTGTCCTGTCCCGCTATCACAAAGAGGCCGCTGTGGCGCTGCTGAAACAGGATATGGAGGTGGAATCGTGTATCCCAGACTCTGTGTAAATCTTGAAAAGCTGCATCTTAACGGTAAGGTTCTGTGCGAAAAGGCCGCTGCCAGCGGCCTGCATGATCTGGCTTTTGTTACCAAATCTTTCTGCGCACTGCCGGAAATGGTTGCCGCGCTGGAAGATTTGCCCAACCCATATCTGGCAGATTCCCGTATTGAAAACCTTACCCGTTATCCCGACACACAAAAGCAAAAGATCCTGCTGCGGCTGCCCATGCTGTCGCAGGCAGACCGGGTAGTGCAGCATGCAGACATCAGCTTTTGTTCGGAAGCACAGGCACTGGATGCGTTGAACGCCGCCGCAAAAGCAGCCGGCTGTTGCCACAAAGTTGTTCTGATGGTAGACATGGGCGACCTGCGGGAAGGTGTATTCTTCCGGCAGGAACCCGAGCTGATGACGCTGGTGATGCATGCAGAGCAGGCAACCAACCTGCATTTGCAGGGCATGGCTTTTAATGTCACCTGCTACGGCTCGGTGATCCCCACAGAAGACACTCTGACACAGTTCCGCGACATCGTCCGTCGGGCGGAAATGACGTTGGGCAGACCGCTGGACTTTATTTCCTGCGGAAACTCCAGCTCGATATATCTACTGGGCAAGGCAGACTTTTCCGGCTACAATAACCTGCGGCTGGGCGAATCGCTGCTTCTGGGGCGTGAAACTGCCGTTGGCGCAGATCTGCCGGAGCTGCAGCAAGACGTGCTGACACTGGAGGCCGAAGTGGTGGAGGTGCAGCACAAGCCCTCGTATCCCATCGGAAAAATCGGTGTGAACGCCTTTGGTCAGACGGTGGAATACACCGACCGTGGCAACCGTCTGCGTGCCATTGCAGCCATCGGGCAGCAGGACGTGGACTATGCCGGTCTGACGCCGCTGACAGAGGGCATTGAGGTAATAGGCGCATCTTCCGACCATCTGCTGCTGGATGTGACCGATGCCCCTGTAAAGGTGGGCGATATCGTTCGTTTCAAGCCGGACTATTCCGCTGCCTTACGGGCATTTACCAGCCCTTATGTAGAAAAGGTTTGCAAGTAACCCTGCTGACATACAAAAAACCGACCTGCGATGCAGGTCGGTTTTTCTTGTTTTAAATGTTAGCCTTGCCAATGAACCGCTTGTCCGGCCTTTAAGGTGGCAGGCATATCCAGCAGGCGCTGGTTGCGGCTGCCGCGGAAGCGCAGGGTCAGATCCCTCTGTGCCAGCACAAAGCGGCCGTCTACCAGTACATCCAGCAGCCCTAAAATCTCGGCGGTTTCAGGGCAGTTGGCATGATGTCCGGGTGTGGTCATCTCTTCATAGGTGAAACCGGAAAACATCCACAGATTCTTGCCGGGATACTGCGCCTTGTACCGCTTCAGAAAGGGCAGTAGCGCAGCCTGGTTGCTGGGCTCAAAGGGCTCGCCTCCCAGCACGGTAAGGCCGTGGATATAGGCCGGTGCCATTTGCTGCAGGATATAATCTGCCGTTTCCTCGGTAAAGGGTTTGCCAAAGTCAAAGGCCCAGGTCTGAGGCTGAAAGCAGCCCTCGCACCGATTGGTGCAGCCGGAGACAAACAGGGTCACCCGCACGCCGGGACCATTGGCAATGTCACATACTTTGATTTCTCCGTAATGCATGGCTTACAGATGGAGAACGCGCTCTTTGATTTCCTGGGTGCGGCCCTGGTTCCAGTACTGGGTACCGATATAACCGCAGGTACGGCGGGCAACGTTCATCTTGGACTGGTCGGTATTGCCGCACTGGGGGCATTTCCAGATCAGCTTGCCATCTTCTTCGGCAATTTCGATCTCGCCGTTGTAGCCACACGCCTGGCAGTAGTCACTCTTGGTATTCAGCTCGGCATAGATGATGTTGTCGTAGATAAACTTCATGACTTCCAGCACGGCATCCAGATTCTGCTGCATGTCGGGGACTTCTACATAGCTGATGGCACCGCCGGGAGACAGATGCTGGAACTGTGCTTCGAAGCCCAGCTTGGCAAAGGCGTTGATCTCTTCGGTGACATGGACATGGTAGCTGTTGGTGATGTAACCCTTGTCGGTGACACCGGGGATGATGCCAAAGCGGCGCTGCAGGCACTTGGCGAACTTATAGGTGGTGGACTCCAGAGGCGTGCCGTACAGGCTGAAATCGATGTTGTGCTGTGCCTTCCACTTCTTGCAGGCAACATTCAGTGCATCCATGATCTCCAAAGCAAAGGGAGTTGCCTCGGGATCGGTATGGCTCTTGCCGGTCATGTACTTGACACACTCGTACAGCCCTGCATAGCCCAGAGAAATGGTGGAGTAACCGTCGTACAGCAGCTTATCGATGGGCTCGCCCTTGGCCAGACGTGCACATGCTCCGTACTGCCACAAGATGGGAGCGGCATCGGACAGTGTGCCCTTCAGACGCTCGTGACGGCACATCAGCGCACGATAGCACAAATCCATGCGCTCGTCAAAGATCTTCCAGAACTTCTCTACATTGCCGCCGCTGGACAGTGCAATGTCAGGCAGGCTGATGGTAACAACGCCCTGGTTGAAACGGCCGTAGTAACGGCGCTTGCCGGGAACATAGTTGCCGGCATTGGCAATGTTGCCGACGCCTGCTTCTGTAAAACGGTCGGGGGTCAGGAAGCTGCGGCAGCCCATGCAGGCATAAACGTCGCCCTTTAGCTTCATCATCATCTTGGCAGAGATATAGTCTGGAACCATACGCTTGGCGGTGCACTTGGCAGCTAGCTTGGTCAGATACCAATAAGGGGAATCCTCATGGATGTTGTCTTCTTCCAGCACGTAGATCAGCTTGGGGAATGCGGGGGTGACCCACACGCCCTTTTCGTTCTTAACGCCCTGGCAGCGCTGTTCCAGCACTTCTTCGATGATCAGTGCCAGGTCTGCACGCTCCCGCTCGCTCTGTGCTTCACCCAGGTACATAAAGACCGTGACAAAGGGTGCCTGGCCGTTGGTGGTCAGCAGGGTAACAACCTGATACTGGATGGTCTGTACACCGCGGCGAATCTCCTCACGCAGGCGCTTTTCGGTAACGGAAGCAATCTGCTCTTCGGTGACATTGGCGCCTACTTCGGCCATTTCGGACTCTACCGTGGCGCGGATCTTCTCACGGCTGACCTGCACAAAGGGAGCCAGATGTGCCAGAGAGATGGACTGGCCACCGTACTGGTTGGAAGCAACCTGGGCGATGATCTGAGTGGCAATGTTGCAGGCAGTAGAGAAGCTGTGGGGACGCTCGATGAGGGTATCGGTGATGACGGTACCGTTCTGCAGCATATCCTCCAGATTCACCAGATCACAGTTGTGCATGTGCTGAGCAAAGTAGTCGGCATCGTGGAAGTGAATGATGCCCTCGTTATGGGCGTCCACGATGTCCTTGGGCAGCAGCAAACGGTTGGTGATATCACGGGAAACCTCGCCTGCGATGTAGTCACGCTGGGTGGAGTTGACCACGGGGTTCTTGTTGTCGTTTTCCTGCTTGGCTTCTTCGTTGTTGCACTCGATAAGGGACATGATCTTATCATCGGTGGTGTTCTTCTGACGCACCAGGGTGCGGGTATAGCGATAGGTAATGTAGTTCTTGGCAACTTCAAATGCGCCATGGGCCATGATGTGTTTTTCTACGAAGTCCTGGATTTCTTCCACGGCGGGCGTACGGTTCATCTCCTCGCAAGAGAGAACAACTGCCTGGGCAATGCGCTGCACCTGAACACGGGTAAGCTTGTACTTGTCGTCTACGGTATCATTGGCCTTCTGGATGGCGTTGATAATTTTTGTTACGTCAAACGTTTCTTCTGCGCCGTTACGCTTGATAATCTTCATGGCCCTTTCCCCTTTTTTCTTCTATTTATAATTTTTTATCACTCAGTAATATACCCACAAGATATTGTGGGGCGTCTTTTCGCAGTATACATTATATATCGCACAGAATGTGGTGTCAATAGGTCAACAAATACAAAATCTTGTGCTTCAAGCATTTATTTTCCACAAAATATCCAATGGGAAATTTCGGCGCAAAACACTAGATATCGCGCCTTATTATTTTCTGTATTTTTAGCGAAAAACCCTTTCTTTTTCGGTTTATTTGATGTATCATACAAAGTAGATTGCATATCAAACAAAGGAGATTTGCTTATGTATCAGAACGATTATTTCAAATACCTGAACGTGGGTCTGCCCGAGAACATCCAGCGCTACAAGCTGGCCGGCTACTTTGACAAGGCTGTAGAGCTGATCGACCGTAAGCTGGGCGAAGAAGGTGTGCCCGAGGCACTGCGCAACTGCCTGGTGCTGCAGCGTGAGCTGATTCTGCGTCTGCCTGCCGACTTCCGCTTTACCATGGAGTCCGGTCTGGCCAGAGTCCAGGAAGAGATCCCCGACTTTACCATGGAAGAGCTGCAGGAGCTGATGGACAGCGATCGCATCGACTGGATCTATATAAACGGTGAAGTTCATCTGGTCAATTCCTTCGTCAGCACCCTGAAGAAGACCTATCCACCCTTTGCAAACCGCTGCAAGAACAGCGCCGTGGGCGGCATTGAAGGCAATGCTCAGGCAAAGGTGGAACGACGCGCCGAGATGCGTGCCATGATCCGCAATAAGGGCAGCCAGAAGGCAAACCTGCGCATCCGTGCTTCTGTCCGCATCAAGGACGAGGCCTTTGAGCCCGGCAAGCTGGTGCGTGTACATCTGCCCCTGCCCATCGCCTGCCAGCAACAAAGCAACATCGTGATCCACGACACCTACGGCACCCCCACGCATATTGCCGCTGAAGATGCCGAACAGCGCACGGTTTATTGGGAAGAAGTCATGCAGGAGAACCACGAGTTCTGGGTGGAGTATTCCTACGACTACACCGCCACCTACTGCGATCCCTTTAAGGTCATCCCCGATGCCGTGCAGCCCACCTTTGACACCGAAGAGATCCAGCCCCAGATCGTCTTTACCCCCTTTATCCGCGGCATGGTGGACGAGCTGACCAAGGGCATGACCTCCCCCATCGAAAAGGCAAAGGCCTTCTATGACTTCACCACCAAGCGTGTGCGTTATTCCTTTATGCGCGCTTACTTCGGTCTGGAAAACATTCCCGAAAACTGCGCACGGAACACCCGTGGCGACTGCGGTGTACAGACCCTGCTGTTTATCACCCTGTGCCGCTGCGCCGGCATCCCCTGCCAGTGGCAGACCGGTCTGTTCTCCGAGCCCGGCGACGTGGGCGCTCACGACTGGGCACGCTTCTATGTGGCTCCCTACGGCTGGATGCTGGCTGACCTGTCCTTTGGCGGCAGCGCATACCGTGAGGGCGACGAAGAACGTCACGCCTTCTACTTTGGCAATCTGGACTGCTACCGCACCGTGGCCAACCGCCAGATCCAGAGCGAGTTCGATCCCCCCAAGAAGCATTGGCGTGCTGACCCCTACGACAACCAGTACGGCGAGATCGAGTACGAAGATCGCGGCCTGCGTTTTGGCGACTATGTACGCCGGCAGCAAATGGTAGAGTTCACACTGCTGGACTAAGCTGAAACAACCACATACAAAAGCGGCACCCATCGGTGCCGCTTTTCTTTTGGGAAAAAGTATGCTATGCTGTGTATAGCAATCCCAAAGGAGGGGTTTTTATGGCAACAGAACAAAAAACCAATGCTATGCGCCTGGTAGAACAGGCCGGTATTTCCTATACACCCCATACTTATCCCCACGGCAAAGATGCCGTAGACGGAGTAACTGTGGCTTCTCTCATTGACCGGGATCCCGCGCAGGTGTTCAAGACACTGGTGACCCGAGGCAACAGCGGCAATTATGCCGTGTTTGTTATCCCCGTTGCCCAGGAGTTGGATCTGAAAAAAGCCGCCCGGGCTGCAGGGGAAAAATCTGTGGCCATGATCCCGGTGGCAGATATCAACAAGGTCACCGGTTATGTGCGTGGCGGCTGCAGCCCTGTGGGACTCAAAAAGCCCTATCCCATTTATCTAGATGAAACCGCCATTTTGCAGGAGACCATCATCGTCAGCGCCGGAAAGATCGGGCAACAGATCGAGCTTGCCCCCGATGACCTGCTGGCGCTGGTTGGTGGCAGCATGGAAGACCTGACCAAGGACTGATTTGTTTCTTTTCTATCTCAAAGTGCATGAAAAAGCACCCCGCTGCGATGCAGCGGGGTGCTTTTTAGTTCTTTTGGAACGATCTGTTAAATTAGACCAAACCCTGAGCGATCATAGCATCGGCAACACGCATGAAGCCAGCGATGTTACCACCGGCGACCAGGTCGTAGCCCAGGCCAGCAGCCTCAGCAGCTTCGACGGAAGCGTTGTAGATGTTGATCATGGTCTGATGCAGACGAGCGTCGACCTCTTCAGCAGTCCAGTTGTAGCGCATGCTGTTCTGAGACATTTCGAAGCCGGAAGTAGCAACGCCACCAGCGTTAACAGCCTTGGAAGGAGCAACGATGATGTGCTTCTGAGAACGCAGGAATGCCAGAGCCTCGTTGGTGGTGGGCATGTTGGCAACTTCGATGTAGTACTTAACACCGGACTCAGCGATCTTCTTAGCCCAATCCAGGTTGACGTCGTTCTGAGTAGCAGCGGGCATGTAGACATCTACATCCTTAACGCCCCAGCACTTCTCACCGGGAACGAACTCGCAGCCGTACTTGTCAGCATAGGGCTTGCAGTGCATGGGATCCTTGGCACGCATCTCCAGGATGAAGTCCAGCTTCTCGCCGACAACACCATCGGGATCGTGGATGTAGCCGTCGGGACCGGCAAAGTAAGTAACCTTTGCGCCCAGCTGAGCAGCCTTCTTCATGATGCCCCAGCCCACGTTGCCGTAGCCGGAAACAGCAATGCGCTTGCCCTCGATGGACTCGCCTTCATGCTTCAGGACTTCCAGCAGGTAGTAAACAGCACCGTAACCGGTAGCTTCGGGACGGATCAGAGAGCCGCCGTAGCTGAAGCCCTTACCGGTCAGAACGCCATTCTCCCAAGCAGCCTTGATGCGCTTGTACTGGCCGTACAGATAACCGATTTCGCGAGCGCCAACACCGATATCACCAGCGGGAACGTCGACATCGGGACCAATGTGACGATACAGCTCGGTCATAAAGGCCTGGCAGAAACGCATGACTTCCATATCGGACTTGCCGATGGGGCTGAAGTCGGAGCCGCCCTTACCGCCGCCCAGAGGCAGGCTGGTCAGGCTGTTCTTAAAGGTCTGCTCGAAGCCCAGGAACTTCATGGTGTCCAGGGTAACGTCGCTTGCAAAACGCAGGCCGCCCTTGTAAGGTCCGATGGAACCATTGAACTGGACGCGGAAACCGCGGTTAACATGAGGCATGCCATTGTCATCAACCCAGGTCACGCGGAACTGGATCATACGATCGGGCTCACACATTCTCTCCAGGATGCCGTACTTCTCGTACAGGGCGCCATTCTTCTCGACGATGGGCTCCAGGCTCTCGAAGACTTCTTCAACGGTCTGCAGGAACAGGGGCTCGTTACCGTTACGGGCCTTAACTTCCTCCAGAACTCTCTGCATATAAGCGTTCATTGGTATCTCCTCCAATTAAAAATATTTGACACACTTATGTAGCAGCGGACACACTCCCCTGCTTACACTTCCATCTTAAATCCGTTATCCGAAAAAGTCAAGGGATTTTCGCCATTTCTCCCGCCTTTTTACAGGCTTTTTTACGGAATCCACGCTTTTTTCTCCATCGAAAATTTCAATGATTTTTCCCCAACATATTGCATAATTTTTCTTTTTTGTGAATCTTGTTTTTATAGTTTTTAGTGGTTGCAGAAGTGAAAAAAAGGGAGTAAAATATAAGTTAACTATTTTACTTGTAAAGGAGATGAAGAGCAATGGCAATTGACCGACTGATCCTGCCGGAGGGCTATCACCCCCGTCTGAGCATTCGAGATACGCAAAAGGGTATCAAGGTGATCAAGGATAATTTTCAGCGTTATCTGGCCGTTGCGCTGAATCTGGAGCGTGTTTCCGCCCCCCTGTACGTCACCCTGACCAGTGGTTTGAATGACAACCTCAGCGGTGTGGAACGCCCCGTGCAGTTTGATATTAAGGATATGGGCTGCGACGTGCAGATCGTGCACTCCCTGGCAAAATGGAAGCGTTATGCTTTGGGCGCCTATGGCTTTGAACCCGGCAAGGGTCTGTACACCGACATGAACGCCATCCGCCGTGACGAAGAGCTGGATAACATCCACTCTGTCTATGTGGATCAGTGGGACTGGGAAAAAGTCATCACCAAAGAGCAGCGCACCATGGAATATCTGCAGCAGACCGTCCGTGACATTTACGGTGCCATCAAACAGACTGCACGCACCGCCTGCTACGAGTTCCCCGCCGTAGATTTTCCGCTGGTGGATGAGATCTTCTTTATCACCGCCCAGGAGCTGGAGGATCGCTACCCCGATCTGACCCCCAAGCAGCGGGAAAATGCCATCTGCAAGGAGAAGAAGTCCGTCTGTCTGATGCAGATCGGTGACAGGCTGCGTTCCGGCGAAAAGCACGACGGCCGCGCCCCCGACTATGATGACTGGGCGCTGAACTGCGATATTCTGGTGTGGAATGATGTGCTGCAGATGGCATTTGAGCTGTCCAGCATGGGCATCCGTGTGGATGAAAAGGCACTGCTTGAGCAGATCAAGAAGGCCGGCTGCGAGGATCGGCTGGAACTGGACTATCACAAGGCTCTGCTGGCCGGCGAGCTGCCCTACACCATCGGTGGCGGCATCGGTCAGAGCCGTCTGTGCATGCTGATGCTGCGCACCGCCCACATTGGCGAAGTGCAGGTAAGCACCTGGCCCAAAGACATGATTGATGTCTGCAACGCCCACGACATTCATCTGCTGTAATTCAAGAGAAGCATTACGCCCGACAGGCACAAGCCTGTCGGGCGTTTCTTGTTCTTTGCTACTTCTTTTTCAGCATCTCGCCTACGGTGCTGCCCTTTTGGGCGCGCAGGCGATATTTATCCACGATCTCGGCGATCTCGGTACGGGTATGCATGACCTCGGTGTAAAAAATCTTGGCCGGCACACGCTGGGCACCGTGACCCAGAATGATCAGCTGCTCCATACCATCAGAGGTGGCAACACGCACCCGATACTGTTTCCGCATCTCATAAGATGCCTTTTCAATATAGGCATCGGCGGTCTCGGCCTCTTTGGTATAGACAATATGGATGTTTTTGTACTTCTCTACACTACCGGGGTTTCCTTTGACCTTGTAGGCATCAAATACCAGGATCACCTCGCAGTCCCGATAGCCACGGTAGTTGCTGAGAATGTCTGCCAGCGACTGGCGGGCAGC
Source organism: Oscillospiraceae bacterium (assembly GCA_045636925.1). Classification (GTDB taxonomy): domain Bacteria; phylum Bacillota; class Clostridia; order Oscillospirales; family Butyricicoccaceae; genus JAZTYK01. Next base: position 40,812 of record JAZTYK010000010.1, read on the forward strand.
CTGCAGGTTTTCGGCGGCCAGCCCCTTCAGCTCATCCCAGGCAAAGATGATGTTGTAACCGTCCACCAGCAGATATTCCGGCAGTTTGGGCACCGGCCCCTTGTTGGGAGTATGCTCGGAGAAGGTCACATCCTGCCTGCGTTCCCGGAACTCCCGGCGTTTTACTGCGCCGTAGGTGCGCTCGTAAATGGCCTGCAGTTCCTGATCCTCTTCCAGCGTGCCGCGATAGACAGCGGCGCGGGAAGCAACCGGCAACACTTCCTCTACGGCATGCTCAGTTACGGCAGGCCGCAGGCCGGATTCCAGATGCATATGCTGCTCTACCTCGTGCCAAGGCACCACAAATCCCGCACCGTGGCTGCAGAACACCGAATCTGCGGTGTTCTCCAGATCGGCATCGGGGTCATAACCCATAGCTTCCACCACGGCATCGGCATTATGGCAGGGCTCATAGCCCCGCAACCGGCAGCTGAGCCGCCCCCGGCCCCGGGTGTAAGATGCCAGTTCGGATTGATATCCCCGCATGGCAGAAACCGGGGCATACCCGGTGAGAATGGCACGGTCTGTGGCCTGTTCCGGCCCAAAACAGCTGCCGTGCATTTGCTGCACATCGGTCATGGCACGACCCACATTCTCCAGGGGCAGTTCCATGGTAAAGTCATAATAAGGCTCCAGTAAAATACTTTCTGCCTTGCGCAGACCCTGGCGCAGGGCCCGATAGGTTGCCTGGCGGAAATCACCGCCTTCGGTATGCTTCAGGCTTGCCCGTCCACTGAGGATGGTGATCCGCAGATCGGTAACTGGCGAGCCGGTCAGTACGCCCAAATGCTGTTTTTCTTCCAGGTGGGTCAGAATCAGCCGCTGCCAGTTCAAATCCAGGTCGTCGGTGCTGCAGGCAGAGTCAAAGACCAGACCGCTGCCCCGCTCACCCGGCTCCAGCAACAGATGTACCTCGGCATAATGGCGCAACGGCTCAAAATGCCCCACGCCTTCTACCGGTGCGACAATGGTTTCTTTATAGGCCACATTGCCCTGATCGAAGGCAACATCCAGATCAAACCGATCCGCGATCTGCCGTTGCAGCACTTCCAGTTGCACCTCGCCCATCACCTGCACATGCACTTCACGCAGGCGCTCATCCCATTGGATGTGTAGTTGTGGATCTTCTTCCTCCAGCTGCCGCAGCTTGCGCAGGGTATCGGGCAGATTGATGTTTTCGGGCAACAGCATCCGGTAGGTCAGCACAGGCTCCAGCACGGGAGTCTGCGCAAGGGCTTCTGCCCCCAGCCCCTGACCGGGAAAGGTGTGTTCCAATCCGGCAATGGCGCAAACGCCACCGGCAGGCACCCGCTCGGCAAGCTTGTACTTTGCGCCGGAATAAATGCGCAGCTGGTCGGCTTTTTCCGCCCATTCCGCACTGCCGTCACAGCCGGACAGCTGGGCTTTCACCTTCAGCACACCGCCGGTGACCTTGAGATAAGTCAGTCGGGTGCCTTGGGTATCCCGGGCAATCTTATACACCCGGGCACCAAACTCTGCAGGATAGACCGGCGCTTGGGTCAGGTTTGTCAGATCCTGCAGCAGGGCATCCACGCCATCCAGCTTCAGGGCCGCGCCAAAGCGGCAGGGGAAAATCTTTCGCCGTGCCACCGCTTCCGCCACCGCCTCTTTAGGCAGACTTCCCCCGGCAAGATAGCTCTCCAGCAGGCGTTCGTCACACAGGGACAGGGTTTCTTCCAGTTCGCCGGCAGGCAGATCCATATCCACGCATTTGTCGCTAAGCCGCTTCTGCAGTTCCTGCAGCAGCACCGGCTTGTCCGCTCCCACCAGATCCATCTTGTTGATGAACAAAAACGTGGGGATCTGATAGCGGCGCAGCAGCTGCCACAGGGTTTCGGTGTGGCTTTGCACGCCATCGGTTCCGCTGATCACCAGAATGGCATAGTCCAGAACCTGTAACGTGCGCTCCATTTCAGCGGAAAAGTCTACGTGGCCGGGGGTATCCATCAGTACGATCTCTACTTCCGGCAGCTGTAAAATCGCCTGTTTGGAAAAGATGGTGATGCCCCGCTCGCGCTCCAGATTATCATGGTCCAGGAAGGCGTCCTTGTGATCCACCCGGCCCAGCTTATTCAAATTGCCGCTGCGGTACAGCATGCCTTCGGACAGGGTGGTTTTTCCCGCGTCCACATGGGCCAGAATGCCGATCACAAGTTTCTTCATACGCACCTTCCGATATTCCGTCTGTTACTTCTCCAGAATGTCCAAAAACTCCTGGGAGGGATATTCGCCGTATTCGCTGATCTCATAAACCTCTACATGCCCGATCTTTTCGGCATCTGCGCCGAACTTTGCCCGCACTTCGGCATCATACTCACGACGGAAGCGGGCAAACAGCTTGTCAAAACGGTCACGCAGATGGGCAATCTGCTGCTCACGGGACCACTCAAGCCGATCCAGATGATCGGGCCAGTACATCCAGTCAAAGTACTGGCAGGCGTGGCAGCTGGCATGCTGCACAATGTTTTCCAACGTATCATCAATGGGTACAATGACATCGCCCTGGCAGGGATAAGGCTTTTTGAAAGAATCATGCCAGTACAGCACCACCGGCATATGCTCCATATAAGGTACATCGGGGCAAATGCAAGGCACCGTCAGCAGGAAGGATGCATCCTGCACCAGCTGAGCGGTGTTGCGGTGGTCGGCATGGTAGTCGTTCAGCCGGTTGGTGATGATCAGATCGGGAGCAAACCGGCGGATGTAACGGATCAGCTCTTCCCGGATCTCCAAGGTCACCTGCAGCCGACCGTCGGGATGATCCAGCACATCATAACGGCAGCCTAAAAGCGCGCCGCTGGCAGCGGCCTCGGCACGGCGCATCAAGGCCAGTTCCTGTCCGCCCAGTTCTTTCTTATAAGTGCCGGCACTGCCGTCGGTGACCGACAGCATCCGGATCTCCCAGCCCTTGGCCTTCAGCTTGGTCAGCAGACCGCCGGCGCTGGTATCAGCATCATCGGGATGGGCCCCGATGCTTAACACACGCAGTTTCCGTTCACTCATAATGACACACTCCTTTATATGTGATCAAGTTGGCTATATTATAGCAAACTCCCCGTGGAATGGCAACAAAAAAGGCCTGAGCAAAGCTCAGACCTTTTGCGTTCAATTGATTGTACCCTTCTGCAATTATTACTTCTGCTCCGGGTGCAGCTGCAGCCAATCCAGATAGCTCTGCAGGATAATGCTGGCAGCCACGGCGTCCACCTTGGCGCGCTGCTTGCCACGCTTTTTGCCGGAATCCGACAGAATGCGGTTTGCGGTGACACTGCTGCCGCGCTCGTCCCACAGCACCACGGGCAAGCCAAAAGCCTCCTCCAGCTGGGCGGCAAACTCCCGGCATTCCAGCGCCTTGGGGCCTTCGGTGCCGTTCATATTCAGGGGCAGGCCCACCACGATGCGGCCGGGCTTTTCTGCGGCGATCTCTTTTCCGATGGCCTCCAGCAGGCGGCTGCGGGCGTGCTCGGTGACGGTAATGCTGCGGCCTGCCAAAAAGCCGCTCAGATCAGAAAACGCAAGACCGGTGCGGGCAGTGCCCAGGTCAATGGCCATAATCTTCATATCGTTCGCTCCTTTTTGAAACTGCCGCCCTGTAAGAGGGCGGCAGTGAGTCAGTTACATACGGGTGGGTGCGGAAACGCCAAAGGTTGCCAGGGTGTTCTTGATGACCTGGGCGGTGCACAGGCTCAGAGCGATACGGGCATCACGCAGGGCTTCGCTTTCAGCGCCCTTGATGCGGCAGCTCTGATAGAACTTGTGGAAGGCGTTTGCCACGTTGGTGGCATAGGTATTCATACGGCTGGGCTCACGGCGGGCAGCGGCCAGACGGATCTCCTCGGGCAGACGTGCCAGTTCGCGGATCAGCTCGGTCTCGGCATCGGCGGTCAGCAGAGTCAGGTCGGGATTCTCTACCACGGTGGCGATACCCTCCTGCTCCAGTGCGCGCAGAATGCTGTGGATACGGGCATGGGCATACTGGACATAGTACACGGGGTTTTCGCTGTCCTGACGAACGGCCAGACCCATGTCAAAGTCTACCATGCTACCGGGCACACGGGAGTTGAAGAGGAAACGGGCGGCATCGATGCTCACCTCGTCCAGCAGGTTGGACAGAGAAATGGCCTTGCCGGTACGCTTGCTCATACGCACGGGCTGACCGTCAACAAACAGGTTGACGAACTGCATCAGCACGATTTCCAAACGCTCAGAGCCATTCAGACCCAGGGCATCCAGCGCACACTTCAGACGTGCCACATGACCGTGGTGGTCAGCACCCCAGATGTTGATGACGCGGTCAAAGCCACGTTCTTCGAACTTATTGCGATGGTAAGCGATATCGGCGGCAAAGTAGGTATAGAAACCGTTGGCACGGCGCAGCACGTCATCCTTCAGCTCCAGCTTTTCGATGTCGGCTTCCTTCTTGCCCTGACGCAGATACATCTCGCGCAGCAGACGGCTGGTGTTCAGCCACAGTGCGCCGTCCTTCTCATAGGTGTAGCCGGACTCGGCCAGCTTGTCTACGGTTTCGGCCACATAGCCACTGTCGTGCAGTTGGGACTCATGGAACCACACGTCATAATGGACGTTATAACGCTCCAGATCGCGCTTCATCTTGGGAATGTTATGTGCCAGACCAAACTCTGCCAGTGCGGCGCGGCGCTCTGCCTCGGGCTTGTCGGCATAGGCATCGCCGTGTGCTTCACGGAAGGCCTTGGCCAGTTCACGGATATCATCGCCGTGATAGCCGTCCTCAGGGAATGTCACGGCATCCTCACCATGGATCAGCTGGAAATAACGGGCTTCCAGGGATACAGCAAACTTGTCCACCTGGTTACCTGCGTCGTTGATGTAGAACTCACGGCACACATCGTGGCCGGACAGTGCCAGCACCTGTGCCAGGCTGTCGCCCAACACGCCGCCGCGGGCATTGCCCAGATGCATGGGGCCGGTGGGATTGGCGGAGACGAACTCAACCATTACCTTCTCCGGTGCAGCAGCCTGGGTCTGACCATAGTTCTCGCCCTCAGCACGGATATTTGCTACCACGCCCTGGAACCAGTCATGAGACAGGCGCAGATTCAAAAAACCGGGACCGGCAACTTCTGCAGAAGCAAAGCCGGTGCCGTCAAACACCATACGAGAGACCAGTTCTTCGGCCACCTTGCGGGGGGGCATACCCAGTGCCTTGGCATTCTGCATGGCAAAGCCGCTGGCGTAGTCACCGTTGCGCAGGTCTTTGGGCACTTCGATCTGAGGCTGACGCACTTCTGCCTGAGGCAGAGCGCCGGCCTGCACGGCGGACTCATATGCATTCCGGATGATACCGGCTGCACGTTCCATAGCCAGAGCGATATGATTCATAGATTTACACTCCTTCTTCCTCCGCCGCAGCGGAAACATTCACTTCTACTTTCAGGTGGTTGCTGCCCACCGGCTGATTGTCGATCTCCACGGAATACTCCACATCCACTACGCCGCCTTCGTCGCTCATGTCCACCTCGATGCGCTGGGTGGTCACAGCAATAGCCAGGTCACCGTATTCTGTATGGTACAGGGACAAGTGCCGTTTTCCGTCTTCGAAACTTAACTGAGAGGGATACTTGCCCACTCTTGTGACCGTTACAGCATCTGGCGCTGCTTTGATCATGGTGCGCGTGTCAACCAAGCCGGTCAGTTCGCTTTCTTCATAAATGATATAATACGCGCCGTTCTTCCGGTAAAAATGTCCCGGGGTTACCACGGTAATGGGCTCACCAACGCCCTGCTCATCTTCTTGCAGGCCGTAAACGGTAATCACCGCTTCTTTGCGCAACATGGGCTTTTCCCTCCTATTCATTCGTTTGCAGTAACTTATAGCATACCACAAATCATATAAAAAAGCAAAGGGGTGCGCCTGTTTTTTCTTCTTTTTCTAAAAAAATGGGCTTTTTTATTGTTCTATTGTCACTACCGTGCTATACTAAACTTGTATTCTGATTTCACAAGTGAGGGATTTCGATGCAAGCATTCAAAAAAGAACTTGGTTCCTATGTAAAAAAGGAACTTTGGTCCGACCTGCTCTTCGATATCGCAGGCAGTATTCTTTATGCAATCGGTGTTTACACCTTTGCCGTGGGCGCGGACTTTGCGCCGGGTGGCGTATCCGGTTTGGCGGTTATCATCCACCACTTCTTTTCGCAAGTGCCCATTGGTACCTGTATCCTGTGCATCAATATTCCCATCATTCTGCTGTGTTATCGTGTGATGGGCAAGATGTTCCTGGTCAAATCCTTAAAGACCATGGTGATTTCTTCGTTCTTTCTGGATGCCGTCTTTCCCCGCTTCCCCTTATATGAAAGCAACGATCTGATGGCATCGGTCTTTGCCGGTGTCTTTATGGGTCTGGGTCTTGCTTTCATTTATATGCGCGGATCTTCCACCGGCGGCAGCGACTTCTTTATTCTCAGCCTGAACAAGCTGTTCCCCCACCGCAGCATCGCACAGATCACAATGATTGCCGATGGCTCTATCGTGGTGTTGGGTGGTCTGCTGTACGGTCGGATCGATGCCTTGCTGATGGGCATCATCGCCACCTTTGCCTCTTCTCAGGTCATTGACACTGTGCTGATGGGCAAGCAGTCGGGCAAAATGGTCACTGTCATCAGCAGCAATGGCAAGGCCATCGCCGATGCCATCAACAGCGAAGTAGGCCGCGGCTCTACCATTATTCAGGCCTCTGGCGCCTACACCGGCGCACCCAAACAGGTAGTGATGTGCGCCTGCAGCAAAAACCAGATCACCGCCATCCGTAAGATCGCCTTCCGTTTGGACCAGCAGTCTCTCGTCACCATCAGTTCTTATGACGAAACCTTTGGCGAAGGCTTCCTGAACCCCCACCAGTAACGGATGTAAAAGACCCGGCAGCGGTTGCTGCCGGGTCTTTTTTGTCTTAATCCTGGCCGAAATCGTCCAGTTCCAGGCGGAAAATCAGCTTTTCCACATCGTTGGAACAAGCTTCGCGCAGTTTCCACTGGCCGGCTTCGTCCTTGTACTCCATCCAAAAGCGACCGTCGGGCATCAGATCTACCACGGTGCCCTCCTGTCCGTCCTTCAGCAGGACTACATCTTCCTCTTGCAATTTGATGATCATAAAATCATCCTCCTTGGCACAGGTTGCAAAAATGGCACGCCGCGCGGCGTGCCATTTTCATTTCGACATATTGCCGGATTAACTTACTTAATCTCGACCTTAGCGCCGGCTTCTTCCAGCTTAGCCTTGATGGACTCAGCCTCTTCCTTGGAAACCTTCTCCTTGATAGCCTTGGGAGCGTTGTCAACAACTTCCTTAGCTTCCTTCAGGCCCAGGCCAGCGACTTCGCGGACAGCCTTGATGACGGCGATCTTGTTGGCGCCGATTTCGGCCAGAACGACGTCGAACTCGGTCTGCTCTTCAACAGCAGCCTCAGCGGTGGCAGCGGGGCCAGCCATCATAGCGACGGGAGCGGCAGCGGAAACGCCAAATTCTTCTTCCAGAGCCTTGACCAGCTCGCTCAGTTCCAGAACGGTCAGCTCCTTAACTTCTTCAACCAGCTTAACAACTTTCTCAGTAGCCATTGTAGTTACCTCCAATAATTTGAATCAATTACTCAGCTGCGGCTTCAGCGACAGCTTCTTCTGCGGGAGCCTCAGCAGGGGCACCCTTCTGCTCGGCGATTGCCTTGATGGCACGTGCCAGGGATGCGATGGGGGCGTTCATGGTGCCCAGTACCATTGCCAGCAGGATCTCCTTGCTGGGCAGTTCAGCCAGACGCTGAACAGTTGCGACGTCGACAACCTTGCCATCTACAAAGCCAGCCTTGATCTCGAAGGTCTTGCTTTTCTTGGCAAAAGCGCCGATGAGTTTTGCAGGCATGACGGCGTCATCCATGCTGATGGCCAGAGCGGTGGTACCGTTCAGGAAAGCATCCAGCTCACCGTAACCGGCTTCCTGAGCAGCGAAACGGGTCAGAGTGTTCTTAACGACAGAATACTCGACGTTGTTCTTTCTCAGCTCTGCACGCAGCTTGGTATCGTCCTCGACGGTGATGCCCTTATAGTCAACCAGAACACCGGATGCGGCGTTCTTCAGCTTTTCGGTCAGTTCGGCGACGACGGCCTTCTTCTCTGCCAAAACCTTTGCGTTCGGCATGCGTGTTTCACCTCCGTGTAAAATCGTCTCCTTGCGGAAACATGAAAAAGTACCCTCACGTCCATAGACATGAGGGTACGGTAATGAATCTAATTCATCGCCTGGTTCCTCGGCAGGACGGTTATTCACCGTTTACTGTCTCCTACTGTCTCTGGAATGAGCATTAATTATTATATCAACAAGAACCAGGCTTGTCAATAGATTTTTGAAAAATTATTCGGCCTTCTTGTGACCCAGATCAGCCAGCTTAGCGGGGTTGATCTTCACGCCGGGGCCCATGGTGGAAGCGATGACGCAGCTACGGACATACTGACCCTTAGCAGCGGCAGGCTTAGCCTTGATGATAGCGCCCATCAGGGTCTCAAAGTTCTCCTGCAGCTTCTCGATGCCGAAGGAAACCTTGCCCAGGGGGCAGTGGATGATGTTGGTCTTGTCCAGACGGTACTCAATACGGCCAGCCTTGGAGTCCTTGATAGCCTGAGCAACGTTCATGGTAACAGTACCAGCCTTGGGGTTGGGCATCAGGCCCTTGGGACCCAGGATCTTACCCAGACGGCCAACCACACCCATCATGTCGGGAGTAGCGATAACGACTTCGTAATCGAAGAAGTTTTCCTTCTGGATCTTTTCAACCATGTCCATCTCGCCTACGTAATCAGCACCGGCCTCACGAGCTTCGTCAGCCTTAGCGCCCTTAGCGAACACCAGAACACGGATCTTCTTGCCGGTACCATGGGGCAGAACGATAGCGCCACGAACCTGCTGGTCAGCGTGACGGGAGTCAACACCCAGCTTGACGTGCAGCTCAACGGTCTCATCGAACTTAGCCTTTGCGGTCTTCAGCATGGTATCGAAAGCTTCGCTGGGATCATACAGCTTTGCACGCTCAACCAGCTTTGCGCTCTCTACATAATTCTTACCTTTGCGCATGTTGTTTCATTTCCTCCTTATAGTGGTTGTTCGGACCTTTGGTCCTCCCACATTTGCGGCTCTAAACTCGCCGCACTCTCAAATTACAATTTATGCCTGAGTGATCGGGTGTGTTAAGAAATTACTCCTTAACAACAACACCCATGCTGCGGGCAGTGCCGGCAATCATGCTCATGGCAGCTTCCACGCTGGCAGCGTTCAGGTCGGGCATCTTCTGCTCGGCGATGGCGCGAACGTCTTCGATGCTGATCTCAGCGACCTTGGTCTTGTTGGGGACGCCGGAACCGCTCTTGATGTTGCAAGCCTTCTTGATCAGAACGGCTGCGGGGGGAGTCTTCGTGATGAAAGAGAAGGAACGGTCAGCGTAAACGGTGATAACAACGGGGATGATCAGATCGCCCATGTTCTTGGTACGCTCGTTAAATTCCTTGGTAAACTGCATGATGTTGACACCGTGCTGGCCCAGAGCGGGACCAACAGGGGGAGCGGGGGTTGCTCGGCCTGCGGGGATCTGCAGTTTAATCAAACCTACTACCTTTTGTGCCACTTTCGTGCACCTCCTAATAATAATGTGGTAAAAATGAGCTTTCGCTCTCCCACCGACGCGGGGGTTTCGGGGTTTGTTTTGTTCTTACTGTTCCAGTGCGGCAACCTGGCCAAACTGGAGTTCTACCGGGGTTTCCCGGCCGAACATAGAGACAGTCACCTTGACAGTCTTGGTTGCCAGATCGATCTCGTCGACCTTACCAACAAAGCCGTCCAGAGGACCATCGGTGACCTTGACGCTGTCGCCAACCTGGTAAGAAAGCTTGGTCTCTGCCAGCTTTTCCACACCCATGGAAGCAACTTCGGCATCGGTCAGGGGCACCGGCTTGGAACCGGGGCCTACGAAACTGGTGACGCCGCGGGTGTTCCGCACTACATACCAGCTTTCGTCAGTCATGACCATCTTGATGAGGACATAACCGGGGAACATTTTGCGTTCCACTTCTTTGGGTCCATTGTCCCGGATCTCCGTCACGGTCTCAAGGGGAACGCGGATATCCAGGATGATGTCCTGCAGACTTCTGTTCTCTACAGTCTTCTGGATGGTTGCGGCTACTTTGTTTTCATAGCCGGAGTATGTGTGCACCACATACCATTTCGCGCTTTCCGCCATGTGTGACCTCCTTAGGATACCAGACGTGCGATCAGGTCGCGAACACTACCGAAGACAACGTCCAGTACAGTGACCAGAACGCAGACTGCGATGGCTACCACGATAACCACCAAGGTGTTCTTGACAACCTGCTTGCCATTGGGCCAAACGACCTTCTTGGCTTCGCTCTTCAGTTCACGGAACCACTTTGCAACGCGGCCGAAAAAGCCGGGCTTCTTGTCGTTCTTCTGAACCTTATCGCTCTTCTTGGGCTGTACGGCCTCTTCCTGAACAGAAGTGTCAACAGCCTTGTTCTCTTCTGCCATCAGTGCACCTTCTTCCTTACTTGGTCTCTCTGTGTAAGGTGTGCTTTCTGCAGAAAGGACAATACTTGTTCATTTCAAGACGGTCAGGGGTATTCTTCTTGTTCTTGGCCGTGTTGTAATTTCTCTGCTTGCATTCCGTACACGCTAACGTAACCTTAACGCGCATTTTTCGGCACCTCCTTTTAAATTCGGTCGCATGCGACCCTATTGCCTCCCTGAACAGGGCATAAAAAAAAGACCCCGACAGGTAAAGATAGAATAACACAAAATATACCCAAGGTCAAGTATTATTTTCACTTTTTTGCTTGCGAAAGAAGCCTTTTTTTGCAATAATAGGCTTGTAAGCAAGTTTAACACATTTAAAAGGCAAAAGCAAGCCCTGTTTTCTCAAAAAGGAGGTGCCCGAGGTGGAGGTTTTTAAGCTTTACGACCCCACGCACATGGTGAATATTGCCGCGCTGCTGCCTTTGCGCAATGAGTCTTGCGCAAAATGGGACTTCGGCCGGCTTCTTGCCGTCTGCGGCAGCCGCAACATGCCCGGGGCCGCAATGATGGCCTGCGGCAGTGCCTTGCGCTCCGGCGTGGGACTGGTGGACCTTGCCGCGGTACCGGAGGTTGCCGCCGCCGTGTCGGCGCAACATCCGGAGTGCGTGCTGACCCTGTTGGACGGAACCATAGGTGCGGTGTCCGCTGCTGATCTTCCCACGCTTGTCCCCCGTCTGCAGCGCGCCTCGGCTTTGCTCTGCGGCTGCGGAATGGGAGCCGATGCCTACCAAGCCGCCTTTTTGCGCACGCTGCTGCCCTCACTGACCGTGCCGGCCGTATTGGATGCGGATGCACTGAATCTGCTGGCCAAAGACCCTGCGCTGCTGCAAAAGACTCACGCACCGTTGATCCTGACACCCCACGCCGTGGAGTTTCATCGGTTGACGGGGCTGCCGGTAGAGGAGATTCTGGCGGATCCCATCGAAATTGCCTCTGCCTTTGCCGTGCACAACAATCTGGTTGTCGTATTAAAAGGCAGCACCACCACTGTTGCCAATCCCAACGGCGGGTTCTGGCAACTGGAAGCCCCCAACAGCGGTATGGCCAAAGGCGGCAGCGGTGATGTGCTGGCCGGTCTGATCGCCGGTTTTCTGGCACAGGGTTGTCTTCCTTACCACAGCGCGATTCTGGGTGTTTATCTTCATGCCCTTGCCGGTGATCTGGCCGCCAAAGACCTTGGCATCCGCGCCATGCTGCCCACCGATGTGATTTCTTATCTGAGCAAGGCCTTTTTATTGCTGTGCCGTGCCGGAGAATAACACTTTTTGCAAAAGCACTTGTGCAAGTTCAACTTATTCATTATAATAAAACCAAAACAAATCAGAAATGAGGCTGTCTATGTCTGTTTATCTTCAGGGTCTGCTGCTGGGTCTCGGCTATGTAGCTCCCATCGGTACGCAAAATCTGTTCGTTATCAACTCTGCCATCAACCAACCCCGCAAAAAAGCATTTCTTACTGCACTGATCGTCATCTTTTTTGACATCACCCTTGCTCTGGCCTGCTTCTTCGGCATTGGCGCTTTGATGGAAGCTTTGCCCCTGCTGCAAAAGATCATTCTGCTGGCCGGTAGTCTGGTGATCATTTGGATCGGTATCGGTCTGGTACGCAGCAAGGCGACGTTGGAGCAAAAGGACATGTCCATGCCCCTGCTGAAGGTCATTGCCTCTGCCTGCGTGGTCACCTGGTTCAACCCCCAGGCCATCATTGACGGCACCATGCTGCTGGGCGCCTTCCGCGCCACCCTGACGGCGGCCCAGGCTCCCTTTTTCATTCTGGGATCGGCCAGCGCCTCCATGCACTGCTGGCTCGGTCTGACCACCATTTTGTCCATTTTCCGCGGAAAGATCA
>JAZTYK010000011.1:0-4401 GCA_045636925.1 Oscillospiraceae bacterium
CCTACGGTGACTGCAAGAAGGAAATGGATATGGTCAACAAGGCCTTCATCGAGATTATGATCGAGGGCGATGCTAACGGCCGCGGCTTCCAGTATCCCATCCCCACCTACTCCATCACCCGTAACTTTGACTGGTCCGAGACCGAGAACAATAAGCTGCTGTTCGAAATGACCGCTAAGTACGGCACTCCCTACTTCTCCAACTACATCAACTCCGATATGGAACCCTCCGACGTGCGCTCCATGTGCTGCCGTCTGCGTCTGGACCTGCGTGAGCTGCGTAAGAAGTCCGGCGGCTTCTTTGGTTCCGGCGAGTCCACCGGCTCCATCGGTGTTGTTACCATCAACCTGCCCCGTATCGCATACCTGGCTGAGAACGAGGCTGACTTCTATGCCCGTCTGGACAAGCTGATGGACATCGCTGCCCGCAGCCTGAAGGTCAAGCGCGAAGTCATCACCCGTCTGATGGAAAACGGTCTGTATCCCTACACCAAGCGTTATCTGGGCACCTTCAGCAATCACTTCTCCACCATCGGTCTGATCGGTATGAACGAAGTGGGTCTGAATGCCAAGTGGCTGCGTGCCGACATGACCAATGCCAAGACCCAGCAGTTTGCCAAGGATGTGCTGGATCATATGCGTGAGCGTCTGAGCGATTATCAGGAAAAGTACGGTGACCTGTACAACCTGGAGGCAACTCCTGCCGAGTCCACCACCTATCGCTTTGCCAAGCATGACAAGGCTGAGTTCCCCGATATCATCACCGCCAACGAAAACGGCACCCCTTACTACACCAACTCTTCTCATCTGCCCGTTGGCTATACCGAGGATATCTTTACCGCGCTGGAGATCCAGGACGATCTGCAGACCCGCTATACTTCCGGTACCGTGTTCCACGGCTTCCTGGGCGAAAAGCTGCCCGATTGGAAGGCTGCCGCTGCGCTGGTGCGTAAAATCGCAGAAAATCACAAGCTGCCTTACTACACCCTGTCTCCCACTTATTCCGTCTGTGCCGAGCACGGCTATCTTGCCGGCGAGCAGTTCACCTGCCCCCACTGCGGTAAGAAGACCGAGGTGTACAGCCGTATCACCGGTTACTACCGTCCCGTGCAGAACTGGAACGACGGTAAGAGCCAGGAGTACAAGGACCGTGTGGTGTACAATGTAGGCACTTCTGTGCTGAAGAAGTCTGCACCTGTCTGCGAGGCACAACCCGTGCCCGTGATCAAGGTGGCCGAAGAAGTGCAGGCTGCACCTCAGGTGAAGGAAACCGGCGTCAAGGCCATCCTGTTCTCCCGCGTGACCTGCCCCAACTGCCGCGTGGCTGAGACGCTGCTGAACAAGGCCGGCGTTGCTTATGAAAAGTTGATCGCCGACGAGCAGCTGGAACTGTGCAAGCAGTACGGCATCAAGGGCGCACCCACTCTGGTGCTTACCGACGGTGAAAACCACGTGCTGCACTACAGCGTGCCTGAAATCAAGAAGTATCTGGCTTCTCTGTAACAAACAAATAAAAAGGCCCGGGCGCAATGCCCGGCCTTTTTCCCTGTGAATGATAAATGGAGGAATTGACTGTGTACGATATTCTGATCGTTGGCGGCGGCCCCGCAGGCCTGACTGCAGCAATCTATGCCCTGCGCGCCGGCAAGCAAGTGCTGGTGATTGAGAAAAACGGCTTTGGCGGCCAGATCGCATTCTCCCCCAAGGTGGAGAATATCCCCGGCACCCAGCAGATCAGCGGTGCGGAGTTTGCCGATAAGCTGACCGAGCAGACCATCGCTTTGGGCGCAGAAGTAGAGCTGGAAAACGTAGTGCGTCTGGAAAAGACCGAAAGCGGTTTTGCAGCCTTTACCGAAGAGGGCAATACATTTGAAGGAAAGTCCGTGATCCTGGCGCTGGGCGTCAAGCACCGCCTGTTGGGTCTCGAGGGCGAAGAAGAACTCATCGGCAACGGCCTTTCCTTCTGCGCGGTGTGTGACGGCGCATTCTATGCCGGTCAGGAAGTGGCGATGATCGGCGGCGGCAACTCTGCCCTGCAGGAAGCACTGCTGCTCAGCGAAGTGTGTACCAAAGTCACTGTGGTGCAGAACCTCAGTGACTTCACCGGCGAGAAAAAACTGTCGGAAGCACTGATGAAAAAGGAGAATGTTTCGGCATTCTTCAGCACCGTTGTGGTGGCTTATGAAACCGAAAACGGCGCGCTCAGCGGCCTGCGTCTGCAGAACACCGAAACCGGTGAGGAGTGGAGCATCCACGTGGACGGTGCCTTCCTGGCAGTGGGTCTGATGCCCGAAAACGAACCCTTTGCCCAGCATGCAAAGCTGAACGATTGGGGTTACTTTGATGCCGGTGAGGATTGCAGAGCCGGCACCCCCGGTGTATTTGTGGCTGGCGACTGCCGCAGCAAGCGCATCCGTCAGGTGGTGACCGCAGCGTCCGACGGTGCCATTGCCGCTACCGCAGCCTGCGCATATCTGGATCAGGTATAAAGACAAAAAAACAGATCGCCCATGGGAAACCACGGGCGATCTTTGCTTTTTTAGGAACTTTTAAAAGGTCACCTGCCGGTTGACCAAATCATGTGAAAAATGCCTTATCATACAGTTGCAAGCAAGAAACAACAGACTATGAGGAGGTTTTTTACATGACAGAATTGGTTTTTATTTTGGATCGCAGCGGTTCTATGTGCGGCTTGGAGCAGGACACCATCGGCGGGTTCAACAGCATGCTGCAAAAGCAGAAACAGCAGGTGGGCGAGGCGCTGGTCAGCACCGTGCTTTTTAACAGTTACAGTCAGGTCATTCATGACCGTGTGCCGCTGACAGAGGTGCAGCCCATGACCGAAGAAGAATACCATGTGGGCGGCACCACCGCACTGCTGGATGCCATCGGCGGCGCCATCAAGCATATCGGCATGGTGCACAAATATGCCAGACCCGAGGACCGGCCGGAAAAGACGCTGTTCATCATCACCACCGACGGCATGGAAAATGCCAGCCGCAAGTACACCTATGAAAAGGTGCGCCAGATGATCGAGCAGCAAAAGAGCAAGCACGGCTGGGAGTTTTTGTTCCTTGGCGCCAACATCGATGCCGCCCGGGAAGCTGCCCGGTTTGGCATTGATGCAGACCGTGCCGCGGATTATCATTGCGATGAGAAGGGTACGGCGCTGAATTATGAGGTCATCGGTGATGTGGTGGCCCATGTGCGCGCATCCCGCTCCATGCCTTCGGATTGGAAGGCGCGCATCGACGAAGATTACAGAAGAAGGGGGAAATAATATGTTTGGCGCAATTTTGGGCGATATCATCGGCAGCCCTTATGAGTTTGATATGGGAAACAAGAGCAAGGAGTTTCCGCTCTTTTCCCGCCATTCCAAATATACCGACGACAGCGTCATGACCCTGGCGGTGGCAGAGGCGCTGATGGACACCCGGCCCGGTGAATCCGACGATGCCATCCGCAGCCGTCTGGTATCTGCCCTGCAGCGCTGGGGCAGAGCCTATCCCAACGCCGGCTACGGCTACGGATTTGCCCGCTGGCTGATGAAAGAAAATCCCCAGCCCTATGACAGCTGGGGCAACGGCAGCGCCATGCGCGTATCCGCGGCGGCTTGGCTGTATGACGACCTTGCAACCGTGCGGAAAATGGCACGGCTTTCCGCAGAGGTGAGTCACAATCATCCCGAAGGCGTGAAAGGCGCAGAGGCCACGGCCAGCGCCATCTTTCTGGCACGGACAGGACACAGCAAGGCCGAGATCAAGGTGTACATCACAGGTGAGTTCGGCTATGATCTAAGCCGCACCTGCAACCAGATCCGACCTGCGTATCATCACGTGGAGTCCTGTCAGGAAACCGTGCCCGAAGCCATCACCGCTTTTTTGGAGGGAGAAAGCTTTGAGGACGTGATCCGCACGGCAGTATCCCTGGGTGGCGACTGCGACACCCTCACTGCCATTGCCGGCAGCATGGCCGAGGGTTTTTACGGTGTGCCGGAGGAACTGAAGGCAGAATGCCGTGCCCGGTTGCCGGAGCGGCTGCGTGAGATCCTGCAGCGGTTTGAGGAAGTGCAGGCAGGGAAGGCAAAATAAAAAAGACGAGTGGCCATTTCTATGGAAAGGGCCACTCGGCATAGGCTGTATATGTTTTACTTCGGCTCGTTGCCCTCCTGGAACAGGCGGATCATCTCACGGGTCAGGCTGATGCCATCGTCCTCTGCGGGAATGCTGTCACGGGAGAACCATTCGGCAGAGGCCAGCTCGGTTTCGTCCAGGGTGACGGTGTCATTATCCCCGTCCAGATCGCAGAAATAGCCCACCGACAGGTTGCCGGCAATGCCCCAGGGCTGGCTTTTGTAATAGCGGATGTTCTTAACCGGCAGGCCTACTTCTTCCATGACCTC
>JAZTYK010000012.1:0-34909 GCA_045636925.1 Oscillospiraceae bacterium
ATTCAGATGGAATATTTCAGCAAGTGTCCACAACAACATTGGAGACACAATGCCGGCCAGACAGACAAGAAACAGCGTGATAAACACCTGTCTGGCAGAGGGGCGCTTTCGCTGGAGCTTGGTCAGCAGTGCATCCATATCCGCCTGAGAAATCTGCGGCGCAGAGTCTTTGGGGGCATCCTGCTCTTTGATGAGATAATCGGTGCTGACCGCAAACAGGTCACTGATGGCGGCCAGGTAGGGCAGATCTGGTGTGGACTGATCCAGCTCCCATTTGGAGATGGTCTGCCGGGTCACCGAAAGCTGCCCGGCCAGGTCTTCCTGGGACATACCCCGAGCCCGGCGCAGCTGCTGCAGTTTTTGTCCAAAGGTCATAAGGAAGCACCTCCTATTGGGGGATCTTGCCTTGATTGTAGCGTATTCTGTATAAAATGTCAGCCAACTGATGCGGGAAAAACCGAAACGAACCGTTGCACGGGTAAAAAACACCCTCCTGCCGCCAATGCGGCAGGAGGGCATATTGTTATTTCAGATAATCACTAAGGTTCTCCAGAGTCATCTCGCCAAAGACTTTGGTGGTGGAAATGGAGCTGGATTTCTTCCAGGCATTCATCTGCTCCATAAAGGCTGCATCCAGTGCGTTCTCATAGATTTCTTCCTGGTGCTCGCTGTAATAGTTGGCAGAGACTGCATAGCGGATCAAAATATAGTAGCCTTCGTCAGTGGTGTAAATGCCGTCAAAATCACCGGCATTTAACTCGAACGCAGGCAGCAGGAACTTGTAATCGTCCTGCACAACGCTGCGGGGCATGACCAAAGGCTCAGTCAGACCGATCATTTCAGGGTCTTCGTTATACTCTTCGATAATCGCAGAGTAGTTGGCATTGTCTGCCATCATGGCGCTTAGAGCCTGCTCGGCTTTGGCGCGCTGGGCATTGTCAGTGTCCTCATCCAAGGGATTGCCGTCGTTATCCAGGCGGCTGATGGCGATGTATTGCACAGCAATGTAGTTGGCGGCAAAGTATTGGCGCAGATATTCACTGGTAAAGCGATCTTGATTCTTCTCCAAAATTGCACCGTAAAGCATCTGGTAGTACAGTGCGTTCTCCTGGAACTTATCATAACTCCGATCCGTCAGATACGAGCTGTTCAGATAATCCAGATAGGCTGCTGTGCCGCCCAGACTTTCCACAAGATCTTTTTTCTCCTGCTTCAGCGTTTGCTTTTGTGTTTTGGACAAGGTCAGATTCATGGATTTGCATTTTTGCCGTACCAGCTCGGCGGTTGTGATTTGCTCCAAAGCAGCCGCTTTCACATCGGCCAAGCGTCCCGCATCACGATTTGCGTGCAGGTAAAATGCCACCTCAGATGCGTCGATGGAAGATCCATTGACCTTCACCGCGGTGGGACTGGTGACACAGGCACACAGAGAAACAGCCAATGCACAAATTAACAAAAAAGATAACAGTCGTTTCATAAAAACCTCACTTGCGTGGCCTTTGGCAGGCGCAACAGGTAAAATTGCAAAATAGATGTTCTTATTTTACCATAGTTTCATTGCTGTGTAAAGGCGAAAGCTGACGATGCCTTATCCGTTTGCGCGGGGTGCAAGCGAGCCAAAGGCTTCGATGATCTGCTGAGATGCCCGCAGGGAATCCTCGCCGGGTTTCAGTTTCAGTGTGACGCAGGGGCGCTCGCCAAAGGTCATCAAAATGCGGCTGTGGAAGGCGCGCACATCGCAGGCGCGGGAAGCACCTTCCATGGCCTCGGGTGCAAAAAACACCTGCAGGCTGCCGTTCTTTTGGCTGATCTCCGAAACACCTGCCGCTGTAGCGTCGGCCCGCAGCAGGGCAATGTCCAGCAGGGCCTGGGCGGAGGCGGGCAGGTCACCGAAGCGGTCCAGCAGTTCGTCCTGCAGATCCATGTAGTCGTCTTTGTCGGTGATCATGGCAATACGCCGATACAGATCCACGCGGGTAGCGGCGTCTTCCACATAATTTTGGGGCAGACCGGCAGACACCAGAATGTCTGCGGCGCAGTCGGTGCGCTTTGCCGGGGCTTCGCCCTTTAGCTCATGGGTGGCTTCTTCCAGAAGCTGCAGGTACAGATCATAGCCTACATCCATCATATGTCCGCTTTGTTCTGCGCCCAGCACGTTGCCGGCACCCCGGATCTCAAGATCGCGCATGGCGATCTTAAAGCCGGAGCCGAACTCAGCAAACTCGCGAATGGCAGACAACCGCTTTTGGGATACTTCGCTGAGGGTCTTGCCCCGGCGATAGGTCAGATACGCATAGGCGTGACGGCTGCTGCGCCCCACACGTCCGCGGATCTGATGCAGCTGCGCCAGCCCCATATAATCGGCATCTTCAATGATCAGTGTATTGACGTTTGCAATATCCACACCGGTCTCGATGATGGTGGTGCACACCAAAATCGAGATCTCGCCGGCGTACATACGGCTCATGACGTCGCTCATGGCCTCTTCACCCATACGGCCGTGCGCAACCGCCACAGTGGCGTCGGGAAAGCTGTCTTGCAGTTTTTTTGCCACGCTGCTGATGGAGTCGATGCGGTTGTGCAGATAATAGACCTGACCGCCGCGGTTCAATTCCCGGCGAATGGCATCCCGCACAATGGCGTCGTTGTGCTCCAGCACATAGGTCTGTACCGGCTGACGCCCCATGGGGGGCTCTTCCAGCACGCTCATGTCACGGATGCCGGACAGCGCCATGTTCAAGGTGCGGGGAATGGGGGTGGCGGAAAGCGTCAGCACATCGATGTCGGTGGCCAACTGCTTGATGCGCTCTTTGTGCGCAACACCAAAGCGCTGTTCTTCATCGATGACCAAAAGCCCCAACCGCTTGAAATTAACATCCTTCTGCAGGATGCGATGCGTACCGATCAGCAGGTCGCAGCTGCCATTTTTCGCATGGCGAGCGGTTTCTGCCAACTGCTGCGGGGTACGGAAACGGCTCATCATTTCTACCTTAATGGGATAGCCAGAAAAACGCTGCACAGCACTGATGTAATGCTGTCGGGCCAGCACGGTGGTGGGCACCAGAATGGCGGCCTGCTTTCCGGAAAGCACACATTTCATAATGGCGCGAAAGGCCACTTCGGTTTTGCCGAACCCCACGTCGCCGCAAAGCAGGCGATCCATGGGATGCGGGCGCTGCATATCCCGCTTGATCTCTTGGGCGCAAATCAGCTGATCTTCTGTTTCTTCATAAGGGAAGGCTTCTTCAAAACCCCGCTGCCAGTCATCGTCGGGCAGAAAGGCAAAGCCCGGCTGCTTTTGCCGCTGGGCATACAGCTTGATCAGGCCTTCTGCCAGATCCAAAGCGGCTTTCTTGGCTCGCTGCTTGGTCTTTTGCCAGGCATTGCCGCCCAACTTCGACAGCTTTACGGCGGCAGTATCGGCAGCACCGATATATTTGCTCACCAGATCCAGTGCCGTTGCAGGTACATACACATAGTCAGTACCGGCAAAGGCGATCTTCATATAATCACGCCAGACTTTTTCCACTTGAATCCGTTCCACACCCACAAACCGGCCGATGCCGTGGTGCTGGTGCACCACCAGGTCACCGGGATGCAGGTCAGAAAAGCTTTTCAGGTGGTCACGGTTGGTATTAGCCTTTTTGGTACGGGGGCGCTTGTTGGGCTGCCCTTCGCAGAGAATGGCAACCTTGGCAAGGGGGTATTCCATGCCCGCAGACAACGCAATCGGCAGGACGCAGACCTTTCCGGGACCGACCTGGGCAGCGTCGGCAGTGCAGGGGAGTTCATGCTGCATTAAAAGCGCGCTGAGACTTTGTGCGCGCACTTTGCCGCCGGTAAGGGCGTATACCGTATAGCCCAGGCGCAAATAACTCTCCAGATCCCGCAGGGCAGTTTCTAAACTGCCGCCATAGGCCGGCAGCTGCTTTGCATTCAAATTTAGCAGGACTTTGGGTAAAAATCCGGTGGTGGCAGTGAGGAAACTGTCCATCAGAACTGTGCAGGTTTCCAAACGGGAAGTAAACTCCCGGTCATCCATGGCATATCCACTGCGGCTGGGAGCCAGCACACCGTTTTCCAAAAGATGGGTGATATCCTCAGTTTGCCGATGGGTCAGCCCCTTGGCACATTCCAGCACCGCAGGCGTATCACAACTTAAGAAAATCGTATCTGCAGGCAGATAGGAGAAGGCACTGTGAAAGTCCGGATAAATCAGCGGAAGATAGCGGTCTGCGGCAGCAAAAAGACCCTCATTCCGCAGCCGATCCTGATCCTCGGTAAGGGTTTGTTTTAACAAATCCGAGCAATTCTTGCGGTTCTTTTGCTTTTCCATCGCGGTAAACAGCCCGGGAATGCCGCCGGGTGCCAGATGCGGAAGCGCCTCACGTGTGGGCAGAAGAACAACTTCCCGAATGGCACGGCTGCGCCGCTGGGTCATGGGGTCGAAGGTGCCAAGGGAATCAATCTCGTCGCCAAAGAACTCCGCGCGGATGGGCTGCTGTGCACCGGCAGGAAAGACGTCCAGAATACCGCCGCGCAAGGCAAACTGACCGGGCCCCTCGACTTGGTTATCGCGGGTATAGCCTGCCGCAATCAGACGGGCGCAAATATCCTGCACATCGTAGATGCCGTCATTTCGCAGTGTGACCGATGCTTGCTCCAACAATTCGGGGGGTAACGTGCGCAGCATCATGCCATCGGCCGGTGCGCACAAAACCCGGCTCTTGCCGGTGCGCGTGGCATATAGCGCCTGCAATCGCTGCTGCTCATATTCGCGGGAAGCACCCTCCATGGGATGGAAGATAAAGTCGCGGCTGGGCAGGATCGCCGGTGCAGTACCGGTCAGACTGTCCAGATCTCCTGCAAAGGCACGGGCGGCAGGCTCATCCCGGAACAGCACGCAAAACGTGCGCGACGGAAGATCCCGCAGCAGGGCAGCGGTAAAATGCGCCCGATGCACCGGCGCCATGCCATACAGGCTGACGACGCCGTAACCCTCCTGCAACGCAGTCAGCAGGCTGTTGTATTCAGGAATGTTACTTAGAAATCGCAGCAGGGTTTCCATGAAGATCCTCCTTGGTGAAACGGGCAATGCCCCGTCTCAAAAAGAGACGGGGTATGCCGAAAACTGTCGTATCAAATTATGCCTGATGAGCCAGCTTTCCGTCTACAAAGACATAGGCGGGGTGTGCCCACAGATCGCGCAGGGGATTGCCTTCCCAAATGACCACATCGCCGTCCTTGCCTGCGGTGAGGCTGCCCACTCGGTCGCCGATGCCGGTGTAGCGGGCGGGATAGATGGTAATGGCCTTCCAGCCTTCTTCCTGATCCAGACCGGCGGTAACGGCAAGACCGGCGCACATGGGCAGGTGCTGGATGGGAATGACCGGTGCATCGGTGATGATGGCAAAGGGAACGCCGGCTTCTGCCAGCACCCGGCAGGTATCAAAGCTCTTGTTCTGCAGTTCGATTTTGCTCTTGCCGCCAAAGGTGGGGCCAACAAAGGCGGGCAGACCTTCTTTGCTCAGCTCATCTACAATGAGTGCACCATCGGTGCAGTGATCCAGCGTGATGTTTACATCAAACTCCTTGGCAATGCGGATAGAAGTGAAGATGTCATCTGCCCGATGGGCATGAGCCTTCAGCGGAATCTCCTTCTTCAGGACGGGGATCAGCGCTTCCATCTTCATATCAAAAGCAGGATTCTTACCGGCTTCCTTATCAGCCAGATACCGCTGTGCCTTAAACAGTGCCTCTCGCAGAACCGCGGCAGTACCCATGCGGGTCTGGGGGCTCTTTTTCAGATCCCGATAGCAACGTTTGGGGTTTTCGCCAAAGGCAATCTTCATGGCAACCGGCTGGCGGAGGATCATGTTGTCCACACGCTTGCCGAACAACTTGATGGCAGCAAAAGTGCCACCAATGACATTTGCGCTGCCCGGACCGGTAACGACGGTGGTAACACCGGCAGCCAGACCCAGGGCGAATGCCTCATCCATGGGATTGATGGAATCAATGGCACGCAGGTGGGGCGTTACGGGATCAACAATCTCATTGTAGTCTCGCCCTTCGATGCCCATGCCCTGATTGTCCAGACCGATGTGGCAGTGTGCGTCGATACAGCCGGGGGTCACCAGGCGGCCACCCGCATCAATGACCTGTGCGCCTTCGGGTGCGGAAAGATCTTTGCCTACGGCTACGATTTTTCCGTCCTGCAGCAGTACGTCACCACCGGGGATATCGGCAGCGTCCATAGGTTTTACATATCCGTTTTTAATCAGAATCATGCTTCAGACTCCTTTCTGCGTATCAGCGGGCTTTTTGCTGTTAGCCCGCTGCATGGCAAAGTCCACGCCCTGTTCAATGATATCCAGTACGGCCTGGGGTGCAGCTTTCACACCTTCATAACTGTCGCTGGACAGGGCGGACAAAACAAAATCGGCAGTATCCTCCCGGTTGTCACGGCTGCGCTCGGGATCGCCGATGCCGATCTTGACACGGGGGAACTGGTCAGAGTTTAACTGATAAATAATGCTCTTGATGCCATTGTGTCCACCGGCAGAGCCGCTTTTGCGCACACGAATCCGCCCGGGAGCAAGATCCAGGTCGTCAAAGACCACGATGATGCGCTCGGGGGGAACGTGATAGGCGCTTGCCAGATCGCGCACAGCTTCACCGGACAGGTTCATATAAGTCTGGGGCTTCACCAGCACCAGCGCTTTGCCTGCATAGTTGCCGCTGGCAATGAGCGCCTTGCATTTGGCGGTGCGGATGGCGCCGGTGCCCAGGCGCTCTGCCAAAAGGTCAAGAGCAAGGAACCCGGCGTTATGCCGGGTTGCCTCATATTGACGGCCGGGATTACCCAGACCGACGATTAAATAGTCTGCCGTTTGCGCAACGGCCACTTTCTTGCGTCTGAAAATAGGGATGACCTCTTTTCGATCTTAGTTGAACAGGTCGGAAACGGGAGTTTCTTCGTAGATGCGGCGGATGGCCTCAGCGAACATATCGGCAACAGGCAGAACCTTGATCTTGTCGATCTGCTTTTCTTCGCTCAGAGGTACGGTATCCAGGATGTACACTTCCTTCAGCACACTGGCCTGAATGCGCTCGATGGCGGGGCCGGACAGAACACCGTGAGAAGCACAGGCATAAACTTCCTTTGCGCCGCCGATTTCCATCAGAGCCTTGGCAGCGTTGCACAGGGTGCCGGCGGTGTCGATCATGTCGTCAACCAGCAGAACCTTCTTGTCACGGACGTCACCGATGATATTCATAACCTCGGAAACGTTGGCGCGCTGACGGCGCTTGTCAACAATTGCCAGAGGCAGATCCAGCTTTTCGGTAAACTTGCGGGCACGGGTAACACTGCCCAGGTCGGGGGAGACGATGACATACTCGCCGCTGTGCTTGCCGATGGTATCGATGAAGTAAGGCATCAGCACGCTGGTACCCAGCAGATTGTCTACGGGAATGTCAAAGAAGCCCTGAATCTGAGAAGCATGCAGGTCCATGGTCAGCACGCGGTCAGCACCGGCGGCTTCCAGCATCTGTGCGCACAGCTTGGCAGAGATGGGATCACGGGCCTTGCTCTTACGATCCTGACGTGCATAACCGAAATAGGGCATAACAGCAGTGATACGGCCGGCAGAAGCGCGACGGAAAGCATCGATCATGATCAGCAGTTCCATGAAGTTGTCGTTGACGGGGCTGCAGGTGGACTGAACCACGAATACGTCTACGCCACGAACAGTTTCGCCGATGGAGACGGAGATCTCACCGTCGGAGAACTTGGTGACGCTGGCTTCGCTCAGTTCGACGCCCAGCTTGGCGGCGATGGCCTTGGCCAGAGGTGCGTTGGAGTTGCCGGTAAATACTTTGATCTTGGTGCCGTGAGAAATCATGTGAATTACCCCCATTGGTTTTAATTGTTATGTGAAAAAATATTTACGACTGTGTTACTGCGGCTTACAACTTGCCGGATTCCTTCCGCTGCCGTACCCATCCCTCTTTGATGGTGCCACGGCTGCGGGCAACAAACAATGCCTCATCGGGCAGATCGTCGGTGACAGTGCTGCCGGCGGCAATATAAACATCCTTGCCCACATGGACAGGTGCTACCAGATTGACGTTGCAGCCTACAAAACTGCCGTCTTCCACTTCAGTTACAAACTTGTTTTTGCCATCGTAGTTGACGGTGACGACACCACAACCTACGTTGATCCTTTCACCAAGTTTGGCATCTCCCAGATAGGTCAGATGCGAGACCTTGGTACCATTGCCGATCTCGGCCTTCTTCAGTTCCACAAAATCACCGATGCGGCATTTTTCGCCAACTGCGCAGCCGGGACGCACATAGGCAAAGGGTCCCACGGTGGTGCCACTGCCAATGGAGCTTTCACTGATCTGCGATGCGTTGACAGTAACCTTGTCACCGATGACAGCGTCAGTCAGCATGGCGTTGGGGCCGATGCGGCAGCCTGTGCCAATGGCCGTTTTGCCGTAGATCAGGCAACCGGGAAGCACATAAGTTCCTTTGCCAATGCTGGCCATAGGAGAAATATGGGTAGAGGCCGGATCCACCAGCATAACACCATTTTTCATATGGCGCATGTTGATTTGGCGGCGCAGACCCTCCTGCGCGGCGTAGGCGGTTTCGGTATCCGAAATCACCAGACCTTCACCGGGAGCAGCCGGGATTTTGGCCATGGTATCGGGTACATTCAGAATGTCCAGTTCCTTCAGCTGCGCATAGGTGCCCCAAGCGGCCAAAACGGTCTTGCCGGCCATCAGCACTGCGGGTGCCTGGGCCTCGGTCAGTTTGCGAATGGTGTCGGCGCTGACGGAGGGGGCGGGCATAAAGAAGAGCAGTACCTGCTGCTGAGCGGACTTGTCCGCCCAAAAGCTGTCAGCGGTGATACAGTTCGCGGGCATGGGTTCTCTGCGAGAAGCCATGGCGGCATCGCCACCGGCCAAAGAAATCTGGTATGCGATATGCTGAGACACCGGACAGGAAAGCAGTTCGATGTCGAAAAAATCCTCGTTCATAGCGGGGAAAATCATGGCGGAAAACTGTGCGATGAGAAAGACCACCTTTCGTGAAAAGTAAAGCATATTTACCACACTATCAGTATAACAAGGTTCTCATGAAATTTCCACCCTTTTTTGCTTTACGAAAAAAGAGTTTTTTGATATAATCGGAAAAGAAACGACAAATTGTGTAAAAGGAGGGCGCGAAATGGGAATGGAGCAGTTGACACTTGCAAAGTCCGCAGAAGAATCTCTGCGTATACTGGCACAGATCAAGCAGCCTGATTGCGCCCTTGTCTATGCCTGCATTTATGCCGGGGGCGGCAGTGCGACACCCGAACAGATCGCGCGGCATTTGGAATGGGAGACTGCCCGTCTGGAAAAAGCGCTGCAGATGCTGACTGTGTTTGACCTGGTGCGGGACGGTGTGAAACCTCCGGTGCGTGGAACAACCATGGCAGATCCTGCCGAGCTGCTGCTGTCCCGCAGAGAAGATACCGCATTTGCCGGCCTGTGCGATTATTTCGAACAGTGTAAGGGCAGGCAGATGACCCAACGGGAAATGAGCATCCTGCTGGAGGTATACCAGAGCTTGAATATGCCTGCCAACGTGCTGGGGCTGCTGATCGGCTGGTGTCAGGAAAGCGGACATTTCAGCATTCACAATATTCAGAGAGAAGCCTATCAGTGGCACAACAAAGGCATTCTTACTTTTGCCCAGGCAAGTGAGCATTTAGAGGCTCTGCGCCGTTGGCGCAGCTATGAGTCCGGCGTGTTGCGGCTGCTGGGACAGACCGGACACGGCGCCACCGAAACACAAAAGAAATATATCGATCAGTGGCGCACCTGGGGTGTGACAAAGGAACTGCTGGAGCTGGCTTATGATCGCACCGTGGTGCAAAAAGGTCAGCTGAATTGGAACTACTTACATAAGATTTTAGAGAACTGGCACGCACAGGGGCTGAAAAACCGGCAGGATGTGGAACAAAAGGATCAGCGTCCTGCGGGAAACAAGCCCGCTGTGGCAACACAGCCCCAGGCAGAAAGTGCCGAACGACGCATTCTGCGGCACTTGGAGCAAAAGCGCCTGCAGCGTGAACGAGCGCTGCAAACAAAACTGGAGACCCTTCGCGGTGTATCACCGGAGTTCCGGGATAATGAAAGCGCCCTGCGCCTGTGCGCATCCCGTATGGCACGGTGCGGAAGCGGTGAGGAACGGCAGAAACTGGAGCAGCAGCGGCTGATGCTGTTGGACCGTCAGCGGGGCATTCTGACCCGCTTGGGACATCCGGCAGATTGGCTGTCCGACCAGCCCGATTGTCCCCATTGCGGTGATCGCGGTTATATTGGAAGCAAACGCTGCACTTGTTTGGAGCAGCTGCTGCAAAAAGAGCCGGTTTAAAGCAGAAAGTTGAATGGAAACAGTATGAAAATTGCGATTGTTGGGTATTGCGGCTGCGGAAAATCCACTTTGGCAGAGAAACTTAGTCAAAAATATGCGCTTCCGGTTCTGTATCTGGATACGGTGCATCATCTGCCCGGCTGGAAATCCCGCCCGCGGGAAGAAACCAGCGCCATTGTGGGCGCTTTTCTGGAGAAATATGCAGAAGACGGATGGGTGATCGACGGCAATTACAAACGGCAACACTTCACACGGCGAATGGAAGAGGCCGACAGCATTGTGATGTTGCGGTTTCACCGTCTTGCATGCCTTTGCCGAGCCTGGAAACGGTATCGGACATACAAGGGCAAGAGTCGGCCGTCTATGACGGTGGGCTGTGAAGAAAAGATGGATGCCGAGTTCATCCGTTGGATCTTATGGGAGGGTCCCAAGTCCCATGACCCGTTGTTTGCGGAAGTGCTGCAGAATTATGGGGAAAAAGTTACTTTGATCCGCAACCAGCGGCAACTGGATGCCTATTATCAGAAACACGGACTATAAAACAAAAGCCGGTGCACATGCACCGGCTTGTTATTTTGATAAACGTGACTGCAGTCTTTTAGAACTTCTGCACTTTCTTGGACTTTCCTACATACGCACGGAAATATGCGAAGAAGGAGATCAGCAGAAACACGGTGCACAATCCGATCAATCCGTTGCGGAAAGAGACGGACATGTTGGGGAACAGCACCATTAAAATAGCAGAGATAAACAGCACATTGGTACAAACTTTGCCTGCCATCAAAGCCCCATTCAGCATTTGTCCGTGTTTCAAATGCCAGCAGGTGGCAATCAGCTGGAACAGTTCTTTCACAAAGAACAGCCCCCACAGACCCCACAGAACCGGATAGGTACTGGCCAGACACAGCAGCATGGTACACTGGGTCAGTTTGTCTGCCACGGGATCCAGCAACTTGCCCAAAGTGGAAATCTGGCGGAATCGGCGGGCGATGAAGCCGTCGAAAAGGTCTGTCAGGCAGGATAGTGCCAACAGAATGCCGGCGGCATAATAATCAGAAGCCGAATCGGCTCGCAGGTACATCACCGCATACACGGGGATGATGACCAAGCGGATTAAGCTGAGGATATTGGGCACTGTAATGATTTTAGATGCCATCTGCCGCTTGTACGCCAGTGTCTGTTGCAGCGCATCACGCAAATCCGCCACAGCAACAGGGTTGCAATTGGCAGGCAGAGGATAGCCGATTGCCTGCTCCAACCGACGCAGCAACGTCTTCATGGCCTTGGCGTCGGGCAACAGCGCATCCAGCCGCACTTCCGATGCCGGCAGGTCAGCAACCAGAGGCAGTTGCGCATGCTCCAGCACCCAGTTCAGCTGGCTCAGAATATGTGTATCAATGGTTGTTACATCTGTCATTTGCACAAATCATCCCTCCTTGGGAGTCTATAGGAAACATTTTCCCACATTATTTTTATTATATGCACATTTTGGTGGATGGTCAAGGACAGAATCGTTAAATTCCTTGGAACAAATGGAAACAAATCGTTACATTTGCTGCGCTCCTTGACAGAAATTGTGGCGTTTGTTATAGTAAAACATGATTTTGGGACAGATTACCAAAACTGTTTTGCGTAGGGAGAGGACTGCATGGACTGGAGTTTTGCGTTTTTCTTTAACAGCGTTTTGCTGGGTATCGGCCTTGCTATGGATGCTTTTTCGGTGTCGCTGGCAAACGGATTGAATGAACCGTGTATGAAAAAAAGTCGCATGACCGTAATGGCCGGTGTGTTCAGTGTGTTCCAGGGTTTGATGCCGTTGATCGGATGGGTTTGCGTACATACCGTCATGCAGTACTTTACTGCGTTTGAAACACTGATCCCTTGGATTGCCCTGGTGCTGTTGTGCTTGATCGGCGGAAAGATGCTGCTGGAGGGTATCCGCGGCGGTGAGGCCGATTGTGAAGGCCCTGAGGCTGCCGGCATCGGCTTGCTGATGGTTCAGGGTATTGCAACTTCGATTGATGCCCTGTCTGTTGGCTTTACCATTGCAGAATACAATCTGCTCATGGCGTTGGTCTGCGCTGCATTGATTGCGGCAGTTACTTTTGTAATCTGCCTGGGCGGCATTGCCATCGGCAAGAAGTTTGGTACAAAACTGGCCGGAAAGGCCAGCATCTTTGGCGGTGTAATTTTGATCGCCATCGGCATCGAGATCTTCCTCACTGGAGTATTATAAGCAAAAGAGCATAAAAAACACACTGTTCGTTGGAACAGTGTGTTTTTTTGCTACAGTTCGGATAACGGAACGATCTCGCAGACCGTCAGTGTGTCATTTTCTACTGTGAAGCGCACATCTGCACCGGAAAAGGCGAATCCATATCGGCGGGTGGGATCGTCCTGGTAGCCGGGGCGGGGATCTTGTTCCAACACCTCAAACAAAGCAGGTCGCTTTGATTCCGGAATCATTTCCAGCCAGTTTTGCGGAAATACTACTTGCAGCCGGTGATCTCTTGTCTCGGCGGCAAAGCCGTCGGTGGCTTCGGGAATGCAGTCGGCCAAAGGCAGGTAAGGCTTGATGTCGAAAATCGGAGTTCCGTCCATCAGGTCGGCGCCGGATACATACAGCACCGGTCCCAAACCGGGCTCATCTCCAATTCCCAACAGCTTGACTGCAGACAGACCGATGGGGTTGGGACGGAAGGGGGAGCGAGTAGCAAAGACACCCATCCGCTTGTTTCCGCCCAATCTGGGAGGCTTGACCATGGGAGACCAGGTGTCCCGCACAGCCTCAGAAAACTGCCATACCAGCCAGATGTGAGAAAAGTCCTGAAGCCCCCGCAACGCGTTGCGGTCGCGGTATTCCGGTTCCAGTACAATGGCTGCCTGAAGATGTTCGGCCAGCCGGGGTTGGCGGGGAATACCGAATTTGGTGGGGAAGTCGGTACGAATCCGGGCAATAATTTTCATGGGGGGAAGCTGTTCCATAATAGCTCCTTCCGGTTACTGATCGCCAAAGCGTTCCAGCGCCTGACGGTAAAGGGCATTTTTGGGACTGTTGTGCAAGCGGGATACTTCTTTCACCGCACTCATCAGACTCATACCATCTTCCAGCCGCTGCTGCACTTCATCCAGCAGATCTACTGGGTTTTCGGGCTCTGTCGGCGCAGTGCAGCCGCCGATGACCAATACAAACTCACCGCGGGGTGCGTTTTCCCGGTAATAATCCACTGCTTCCGCCAGCGTTGTGCGTCGGACTTCTTCATACAGCTTGGTCAGTTCCCGGCAAAGGGCAATGGGGCGGTCACCCCAAGCCTCCAGCATATCTTCCAGGGTGCGCAGCAGTTTGTGCGGCGCTTCATAAAAAACCATGGTGCGTTTTTCATTCTTTACCTCGGTCAGATGTTCCCGACGGTTTTTGTTGTTGGTGGAGAGAAAGCCTTCAAAGGTGAAGCGGCCGGTATCCATACCGGATACTGACAGGGCGGTGACAACAGCGCTGCAGCCGGGGATGCCCACCACTTCAATGCCGCGGGAAGCACACAACGCAACCAGGTCGGTGCCGGGGTCAGAGATGGCGGGGGTACCGGCATCGGTGATGATGGCACAACTTTCTCCCGCCTCGATGCGATCGGCAATATAATCACCCTTGGCCTTGCGGTTGTGCTCAAAATAACTGACCTGCGGTTTGCCGATGCCGAAATGACTGAGCAATCGGGCGCCGATGCGGGTATCTTCGGCAGCAATAAAATCTACGCTTTCCAGCGTTGCCACAGCCCGGGGTGAAAAATCCCCCAGATTACCGATGGGTGTGGCGACGACATACAACTTTCCTGCCATATTGACTCCATTCTGCCCCATCATGGGGCCAATGTTTTTTGCTTATAACTGATAGGCAGCATGCCATGCTGCGCTCTTGTTTCCATGTTCGTCTTCCAAAATCAAAGGTGGCTCGATCACGAGCCCCGCCCCGCCATCTCGTCTGGCTTCCAGCAGAAGCAGGTTGGCCGGCTTGTCCGCCCGCTGGTGTACCAGCTGCAGACGCTTGGGTTCAAGCCCATATTCCCGGCATGCGGCAAAGAGCTCGGTGGCCTGCTCGGGCTTCCAACAGATGTAGAATCGCCCACCGCTGCGCACGGCGCGCTGCGCGGCGGCACAGACTTCACGGATATCGGCGGTCTGCTGGCTTCTGGCGTTGGCCAAAGCCGCTCCGGCGGCAACTTTTCCCCGGTGTGTTTCGAAATAAGGTGGGTTGGACAGGCACACATCATAGGTGCGGGCGACTCGTGCTTCCCGCAGATCGGCTTGCTGTACGGTGCCTCGATCCTGCAGACTGCAGGCGGCATAATTTTCATTGGCAAGCGCGGCGCACGCGGCATCCAGCTCCCAGCCGTCTACGGTGCCGGGGTTTTTCAGCAGGGTCAGCAGGCCCAAAAAACCGGCGCCCGCCCCCAGATCCAGGGCACGCTCTCCCGTGCGCAGGCAAGCAAAACGGCTGAGCAGCACGGTGTCCTGTCCCAATTTAAAAAAACGGTCGTCCTGCCAAAGGGTAAAACCATGTACAGAAATACTTTGCCGTGCCATGCTGCCGCCTCCTTGCACGAAGTGCATTATTTTTTATTATACGGGATTTTTTTCATTGTCGCAAGTCCCGATGCAGTGCTTGACGAAGTTCTGATGATTATTATATAATAATTATGTATGTGCCTATAAACAAACCACTGAAATATAAAGGAGCCAAAACACATGATCACAGTATCCGACGTCAGCATTACCTTTGACCGCCAGACTCTGTTCAAGCATGTAGACTTAAAGTTCACCCCCGGCAACTGTTACGGCATCATCGGTGCCAACGGCGCCGGCAAATCCACCTTTCTGAAAATTCTGGAGGGCAGAAAAGAGCCCTCTACCGGCACTGTTTCCATGCCCAAGGAAATGCGCATGTCTGTGCTGAAGCAGGACCACTTCGCATATGATGAGTATTCCGTTCTGGATACCATCATCATGGGCAACAAGCATCTGTATGATGTTTGGAAAGAAAAGGATGCCCTGTATATGAAAGAAGATTTCACCGATGAAGACGGCATGCGCGCCGCCGAGTTGGAGGGATTGTATGCCGATATGGGCGGTTGGGAAAGCGAAAGCGATGCGTCCCGTCTGATTCAGGGCCTGGGTCTGGATGAAAGCATTCTGGAAGGCCAGATGGCAACCCTGCCTGACAGCGACAAGGTGAAGGTGCTGCTGGCCCAGGCATTGTTCGGCAACCCTGACATTATTCTGCTGGACGAGCCCACCAACCAGCTGGATATCGATGCCATCGCCTGGCTGGAGGAGTTTCTCATCGAGTATCCCGGCACAGTCATCGTGGTGTCTCACGACCGTCACTTCTTGAACAATGTGTGTACTCACATTGTTGACATCGACTACGGCCAGATCAAAATGTACGTTGGTAACTATGAGTTCTGGTATGAATCCAGCCAGCTGATCCAGAAGCTGATCAAGCAGCAGAACAAGCGCGCAGAAGAAAAGATCGCAGATCTGCAGAACTTCATCGCCCGCTTCTCTGCCAACAAGTCCAAGTCCCGTCAGGCGACCAGCCGTAAGAAGCTGCTGGAAAAGCTGACCATCGAAGAACTGCCTGCGTCTTCCCGTCGTTATCCCTTCGTTGGCTTCAGCCCCGACCGCGAACCCGGCAAGGAGATTCTGGAGGTTCATGATCTGTGTAAGACCATCGACGGTCAGCAGGTGCTCTGCAATGTTTCTTTCCGCCTGCAGCGCACCGACAAGGTAGCCATTCTGGCCGAAAACGAGCTGGCGGTCACCGCACTGCTGAAGATCATCGCCGGCGAGGATGAAGCCGACAGCGGCAGCTTCAAATGGGGCGGCACCACCAGCATGAGCTATTTCCCCAAGGATAACGGCGCTTTCTTTGACGATGTGGATCTGCACCTCATCGAATGGCTGCGTCAGTATTCTCCCACCGAAGATACCGAGACCTTCCTCCGTGGCTTCCTGGGCCGCATGCTGTTCTCCGGTGATGAGGTGTTTAAGCCGGTCAAGGTGCTGTCCGGTGGTGAGCGTGTCCGCTGCATGCTGTCCCGCATGATGCTGTTCGGCAGCAATGTGCTGGTGCTGGATCAGCCCACCAACCATCTGGACCTGGAAAGCATCACTGCTGTCAACAATGGCTTGCGTGATTTCAAGGGCGTAGTGGTTTTTGCTTCTCATGACCACGAGTTTATCGAAACGGTGGCTAACCGCATCATCGAGATCACTGACAACGGCATTATTGACCGTGCCTGCACCTACGATGAGTATCTGGCTTGGAAGCATGAGCGCTGATTTTTAACAAAAATATACCCTACCGGGGCAGGAGATTACTTCTGCCCCGGTATTTTTCTTGACAAAGTGAGGAAAACACGATATGATAAGGCTGTAACTATTTTGTAATCTTTTGATGTTTTCGTGTTACTCTCTGGAAAGGAGATTCCCCCATGCGCATTGCTGTTCTTCCCGGCAATCCGTTCCGTTATCGCGGCACCCGCAGTGGTACGCTGCGTCGTATGTGGATCCGGTTGAAGTTAAATATTCATCGTTACGCCCGGTTGGGTACATCCACCACCTCAATTTCCGGCATGTTGGGCGTGGCCAGTTCTCTTTTGGGTTTGATTGCCTTTGGTATGCGTTTTTTGAACGGCGGCCTGCATAAGGTCGTCGATTGGTTACGTCCCCGGGCAAAAAAACTGTTTGAGCAGAGCCTGTCGCTGCTGTACACACTGCAAAAGTTATTGCGTCGCATACATGGGGGCATTGTCGGTGCCTTGCATGTACAGGCGCTTCGCCCTCGGGATCGTGTGGTTCCCGTTTTGGCATTGGCATCTGCCACGATCATGGTGTTTTCACTGTTGTTCTTTGGCCTTGGAATCGAGGTCAAGCTGGACGGCGAGACCATCGGCTATCTGCAAAGTGCATCTCAGCTGAAGGAAGTTGTCTCTAATGTAGAAAACAAGGCTACAGAGTATTTTGGTGTGCCCTATCATTACAGCGGTGAGCTAACATATTCTCTGGTTTATCTGAAGGGAAGCCCTGTCTCCAGTGCCAACGATATGGAGAACCTGCTGTTTTCCTCCATTGAAAATCTGGAAAAAACCTATGCCGTCAAGATTGACGATCAAATTATTGCCACCAATAAGAGCCGTACGGCCCTGCAGATGATGCTGAAGCGCATCCTTGGTGCCGCCGGCACGACAATGGGATCGGTCAAGACGGAGTTCCTGCAGAACGTGCAGATTGTGCCTTCCAGTCTTGATTCGCGTTATGAGATGAGCATTGCAGATTTGGAAGCCTTGCTGGGACAAAGCCGCAAAGAAACCCAGTTTTATACTGTGGTCAAGGGCGACACGGTGGGTCGCATTGCCTCCAAACATGACATGACGGTCAGCCAGCTGAAAGCGCTGAATCCCAGTCAGAACCTGAATAAAATCTACCCCGGTGACAAGGTCACAGTTTCCGCTGCAGTACCGTATCTGTCCGTCAAGCAGACCATTACCGAGACCTACAGCGAGAAAATTGCTTACGGTACTACCATCGAATACTCTGATTCCATGTACTCCGGCACTTCCAAGATTAAAAAAGCGGGCACTTACGGCAGCGCAACCGTTACTGCTGATGTGGTCTATGTAAATGGCGTCGAGCAGGAGCGCATGGTGCTGTCTTACGAAGTCACCACGGAACCCGTAAACCAGATCAAGCTGGTGGGTACCAAAGCCCGTCCCAAGACTATGGCTACCGGCCACTTTATCAAGCCGGTGGTGGGAACGGTATCTGCCTCCTATGGCAAATATCCCACGCTGAGCGGCACACATACCGGTATCGACTGGCGTGCGCCCAAGGGTACCACCATCAAGGCTTCTGACGGCGGTAAAGTAATCTGGTCCGGCTGGAAGGGTAATTACGGTTATCTGGTAATCATTGACCATGAAAATGGCTACCAGACCTATTACGCCCACTGCAGCAAGTTGATCGTGAAAAAGGGAGAGCGTGTCTATCAGGGACAGAAGATCGCAGAGGTGGGCACCACCGGCCGTTCTACCGGCAACCATCTACACTTCGAAGTGCGCTACAACGGCAAGCATCAGAATCCGTTGAAGTATGTCAAAAAATAATTTCCTTCTTTTATAAAATCCGCGAGTGAGAAAGCAAGGCGTCCGCTGGGAAACCGGCGGATGCTTTGTCTTGTCAGACCGCTTATTGCCATTTGGTCAAAACAATCCATGAAAATGGCATGGTTTTTTCAGTTAAAACGAAAAAAAGCCGTATAATTGGGTTGACAGAAGGGGGATTCATCGATTATAATGTATGATGCGTTATTGACAGCGGCAAGGACTTCACCCTGTGGGGAGCCATTGCCGGTGTCAACAATAGCCTAAATAAGCCAGGAGGTGGAATACATGGTTCGTACTTATCAGCCCAAGAAGCGTCAGCGCAGCAAGGAGCACGGTTTCATGAAGCGCATGCGTACCCGTAACGGCAGAAAAGTGCTGGCAAGAAGACGCGCAAAGGGTAGAGCTCGTCTGACCCACTGATCCCTGTAATTAAGACCGCGTCTCTGCGGTCTTAAATTTTTATTCTGCGGATTTTTCTTCCTTTGTCTGACACCGGCACAGAAGAAATAAGACGCAAACCCATGATCGGTTGGTGAACAAACCCATGCAAAACACAGTGTCGATCAAACAGAATCCACTGTTCCGCGCCTGCTATGGCCACGGTAAAACGGCCGCGCGGAAAACCATGGCGGTGTATGTGCTGAAAAGCCGCCAAAAAACGATAAACCAACTGGGTATTACCGTGTCGGTAAAATTGGGTACTGCTGTTGTGCGTAACCGGTTCCGTCGCCGTCTGCGTGAGGCGTATCGCCTTGCAGAACCCCGGCTCAAGACCGGATACAGCATTGTCATCGTTGCGCGCCATGGCGGCATCGATGCCCCCTTCGCCCTGCTGCAGCGAGATTTGGATTTGCTGCTTGATAAGCTGGGTCTGTTGGAGCAGCACCATGATGCGTAACATCTTGCTTGCATTCATTCGATTTTACCGCAAACATCTGTCCGGCCTCAAATCGACACCTACTTGTCGATTCATGCCTACCTGTTCAGAGTATGCTTATGAGGCCATCCAGCGCTTTGGCGCCCTTCGCGGCGGTGCGCTGGCTTTCTGGAGGATCTTGCGCTGCAACCCCTTTGGAGGCAGCGGCTATGACCCGGTACCAGATCATTTTCACTTTGGAAAGAAGGATATTCACTAATGTTTCAATTTCTTTATGACCTGATTTCCACGCCTTTTGGCTATGTAATGCGCTTTATTTACGAGTTCGTGGGCAGCTATGGTCTGTCCATCGTGCTGTTCTCTCTGTTGATCAAGATTCTGACCCTGCCCCTGACCATCAAGCAGAAGAAGAGTATGTTCAAGACCCAGCGCATTCAGCCTAAGATCCAGCAGCTGCAGAAGCAGTACGGTAAAGATCCGAACCGTCTGCGTGAAGAAATGCAGAACCTGTATGACAAAGAAGGCGTGACTCCCATGTCCGGCTGCGGCACCACCCTGCTGATGTTCCCTCTGCTCATCGGTGTTTATGGTGTTGTATCCCAGCCCCTGACCTATTTCATGCAGCTGACCGGTGACCAGATTACCGCAATTGCAGAACGCCTGAGCTATGCAATGAGTAGTGGCTACGGTGCACAGATCGGTCTGGCCGGCCAGATTTTTGAAAACTTCGATACGATCGCTGATATTTCTGAAAAGCTGCTGCAGGTCGATTTCAACTTTGCCTTTATCAATCTGGCTTCTGTTCCCAGCTTCAAGGAGCCCAGCCTGCTGTGGGTGATTCCCATCATTTCCGGCTTGACCGCTTATATGCAGAGCCTGATGACCAAGTGGTCTCAGAAGCGCAACACCCCCGTCAGCAAGAAGAAAAAGAGCAATGATCCCGATCCCACTGCACAAACCAACGCCATGATGACCTGGATGATGCCTGCCATGTCCCTGTACTTCTGCTTCATCATGCCCTGCGGTCTGGGTCTGTACTGGATCGCCAACAACGTGTTCAGTATTGCACAGGAATATCTGCTGCAGAAGTGGCTGATCGATCCCATGCTGGAAACTGAAGAAGGAGACCTGTAATCCATGGTAAAGTATATCGAAGCCAAGGGCGAAACACTGGAAGCCGCCCTGGAAAATGCTTGCAAAGAGCTGGGCTGCAGCCGGGATGATCTCGCTTCTTACGAAATGGTACAGATGCCTAAGGCCGGTTTCCTGGGCATTGGCCGTCAGCAGGCAATCGTCAAGGTAGAATACCGTACCAGCCCCGCCAGCCGCGCAGAAGAATTTCTGGCCGGCCTGCTGGAGCGCTTTGGCACTCCTGCCGAGATGTCTGTTACCGAAAATTACGAAGAAAAGACCATCAACATCCAGCTGAGCGGTGACAATATGGGCACCGTCATCGGCCATCGTGGCGATACACTGGATGCCCTGCAGTATCTGACCAGCATTGTGGCCAACCGTGAAGAAGATGACCGTTGGCGCATCACGGTGGACACCGAAAACTATCGCGCAAAGCGCGAGGGTACGCTGGAAGTCCTGGCACAGAAGACCGCACAGAAGGCTCTGAAGTACAAGAAGGCCGTGGCACTGGAGCCCATGAATCCCCATGAGCGCCGCATCATCCATGCAGCCCTGCAGGATGTAGAAGGTGTCACCACCTATTCTACCGGTTCCGAGCCCAACCGTAAGGTCATCGTCGCACCCGAAGGCACACAGCCTGTTCAGGCTGCTGCTCCCAAGAAGTCCGGCAACAGCCGCCGCCGTCGCGGCAGCCGTGGCCGCAAAGGTGCCGGCAAGACCGCACAGAGCGCGGAATAATATCATGCAATATCAAAACAGCGTGTGCAACTGCACACGCTGTTTTTGCGTTTTCTGCGGTTTATCCGAGACCGCAAAAGGGCATTAAAGGCATGCCCCCCTAATAGGCCATTGATAAAATCGATAATTCAAACAGCTTATAGCATATATGAATTGGTAATTGACGGGAATATCGAATATAATGAAACCATCGATAGAAGTGAACAAGCTGTTTAAAAAATCGTTTATTGACGAAAGGGGAGAGATGGATGGAACACACATTGCCCGCTGCTTTTGAAAGCTTTGGCGAAGCCCGGAGAAACGGCTTTCTAAACGTAAAGCAGATCAAGGAACAGGGAGGCAAGGTGGCCGGAATTTTCTGCACCTTTACGCCGTTGGAACTGCTGGATGCTGCCGGGATCAGCCCGGTGAGTCTGTGTGGAATGAGTGACGAAACCATTCCCGATGCCGAAGCGCATCTGCCCAAAAATCTTTGTCCGCTCATCAAATCCAGTTACGGTTTTGCTCTTTCTGACAAATGCCCCTATACATATTTCTCCGATTTGATCGTGGGTGAGACCACTTGCGACGGAAAAAAGAAGATGTACGAGCTTCTTGGCAACCTGAAAAAGGTATATGTGCTAAAGCTGCCGCAAGGCGACAGTCCCGATGCACTCCGGCTGTGGACGGCGGAATTGCAGCGCTTCCGCAACTACTTGGAAGAAACCTTTGGGCTTTCCATCACAGATGAAGCCTTGCGTCAGGCTTCTCGGGTGCGCAACGAGGAGCGCGCAGCACGCTGTGCGCTGATGGAACTGCAGCAGCAGGTTCCTCCGCCTGCTTGGGGCTATGATATCTGCAAGACCATGGACGGTGCCGGATTCCTGTTCGACAGAGAAGAAGTGATTGCAAAGCTGCAGGGTCTGCGTGAAAAGATCCTGCAGGAGGTTTGCACTGCCGGAGGAAGTCCGGTGCCGGCAGGTGCCAGGCGCATTTTGATCACCGGCTGTCCCATTGGCGGCGTGCTGGATAAAACTGTCCGCATCATCGAAGAGCGGGGTGGTGTGGTGGTTTGCTTTGAAAACTGCTCGGGCATCAAGGCGATGCTGCAGCAGGTGGATGCGGATGCGCCCGATATCATGGAAGCCATTGCCAAGAGGTATCTGGACATCGGCTGTGCGGTGATGAGCCCCAACACCAATCGGATGCAGCTGCTGCAGAAGCTGGTGGAGGAATATCAGGTAGACGGTGTGGTAGAAATTGACTTGCAGGCCTGTACGCCGTATACGGTAGAGGCTTATTCCGTCCGCAAGGTGATGGAGCAACTGAAGGTGCCCTGCCTGACCCTGGAGACCGATTATGCGAAATCTGATGCAGGCCAGTTGTCCACCCGTCTGGAAGCCTTTTTGGAACTACTGTAAAAACAAAGGAATTACAAAAACAACAAATATTTTAAGACAAACAGGAGGAATGTCATCATGGCAAAAGTCACGGTTAATGCAATGGGCGATCAGTGCCCCATTCCCGTCGTCAAGACCTTGAAAGCACTGTCTGCCCTCACCGAGCCCAGCGTGGTGGAAGTGCTGGTGGATTATGAAATCCCCGTACAGAACCTGACCCGTCTGGCAAGCAGCAAGGGCCTGAAGTCCGTCAGCGAAAAGCTGGGCGAAAAAGAGTTTGTGGTGCGTATGGAAGTGCCCGATCCTGCCGCAGTCAAGGG
Source organism: Oscillospiraceae bacterium (assembly GCA_045636925.1). Lineage (GTDB taxonomy): Bacteria > Bacillota > Clostridia > Oscillospirales > Butyricicoccaceae > JAZTYK01. Next base: position 23,046 of record JAZTYK010000012.1, read on the forward strand.
TAGCGAAGAAGACGCAGCATGCCATCCCGATCAGCGGGGTGATACCGTGGTGGCCATCGCCTCTGAATGCATGGGTCACGGTGATAAAGAGCTGGGTGCAACCCTGATGAAGGGTTTTGTATATGCCTTGTCCCAGCAGGAAGAACTGCCCCGTACCATTCTGCTGTACAACGGCGGCGCAAAGCTGTCTGTTGAGGGGGCTGTCACGGTGGAAGACCTGAAGAGCATGGAAGCCCAGGGCGTAGAGATCCTCACCTGCGGCACCTGCCTGAACTTCTACGGCCTGCAAGACAAGCTGGCTGTGGGCAGCGTTACCAATATGTACACCATTGTAGAAAAACTGATGCAGGCCGGCAAGGTCATCAAGCAGTAAGTTTTCTAATAACACCGCAACTGCGGAATTAAATCATCAAAAGGAGAGACCGGTATGTCAAATTATGTGAAAATGTGGGAAGACCTCGGTATGGATCTGGAGACCCATGACGCGCTGTGTCAGGTTCTGCCTACCGCCTTTGGCGATGTATACCTTTCTCAGGAAAACCGCCCCGAGGGCATGGGCTTTTGGGATTTCGTTGTTTCCGAGATTCACGGCATCCGCCCTGCCGAACTGCTTGAGGCACAGAAAAACGGTCAGAAAGTATTTGGTACCTTCTGTGTGTACGTTCCCGATGAAGTGGTAATCGCCGCAAACGGCATCGTTACCGGTCTGTGCGGTGGCTCTCAGTTCTGGGTACCCGGCGGCGAAAAGGTCCTGCCCAAGAGCACCTGCCCCTTGATCAAGGCTTCTGTGGGCGCACGTCTGGATCGCACCTGCCCCTTCTTCCGCATTGCGGATATGTACGTTGGTGAGACCACCTGCGACGGCAAGAAGAAGGCTTGGGAGATCCTGGGTGAAGACGTACCCATGTACATCATGGATATCCCCCAGATGAAGCGTGAAAAAGACATTCAAAAGTGGGCAGAAGAAATTGCAGCCTTTGCAAAAACCGTGGAAGAGTTTACCGGCAATGAGATCACCGTGGAGAAGCTGAACGAAGCCATCCGCGTTATCAACGAAAAACGCAAGGCTCTGGCCCGTGTATACGAAGCAAGAAAGGCCAAGAATCTGCCCATCAGCGGCAAGGACGCCCTGCTGATGACCCAGATCGCCTTCTTTGACGATCCCGTCCGCTGCGCCCAGATGACCAACAAGCTGGCCGATGAGCTGGAACAGCGCATCAAGGACGGCGTTTCCGTATTCCCCGCCGGCACCAAGCGCATTATGCTCACCGGTACGCCTCTGGCAATCCCCAACTGGAAGCTGCATCACATCATCGAGACCAGCGGTGCTGCCGTAGTCTGCGAAGAAATGTGCACCGGCACCCGTTATTTCGAGAATCTGGTGGACGACAGCAAGACCACCCTGGAAGAGCAGTACATGGCTCTGGCACAGCGCTACATGAAGACCAACTGCGCCTGCTTCACTCCCAACACCGGCCGCATCGACGATATCCTGCGTCTGGCCAAGGAGTATCAGGTTGACGGTGTCATCGATGTCAACCTGAAGTTCTGCTGCCTGTACGATACCGAAGGCTACACCGTGGAAAAGGCCATGAAGGAAGCCGGCATCCCCGTTCTGGGCATCGAGACCGACTACACCGACACCGACGCCGAGCAGCTGCGCACCCGTATCGAGGCCTTCGTGGAGATGCTGGGCTAAGTCATGCGCTCCGAGAACCTCAGCTATTACATCCTGTTCGCCAATTATACCCATGGTCTTGCACTGCAGGACCTGCTGAAGCAGCACAACCTGCCCGCCCGGATTGCGCCCACGCCCCGGGCGATTCAGGGCGAACTGTCCTGCGGCATGTCTCTGCTCGTTAAAGCAGAACATATCGAAGCTGTCCGTGACTGTATTCGGGAACACAATGCCGAATACCACGACATTGTGGCAATGGAAAATCCCATCCAGCCCGGCAGAGGAAAATTTTGTTGACACACAGTGTCCCCGGTGGCAAAATAAACACCGGGGACACTTGTCCCATTTTATCATGGTAGGAGGCACACCGTGAAGCATTATATCGGTATCGACATTGGATCCACCTGTACCAAGACCGCCGTTTTGGACAGCGATGGGAAAATTTGCATCTGCTTTGTTCAGCCCACCGGCTGGAGCAGTGTAGATACTGCAGAGCAGGTAGCCTGCACACTGCGGCAGGCCGGATACGATCCGGCAAGCTGCCCCACTGTTGCCACCGGCTACGGTCGTATTTCCGTGCCCTATGCCGACAAAACGGTGACCGAAATCACCTGCCATGCCCGGGGTGCCATGCTGCTGCACGATGCCGAAAATCTGTCCGTCATTGACATCGGCGGGCAGGATACCAAAATCATTCAGGTGGAAAACGGCATGGTCAAAGACTTTATTATGAATGACAAATGCTCTGCCGGCACCGGAAGATTCTTAGAGGTCATGGCCAATACACTTGCCATGCGTCCCGATGCCCTTTGCCGGCTGGCGCAGCAGGGCGGCGGGGTGTCCATCAGCTCTATGTGCACCGTGTTTGCCGAGTCCGAGGTCATCAGCCTCATCGGCCGTGGAGAGAAAAAAGAGAATATCGCATTCGCGGTGGTGGATTCTATTGTAAAAAAGGTGGCATCACAATTCCGCCGTCTGGAAACCGGCACCGGCACGGTTTGCCTGACCGGCGGCTTGTGCGAGTGCGCTTTTGTTCGCGAGGCCCTGTCCAAAGAACTGCATCGGGAGATCGTCACCTGTTCCCAGGGTCGCTTTGCCGGTGCATTGGGCGCTGCCAAGGCAGCCATGGGTCTGAAAACCGCCAAACAGGGGGGGTAAACATGATTTATCTGGATAATGCAGCTACCACGCTGCACAAACCTCCGCAGGTGACAGAGGCAGTGGTGCAGGCCATGATGACCATGGGCAACTCCTCTCGCGGCACCCATATCCAGTCCCTGCAGGCAGCGCGCAGTGTATACGATACCCGTTGCAAGGCGGCGATGCTGTTCGGCTGCAGCCGCCCCGACCATGTGGCATTTACCGCCAACTCCACCGAGGCGCTGAATATCGCCATCAGTGGACTCATTGCACCCGGTGATCACGTGATCACCACCGACTTGGAACACAATTCCGTACTGCGTCCGTTGTATCGGCTGGAAGCAGAACAGGGCGTGCAGCTCAGCTTTGTTCCTGCGGACAAACTGGGCAAGGTGGACTATGCGGATTTTGAAACAATGATCCGGCCCGAGACCCGGGCAATCGTCTGCACCCACGCTTCCAACCTTACCGGACAGGTTCTGGATCTTCATAAAATCGGCACCATTGCCAAAAAACACGATCTGTTGCTGATCGTGGATGCGTCTCAAACGGCAGGCTGCTGGCCCATTGATATGGAAGCCATGGGCATTGATGTGCTTTGTTTTACCGGACACAAAGGACTGATGGGTCCCCAGGGCACCGGCGGCCTTTGCCTTCGCCCGGGGCTTGCCATTCGCCCCTTCAAGGTGGGTGGTTCCGGCGTGCAGTCTTACAGCAAAACCCATCCCACCGAAATGCCCACCTGTCTGGAAGCCGGCACCCTGAACGGTCACGGACTGGCCGGTTTATGCGCGGCGCTGGATTATGTGCTGGAAACCGGCGTGGAAACCATTCATGCCAAAGAAGCCGCGTTGATGCGCCGCTTTTACGCTGGCGTAAAAGACATTCCCGGCATTACAGTGTACGGTGATTTTACGCAAGAGCGCTGTGCCATCGTGTCACTGAACCTGGGGGATTATGACTCCAGTGCCGTATCCGATGCGTTGGCGGAGGACTACGGCATTGCCACCCGTCCCGGCGCCCATTGCGCGCCCCGGATGCATTATGCATTAGGCACGCAGGAGCAGGGGGCGGTTCGCTTCAGCTTTGCATATTTTAATACCGAGGCAGAGGTGGATGCCGCCATCCAAGCCGTAAAGGAGTTGGCAGAATGAGAGCAAAACAGCCTCGGCTGATCGTCACATTTCATACCACCACGGCCGCTATGGCCATGGAAAAGTATTGCATGGCAGAGGGCGTCCCCGGCAGACTGATCCCCGTACCCCGTGCTATTACCGCCAGCTGCGGAATGTCCTGGAGCGCTCCGCCTGAGGCGCGAGCCCGGGTAGAGGCTGCTGCCGCAACCCTTGGCGGCGCGGTAGACCGGTTTTATGAGCTGGAAATCTGATAAAAACACAACGCACCCCGAAGCAGTGCTTCGGGGTGCGTTTTTTATAGGGAATTAGCGAATGAAATGGGTGGCGATGCGTTTCTCTTTTTCCGGCAGACCGTAGGCTTCTTTGCCCAGGGCGATGCTCTTCATCAAAAAGCTCATGTTCCGTGCCAGGGTGCGCATGGTCTGCAGCCCCTCACCGTCCTCTTTGGCCTCGCCGGGTGCGCGGCCGTGAATGCTGTTCCAGTACTGGCTGGAGGCCACCGGCATGCCGGAGATGGTAAAGAACTTGTTCAGTTCATCGAAGGTGGCGGAAAGTCCGCCCCGGCGGGCTGCCACGACAGCAGCGCCCACTTTCATGGTCTTGTCAAAGGGTGTGCTGTAAAAGAGTCGCTGCAAAAACGCAACAAGGGTAGCGTTGGCAGAGGCATAATAAACCGGGCTGCCCACCACCAAACCGTCACATTCCGCAAACAGTTCAGCAGCTTGATTCACCACGTCATCGAACACGCACGTTCCGGCTTCGTAGCAGTGACCGCAGGCGATGCAGCCGCGGATGTCCAAATGCCCTACATGGAGATATGCTACTTCAATGCCCTCTGCGGCAAATACCTGTTTCATTTCTTCCAAAGCCACGGCGGTGTTGCCATTGGCCTTGGGACTTCCGTTGATCATCAATACTTTCATGATTCCATCCCTCTTTATTTTGCTTTGTCTTCCAGCACCCAGCCGTGATCACCGTGGTAGATCATCTGGTGGGTCATACCGCCGTCAATGCAGATGTTTTCGCCTGTGATAAAACCACTCTTCTCCGAGCACAGAAACAGCACCATGTTGGCAATATCCAAGGGGTTTCCCACTCGGCCAGCGGGCTGTTGGGTAGCATCCGGTCCGGTATATGTCTGAAAAGAAGTGTCGATCCAGCCCGGGGAGATAGAGTTGACCCGCACCCGGCCCGCCAGACTTACAGCCAATGCATGGGTCAGGGCGTGAATGCCGCCCTTGGCGGCAGTGTAGCTTTCGGTCTGGGGTTGACTCATCCGGTCACGACTGGAAGAAATGTTGATGATGCAGGCACCGGGCGCAAAGTGCGGCGCAAACAGTTTTGCCAGATAAAAGGGCGCTGTTACACCCACTGCCAAAGCATAAGAAAACTCCTCATACGTGCCCTGCTCGATACCACGTGAGATCGGAGCCGCGTTGTTGATCAGATAATCCACCTTGCCGTGGTGGCGGAGCACTTGGGCAGCAAAGGTCTCCAGCGTGTCTTTGCAGGCCAGATCTCCCTGAAAACAGCTGTTGGGCTGCAGATCAATGGTGTACACCTTGGCACCCAGTTTTTCAAACTCCTGACAAATGCAAAGGCCGATTCCCTGGGCACCGCCGGTTACCACAACCACTTTATCCTGAAAGTGATACATGAGACATTACTCCACTTCCACCAGATCGTATTCCCGGCTGCCATAGCCCAGTTCAGCGGCGACTTCAATGGTGTACACACCGTTGCGGCTTTCAATGCGCTTCAGCAGATGGGGCTTGCCGGGGTCGGTACAGGCGTATACAAGATCGATACAGGCCTGATCAATGGCAACAGGATCAGTGCTCACCAGAATACCGATGTCGGCAATGCAGGGATCTTCGGCCACGGCGCAGCAGTCACAGTCTACGCTCATGTTTTTCATCACATTGACATACAGCAGGTTGCCCTTAAAATATTCCACGATATTGCCCGCGGCATCGGCCATGGACTCCAAAAAACTGTTGTGATCGGCGGTCCAGATCTTTTCGGGCTCACCGGCACCGTGGATGTAAGCCTTGCCGAAGGAGGATGCCACGCCGATGGACAACTGCTTCAGCGCGCCGCCGTAGCCGCCCATGGGATGCCCCTTGAAATGGGAGAGCACCAGCATAGAGTCATAATTGACAATGTTTTTGCCCACGTAGTTTTTCTTGATGCGCTTGCCCTCCGGAATCGCCAGCTCAAGATCGGGATCTTCGGCATCCAGCAGATCTACGGGGAAATACTTGCTCCAGCCATGCTCCAGCATAATCTTTTTGTGCTTTTCTGTGGTGTTGCGCTGACCTTCATAGGCGGTGTTGCATTCCACCACAGTGCCACCCACGTGATCGATCACCGGTTTCCAAAAGTCGGGACGCAAAAAGTTTTGGTTGCCTTTTTCACCGGAATGCAGTTTGATGGCCACCTTGCCGGGCAGTTCCTTGCCGGCAAGCTTGTACAGTTCCAGCACCTTTTCCGGTGTGATGGTACGGGAAAAATATACTGTTGCGCGCATATGTTTGACCTCCTTGCGGGTTGTTTGTCTGATGGTTTCATTATATGTGAAAAATGCCCCGGATGCAAGACTGTTCGCCATTGCGGGAGACCGGTTTCCGTGATATAATCAAAGCAATCCAAACGCATCAAGGAGGGTTCTTTTATGCAGACCTTTGAAACGCTGTACAGTCGCCGCAGTATCCGCAGTTATACCGGCGAAAGCCTTAGTGAACAAGAGCTGGCAGAAGTGCTGAAATCTGCCTATGCTGCGCCTGTGGGCCATGCCAGATACGACAGCCTGCACATGACCGTGATTAAGAATAAAGAATACCTTGCCCGCTGGGAAGCTGCCGTGGGCGAAGCCACGGGCAGACCGGATGCCCATCCTTTTTATGGCGCGCCTATGATGATCCTGGTGTCTTCTGTTGTGCCGGAATCGCCAATGGATAATGTGGCATATTCCAACGCCGCCATTCTGGTGCAGAACATGGCGCTGGCTGCCGTGGAATTGGGACTGGGCAGCTGCCACATCTGGGGACCTGTCCGGGTGTTGAACACACGGCCTGACCTGTTGGCAGAACTTCCGTTGCCGGAGGGAATGAAACCCTGCTGTGGCATTATTCTGGGTAAAACCGATGCAGCCTACACCTTGCGCGAGGTGGCAGAAAACCGTATTCAAACGGAAATGTTCCGCTAAACGAGCCAAGTTATGACGAAAAAAGCCGATTTTCCTGCAGGAAGACCGGCTTTTTTAAATTTTCCCTCTTTACAAACGAATAAAAGTCGTGTATACTAAGTTAGTCCTCGTGACACAGGGGTATAGCTCAGCTGGTAGAGCAGCGGTCTCCAAAACCGCGTGCCGAGGGTTCGAATCCTTCTGCCCCTGCCAAAAATCGACATTCTTCGAAAGAAGGATGTCGATTTTTACTTATTACATCTTCACTCTTCACTAAAAGCCGAGAGTCGATTTTTGACAGGTAATAAGAATAGTGAATAGTGAAGAAGTGTGGTGGCGTTTCGCTTTGGCGAAACGCTTATTTTAATAAGGCTGCAAAGACTAAGCGTTTCCGTTATCATAAAAACATCCTTTTCGCGAGGTGGAAGCTATGTCGGGCAGTCCTTTGTTGGTAAAATCAAAAGCATTTGCGCTAGATATTATCCGTGTATGTAATGAAATTAAGCAAAGCAGAAGAGAAAGCTTACTGGCCAACCAGTTGATCCGTTCCGGTACAAGTATTGGCGCAAATATCAGAGAAGCTTTCTATGCCCACGGAAAAGCGGATTTTATTGCCAAGCCCTTGCAATTTCTGAAAGAAAAGCAGTACAATGCAAATATAAGAATCATCAAAACACGATAAAATGTTTCATGCGAGGAGTCTCTAACATGCTATTTATTCAATACCCGCCCTGCTCCACCTGTCAAAAAGCGAAAAAGTGGCTGGATGACCATGGCCTGACCTACACTGACCGACACATCAAGCTGCAAAATCCCACCTATGAAGAATTAAAAGAATGGCATGCCCGCAGCGGGTTGCCGCTGAAGCGCTTTTTCAATACCAGCGGCCTACTGTATAAGTCCCTGAATCTGAAGGACAAGCTGCCAGGTATGACAGAAGAGGAACAACTGCAGCTGCTGGCCACCGATGGCATGCTGGTCAAGCGCCCTGTTGTGGTGCTGGAAGACCGGGTTCTGGTGGGTTTTAAAGAAGCAGAATGGGCATCTTTGCGTAAAGATTGATCGAGTCCCGCACCATATGGCCGACACCTTACAAAGGGTGTCGGCTTTTTGTTACATAAAAGGGTGTCGGTTGCCCAAAATAAAGAAAAAGCAGAAGCTCTGGCTTTTGCAGAATCCGAGAGGTGATGTTTTGCGCAATCGGTTAGAACATGAAACAAGCCCCTATTTGCTACAGCATCGGGATAATCCTGTGCACTGGTATCCTTGGGGCAAAGAGGCCTTTGATCGGGCACGGGCAGAGGACAAGCCGGTTTTTCTAAGCATCGGCTACAGTACCTGTCACTGGTGTCATGTAATGGCACACGAAAGCTTTGAGGACGCGGAAATCGCAGAGCTCTTAAATCGGCATTTTATCTCCATCAAGGTGGATAAGGAAGAACGACCGGACATCGACAGTATTTATATGTCCGTGTGTCAGGCCTTTACCGGACGGGGTGGCTGGCCTGCCAGCATCTTTATGACGGCAGAGCAACGGCCCTTTTTCGCAGGAACTTACTTTCCCAAAACTGCCCGGGGCGGCATGGTGGGGCTAAAAGAACTGCTGCTGGCTATTGTGGAAAAGTGGACAGAAGACCGCGGCTTTCTGTTAAATCAGGCAGAACGGGTCATGGCAGATCTGCAAGAGGATGCGGTGGTGTCCCGTCCTGCTGAAATGAAGCTGGCGCATGTGGCAGCTGACCTTTATCGCCGCTTGTATGACCGAAAGAACGGCGGCTTTGGTGATGCCCCTAAATTCCCAACGCCTCACAATCTGTTGTTTTTGCTGTCCTATTTCCAACGGGAGGGAAAAGAAGATTGCCTGCAGATGGCCGAGCATACTCTGCTGCAGATGTATCGTGGCGGTCTGTTTGATCATATCGGCGGTGGGTTCTGCCGGTATTCCACCGATCAGGTGTTTTTAGCACCGCATTTTGAAAAGATGCTTTACGACAATGCCCTGCTGATTCTGGCATATTGCAAGGCTTTTTCGGTGACAAGAAAAGCGTTGTACCTGGAAATTGCCGAGAAAACGGCCACCTATGTGCTGCGGGAAATGACTGCGCCGGAGGGAGGTTTTTACAGTGCTCAGGATGCTGACAGTGAGGGAGAAGAGGGGAAATATTACTTGTTTACCCCGGATGAGATCACTGCAGTTCTGGGGAAAACGGACGGAGTAGCTTTCAACTGGCACTTTGATATCAGTCAACCCGGCAATTTCGAGGGAAAGAGCATCCCCAATCTGCTGCACAGTGATCCGGGAGACCGATCATTTGAGGCTCTGCTGCCGCAACTTGCAGCCTATCGGAAAAAGCGGTATGCTCTGCATTTGGACGATAAGATCCTCACCTTTTGGAACAGCCTGATGATTGCAGCCTTGTGTCAGCTGCATCAGGTCAGCGGCAAAAAAGAATATCTGCAGGCTGCTCAAAAGGCCGATGCATTTTTGCAGCAGCATTTATGCCAGGGGGATACCCTGTTTGTCAGCTTCCGCGCGGACAAGCGGGGTGTGTCCGGCTTTTTGGATGACTATGCGGGATATGTCTTTGCGCAGCTGCACCTGTACAAAACCACACTGCAGCAGGAATATCTTGGAAGGGCAAAACAGTTTTGCGCAAAGGTTCTGGCTGACTTCAGTGACCCGGCGGGAGGACTTTATCTGTACAGTCAGCACGGTGAAACTCTGATCCTGCGGCCCAAGGAAACCTATGACGGCGCCACACCCAGTGGAAACGCACTGATGGCCTGGAATCTGGTGCGCCTGCATCAACTGACAGGAGAAAGCAAGTGGCAGACTGCGGCAGAGCGCCAACTGGAGTTTCTTGCGGCGGTATCCGCACGGTATCCCGCAGGACATGCCATGTTTTTGCTGGCGCTGCTGGAGCATCATCTGCCGCCTATGAAGGTGACGGTGGTCCCGGCTGCGGATTGGGACATTACCCAATTGCCGCGGCTGGCCCTGGATGACAGTGCCGTGATTTGCCTTGCCGGCCCTACGGATGCTTATCCACTGCTGCATACCAGGACAACCTATTATGTATGCGATGCGCGGGGTTGTTTGCCACCGGTGAATGATCTGCGCGAACTGATTTGATGAAAAAATCCGCCCCGAGATACACCTCGGGGCGGATTTATATGTAAGAGATAGTTACTTCACGTAAACCTTGGGCAGACGCTGGCCGAATGCACAGACGATTTCGTAGTTGATGGTGCCGGTTGCGGCAGCGATATCTTCGGCGGTAACGGAGTTCTTGCCGTCACTGCCCATGATGATGACTTCGTCACCAACCTTCACATCGGGTACATCAGTTACGTCAACCATACACTGGTCCATGCAGATGTTGCCGGCCAGGGGGCAAACGACACCGTTTACCAGAACGCGAGCCTTGGCGGAGAAGGGACGGGGATAACCGTCGGCATAGCCCAAAGCCAGCGTTGCGATCTTGCTGGGACGTTTGGAGACAAACTTGCGGCCATAGCCCACGGAGAAACCGACGCCGACTTCCTTCAGATGCACGATATTAGCCTTGACGCTCATAACGGGCTTGATGTCCAACTGGGCGGGGTCCACTTCGTCACTGGGATAGCAGCCGTACAGGATGATGCCGGGACGGACAGCATTGTAATGCACGGTGGGGATCTCCATGATGGAGGCACTGTTGGCAAAGGTGCGGAAGGGCAACTCAATGCCGGCAGCGGTAACGGCATTAAAGAAGTCGTTGTACTGATACTCCTGGAACTTGGAGTAAGCCTTGTCCTGCGCATCGGCAGTGGACATGTGAGACATCATACCGCGGATCGTAATGCCGGGCAGCGCCTGGATCTTCTTCAGATCCTCAATGGCGGTGGCAGGATCGTTTGCCTGATAACCGATGCGGCCCATGCCGGTATCAACGGCGATCATCAGCTTGACAACCTTGCCCTTGGCAACGGCAGCATCACTGATCACCTTGGCATTTTCACTGTCGCAGCAGGTGGTGGTAAAGTCATAGTCTACCACGACGTCCGCATACATATCGGGGGTCAGACCCAGAATGATGATTTCTTCCTGAGCGCCGGCCTCGCGGAGGGTAACACCCTCCTGCAGAGTAGCAACGGCCAGGCTCTTGACGCCGTTTTCACGCAGGACTTCGGCAACCTTGACAGCACCATGACCATAGCCGTCGGCCTTGATGACGCCAATCAGCTCCCGATCGCCGGCTTTCTTGGCAATGCTCTTGATGTTGTAGTCCAGATTAGAGAGGTTCACCTCAACCCAAGCGGGACGGATTGCTTCTTTATACATGATGAAAACATCCTTTCTCATCCAAATTTTCACTACTTTTTATTATAATCCCTGCTGCGACAGCTTGCAAGATGGTAAAGTGAATTTTGTATCCGAGAAGTGGAAATGAAAGGGAAAACAGGAAAGAATAAGTTGTGGAAAGAAAGGGAAGAGCCTGCAAAGGAGCCCGCACCTGCCGGAGAAAAGTACGTGTGCAACACCTGCTGCTGGGTCTATAATGAGGAAAAAGGCATGCCCGCCCGAGGCATCGCACCGGGCACCAAGTTTGCCGATCTTCCCGATGACTTCACCTGCCCCCTGTGCAAGATGGGAAAAGATCATTTTGAAAAGTTCTGATTGAACAAAAAAGCGCCGAACCGATCCGCTCGGGGCTTTGCAATTAGTGATTGTCAATTTAAA
>JAZTYK010000013.1:0-8593 GCA_045636925.1 Oscillospiraceae bacterium
TGCAGCGCATCCGGGCGGCTTTGTGTTTTGCGCCCTTGCATCTCACTGCAAAACACGATATAATAAACCCAATCCATGCATAAGGTGGTTTTGCTTATGTTTAACTTTTTTGTTGATGCAGCAGCCCGGCAGGGTGATGCCTTTGTCATCACCGGCACGGACTATAATCATATCTGCAACGTGCTTCGAATGCAGACAGGCGATACCTTTTTGGTCAGCAGTGACGGCGTAAGCTATCTGTGCCGCTTGTCGCAGATCCAAGCCGATGCCGTTGTGGCAGAAGTGCTGGAAGAAGATTATCAAAACACCGAGCTCCCAGTGCAGTTTTATCTGTTCCAGGGCATGCCAAAAGGTGATAAGCTGGAACTCATCATTCAAAAAACGGTAGAGCTGGGCGTGGCAGGCATTATTCCCGTAGAGATGAGCCGCAGCGTAGTGAAAGTAGAAGAAAAGAAAAAACAGACCAAACAGGCCCGCTGGCAGGCCATAGCCGAAAGCGCCGCCAAGCAAAGCAAGCGCAACCTGATCCCCGAAGTCACCGTGCCCATCTCTTACAAGCAGGCTATGGCAAAGGCACGTGAGCTGGATCTCTTTTTGGTACCCTATGAAGACGCCCGAGGTATGGCCGGCACCCGCGATGCCCTGCAGCAGATTAAACCCGGCATGTCGGTGGGCATCCTCATCGGTCCCGAGGGCGGCTTTGACCCTCGAGAGATCGAGCTGGCCAAAGAATCCGGCGCCCGGGTCATTTCTCTGGGCAAGCGCATTTTGCGTGCCGAAACCGCAGCGGTTACTGCTGTGAGTATGGGCATGCTGTATGTGGAACTCAGTGAGGAATCCCGATGAAAACATTGCCAGCGGCCTTTGTCAGCCGCATGAAAAATCTGCTGGGTGAGGCAGAGTTTGCTGCCTATCTGCAGTCCTTCGAAGAACCCTCCCAGCGTGCCTTTCGCGTGAACACCGATAAAATCTCTATGGAAGCATTTGCTGCCATCAATCCCTTTTCTGCCGAGCGTATCCCTTATGTGGAAACCGGCTATTACCTGGGCAGCGAAAAAATCGGCAATCATCCCTACCATCATGCCGGCATGGTGTATGTACAAGATCCCGGTGCCATGGCCACGGCAGAATGTCTGCCGGTGCAGGAAGATTGGTGGGTGCTGGATCTGTGCGCCGCCCCGGGCGGAAAAAGCACCCAGTTGAAAAACAAGCTGGGTCAGGACGGGATCCTTGTCGCCAACGAAATCATCGCTTCCCGCTGCCGGATCCTTACCGGAAATGTGGAGCGTCTGGGTCTGCACAATACCGTCACTACTTGTATGGAACCTGCCAAGGTTGCCAAGACCTTTCCTGAAACCTTTGATTTGATCATGGTGGATGCGCCCTGCTCTGGTGAGGGCATGTTCCGTAAAGAGGAGATCGCCATTGCCGAGTGGAGCGAGGACAATGTGCGTCACTGTGCAAAGCGGCAGCAGGAGATCCTGGGGCATGCTTATCGGGCGCTGCGCCCAGGCGGATACATGATCTATGCCACCTGCACTTTCTCGTTGGAAGAAAACGAAATGGTGCTGGATACCTTTCTGCAGGCGCACCCGGAATTAAAACTGATTCCTGTACCCGAGGCAGTGCGCGCCTGCACCGAAGACGGAATTGCTTTTCCCGGCTGCCATTGCCAAAATCTGCAGGATGCCCGCCGGTTCTATCCCCACAAAAGCCCGGGCGAGGGACAGTTTATGGCAGTGCTGCAGGATACCCGTCCTCGGGTTTCAAGACCTGCCTATCCGGCAAAAAACGCCTCCAAGCCGGACCCGATGGTCACTGCCTTTTTGAAGGAAACACTGACCGAATATGACCCCGGGCATGTGTTGGTCTACAACGGCAATCCGGTGTATATGACCCCTGCGCTGTCTTTGGATAAAGGCGTTGCCTTTTCCTGCGGCATCAACATCGGTGAAATCCGCAAAAACTATATCGTACCCCACCACCAATTCTTTATGGCCATGGGTGACAAGTTCAAGCGAAAAATCAATCTTGCTCCCGACAGCAAAGAGCTGGAGGATTACCTGCACGGGCAGGAGATCACGGTAGATTGTGAAAACGGCTGGGCAGTCATCACCACCGCTGGTTGTACCGTAGGCGGCGTGAAGGTAAGCGGCGGCCGTGCCAAAAATCATTACCCCAAGGGGTTGCGGAAATTGTAATCAAAAAAAGCTCTGCCAACCGGCAGAGCTTTTTCTGTATATTTTTTGATTATTCCTCGAGTTCGCCCATCTCGGCTTCCATGGGCAGCAGCCTCTGCTGGAAGATGCGGATCAAAAAGATCACGCACAGCACGCAGGAGACTACCTCGGCGATGGGGAAGCTAAGCCACACCAGATCCACATTCCCGGTCTGTGCCAGCAAAAAGGCCACCGGCAGCAGCACCACCAGCTGGCGGCATACCGACATGATCAGGCTGTAAACACCATTGCCCAAGGCCTGGAATACCGAGCCTGCCACGATGCAGAAAGCGGCAATCGGAAAGCACAGGCAAATGGTGCGCAGAGCGGGCACACCGATGGCCAACAGCTCGGGGCTGGCATCAAAGAAACCCAGCAGCACGCCGGGGATCAGGAAGAAAGCCAGCGCGCCCAGGGTCATATAGCCCATGGCACAGCCCATACCAAGCTTCATGGTTTGCTTGATGCGGTCAGGGCGTTTGTAGCCGTAGTTATAAGCAATGATAGGCACAATGCCGTTGTTCATGCCGAACACCGGCATGAAAACAAAACTTTGCAGCTTGAAATACGCGCCAAACACCGCCACCGCCGTGGCACTGAAGGAAAAGAGAATGCGGTTTAAGCCATAGCTCATCACCGAACCGATGGCCATCATCAGCAGGGAAGGCACACCCACCTGCAAAATGGTGGCAATGGTCTCCCGGTGCAGCTGGAACTCCAGCGGCTTCACCAGCACTTCATCGTTGTGGCGATGATGCAGATACAAGCCCACCAGCATGGCGGCGATCTGACCGATGACGGTGGCCAACGCGGCGCCGGCAATCCCCATGCCGGGAATGCCAAAGAAGCCAAAAATCAGAATGGGATCCAGAATAATATTGACAATCGCACCGGTTCCCTGTGCGATCATGGAGTAAAAGGTCTTGCCGGTAGATTGCAGCAGGCGCTCAAAAAAGATCTCAAAAAAGATGCCGAAAGAGCCAATGCAGCAAATACGGATATATGCCGTACCGCCTTCTACGATTTCAGTAATGTTGGTCTGACTTTTAAAGAATGCACCGGCGGCAAACGCGCCAAAGAGCATGAACAGCACTGTGCCAATGGCCATCAGCAGTCCACCGTGCTCGGCTGCAGAGTTGGCACCGTCATAATCCCGCTGACCCAGGCAACGGGACAGCAGGGCATTCATACCAACGCCAATGCCGCATGCCACGGCAATCATCAAATTCTGAATGGGGTATGCCAGCGAAACGGCGGTCAGCGCATTTTCACTGATGTGAGACACATAAACACTGTCCACCACGTTGTACAACGCCTGCACCAACATGGATACCACCATGGGCAGCGACATCTGCATCAGCAATTTTGGTATGGGCAGCAGACCCATTTTATTTTGAGGAACCTTGCGTTCCTGACTCATATTTGTCACTTCCTGTCTGAAATAGTCTGACTAGACAATTATAAAATAAGCCCCATGGCTTGTCAATCCATGAGGCTTGATCCTTTGCATCAGTACAGTTCGTCCAGCACCAAATACAGGTTTTCGTCGGAGTATTCAATTTCGGCAGAAAACAGCCGTGCCAGTTCTACCTGATCTTCAAAGGAAAAGCTGCCGGTCATGCTCCACTGTACCGCACCCATCTCGTGCAGCAAATAATACCCCAGTGCCGCAAATGCGGCTCTGGCAGCAGCTTCTGCCAGATCAGGCGCATTTGCCATGTGCCGGTAGACGAAGTAAACCAAAAATTGCTCGTATTCTGTTTGCCGTGCGTCCATATAGCGGTCAAAACCGCGACGATCTGCCTGCGGCCAATGGGCTTGCAGGGCGCGCAGCTGCGCCGTCCAGCTCTCCTCCAATCGCTCCAATGACAGCAGAAAAGCTGCCCAATCCGGAATGCTGCGCTGCGGAAGATCGGTGCCAACGCGTTGCAGCATCTGACTTACCCGTTTGGGGATGTAATATCTGCGGTTCTGCAAAATGGCAATTACATCATTCCGCAGGGCAATGATTTCATCATCCGTAGGCGCGTCTTCTGCACCTGTAAGGGTCACGGGTTCAATTTGCCCCAAAATCAATGCGCCGGCGGCCTCGCAGCACAGACCCAGCCCGCTTTCCAGCCGTCCGGGAAGTTCGTTGTGAAACCGGGGATGCTGGGCACAGATGCCGCATAAGGCATCCTCGCCCAAGGCTAAGATCATATCACACAGATTGTCTTTGTTCAAAAAGGGACAGCGCTGGTCTGCCTGCAGCACAAAATGGGGCGGATCGACATCCCATACAATGTTTTCCCGCAGACGTGCGCCAAAGTCACCGGACAAGGATGCATATCGTTGGGCAGATTCTTCATCAATGTCAATTTCCCAACCGATACAGCAGCTGTGTCTGCATGCGCTGGCGGTGCAGGAAAACTGTGGATAATAATTCGGATAGACCTGCTTCATGTCCATGCCCCCTTTCTTTCTTGTATCATAGCATGTGCAGCCCGGTTTTACAACCTGCAAAGCAAAGCCCCCGATGCTTCCATCGGGGGCTGCGTGTTATCGGACAATGTCGGGCAGGTAGGAGAAGTAATCCTTCTCTGCCACATTCTTGGAGTAAGTTTTGCAGTTGCTGACGTAGGCGCGCATGGTCTTTACATAGTCTTCGGGGATTTCGGTAACGCCTTCCCGTAGGGTGAACTTCTTGGTTTTGGCGTTGTAGTAGCCCTTATCGGTGGCCCAGCTGAGGTTGTCGGTCCAAATGACTAGCGGCGTGGCATCGGACAGGGCGTCGCGGCCAACGTACAGGCGGGAATCAAACTCAATGCCAAACAGGTTCAGCAGGGTGGGTACGATGTCCATGCTCTGCACGGGGTCTTCCACCACGATGGGCTCCTGATCCTCCAGGCAGCCACTCCAGATGATCAGCGCATTATGGTCACGGTCCCAGGGATTGTTGATCTCGTGGCCGTACAGTTCTTCCAGATATTCCTGGCCCATCTGCTCCAGACCGTAGGGGTAGTGGTCGGTGCCCAGTACGATGACGGTGTCATCGGCAATGCCGGCATCCTCCAGCTGTTTTACCAGACTGGCCAGACCCTTTTCCAGCTCCAGATTACAGGCGATATAGGCCTTGTAGGCTTCACTGCCTTCCAGATGCGCCACCAGGTCCTTGTTGCGGTTGGCCATGCTGTTGCCGGTCCAGTTATAATTGCTGTGACCGCTGACCGTCATGTAATAGACACTGAAGGGCTGCTTGTCCAGGTACAGGGAGGGGGTGGTGTTGAACATTTCGTGGTCGCTGTTGGGCCAGCGCTTTTTCTCCAGGTAATCTTCCATGCCGTTACCGTAACCCATGTAGGTATCATAGCCGATGGCGCAGTGGGTCTTATCGCGTTTGTAATAGGTGTAGGTGTGGTTGTGGAAGGACATGGAGAAGTAATCCAGTGCCCGCAGCTGGTTGCCGATGGTAAAGCTCAGGTCATTGTTTCGCATGTTATACAGGCTGTCAATGCCTGCGGTGGGCATCAGGCTCATCAGATTGGTAAACTCGCCGCCTGCGGTACTGGCGCCGGTGTAAGGCAGATAGTATTCCTTGAACTGAATGCCCTTGTTCGCCAGCCGGTACAGGGTGGGGGTCAGCACCGGATCAATGACCTCAGCAGTAAAGGCCTCTGCGGTGATAAAGATCAGATTCTTGCCCTTGAACAGGCCGGTATATTGATTTTTCTTGCTGGGGGTCTTGGAAGAAACAAACTGATGCAGCGCCTTGATGGTTTTGTTGCTTTCGCTGGCGATCAGACTTTCGAAGTCAATTTCCAGCACATTGTCGCCGTAAACGATGGGCTCGTCGGGCTTGTCGGGATCGTCAGGATCATCGGGGTTATCGGGATCATCCGGATCGTCCGGATTGCCGCCCACGGGCGGATCTACGGGCTTAAATGTGGAATCATCCTTGAATAAGGATGTTTCGATCTCCAGACGGGTAGCGGTCAGCAGACCAAAGGCATGCACAGCAGAGTTGAAGTTGTATTCTTCCCAATAGGTTTCCTTATGCATGTAAGAATTGCGCACCGAAACCACGGCGATTGCCAGCAGCAATACGGCCAGGGCAACTGCCACAATGCGCATGGGGGCATTGGCTTTCTTTGCGGGGGCATAGCGACGGCTGAAAACCAGATACAGTACAAAGGGCACCAGCATCAGCAGGATCACAGGTACGCCCTTCAACACCAAAGCAATGATGTCTTTGATAAAGGTGCCGGCCACGTCGGCAGCGCCGCCGGTAATGGTGGCAAGGGGCATATAGGTGCGGAAATACTGAAAGACGAAATACTGCACGATAAAGTACAGCGTCAGAATACCGGCCAGCACTGCGGTGATGATGCGGTTGACTTTTTCGTCAAAGATGCTGCTCAGCAGCCACAAAACTGCACCGGCAGAAAAAGAGAACAGGGGCAAATACCACAGCGTTACGTTGAAGCCGGGGCTGATCAGGAAGAACAGTGCCAGTTCCAGATACAGCACCAGCAGGGGCAAAAACAGCATGTGCAGAAGCGGACTTCCGCTGTGTGCGGTGCTTTGGGTGCGGCTGCGAGTAAACTGTGGCTTTTTATTGTTATCAAAATGACGGGGTTTGTACGAGGCCATGGGGGTACCGTCCTTTCTCTATCTTCATAAAACAAGGTGTATTTTAAACATCTGCTTTAGTATAGCATACCTCGCAAGAAAAGAAAATAGTTGGACAAAAAAAGTTACAATTTTAACCACGACCGTAAAATAAAAAGACCCGCGGCACAGCCATTTCTGTACCGCGGGTGGGGGATTATTGTTGTGAAGAAGGATCATCGGCAGGTTCTTGAACTGCGATGATGGCCAGGCGTCCGCCGTCACCGCTGACATGATAGCTGCAGGTGGAGATGATCATCATCTGCTGCCCGTATTCGGCGGTGACGCCGGTGTCATACAATGCAGCCTCCTTGGCACTCTGGAGAAAGCCGTTGAAGGAAGCGGCCGAGGAGAACCGGTCGTAGGCGTAGTAGGCAAAATGCCCTGCCTGGGTGATGTCTACCTGCACCACTGCCACGATGCGATAGGTGCGGGATTCGTACAGGGTGTCAAAGGTAAAGGTGGGATATTTCTTCCAGTGGGACACCTTGGTGTATTTGGTAAAGGGCGTAAACATACCGCCACTCTTCAAATTGTGCCCATACACCATGATTCGGCTGGCAGGATCTTCCAGGTCAGAGTCTTTATCCAAAAACGGCGTGCCGCCATTGGATTTTTTACGGTAAAAGTTTTTTCGCAGATAATATTCTTCATCCTGCGGCGTCTGCATCACGGGGTAGCCTTGCTTGGTGCCGGGCACGTTGATCCAGCCTACCATATCCTGATTCTGCAGATACAGCTCCTCATAGCGGTACAGTCTGCCGGATTCTGCATGCAGAGGAGGCTCCACGGGTTTGGAATCGGTGTCGGAATCATTGTCGGAATCACCGCTGCTTCCGCTGCCGTCGCCACTACTGTTGCCATTTCCGTTGCCGGCCTGATTGTTTGCCTGATCTTTGCCTTCCTGCTCAGCATCTTGTACCATCTGATTCAGGTCCTGATACAAATCGGCTTCTGTTTTTGTGGTGATATAGTAACTGACCACTTTATAGCCCGAAAACAAAAATACTGCAATGCAAAAAAGGATTGCCAAACGGTATACAAGCTTCGTGTGCATCAAAACCCTCCTGTTCCTGTTTGTATATTTTATTATTATACAGCTTTACATCTTTTTTGTAAAGGAAAAGGAAATTTACAGGAAATTTCTTTTTCTCTGCGCAAAAATATGTTATAATATTATATTAGTACATATATCTGCCCAAAACGACCGTGAGCAGACTGATTTTGATATAAAGGAGCCTGACTATGCGATACAGCGGACGCGTTTTTCGTCCCCCCAGTGAGGCGAGAAGCCTGATTGTGCAGGTGACTTATGGCTGCAGCCATAACACGTGCTGCTTCTGTGATATGTATAAAGAAAAGCATTTTACCATTCGTCCTCTGCAAGAGGTGTTGGAAGACTTCGCCATGGCAAGACAGTACTACAGCCATGTGCGGCGGGTATTCCTTGCAGACGGTGATGCACTGATGCGCAAACAGGAAGACCTGGAAATCATTCTGGACTATGTCCGTGAAACCTTCCCCGAATGCGAGCGAGTCACCAGCTATGCATCTCCCGGCAGCATCCATGCAAAAACACCCCAGCAGCTGCGTGTGCTGCGGGAAAAGGGGCTGGAAATGGTTTACATGGGGCTTGAATCGGGCAGCGACGCCGTACTGGAGCTGATGCAGAAGGGGCACACCGCGGCTGCCATCATTGCCGCAGGACAAAAAGTCCGTGCGGCCGG
>JAZTYK010000014.1:0-31485 GCA_045636925.1 Oscillospiraceae bacterium
ACTGTACCACTTGCCAAAATGCTGCTTGCGGTTTTCCAAGCGATCAAAGTGCCGGCTGAGGAAAGCCGTATCATTCATCCGCACATAATTCCACACGGTGGGCACACCGGCAGAAAGGGGCGTTTCAGACAGGCTGTCGCAAGGCACACCGTTCCGGAAGAAATCCTCCGGCTTACAGGGCGCGCCCAGATAAAAATCATCACAGAAATACACGAACTGCTCTGCCAGACCGGGGATCCGGTGGATATTCAGCTCGATGGGGTGAGAGCTGAAAGTAGGCAGGTATTCTTTTGGAATATAATCCTCATGCCGCACCACATTCAGCTTGGGATGGGCCAGATTCAGCCATGCAGGCACGTGTCCCCAAGTGATCAGATGCACCCGATTGACCCAAGGCGCATAGGTTTCTACAGCACGGAACCAATAATGCAGGGTATCCCAGTCACGATAGCGGACCGGGGCGCAGTCTCCCTTTTCCGCAGGCTGCTGCCAGCGTGCTTTTTCCGCCTGCCATGCGGGATCGTTGCCATCCACCCAGGTGATGACAAAATCAATTGTTTGGTTTTGCTGTTTCATGGCGCCACCCCATATATCTACATTATTGTACAAATGTACAGAATACTCCAAGTTAAGTTTACTACAGAACCATTAAGAATGTCAATGAATCCGTCATCTCCTCCTCTCTTTTGGCTCTGACACCGAATATTGCCTTTCGCACAAGGCAGCTCGCCCGGCTTGCCGGCTTTATAGCAGATGCAACAGTGCTCAGCGATCATTTATTGTTCTGTGCTGATGTAACGATTCTTTCTGCCTCATAAGCACATCGCCGCAAACAGCCTCCCACTCCGGGAGGCCGTTTTTGTTGCCGAAAAAGCGGCTGCAACTGGCAGTTGCTAAAAATTCAAAGGCGGCTTGGTGGACTTTTAGCGCAAAACACGATATAATTTCAGCAAAGAATCCCATCACCCCCAAAGAAAAGGAGGCATGGATATGAGTCTTGGAAGCAATATTTATCGTTTGCGTACCCGCCGCAGGCTGTCCCAGGGCGATCTGGCAGATGCCCTGCAGGTCTCCCGACAGTCGATCTCCAAGTGGGAGGTAGGCGGTGCCGTACCCGACCTGGATAAGCTGCTGGCCCTCAGCGACCTGTTTGGGGTCAGCCTGGATGATCTGGTGCGGGGTGAGGTGCCGGAGGAAGCACCGGAGATTTCTGCTGCACAATCTCAACCGGAAGCCGAAGCTGCGGCTGCGACGCCCGACACAGCAGAAGATGGCTCTGGCGAAGGCGGAAGTATCTTCAAAACGGTTCTCATCTGTGTATTGGTGATTTTAGGCCTACTGATGCTGCCCGCCATCTTTTTCAGTCCCTCGTCGTGGCCGGGGATCCTCTTGTGGCTGGTGGTCATCGGCTTGGGTTATGCAATTTGGATACGGATCCGGGAACGCGAAGCAGCGCCACCTGAACAAGAAGCTCCGTATTCTCGCAAAAAGAAGCTGCGTCTTGCTTTCCTGTTCTTTGGCGTTCTGCTTATTTTGGTTTTGGGGCTGATCTTTACACTGTACAAGCCAACGCCCTATGCGCAGGCAGCCGACTATTCTGCCATATTGCCCGAAGCAGACGCTCCCATTACCTGGGCCGCATTCCACGGAGGAAAGTACGCCATTTCCTACACCCTGAAAAACACATCTTCTGAAGATTTCATTATATCCAAGGAAAAATGCATGGTCGAGATCAAACAAAACGGAAAATGGCATCTTCTCAAGGAACTGTCTGTGCCCTCATATATCGAGGAAACCTTTTGGCTGGATGCCGGAGAATCCCACAGTTCTCACTTTTATTTTCATCAGATCTACGGCAGACTGAAACCGGGTGAATATCGGCTGGTGTTCTATGTCTATTCCATAGAAACCCCTCCCGCTAAGAAATACTGGATCGCAAAGGAGTTCACCATTCAGTAGCAACAAAAAAGAAGCCTTCGGTGGAAGGCTTCTTTTTTATGTTTGGTTTACCGTTTTGCGCCCTTGCTGCCCTTGGCGCCGCCCAGCTGGGCGGTGGACAGCAGGTTGGTATCAAAGGAGAACTGCAGCTGCTTCCGCTGGCGCTGGCGCTTGAGGGCCAGACGCACCAGTTCATCCATCAGTGCGGTAAAGCTTAATCCAGTGGCCTCCCACAGGTAGAAGGACAGGGATCCGGGAATTGTATTGATCTCATTAACGAAGATCTCGCCGCTGTCACCGTCGATCATACAGTCTACCCGGCAAACACCGGCGGCACCCACGGCGCGGAAGGCATCCACGCACATCTTGCGGATGGTCTCAGCGGTGGCATCATCCAGATCGGCGGGCACCTTGCGGGCAAGGCTGCTCATGCCCTCGCTTCCACCGCCGGATTTTGCGCCCTTGCTTCCCTTGCTGCCGCCACCCGACTGATATTTGTCGGCATAGGTCAGGAAATCGGTGGCATTTAAGGGCTCTTCACAGACAGAAGCTCTGGCCTCATCGGCATCGCCCAGCACCGAGCAGTTGATCTCGCGCAGCTTTTCAACGGCGCGCTCGCAAAGGGCATACTCCGTATAATGGAACGCCTCTTCCAGCGCCTCTTCCAGCGCCTGCCGGTTTCTTGCCTTTCCGATGCCCACGCTGCTGCCCAGATTATAAGGCTTCACAATGACAGGATAGCCGATTTTCTGCTCGATTTCATCCATGGCGGCATCGGGATCGGTGTAGTACGCACCGCGACCGATCTTGACCCCGGGCAGACAGGGCACACTGGCGATGTTGAACATCGCCTTCATGGCCCACTTATCCATACCGATGGCGCTTGCGCACACATCGGGACCGGTGTAGGGCAGCTCCAGCCGCTCAAAATGAGCCTGCATGGTGCCGTCTTCACCGCCGGTACCGTGGAAAATGGGCAGCGCCACGTCCAGCGTGGCCACCACACTGCTGCCAAAGGGCTTTTGCTTCTCCAGCACCAGCACGGTCTGATCCTTTTGCTTCATCATGACTACCTTTTGCGCTTGCGCCAGGGCAGAGGGAATATCCCGGTAGGTCTCCAGCTTCTTCAGATGCTGGCCGGTGTAGAACTCCCCGGCCTTGCTGACATACACAGGGATGACCTGATATTTCGTTTCATCCATGGCACCAATGGCCTGCATGGCGGTGATGACGGAAACCTCGTGCTCAACACTGGCACCGCCAAAAAATACGCCTGCGCGGATCTTCATAGGATCAGTCCTTTCTATCAGGAATAAGAAAATACTTAGTAGTTATCGGTGAGGTCGTTCAGCAGCAGCACCATTTTATCTTCCAGTCGGGCGCCGCGGGCCATGGCCATGGCCTCCTGCACGGTATTTGCCCGCAGGATGGCGCTTTCTGCCATGCCGCCTTCCTTCGCACCGGCCAGAATGGCATCGGTGCGGGGCTGGCTGCCCACCAAAATCAGCAGATCACAGTTGCCCACCGTCTTTTGCCCCAACGCCTTGTTGTATTCCAGCTCTTTGTCACCCAGCTCTACCAGACCGGGAGTGATGACGATCTTGCCGCCACGGCACATGCCAAGGGTCTCCAGCGCCACAGCCGCGCCGGCCGGGTTGGAATTGTACGCATCATCAATGATGGTGAGATCCCCCGCCTGCTTCAGCTCCAGACGGTGGGGCGCGCCCTCCAGCTGACGGACGGCAGGCACCATGGCCTTCAGGGACACACCCATACGATGTGCCACCGCCACAGCACCGGCGATGTTCTGCACATTGGCGCCGCCCAGCAGACGGGTGCTGTATTCCTGCGTGCTGCCGTCGGGGGCTGTTACGGTAAAGACCGAGCCGCTGCGACCGATGCGCACATCAGACACCTTGTAATCCTTGCCATTTTGTCCGTAAGACACGATCTCCTGGTCATAGCTGTGGTTTGCCACCAGAGCACTATCGAAGTTCAGGAACACAGGGCCTTTTCCCCGAACGGCATCGGCCAGTTCCAGCTTGGTACTGACGATATTTTCCACCGAGCCAAAAGTCTCCAGATGCTGGGGGCCGATGGAGGTGATGATGGCCATATCCGGCTGGGCCAGCTTGCAGATTTCTGCTATATCTCCTACGTGTCGGGCGCCCATTTCACACAGAAAAATCTCGTGGGTAGGACGCAGTCCCTCACGCACCGAGCGAATAACGCCCAAGGTGGTGTTGTAATTACCCGGCGTCATAAAAACATTATATTTTACAGACAGTAATTGGTCGAGGAAATACTTAACACTGGTCTTGCCGTAGCTGCCGGTAATGCCGATAACCGTCAGATTTGGGCTGTCACGCAGGATGTGTTCGGCCTCGTTGTAATAATGCTGATTGATGGCCTTTTCCATGGGGCTGTTGATGCCGCTGTACAGCATCACCAGATAGGGCTGCAGCAAAATCTGCAAGGGCACACGCAAAGCAAACAGCACCACTGCTGCCACAAACAACCCGCCTGCCAGCTTGCTGCCGCCCCAGATGCCCACAAAGCTTAGCGCCAGGAAGGCATAGGTGCACAGGTTCCACAGCACCAGCACCACACCGGCGGTAACCAGCATGCGCTTGACGCGGGGAGTGTAAACCAACGGCTTTTTGGCCTTGGGCGGACGGTTGATCAGCACAAACAGACCTGTGGCCAACAGGATCAGCCACCAACGGTAACCAACCAGCAGGGGCGCCGCACCCACCGCCAGCAGCAAGGTGGGCACGATGCGCTTTGCGCTCCAGGTCTCCTTGCGATTGATTTTTAAATAATTGGTATACGACAAGCGCTGATAGCCATTCAGCTGATACATATGCAGTGACCGCTTGAGGGTCAGCCAGGTGCAGATCAGCGGGCAGACAAACAGCAGCAACAGATCCAGCAAGATACTAATAATCCGTTCCATAAGCATCTCCGTTTCTTACAGGAAGGCTTCCATCACTGCCTTAAACTGCGGCCAGTTATCGGCATGCGAGAAATGTCCGGCGTTTTGAATGACCGCCAAACCAGAGCCGGGGATCTTTTGCTCCATGATCTGTCCGTACAGCACCGGGGTATCGGCATCGCGGTCACCGTAAACCAGCAGCACTTCTGCTGTAATTTTGGGCATCAGATGCTGCAGATCCACCCGTAGCACATTGTTCATGGTCTGCCGCATAACGGGAGAAGCCGCCTTATAGTCTGCGCTGCTGCGCTTGTCACGCATTTCTTCGTACAGATCACCAAACAAGGGCTTGGTGATGGGATTGGTACCCAGCACCTTGGCGGTCTTGTACAATGCAAGCTTCACCTTGGTCTTCATGCTGCGGGGCAGCACCACACCGGTAGACCCCATCAGCACGGCCTTTTCACACTGCAGCGGATGGGTTTCATCACCCATCAGGCTCAGCGCAATGCGTCCGCCGTGGGAATGGGCCATCAAAATGACCTCAGTCAGGTTCAGCTGACGGCAGAACTCCAGCGTAAACCTAATATAATCCTCCAGCTTCAGCGGCTGCTTGGGCTCGTCGGTGCCGCCCACACCGGGCATATCAAAGGCCAACACCCGGTAACCACGGCCGGAGAGCAGATCGAAGATGGGCTGATACAGCTCCACGGGTGCGCCCCAGCCATGCAAAAACAGCACGGTCTGGGCACCGGTGCCCTGGTCTATATAATGGACATTCAGTCCTTGGATGGTCATATGCATCTCGTTCACCTCTTGTCAGAGTTCCGTATACCCTACATATACACATAGGAATTCAATGATATTCTATCACGATATTGCTTTCCCCGCAAGCGATATTTCATTCCTTCTACCACCGCAAACGAAAAAACATCCTGCACACAAGCCTGTGTACAGGATGTTTATATTTTGCTTATCTCCGCCAGGTTCGGGGCATGCAGACCGCCAGCAAAGGCAGGATTTCCAGTCGTCCCGCCAGCATATTAAAGATAAAGACCAGCTTGGAAAATACGCTGTATGCGGCATAGTTGCCGGTGGGACCCACCATTTCCAGACCCGGACCGATATTGTTCAGCGTGGCAATGACTGCTGTAACATTACTGGTTGTGTCAAATCCATCCAGTGAGATCAGCAGCAGACTGCCCACAAAGATCAACACATAAAGGATCAAAAATCCGGCGATACTGGTCACCATTTCCGGTGCCACCCGCTTGCCGTTAAACCGCACCACCTCGACCCGGTTGGGCGAAATGGATTTTTTCATCTGACGGTAACCCTCTTTGCAGAGGATAATGATGCGGGACACTTTCATGCCGCCGCCGGTGGAGCCGGCACAGCCGCCGACGATCATCACGACCAGCAGCACCGTGCGGCTTAGTTCGGGCCACAGGTTGAAGTCTGCCGAAGCAAAGCCGGTGGTGGTCATAACGCTGGACACCTGGAACGCCGCATGCTTCAGCGCCTCCAACGCACTGTCAAAGTGGTTCAGAATGTTCACCGTTACCACAGCAATAGCCGCCAGCATCACGCCAAAATAAACCCGCAGTTCCTCGTTGCGAAAGGCCTCTTTTGCACGCTTGGTCAAAATCAGATAATAGCAGCCGAAATTGACACCGAACAATGCCATAAAGACGGCAATGATCACCTGTGTGGCACTGTTATAGGCCGCCACAGAACTGTTCAGCAAACCAAAACCGCCGGTGCCCGCCGTACCAAAGGACAGCAGCATGGAATCAAAAATCGTATTGCCCGCAATCAGCAGCAAAACGAACTCCAGCAAGGTAATCACCAGATAAATGGTGTACAAATATTTTGCAGTTTCCCGACTGCGGGGCACCAGCTTGGATACCGCAGGACCGGTGCTCTCCGAACGCATCAGGTGAATATCACCGCCACCGCTGGACAAAGACTGCGTCATCATGACAAATACCAGCACGCCCATGCCCCCGACCCAGTGCGTAAAGCTCCGCCAGAACAAGTTGGCGCGGCTCAGGGCTTCCACATCGGTAAGGATGCTGGCGCCAGTGGTAGTAAAGCCGGAAACCGTTTCGAAAAAGGCATCCACAAAAGAGGGGATCTCACCACTGAATACAAAGGGCAGCGCACCGCCCAAACTCAATACCACCCAGCCCAGCGCCACCGCCACCAGGCCTTCTCTGGAATAAATGGTGCGTGTGCTGACCCGCAGGCGAATGAGAAAGTAAGATGCCGCAGCCAATATGCCGGCTGTAAAAATATAGACGCAGGCACAGGACCATTCCCGATAGAAAAGCGCCACCGCCACCGGCAGCAGCATCAGTCCCGCTTCCACCAGCAGCAACATGCCTACAATATAGGCAGTCATTCGTTTATTCATGCCGTCACGCTTTCTTTATTCATCCCGCAGGATGTCATCCAGCACGTCAAAGCCGCTTTGCGTCGTGACAATGATCACGGTATCATCGGGCTGCAATGCGTCGTCACCACGAGGGGACAGGATGGTTCCGCGCCGGTTGATACAAGCCAAAATCACGTCTTTTTTCAGCTTCAGATCTTTGATGAGCACATTTACCAGCTTACTCTTGGGGCTGACTTCAAACTCAATTGCCTCGGCCTTGTCTTCCAAAATATGATACAGCGTCAGCACGCCGCTTCCCACGCCGTTCTGTTTGGCACGCACATAACTGACCACCTGATCTGCGGTAATGAGTTTCGGCGTAACCACACTGCCCAGACCCAAGGGGCGGACAATGGGGGTCAGCTGTACACGGCTGATCTTGGTGACGGTTTTGATGGTACGCCGCACATGTTTTGCATACAGCGAGGTGAGAATGTTTTCCTCATCGATACCGGTAAGGCAGCAGAAAGCATCGGCCTCATCCAATCCCTGCTCGTCCAGCACGGAATGGCTGGTGCCGTCAGCCACCACGATGTCTGCCTGCGGCAACATTTCGGCCAAGGCGATGGCCTTGGCTTCATTCTGTTCAATGATAGTGACTCGGATCCGCTGGCGCAGCAGCTGTTGTGCCAGATAATAACTGGTACGTCCGCCGCCGCTGATGATAACCTTCTTAATGACCTTCTGGGATACACCCGCTTCCTTAAAGAAGGTATACATCTTGCCGGCAGGTGCCACCACCGTCATGACGTCGCCCTCTTTGAAACGGAAGCCGCCCAAGGGGATAAACACCTTGCCGTCACGCTCGACGGCAGCTACCAGACCGGTGCGCATATTGGCAAAGGCATCCTTTACCTGCTTTCCGCACATGGGACTGTCGGCAGTGACGTCGTAGTCAATCATCTCTACCTTGCCCTGTACAAAAGTCTCGATCTTTTTGGCAGAAGGCATCTCCAGCAGGCGTACGATTTCCATTGCCGCTTCCTTTTCGGGATTGACCGCCATGGACAAGCCCAGATCATCCGCGATCATGGGCAGCGCGGTGGTATAGTCCGGACTGCAGATGCGGGCGATGGTATTCTGGGCGCCCAGTTTTCTGGCCATCAGACAACTGAGCAAATTTTGCTCGTCGTTGCCGGTCAGCGCAATAAACAGCTCAGCCTCACCGGCACCGGCCTCCTCCAGTACTTCACGGCTGACGCCGTTACCTGCCTGGCCGGTGACATCCAGCGCCGCCACTGCCTCATTCAATACAGCTTCGTTCCGTTCAATAATGCTGATCTCATGCCCTTCACGAGCCAGCTGGTTGGCAACGGCAAAGCCAGTTTTGCCTGCGCCTACAATGGTAATCTGCATAATTTCCTCCCGGAATCCTCTAAACAAATATCATTTGCAAGATACAAATGAAGTCGTATGTTTTCCATGTATTTATGTATTATAACACACCCCTTCCGAAAAATCGACTCCTCTATCCCCATTATTTTCAGTTTCCTTCGATAGAAATCTGTTTTTTCAATCCAAAAAATGAAAAAGTTTTTAAAAACAGGGAACATTTTTCATTCCCCTTGTGCTTTCTCCCCCCTTGCGGTATACTGAAAATAAGCAAAGCCGCCGCAAAGGGGGATTATTTATGACAGAAAATAAAACCATGGTAACCGCCAGTGCCCGTGAGATCATTAGCTGCGTCCGACAAGTGGTGGTAGGCAAGGACTCTGTCCTGCTTTGGGTGTTGGCCGCTATTCTGGCAAAGGGCCATATTCTTTTGGAAGACATCCCCGGCGTAGGCAAGACCACAATGGCTCTGGCCTTTTCCAAGGTGCTGAACCTGCGGTACAGCCGCGTGCAGTTTACCCCCGATGTGCTGCCCAGTGATGTCACCGGCTATTCCGTTTTGGATCCCACCACCGGTGGCATGACCTATCAGCCCGGTGCCATTTTGTGCAATCTGTTTTTGGCAGACGAGCTGAATCGCGCCACCTCCCGCACCCAGAGTGCGCTGCTGGAGGCCATGGAAGAAGGTCAGGTAACGGTAGACGGCATCAGCCATGCGCTGCCCCAACCCTTCTTTGTTATTGCCACCCAAAACCCTACCGGTGCTGCTGGCACGCAGCTTCTGCCCGACAGCCAGATGGACCGCTTTATCATGCGTCTGAGCCTGGGCTATCCCAGTCCCAAGGATGAATTGGCTATGGTGCTGACCCGCCAGGGCGTCAATCCCCTGCAGGCTCTGACCCCGCTGATGACCAAAGAAGCCCTGCTGGCCATGCAGGAGGAAGTAGCAAACACCCACATCCATCCCGATGTGGTGCAGCATGCGGTAGACCTGATCACTGCCACCCGCAACAACGAATACATTACCCGTGGCGCCAGCCCCCGCGCCACGCTGGCCGTGACCGCTGTTTCCAAGGCGCTGGCACAGCTGCGCGGCCGCGATTATGTGCTGCCTGAAGACGTGCGCGAAAGCTTTATTCAGACCGTTGCTCACCGTCTTCTGCTGTCTCCCAAGGCAGAAGCCCAGGGCAAAACCGCCGAAAGCATCCTGCAGGACATTCTGTCCCAGGTGCGTGCTCCCAAACTGTAAATTATGCGAACATCTCGTTGGATCTATCTGCTGACCCTGGGCATTGCGCTGGGCTTTTGCGTAGCCAACGGCAGATGGTTAAGCTGGATCTTGTTCCTTACCGCATTGGCGCTGCCCTGGCTATCGCTTTTGATGAGTTTTCCCGCCATGTGCAGTGCACGCATCAAGATACTGGCACCCAAACATCTGCAAATCGGCTGTGCCGCCACTGTCTCCGCCCCTGTGACAAGCAAGTGGCTGGAGCTCCCCACCCTGGTCAGGCTATCAGTCACAAAACCGCTGACCGGTGAATCATGGACGCTCCGTCCCGGTGATGCACTTCCTGTGGACCACTGTGGCGGCTTGATTGTTGTGCCTTGCAAAGCCAAATGCTGTGATCTGCTTGGTCTGTTTACCCGCAAGCTGAACAAGCTGTTGCCGATTCGAGTCTATGTCATGCCCCAGCCGAAAAAACAAACAGCGCCTGCCGGCCTGCAGCAGTACACGGCTCATGCCTGGCATCCCAAACCCGGCGGTGGCTATTCCGAGCAACATGAACTGCGGGAATACCGCCCCGGCGATAACTTAAACCAAATCCACTGGAAGCTATCGGCCAAAACCGGTGATTTGATCATTCGCGAGCCCATGGAACCGCTGGACAATCGCCTGCTGCTCACCATGGACCTCAGCGGAACACCCGCCGTGCTGGACGGGAAGTTTGCGCAGCTTCTGGGGCTGGGCGAATATTTGCTGGAACAAAACCTGCATTTTTCCGTCCTTACCCTCACCGGAAACGGTCTATTAGAGCAGACCGTCGCCTCCCCGCAGGAACTGCAAGCCTGCATGGAAACCCTGCTTTGTGCTCCCTGCGCCACCGGCGACTCTGTGCTGAATCACACCGCTCCGGCCGCCTGGTGCTGCCACATCGGAGGTGCTGATCATGAAGTCTAACTCCGTCCGCGCCATACTGCCCATCGCGCTTTTAAGCTGTCTGCTTTCCGTTTCGGTTGCCGGCTGCTTTGCTACGGCATTTGGCTTGCCTCTGTTACAGGGCATGCCGCGCCTGGCCTTACTGTGCGGTTTGTTTGCGTTGGTGATTACCTTTGCGTTTTATGCAGCTCATACGGCGGTTCCGGTGACGCTGTTGCTTTTCTCTCAGCTGCTCCTGCTGTATGCCATCCAGCAGCAACCGCTGCAGATGCAGACGATGTTACCCACCATCACCGACTTTTATCACAATGCCTACGGCTGGCCGATTTTACTGGAAAACCCGCCGTTGGCGCAAGGGGCTGACCTTGTTCTGCTGCGACTGGCGCTGGCGGTTTGCTTCTTCCTGTGCTGGGTTTTGGCAAAGCGTAAAAATCTGTGCTTGTGCTTGCTTCCCCTTTCTCCCCTGCTGGCCTGCGTGGTGGTCTATGACACCGTACCCAGTATCAAATATCTGGTGCTTCTGTTGTTTGGCGTCAGCCTGCTGCTTCTGGGTCACCACCTGCGCCGCCAAAAGGACGGCGGTTGGGGCAGACAAAGTGCGAAGCTCATTCCCCCGGTGGCACTGTTTTTGGCACTTCTGTTTGTACTGGTGCCCCAAACCGCTACCATCAATCCCATGCGCGAGGCCGTTAACAAATTGATTCCCTGGCTTGACGGCTTAATTCCAAGTGGTCCCGGCAGCATTGGTGGCTCGGGCGGTATCGTAGGAACAAACGACTCCTTGACCATCGATCTCTCTGCCTTGGGTCCCAAGGTGCAAAACAATTCCATTGTCCTTTACGCGACGCCCTCTGAAAGTGGCCTTTTCTACCTGCGATACAAGGCAACATCCTCCTACACCGGAAAAGCCTGGCTGCCAAACACAGTCAATGTGGAAACATACGGCAATGCCGCAGGCAATTATATCGGCTCTATCTCCATCGAAACGGTACGGCCATTCCCTTATCGCTACGTACCGTATTTCCCCGAAAACCCACTGACCATTTCCAAAGGTGTCGCGCTGAACCGCAGCGAGGAAACCTCATACAGCTATTTCTTGACGGATTCCTGTCCCTTCTCCGGCAAGATCTACACAAGCTCCAATCCCTATTGGGTGCTTCCCGGCTCTACCTCTGCTTGGGCAAATGCTTTGGCGGCAGACATCATTGGAACCGCCACATCAGCGGCAGAAATTGCCGCGCGTATTGCGGATTACGTGCAAAACTCCGCTTCTTACAGCCTGAACACCCCCCAAATGCCGGCGGAGGCCACAGACTTTGCCAAATGGTTTTTGGAAAGCAGCGACACCGGCTACTGTGTGCATTATGCCACCGCCGCCACGGTATTGCTTCGCGCCGCAGGGGTGAACGCCCGATACGTAGAAGGTCTGGCTTTCCGGGCAAATGCCCATCGCAGGGTCGCGGTGCTCAACTCCCACGCCCATGCCTGGGTGGAATACTATGATACCGGTGCGAACACTTGGCGCATTCTGGATCCCACCCCCGCCGAAGGCATTCCCGGCGGAGATCCCGTTACCGGTCCGGACAACCCCGATGATCCGGACAATCCTGACAATCCCGATGATCCGGACGACCCTGACAATCCGGACCGCCCCGATAATCCGGATAATCCGGACGACCCCGATAATCCCGACGATTCCGACAAGCCCGCCAATCCCGATACCCCCGACCTGCCCAATATGACACCGGACGATTATGCAAAGTTGGATTGGCTTGTCTGGCTGCAGCAACTTCCGTCCTATGTGCTTACCTGTGCGGCAGTTCTGCTGCTTCTTCTGTTGTTGCTGCTGCAGGCGCTCCTGCGCCGCAAGCTGCATCAACGTCGCTGGACCCGCGGAAATGCCAATCAACAGGCATTGGAGCGTTTCCGCCAATGCAGCAAGCTGGCTCGCGCCTGCAGAGTTCCTCTGCCAGAAGATATCACAGGTCTTGCCGGCAAGGCACGTTACAGCCAGCATCTCCTCACCGAAGAAGAACTTGCCCAATTTGACGCATACCTGTACCGGCTGCGGTTTATTGCCAACTCCGGACCCTTGTATCGTCGGTTGATTCGATTCTTCTTTGTCGCCGTGTAACAACGCAAAACCGCCGCTTCGCTTGTGCGAAACGGCGGTTTGTTCTTTGTTTGCAAATCAGTCTTTTCTGCCATGCAGAATGGGAGACAGTTTTTTATACACCAGGAAGGTAATAGCGCTGACCAGCACCTCTTTGGCAAAGTTAAAGGGCAGATTAAACTGGGTCAAGGCTTCCCACAGTGTCTCAACATTGGGGTTCAGCGTCTGATACATGCCCAGGATCACCGGCATGGGTACCACAAACTGACCGAACATGGGGTAGATGAGGAAGTAATTGATGGGCACACTGGCCAGAGCATATGCCACACAACCCACAGCTGCGCCGATCAGTGCTCCCTTGCGGGTATGGCTTCTGCGATAGATCAGGCCGGCGGGCACCACAAAGAAAATACCCAGCAAAAAGTTAGACAGCTCGCCTACACCGGCGGTGGTGGTAACCAGCAGGTGCAGTGCGTTCTTCAGCAGGCAGACCAGCACACCGGCCACAGGGCCATAGGCAAAGCCTGCCAGCACAGCGGGCAGCTCGGAAAAATCCAGCTTGATAAAGGCCGGCATGATGGGCACACTGATTTCCAGAAACATCAGCACGAAGCCCACGGCGCTCAGCATGGCGATGGCTGCCATTTTTCTTGTGTTTTTTGTTCTCATGTTTGGTTTCTCCTTTTGTTTTTCTTGGAAGCATGGGTACAAAAGCAGAAAAAAGACCCTGTTACGCATAAGCATAACAGGGCAAAGCTTGCAACAATACAAGCCACATCTTCTTCCATCCAGACTGTACTGTCGGTTTTGGAATTTCACCAAATCGTGCTTCCCCGGTCACCCGGTTCCGCTCGCGGACTATACCGCCGGTGGGGAATTTCGCCCCGCCCTGAAGACATGCTTCCACTCATAGTATAGCGTTCCGCCGCCTTTTTGTAAAGAGCACCCCGCATTTTTCATTGTTTTTTATCTCATTTTCGCGATCGATACCCATTTTTTACCAAAAAATCGGTGTTTTGAGGTCATTTTTTGCAATCTTTGTAAAAAAATACTTAGTTTTACTAAATTTCTCGTGCATTTTTGAAAGAAGTGTGATAGAATAGTAAGGTAAAACTATAAAATGCTATTTTTATCAGGATGAACCAAAGGAGGCGTCTTATGCGTTTTAACACCGAACTTGGCACCATCGGTATTTCCAACACCATCATCGCCACCATCGCCGGCACCGCTGCCGCCGGTTGCTTTGGCGTGCGTGGCCTCACCGCAAAATCCAAGCTGGACGGCATTGTGCATCTGCTGAAACGGGACACTGTTTCTCAGGGCGTTGTCGTGTCTGCCAACGAAGATGGCGAAATCATCCTGGAACTTCATATCGCTATTGACTCTGGCGTAAACATTTCTGCGATCTGCAGCTCTATCATCCATCAGATCCGTTATCAGGTAGGGCGTGCCACCGGCATCAAGGTGGCAGATGTTAAGATCTTCGTAGAAGCCGTCAAGGCGTGATCTGACAGGAGGATATGTAACGTGGCAACAAAAGTAATCGACGGGGCGATTTATAAAAATATGATGCTGGCCGCAGCAGAGCGGCTGGAAGAACAGATGGAAGATGTCAACGCCCTGAACGTCTTCCCTGTGCCCGATGGCGACACCGGCACCAATATGTCTCTGACTTTGAACAACGCAGCCAACGAGCTGAACAAGCTGGAGTCCCCCACGCTGGGCCGCGCACTGGAGGTCACTGCTTCCGCACTGCTCCGCGGTGCTCGCGGCAACTCCGGTGTTATCACTTCTCTGTTGTTCCGCGGCATTGCCAAGGGCATGAAAGACCTGAGCACTGCTGACGGTTCTGCTCTGGCACGCGCGCTGGCCGAAGGCTCTGCCACCGCCTACAAGGCTGTGATGAAGCCCGCCGAGGGCACCATCCTCACTGTGTCCCGCGTGGCCGGCGAGGCTGCCCTGAAGGCCGCCAAAAAGAGCAAGGACGTGGAAAACGTTCTGGCCGCTGCCCTGAAGGGCGCACAGAAGGCTCTGGATGAAACCACCGAGCAGAACCCCGTGCTGAAGAAGGCCGGCGTTGTGGATGCCGGCGGTTACGGCTATGTGATTATTCTGCAGGCCATGCTGGACGTGGTCAGCGGCACCATCACCCGCATCGTCCGCAAGGTGGCAAATCCCGTTGCCAAGCTGGAAATGGCTGACTTCTCTCAGTTTGACACCGAAGAAATCACCTTTGCATACTGCACCGAGTTCATCGCCAAGCGCGAGGATGCCGAGCGCGATCCTCAGCTGCTGCGCGACTTCCTGGAAACCATCGGCGACTGTGTGGTCGTGGTCGAAGACGACGAGATCGTCAAGGTCCACGTGCACACCGATACGCCTGACAAGGCGCTGGGCGAAGGCATGAAGTACGGTCATCTGCTCACCGTCAAGGTAGAAAACATGCTGGAGCAGCATGAACGCAAGGTTGCCGACGAGCAGGCCGCCGCCATGACCCGTGTGAAGGTTGCTGAGCCCGAAAAGCGTTACGGCTTTGTGGCCGTTGCCGCTGGCGAAGGCATCGTCAACCTGTTCCGCGATCTGGGCGCAGACCAGATCGTAGAGGGCGGTCAGACCATGAACCCCTCTACCGAGGATATTCTGGGCGCCATTGACGGTACCCCTGCCGAAGTGATTTTTGTTCTGCCTAACAACAAAAACATCATCATGGCCAGTGAGCAGGCCGCCGAGCTTGCGTCCAAGCAGGTTGTAGTACTGCCCACCAAGACCATTCCCCAGGGCATCAGCGCCATGCTGGCCTTTGATCCCGAGATCGATCCCGAGAACAATGCCCAGACCATGAACGTGGCTGCCCAGTTGGTACATTCCGGTCAGATGACCTATGCCGCACGCAACAGCGAGTTCGATGGCAATGCCATCAACGAGGGCGATTATCTGGCTCTGTGCGAAGGCAAGCTGCATGCCACCGGTCCCGACTTCTTTGAGACCATGCAAAAGCTGGCCGAGGGTATGTGCAATCGCGACTCTGCCTTTATTACCATCCTGTACGGTGAAGGCGCCGATGAGGAGCAGGCTCAGAAAGTCAGCGAAATGTTCCAGGCCGCCGCACCCAACGCTGAGATCAATGTGCTGGAGGGCGGTCAGCCGGTTTACAGCTACATCCTCTCCGTCGAATAACGTTTCTCTCATCAAAAAACATGCAACCGCCGGGCAGCAGCCGCTGTCCGGTGGTTTTCTGTGTCATAGCAATCTGCCGCCCCGACATATATTTGCCTAGGGAAAATTTACAAACTCGTGATGAACCGACAAAGCAGATGTGCTATGATAAAAGCAAGGAGGTATCCTATGAACATTCTCTTTTTTCTGACACCGAAACAAGATGTTTCGTTTTTGTATGATGACTATACCATTGAGCAGGCGCTGCAGGTGATGGAGCGCCGCCGCTATAAGGCAATTCCCGTGCTGCGCCGCAACGGCAGCTATGCCGGTACCCTCACCGAGGGCGACCTTTTGTGGGGCATTCGCCGCATTCATGAAGGCGATTTTCAAAAGGCTGCCAAAGAGCCTTTGGGCAGCATCGCACACCACAAGGACAACAGTCCCGTTCTGGCCTCCACCAGCATGGATGACCTGCTGGAAAAAGCCGAGCACCAAAGCTTTGTCCCCGTCATCGATGACCGGGGCATGTTTATCGGCATTATCACCCGCCGAAACATTCTGAAATACCTGACCGAAAAACTCAGCCCCGAATACAAGGGCTAAAACAAAAAACCGCTCCAATCGGAGCGGTTTTTGATTTGCAAGCTATTTTTACTTTGCCAGCAGCTTCTGGACAAAGGCCATCTGCAGCTTGATGCCCAGAGGAATGCATTCCTCATCCACATCGAACTGCTGGTTGTGCAGTGCAGCAGTAATGCCCTTGGCAGTATTGCCGCAGCCCAGATGATAGAAGGCGCCGCCCTTGGCAGAGCCGTCAATGAAATAAGAGAAGTCCTCGCCGCCCAGGCTGGGGAACTGCTTCATCAGCACGTGCTCACGGCCCAGCATCTCTACGGCGGTCTCTTCCATTACCTGTACCACCTCATCGGTGTTGATCAGTGCAGAATAACCCCAGGAGACTTTGGTTTCCGCAGTGCAGCCATAGCCACGGGCAATGCCGTCAGCCAGCGCAATGATGCGGTCACGGGCAAACACGCGGGTCTCGGGATCCAGGGTGCGCAGGGTGCCGGTCATCACAACTTCGTCAGCCACGATGTTGCTCTTGGTGCCGCCGTTGATGGTACCGATGGTCAGCACGGCGTTGTTCAGGGGAGAAATGTTACGGGAAACAAAAGTCTGCAGACCGCTGACAATGGCAGCAGCAGCCACGATGGCATCAATGCCGCGCTCGGGATAAGCGCCGTGGCCGGCCTTGCCCTTAACCTTAATGTGAGCGGTGTCGCAAGAGGCGTTCAGCTGACCGTAGCGCATTTCCACGGTGCCCACATCCATATAAGGCTGCACGTGCAGACCGATGGTGTAGTCAACACGGGGGTTCTCGCAGCAGCCGGCCTTGACCATACGGTCGCCGCCGCCCACGGTCTCCTCTGCAGGCTGGAAGAAGAACTTCACCGTACCGGCCAGCTCGTCCTGCATTTCCTTGCACAGCCGTGCCAGACCCAGCTGGATGGTGGTGTGCACATCATGGCCGCAGGCGTGCATAACGCCGTCGTTCTTGGAGCAATACTCCCGGTTGGGATCCTCGGTCAGAGGCAGTGCGTCGATATCAGCACGGGTCGCAACCACGGGACCGGGCTTTGCGCCGCGCACCATTGCCACAATGCCGGTGTCGGCCACGCCATAGGTGTACTCGATGCCCCACTGGTCCAGATACTTGCAGATGATCTTGCCGGTCTCAAACTCCTGGGTGCCCAGTTCGGGGCACTGATGCAGCTCGCGACGGATGTCGATCATTTCCTGGGTAATTTCCTGGATGCGTTTTTCCAGATTCATAACGAATTTCCTCCGTATTATCTCTTTGGTTTTATGTGAATGATATTGAATAACAGCTTACAGTTTGACCTGCATCACAGGTACTTCTTTTCCCTGCAGGAAGGCCGCAAAGGTCTTTGCGTCACCGGCAGCAAAATCTGCCTTGGGCAGAATGTATGCCAGATTGCGGGTCAGGTACAGGAAATAATGCTTGTCACTCTCGATGGTCTGGATTACATCGCTGTACTTGTGCAGCTTTTTCTGTCCCTGGAACCGCAGCTGAAAGCCTTCGGCATCAAAGCGGAATTCCTGCTTGATGGGCTCATCCGGCAGGCTTGCCAGCAGTTTCTTCTGCAGCATATGCAGAGAAATGGGGTCTGCCACAAAGCAACCGACACCCATAATCAGGGGAATCAGATACAGGGGGCTGAAGCCCATGCGCATCCAGGGCACCAGCGCAGTGGCAATCAGCGCCACGCCTGCCAGCAGCGAAATGAGGGGCTTGCGGCCGCTGCGGCACTTAATGTGTGCCTTGGCATAGGCACGGTAATCAGCCTCGCCGGGCTGGGTCATCACTTGATAAATCAATTCCATAGTCTAAACTCCTTGCTTTTTGCCGCGCTGACCGCGCCGCACAGGATGTGTATGCCAACTTGCTGCCATACACATTTACTATATCACACTTTTTCCCCGACAACAATAGAAAAAACAAAAATGAAATTGCTGTAAATTCTCCCGCTTCCCAAGGAGAAACGCGGTTTTTCGCTTTTCTTCCCGCTAAGTTTGTGCTATACTGAATAAATAAGATAAAATTAAACTGGAGTTTTATGGGCTCCGTTCCATTTTTGCCGCAAAGGAAGTATGAAACTATGGCATCTTTTCTGAAAAAGCTCTTTGGAGACACCTCCACAAAAGAGCTGAAGCGCATTGAACCTA
This sequence comes from Oscillospiraceae bacterium, assembly GCA_045636925.1. GTDB lineage: Bacteria > Bacillota > Clostridia > Oscillospirales > Butyricicoccaceae > JAZTYK01. The sequence continues at coordinate 18,821 of JAZTYK010000014.1, forward strand.
TTGTGAAACAAATCGAAGCTCTGGCCGAGGAATACGCAGCGCTTTCCGACGCGCAGCTGCAGGCCAAGACCCCCGAGTTTAAAGCCCGTCTGGCACAGGGCGAGACACTGGATGATCTGCTGCCTGAGGCCTTTGCCGCCATCCGCGAGGCAGACCGCCGCATTTTGGGTCAGTATCCTTTCCGCGTACAGCTGATCGGCGGCATTATCCTGCACCAGGGACGCATTGCCGAGATGCGGACCGGTGAAGGTAAGACCCTGACCTCCACCCTGCCCGCTTATCTGAATGCACTGGCCGGCAAAGGTGTGCACATCGTTACCGTCAATGACTATCTGGCCAAGTACCAGGGCGAATGGATGGGCAATGTTTACCGCTTCATGGGTCTGCAGTGTGGCGTGATTGTTCATGGTCTGACCCAGGAAGAGCGCAAGGCCGCCTATGATGCCGACATCACCTACGGCACCAACAACGAGATGGGCTTTGACTATCTGCGTGATAATATGGCCATCTATCAGTCCGAGATGGTGCAGCGCGGCCACTACTTCGGCATCGTGGACGAGGTGGACTCCATCCTCATCGACGAAGCCCGTACGCCTCTGATCATCTCCGGCCAGGGTGACAAGTCCACCGACCTGTATCAGCAGGCTGACCGTTTTGCCCGCTCCCTCACCGGTCTTAAAATGGTAGAGGTTGACGAAAAGGAAAGTCAGGACGATATTGCCGCCGACTATCTGGTGGACGAAAAAGCCAAGACTGCCACCATCACTCCCCGGGGCGCCGCCAGGGCCGAGCAGTACTTCCGCTGCGGCACCATTACCGATCCGGAGAATGCCACCCTGCTGCACCACATCAACCAGGCAATCAAGGCCCACGGCTGTATGCGCATGGATGTGGACTACGTGATCCGCGACGGCGAGATCGTCATTGTTGACGAGTTCACCGGCCGTCTGATGTTCGGCCGCCGCTATTCCGAGGGTCTGCACCAGGCCATCGAGGCCAAAGAGCGTGTTACCGTCAACCGGGAAAGCAAGACACTGGCCACCATCACCTTCCAGAACTACTTCCGCATGTATCACAAGCTGTCCGGTATGACCGGTACCGCCCTCACCGAAGAGGACGAGTTCCGCGCCATCTACAACCTGGACGTGATCGAAGTTCCCACCAACCGCCCCATGATCCGTCTGGACTATGACGATCAGATCTTCCGCACCGAGCGCGGCAAGTTTATAGCAGTCATCCGTAAGATCCAGGAATGCTATGCCAAACAGCAGCCGGTGCTGGTGGGTACCGTTTCCATTGAAAAGAGCGAGGTGCTCTCTGCACTGCTGAAGCGCCAGGGCATTCCCCATCAGGTGCTGAATGCAAAGCATCACGAAAAAGAAGCCGGCATCGTTGCACAGGCCGGTCGTCCCGGCTGCGTCACCATCGCCACCAACATGGCAGGCCGTGGTACCGACATTATGCTGGGCGGCAACGCCGAATATATGGCCAAGGATGACCTGGCCAAGGCCGGCTATGACGATGAGACCATCGCCGAGGCCAGCGGTTACGGTGAAACCACCAATCAGCAGGTACTGGATGCCCGCACCCTGTTCCGCGAGCGCCTGGCTGTACACAAGGTGACCACCGAAGCCGCCGCAGAAGTGGTTCGCGCCGCCGGCGGTCTGTGCATTCTGGGCACCGAACGTCACGAGAGCCGACGCATCGACAACCAGCTCCGTGGCCGTGCCGGCCGTCAGGGCGACCCCGGCGAAAGCACCTTCTATCTGTCCATGGAAGACGATCTGATGCGTCTCTTTGGCACCGAACGCGTAGCGGGCATCATCAATTCTCTGGGCGTGCCCGAGGATGAGCCCATTGACCATAAGATCTTGTCCGGCGCCATCGAAACTGCCCAGAAGCGCGTAGAAGGCCGCAACTTCCTGTCCCGTAAGCACGTGCTGGAATACGATGACGTAATGAATCGCCAGCGCGAGCTGATTTATGGCCAGCGCATGGAAGTACTGGAAGGCAAGGATATTCAGGACAGCATCATGAAGATGGTCTCCGAGTCCATCGCCCAGTCTGTCAGCGAGTTTGCCGGTGACAACGGCATGCTGGAGCGCCTCAGCGCCGAGCAGTTGGCCGCCAAGTATACCCATGTCTTCATCGCACCCGAAGAAACCACCTCCTTTGTGGCAAAAATGGACGGTATGAATGAAGACGATGCCACCGAACTGCTGCAAAAGCGTGCCTTTGCCGTATATACCGCCAAGGAAGAAGCCCTCACCGCCCCCGTCCTCCGCGAACTGGAACGCATTGTTCTGCTCCGCACCGTAGACATGAAGTGGATGGAGCACATCGACGCCATGCACGAGCTGCGCCGCGGTATCGGGCTGAATGCCTATGCTCAGGTAGATCCCGTCGTGGAATATAAGAAGCAGGGCTTTGAGATGTTCGACGACATGATCCGTGAGATCCGCAACGAGACCGCCCGTCTGATCTTTGTTGCCAGCGTGGGTCTGCGCCGTGAAAAGGTTGCCAAGGAAAATCCCACCGCCGGCGACGGCACTCTGGAGCGCAAGCCCGTGAAGAAGGGTCAGAAGATCGGCCGCAACGATCCCTGCCCCTGCGGCAGCGGCAAGAAGTATAAGCACTGCTGCGGCAAATAAATACAAACACAACAAAAGCTTCGAAACCCCTGTGTTCGTCGCTTTTTTGTTTTTATTGCAACTTAGGCGTTGGCTTCCATATTTTCGTACTGCAGCTTGTACAGCTTGTAGTAAATACCGCCCTGTGCCAGCAGTTCCTGATGGTTGCCAGTCTCACAGATCTGACCCTTGTGCATAACGATGATCTTGTCACAGGTCTGAATGGTGGACAGACGGTGGGCCACGATGATGGTGGTGCGGCCTTCCATCAGCTTGTTCAGCGCATCCTGAATCAGCGCTTCGGTTTCGGTATCGATGTTGGCGGTGGCTTCGTCCAGAATCAGCACCGAAGGCTGGAAGGCCAGGGTGCGGGCAAAGGACAGCAGCTGACGCTGACCGGCAGAAAATGCCGCGCCGCGCTCGATAACCTGATGCTCGTAACCGCCGTCCAGCTTTTGGATAAAGCCGTCGGCATTGACGTACTTGGCTGCTTCGATGACTTCTTCGTCAGTGATGCTTTCTTCACTTAGACGAATGTTGCTCTTGACATCGCCGGTAAACAAGAACACATCCTGCAGCATCTGGCCGATATTCCGGCGCAGATCCGCCACCTTAATGTCACGGACATCCACACCGTCCACCAGCACCTGACCCTTCTGCACATCATAGTAACGGCAGATCAGGTTCTGGATGGTGGTCTTGCCGGCACCGGTAGCGCCCACAAAGGCGACCCGCTGGCCGGGCTGCACCTTAAAGGATACATCGCGCAGCACCCACTCTTCATCACGGTAGGCGAACCAAACGTTCTTAAACTCGATCTCGCCGCGGAAAGAATCCATGCTCACCGCATCAGGCTTGTCCTGAATCTCGGGCTTGGTATCCATCAGCCAGAAAATGCGCTCGGCAGAAGCCGCAGCAGACTGGATCACGTTAAACTCTTCGGCCAGGTTCTGAATGGGCTCGAAGAACTTGGAAATATAACGCTGGAAAATCACCAGCGTACCGATGGTAATAACATCGTCCATTGCCAAGCGGCCACCGTACAGCAGCAGAATGGCCATGGCCGTGGTGTTCAGCACATAGGTAACGGGCGTGTACAGTGCAAAGGCAGTCAGCTGCTTGATGTTGATCTTGCGCAGCTTTTCGGTTTCCGCTGCAAAGGTCTGCATGGTATGCTCTTCGGCAGTAAAGATCTGCACCGTTTTCATACCGGAGATATGCTCAGCCACAAAGCCGTTCAGCTCCGAGATCTTGGCGCGGATGCTCCGATAGATCTTTCGGGTATAAATGCGGAACACAAAGGTGCAAACGGTAATGAACGGAAGCACCGTAAAGATCAGCAGCGACAACTTCACGTGCATGGTCAGCATATAAATCATAATGCCGGCCAGCAGGCAAATGCTCTTCAGCACGTTGACGATAACATTGGTGAACATTTCATTCACCGACTCGCAGTCGTTGGTAACACGGGTCACCAGACGGCCAATGGGATTGTCATTGAAAAAGCCAACATGCAGCTTGCTCAGATGTGTAAACACATCGGTTCGCATGTTATAGATGATTTTCTGGCCGATGGTGGCCAAAATCGCAGCCTGGGCATACGTCAGTCCCAGTGAAATCAGCACCGACAGTCCGTACAGGGCGCCAAGTTTCACTACGCCAATCAAATCATCCTTGCGCTGCTGCTTCCGCTCTTCCAGCGTCAGCCCCTCGTTGTCAGCATCTTCATACTTGTTGACGAACTCGTCAGTAGCCTGACCCAGCATCAGCGGCTGGTACAGTTCAATGGCAACGGTGCCCAGAATAATCACCAGTGCCAGCAAAAACCAGCCGGCATACGGCACTGCATAACGCAGCATCCGGGTCACAGAGCCGCCCTTCTTGGAGGCAGTATCCGGTCTTACACTCATAATGCATACTCCTCCTGTTTCATTTTTTCCAACAGCTGCTGCTGGTACATATCGGCGTAAATACCGCCCTGCTCCAGCAAGGACTCATGATTTCCTTCTTCTGCAATGCGGCCTTCATCCAGTACAATGATATGGTCAGCGCCCTGCAGGGTAGAAATGCGGTGAGCGATGATGATATTGGTCTTACCCTTGCGGCTTTCACGCAGATGACTCAGAATCTTTTCTTCGGTATCGGTATCAACGGCAGACACCGAGTCATCCATCACCAAAATCTCAGGCTGCAGAATCAGTGCACGTGCGATAGACACACGCTGTTTCTGCCCGCCGGAGAGGGATACGCCACGCTCGCCAACCAGCGTCTGATATCCCTGATGGAAGTCCATGATGTTATCGTGCACGCAGGCCTGCTTGGCAGCTTCTTCCACCTCTTCCTGTGTCTTGCTGCGGTCGCCAAAGGTGATGTTGCCGGCAATGGTGTCGGAGAACAGATAGTTGTCCTGCGGCACATAACCAAAGGTCTTGCGCAAAGACTTCAGGCTAACCTCGTGAATCTCTTTGCCGCCCACAAAGATCTGGTTTTTCTCCGGATCAAAGACACGCAGCATCAGATTCACCAGGGTGGTCTTACCGCTGCCGGTTCGTCCCACGATACCCAGCGTCTCGCCCTGCTTCACCGTAAAGCTGATGTTCTTTAGGGTATCATGCTGATCGCCGGGATAGCGGAAGGTCAGATCCTTCACTTTGACCTCGCCGGACAGCTTTTCCAGCTCGGGCACGCCGGGGGCATCGGTAATATCGGGTTCGGTCTGCATGACCGCTTCGATACGTGCCATAGAAGCCGAGCCACGGGTAATGACGTTGATAATACGGCCGATGGAGGCAATAGGCCAGATCAGCATGTTCAGATAAGCAATAAAGGCAGAGAACTGACCCACGGAAATGCGGCCAAGAATTGCGATATAACCGCCGTAGCCAATGGCCAGACCCACGCACAGGCCCGCGATGGCGCGCATGAAGGGGAACATAAAGGCTTCCAACTTGGCCTGCCGGACGTTGGCCTCTTTGGATCGGTTGTTCACCTTTTCAAAGGCAGCCAGTTCCTTCTGCTCCTGCACAAATGCCTTGATGACCTTGATGCCATTCAGCTTTTCCTGGGTAAAATCGCTCAGGTCAGAGAACGCTTCCTGACGCAGGCGGAAACGGCGATGCATTTCTTTACCCAGTACCAGCGTCACCACGGCCACCAGCAGCATGGGGACAACCGCCATCAGCGTCAAGCCGATGTCGATGTGGGTCACCATTTTATACAGGGTAGAAATACCAATGGTCAAACAGTCCAGACCCATCATGACCGTGACGGCAAACACCATGCGCACCGCTTCCAGGTCATTGGTCATATAGGCCATCATCTCGCCGGCCTTATGTTCCTGGAAATAGGCCACGGGCAGCTTCTGCAGATGAGCATACAGGTCGTTGCGCATATCCCGCTCGATTTTGCGGGAAGCACCGAAGATGCAATGACGCCAGATATTTCGTCCCACAAACACGGCAGCTGCGATAAACAGCATGCGTCCCACTTGTGTGAGGACGGCACTTTCGACAAAGACGCCTTCTTTGATACCGTCGATAACGCCGCCTACAATAATGGGCACTTCTGTCTGCAACACATCAATATAAATCAGCGCTGCCATACCAAGCAGATAGCTCCACTTGTACTTTTTCACAAAGCTGCGGGCATAGCGGCTGCGAAGAATACCGGCGATGCCTGCTTTCTTTTGTTTCTCCACAGGATCCCTTCCTTTCTCTTGGGGTTCTGGCACACATCGCGCCACCCGCGCGATTTTGCCTAGAATCCTATTTTCATCCATCCGCAAGTATAACACAGAATGGTTGACGTTGCAACCTTTTTTAAGAAAAAACAGACGGCGCTGTGCGCCGCCTGTTTTTTGTCTTTTGAAATTAGTCCAGGTCAAACATGTAGTCGCGTGCAGCCACCAGTTCACCGTTTTCAAAGTACAGCTTGGGCACACGGCGGGGGGTTGCGGCCTGCAGTCCGTTGCGGTTGAAGTTGGAGATGGATGCACCCTGACGGTAGTCCATGCCACCCTCTTCACTGAAGATCAGAACGGTGTCGCCGATCTGCACATCGGGCACATCGGTTACATCGATGGTGCACTGGTCCATGCACATCAGGCTGACAAAGGGGCACTTAACGCCGCGGACACTGACCCAACCTGCGCCGTGGGACATGGCACGGGGGCAGCCGTCCACATAACCGAAGGGCAGCGTTGCGATCAGACGGTCATGGTCGGCGGGATCGCTCAAGTCATAGCCCAAACCTTCGCCGGCGGGCACGGTCTGCAGATGCACGATCTCACTCTTCAGCTCCATGACAGGCTGCAAATCCTTCAGCTGAGGGTTGAAGCCGTAGAAGAAAGAGCCGGGACGCACCATGTTCAGGCGCATTTCGGGATAACGGATGGTGGCGATACCGTCGCAAATGCTCTTCAGGGGGAAGTTGATGCCGCGCTCTTCGCAGCGGGCGATGAACTTCTGGAAGTTATCCCACTGCCACATGTCCGCTTCGCGATCCTTCAGTGCCAGATGGGTAAAGACGCCGCAGATATTCAGGCTGGGCAGCTTGGAGATGGCCTCCACCTCGTCAATGGCCTCGTCACACAGGCGCAGACCCAGGCGATGCATACCGCTGTCCATCTTGATCATGATCTTGGCATTCAGACCCAGGTCAGACAGTACCTTTGCCTGGCGGTAACTCTGCACGGTCTGCATGATGTTGTTTTCCGCACCGTAATGCAGCAGTTCATCGGGGCTGATGCCCAGCACCAGAACCTCACCGTCCTTATGAGCACGGCGCAGCTCCATGGCTTCGTTCAGGCTGGCCACGGCAAAGTAGCGAATGCCGTACTTCATCATATAGCCCATCATGGTGGCAGCGCCGTGACCGTATGCGTCGGCCTTGATGACAGCCATTGCCTCGCAATCGGGGCCAATTTCGCCCTTCAGGCGATCGATGTTGTACTTCAGTTTGTCCAGATTGATTTCGCAGCGGGTAGTACGCAGCATTTCCATATTATGAACACTCCTGTTTCACAAAATTTCTTACCATTGGATATTTTACTCTAAAAACGACATAAAAGGAATAGGAAATCCGTAAAAAAAATCGTTGAAACAAGAAAAAACTTGTGTTAAAGTTATAAATAGGGGTAATGTGCGCCCCACATTCCAGCCTTTGAAGAATTATTTTATTACTTAGGAGGATATTACCATGAAAGTAGTTGTTGAAACTTCTGCCCGTCACCTGCACGTTTCCCAGGAGCACCTGGAGATTCTGTTCGGCAAGGGCTATCAGCTGACCAACAAGAAGGACCTGTCCCAGCCCGGCCAGTTCGCCTGCGCTGAAAAGGTCGAGGTCGTCGGCCCCAAGGGCAGCCTGAAGATGAGCATCCTGGGTCCCGTCCGTCCCGCTACTCAGATCGAAATCGCCAAGAGCGAAGCCCGCACCCTGGGCGTTGCTGCTCCCATCCGTGAGAGCGGCAAGACCGAAGGCACCCCCGGCTGCAAGCTGGTTGGTCCCTGCGGCGAAGTTGAGCTGACCGAGGGCATCATGGTTGCAATGCGTCACCTGCACTGCACTCCCGAAGACGCCGAGAAGGCCGGCATCGTTGACAAGCAGATCGTCAAGCTGGCTGTTGAGACCGAAGGCCGCAGCCTGGTCTTTGGCGATGTTCTGGCTCGCGTTTCTCCCACCGCTGCCACCGCTGTCCATCTGGACACCGATGAAGCCAACGCCGCCAACATCTCCGGCGAAGTCTACGGCGAGATTATCCTGTAAGAACTGCCACCCTAACGAGAAGCACTTCGGTGCTTCTCGTTTTTTTCATGTTTTTTCTCTTTTTTACTGTTTTTTTGCCAAACCTGTGCTATAATACATATTTGCGCGGAGTTCTCCGCAAAAGAAACAAAAAAGACAAACACTTTAGGAGGAATGAATCTTGATCCCCGCTATTATTCTGTTTGCCGCTACTTATGTGCTGATGCTGACCTTCAGCAAATACCGTCCCTACATCGCGCTGGTTTCCGGTGTGATCTTTATTGCCACCGGTATGCTGCCGCTGAATCAGATCCTCTCTTCTCTGGACTTCAACGTTCTGCTGATGATCGCCGGTACCATGGGTCTGGTAGCTCTGTTCATCGAAAGCCGTATGCCCGAGCTGCTTGCTGACCTGATCATGGAAAAAGTGCCCAACGTTCAGTGGGCTGCCGTTTCTCTGGGTCTGTTCGCCGGTGTTATTTCTGCTTTCGTAGACAATGTGGCCACCGTGCTGATGATTGCCCCCGTTGCGTTGGAGATCTGCAAGAAGCTGAAAACCAACCCCGTGCCCTTTATCATCGGCATTGCCGTCAGCTCCAACCTGCAGGGTGCTGCCACTCTGGTTGGTGACACCACTGCCATCATGCTGGGCTCCGCACTGGACATGAGCTTTATGGACTTCTTCTGGTATCAGGGCAAGCCCTCTATCTTCTTTGCTGTTGAACTGGGTGCTGTGCTCAGTGCCATCATTCTGTACGTGATCTTCCGCAAGGAAAAGGCCCCCATCCCCCGCTCCGGTCATCGCACCGAAGTCACCGATTATGTGCCCACCATCCTGCTGGGCGGCGCGATCCTGCTGCTGATCTGCGCTTCCTTTGCCCCTGACAGCTGGAACCTGCCCGCCGAGATCAACGGCATCATCTGCTGCTGCCTGCTGGTAGTCGGTCTGGCATATAACTTTATGCGCAAAAAGAACAAGTCCGCTATCATTGAACCCCTCAAGTCCATCGACTTTGAGACCTTGGGTCTGCTGGTGGGTCTGTTTCTGATGATTGGCGGCATCAGCCACGAAGGCGTCATCGACGCGCTGGCCGGCCTGCTGGCCAAGCTGGGCGGCGGCAATGCCTTCCTGATGTACACCATCATCGTTTGGGCATCCGTTATCATTTCCGCTTTCATTGACAACATTCCCTATGTTGCCACCATGATTCCCGTCCTTGCCGGTCTGGCCGCACAGATGGGTGTGGATCCCACTCCCCTGTACTTCGGTCTGCTGAGCGGTGCCACCCTGGGCGGCAACATCACCCCCATCGGTGCTTCTGCCAACATCACTGGCATCGGTATCCTGCGCCGCGAGGGTTACGAGGTCAAGAACAGCGACTTCTTCAAGATCGGCATTCCCTTTACTCTGGCCGCTATCATTCCCGCCTACATTTACATCTGGCTGGTTTACGGCATATAATTTTCGCGCAAAAAGCAAAGCCACCGTTCCGCGGAACGGTGGCTTTTTTCTTTTACTTTTCCAGCATGATCATACCGGCCTGCACGCCACGATCCTGACCGTGACGGCGATGGGACCAAAACAAACCTTCCCGGTCACATTTGGGGCAGTAATTGCTGATATCGATATTCACGGGAGAAACTCCCGCACGCAAAAGCAGCATATAGGTAATGCTACGCAAGTCCACATGCCACTTCTTGCCGGTCTGGTACAAGTACTCCCGGATCATCTCGCCGTAAGCCTCCCGCAGCAGAGCAGGCACATCGTCAAAGGTCTCAAAGCATCCACGGCAAATGGAAGGGCCCACTGCAGCGATAATGTCTGCCGGACGGCTGCCAAAGACTTCCTGCATCTTTGTAATCGTCTTGGGCACGATCCCGTTCGCTACGCCTCGCCAACCGGCATGCGCCAGTGCACAGACATGATTTCGCTTGTCATACAACATCACCAGCTGGCAGTCGGCATAAAATCCGGCCAACACCACGCCGGGTGTTGCGGTAATCAATGCATCCACTCCATCACCAATGCTGGTAAACTGCTGCACATCGGTTACAATTTCAATGCAGTCTGTGTGCTTTTGTGTCGTCCGCGCCAAACGATCACTGCTGCCGCCCAGATAGGCCGCCGCAATGCGATAATTCTCCATGATATTTTCTCTGCTGTCGGTGCCGGTAAAGCGAAAGTTCATGCTTTCATAAATACCTTGGGACACACCGCCATGCCGGGTAAAATATGCATGTCGCAATCCGGGAAACATCCCCAGCTGCGGAGATTCCAGGGTGAGCAAATCACCCGTTTGCTTTCGAAGAAACTCTGCCATATGACTCCTTATTTGTATTCCACTCGTTTTACGTCCTGGCACTTGCCGCTGCTATCCAGGGTAAATACCGCGCCCTGAATGCGCAGATCCTCACCCGAGGGCTGGAAGCGTTGTCCCAAACCACCGGTGAAGAACTCTACACTCTGCTGCCACTTCACACCGATCACCGAGGCCACACCGCCGGTCATGCCAATGTCAGAAATAAACCCGGTGCCGCCGGGCAGCACCTGCTCGTCCGCCGTAGGCACATGGGTATGGGTGCCGAACACTGCCGCGACCCGGCCCGCCATATAATAAGCAAAAGCCTTTTTTTCACTGGTAGCTTCACCGTGGAAATCTACCACATACACATCGGCATCGGTCTGCTTCAGCAGCTGATCCATAGCACGGAAAGGGCTGTCCACCGAAAAATCCATGTCAAGCTGGCCCATCAGATTCACCACGCAGACCCGCTTGCCGCAAGCCTCCACCACTGTATAACCCATTCCCGGTTTCTTGGGACTGACGTTCAGGGGACGGATCACATCCCGAGTCTCATCCAGATAATTCCAGCTTTGGCGGTTGGCAAAGGCATGGTTGCCCAAAGTGATCACATCGGTGCCGGCAAATAAAATCTCATCCGCCTGATCGGGGGCAATGCCGCGCATGCTGGCATTCTCGCCGTTGACGATCACCAGGTCGGCTTTCTCCTGGCTTTTCAGCTTGCGCAAATTGCGGCTTAAGAACTCTACGCCGGGCTCTCCGCACACGTCGCCGATGACTAAGATCTTCATCTTCCCGTCCCCCTCTTCATTGACAAACCTTGGGTTTCATACTACAATAGTGTTCGATATATCCGCCCCCGTAGCTCACCTGGATAGAGCGTACGCCTCCTAAGCGTAAGGTAGTGAGTTCGAGTCTCGCCGGGGGTGCCAAAAAAAGTAAGCATCTCCGCAAGGAGGTGCTTTTTTTACCCAGTGAGGCTCGAAAAATGAAATGCAACGCGGATGAGCGTTACCGGCGAGGGCTTGACCGAGCCGAACATTTATCTGCACATCGTGCAGATGCAAGCGAGTCCCGCCGGGAGTGCAAGGTAAAAAGTGCATCCTCCCTTCCCTCGGAAGCCGTTGGGAGAGGGAAACCAACCGTTCAACGCCATTTGGAACATTTCCCTGTTTATATCTGCTATGATACCTCCAAGATCCAAAACAGGAGGTAGCACAATGCAAGCAATCGTCACCACAGACCTTACCAAGCATTACCACAAATTAACCGCAGTGGACGCCCTTAACTTACAGATCCCTAAGGGCGAATTATTTTCCCTGCTTGGCATCAATGGCGCCGGAAAAACAACGGCCATCAAAATGCTGACCGGCTTGAGCGCACCAACCAGCGGAGATGCCTTCCTTGGAGGTTACAGCATCACCAAAGAGCCCAAACAAGCAAAGCAACTGATCGGCGTGTCGCCCCAGGAAACAGCAGTTGCGCCCAATCTAACGGCAGAAGAAAATCTATCACTAATGTGCGGTATTTATGGTTTTTCCAAGCAGAAAACGAAAGACAAGATCCAAACACTTTCCTCCCAGTTTGGATTAGATCCTATTTTGCAGCAAAAAGCCGGCACATTGTCCGGTGGCTGGCAGCGCAGATTGAGCATTGCCATGGCATTGATCAGCGAGCCGCAGATCTTATTTTTAGACGAACCTTCCCTCGGTTTGGATGTTGTCGCCAGGCGGGAGCTGTGGAAAATGATCCTGGATCTGAAAGGCAGGATCACCATGGTCCTGACCACCCATTATTTAGAAGAAGCCGAAGCACTTTCTGATCGGATCGGCATCATGAAAAACGGCAAATTACTGGCCATGGGAACTGCGCAAGCTTTATGCGAGCAAACCGGGGCTAAGGACTTCGAGTCTGCTTTTATCACCATCGTGCAGGAGGAGGCAAGATGAAAATGATGACATTCGCAAGAAGATGCGCAAAAGAAATTCTG
>JAZTYK010000015.1:0-7670 GCA_045636925.1 Oscillospiraceae bacterium
GCCAGGGTGGTGGAACTTTGTCCCAGTTTAATATAGCCCAAGCCTACCAGAGAAAGGGTGCGGACTTTTTCCCTGAGACGGGGCTGATTTTCAAAGAAATCTACAGCTTCGTCTACAGTCATTTCCAGAACATCGGAAATGGATTTGCCACGATATTGGACCTCTAAGGTTTCACGGTTATATCGCTTTCCACCGCAGACCTCGCAGGGAACATACACATCCGGCAGGAAATGCATTTCGATCTTAACCAGACCGTCACCGGAACAGGCTTCACACCGTCCTCCCTTGACATTGAAGGAGAAACGACCGGGCGCGTAGCCACGTTCCTTTGCGGCGGCAGTGGCGGCAAAAAGATCGCGGATATCGTTAAATAAGCCGGTATAGGTGGCAGGGTTGGAACGAGGGGTACGACCGATGGGACTCTGGTCAATGACAATGACCTTATCCAGGGCCTCCAAGCCCTCGCAACGGTCATGCTTTCCCGGACGGATACGGGCATGATTCAGGGATCCTAAGAGCTTCTTTGCAACGATTTCATTGACAAAAGAGGATTTACCCGATCCGGAAACACCTGTTACGCAGGTAAAGGTACCCAGAGGGAGGGTGATGTCGATTCCCTGTAGATTATTTTCCCGACAATTATAGAAGGATAGGTGCTTCCCGTTTCCCTTTCTCCGCTGAGAGGGGACGGGTATTTTTCTTGTGCCACTGAGATATTGCCCCGTGAGACTTTCAGGCTCATTCATAATGTCCTGCAGAGTTCCGGCGGCAACGATTTCGCCACCGTGGATCCCGGCTCCGGGACCTACGTCTACGATGAAATCTGCGGCGCGCATGGTGTCCTCGTCATGTTCCACCACGATCAGGGTGTTGCCCAGATCCCGCAGCCGTTTCAGCGTGGCAAGCAGCTTTTCATTATCCCGCTGATGCAGACCGATAGAAGGCTCGTCCAAAATATACAGAACGCCCATCAAAGAAGAACCGATCTGGGTAGCCAAACGGATTCGCTGACTTTCGCCGCCGGACAGGCTGCCTGCGGAACGCGCCATGGTCAAATAATCCAAGCCTACACTCTTGAGGAAGCCCAGACGCTCGCGGATTTCCTTGAGAATTCGGTCTGCGATCATGTGATCCCGGGCAGACAGTTCCAGTGTGTCCAAATACTCCAAAGATTCCGAGACAGAGCGCTTGGTGGCATCGGCAATATTTACGCCGCCCACCGTAACCGCCAGCACTTCCTTTTTAAGCCGATCACCTTTACAGGCGGCACAAGGAATGGGACTCATGCACTCTTCGATCTCATCCCGCATGGCTTGGCTCCAGGATTCCTTATATCGGCGCTGCAGGTTGGGAATCACGCCCTCAAAGGAATGCTCATAGGTGCCGCTGCCCCCATGGCGTTTCCAATGCAGCTGCAGTTGCTCCCCATTATTGCCATAAAGGATCAGGTTCTGCGCCTGCTCGCTAAGCTCCTCAAAAGGAGTATCCAGCGAAAACCCATAGCGCTCTGAAAGGGCCCGGAAATACATCCGTGCCATACTGCTCTCATCCATGGTTGCATAACCGCTGGCCTTGATGGCGCCCTGGTTGATGGACAATTTTCGATTGGGCACAATGCGATCGGGATCGATTTCCAGCTTCATGCCCAGACCATCACACTTGGGACAGGCACCGTAGGGATTGTTAAAGGAGAACAATCTGGGAGTCAGTTCTTCGATAGAAACACCGCAATCGGGGCAGGCGTAATTCTGGGAAAACATCAGTTCTCCTTTGCCCATCAGATCTGCAATCACCAATCCGCCGGACAGCTTTGCCGCCGTTTCCACAGAGTCAGTGAGTCGGCTCTCCAGGCCGGGGCGAATGACGATACGGTCTACTACAATTTCAATGGTGTGTTTCTTATTCTTTTCCAGTGTGATTTCTTCGCCCAGATCGCGGATCTCGCCATCTACCCGCACACGGACATAGCCGTCCTTTTGGGCAGACTCAAAAATCTTTTGATGTTCACCTTTTCTGGCTCGTACCACCGGAGCCAACAGCTGCATTCGAGTGCCCTCAGGCAGTGCCATCAGCTGATCAATAATCTGATCTACCGTCTGCTGCCGGATCTCTTTGCCACACTGGGGACAATGTGGCACACCAATACGTGCCCACAGCAAACGCATATAGTCATAGATCTCTGTTACCGTACCCACGGTAGACCGCGGATTCTTACTGGTTGTCTTTTGGTCAATGGCAATGGCGGGAGAAAGGCCGTCAATGGCGTCTACGTCGGGTTTTTCCATCTGACCCAAAAACTGGCGGGCATAGCTGGACAGCGACTCCACATACCGCCGCTGGCCCTCAGCATAGACCGTATCAAAGGCCAGAGAGCTTTTACCGGAACCGGAAATGCCGGTGACCACTGTCAGCGTGTCACGCTTGATCTCCACGTCAATGTTCTTCAAGTTGTGCTCTCTTGCGCCACGAATGACGATTTTATCTCTCACGGTTTGCTTCCTTTCTCATCCTGCAAGGCTGTCCGCAATTCTTTAATGCGGTCACGCAGCACAGCAGCATACTCGAACTCCAACATTTTGGAGGCTTCCTTCATGTCCCGCTCCAGCTTGGCGATCTCCTGTTCCCTGCTTGCCCTGCTCATCTTCTTGCGACTGGCCTCAGGCAGGCTCTTTCCGTCATGGGATATTTCAATAATATCGCGCACACTCTTATATACCGTCTTGGGAACAATACCATGCTCCTGGTTAAACTGGCTTTGAATGCTGCGGCGACGGTTGGTTTCATCAATGGCATAGCGCATGGAAGGGGTAATTGTATCACCATATAGAATGACCTTGCCCTCGGCATTTCGTGCCGCGCGACCAATGGTCTGGATCAATGAGCTTTGACTGCGCAAAAAGCCCTCTTTATCGGCGTCCAGAATGGCCACCAACGACACTTCGGGCAAGTCCAGACCCTCACGCAACAGGTTAATACCCACCAGCACCTGAAACTCACCCATGCGCAGGTCACGAATCAGCTCCATACGCTCGATGGTCTTAACATCATAGTGCATATATCGCACCTTGATTCCTTCTTTCCGCAGATAATCGGTAAGATCTTCGGCCATTCGCTTGGTCAGAGTGGTGATCAATACCCGCTGGTTCTTTTGCTCACGCAGGCGGATCTCACCCAGCAGGTCGTCAATTTGTCCCTCAGTAGGACGCACCTCAATTTCGGGATCCAGCAGGCCGGTGGGACGGATAATCTGCTCTACAATCTGGTTGGAGCGGCTGCGCTCATATTCTGCCGGGGTAGCACTGACATAAATGATCTGATTGGTGCGATCCTGGAACTCCTGGAAATTCAAGGGTCGGTTGTCCAGTGCGGAAGGCAGACGGAAACCGTAATTCACCAGCATTTCCTTGCGGGCCCGGTCGCCGTGATACATGGCACGCACCTGAGGCAGCATGACATGGCTCTCGTCAATGAACAACAAATAATCCTTGGGGAAATAGTCCATCAAGGTAAAGGGCGCACTGCCGGGGGCACGGCGCGCCAGCACGCGGGAATAGTTTTCAATGCCGGAGCAAAAGCCGATTTCCCGCATCATCTCAATGTCATAACGGGTGCGCTGCGCAATGCGTTGGGCTTCGATCAGCTTGCCCTCCTGCTCGAACCACTTGACTCGTTCGGCCAGTTCTGCTTCAATATCCAAAATTGCCTCTTCCATTTTGTCCTTGGGGATGGCATAATGAGAAGCAGGATAGATTGCTACATGATCCACCACCCGCAGCACCGCACCGGTCAGCGGATGGATCTCGGAAATCCGGTCGATCTCGTCACCGAAAAACTCCACCCGGATGGCATAATCATCGGTGTAAGCCAAGTGAATCTCTACGGTATCGCCACGCACCCGGAATCGGTTGCGGTCGAAATTGATGTCGTTTCTCTCGTACTGGATCTCTACCAGCTTGCGACACAGAGCATCCCGCTCCCGCTGCTGGCCGGTACGCAGAGAAATCACCATGTTGGCATAATCAATGGGATTTCCCAGCGAGTAGATGCTGGACACGCTGGCCACGATGATCACATCCCGGCGCTCAAAAAGGCTGGAGGTGGCAGAATGCCGCAACCGATCCAGCTCGGCATTGGTGTCGGAATCTTTTTCAATATAGGTATCCGTGGAAGGAATATACGCTTCCGGTTGATAATAATCATAATAAGACACAAAGAACTCTACGGCGTTCTTGGGAAAAAACTCGCGGAACTCAGAGCAAAGCTGTGCCGCCAGCGTTTTGTTGTGGGTCAGCACCAGCGTAGGACGTTGCAGCTGCTGGATTACATTGGCCATTACAAAGGTCTTACCTGCACCGGTAACGCCCAGCATGGTTTGCTCTTCAAAGCCCATCTTTGCGCCACGCACCAACTGTTCAATGGCTGCAGGCTGCCCGCCTGCGGGCTGATAAGGGCTGACAAGCTCAAATCCCGGCATGATGCCGCCTCCTCTCTGTTTAAGCCTTGACTCATAGATATAGTATACCAAACTTTTGTTTGGAAATCAAGAAAAGCGAGGCTGCTCCCCCGCTTTTCTTCAAAAAATCAATGGTGCGATTACACCCGTCAACGTTGTCCTACAACGCCGCTGTCAGCCAGAGAAACATAATCTCTGTCCGCAATGATGATATGATCCATCAGGTGGATCCCCACCACCGAAAGAGCCTGCTCGATGCGTTGTGTGGTGGATAAGTCTTCCGAAGAAGGCAACGCCACTCCGCTGGGATGGTTATGTGCCAAAATCACACCGGTGGCATTGAACTTCAGCGCCGCGCCAATGATTTTTCGCACATTGACCTCTGCCGCATGAACACTGCCCTCATGAATCATGGCAGTATTCAGCACCCTGCATTTTTGATCCAGGCACACCAAAAACACCACTTCCTGGGTGCGCCCAAGAAATCTGGGCAGCAAGTATTCGCCGGCTTTTTTTGTGCTGTCCAAACAAACATCCTCTTGCAGGTCGGTATAATAGGCCTGCGCGGTCTGACTCAGCAGCTTCAGATAGGCGGCCGTGGAAGCGCCAATGCCTTCTATTTTCTCCAACTCCTCCAAAGGCGCGTCCAGCACTGCGCTGAAGCTGCCAAAGGTCTTCAGCAGCCTATGAGCGATTTCGTTGGTGTCCCGTCTGGGAATGGCATAAAAAAGCAATAATTCCAACTTGTTATGGGGCTCGAACTTATCAAGGCCCTCTTCCATAAATCGTCGCAGCAACCGCTGTCTGTGTCCGTCATGTACACCCATAATATGATCCTCGTCCCCTTTGGAGGTGTTCTCGTGAAACTTTTCTCTCGTCTGTTGATGCTGATTACGTTGCCGCTTTTGCTGTTTGCCATTTCCGGCAAAGCCGAAGCTGCCACGTTAAATACCCGCGCTCTTTGGATTTCCTCGGTCTATAATCTGGATTATCCCTCTCGCCCAGGTCTGTCTGCCGACCGCTTGCGTGCGGAAGCTGACGATATCATTGCATATGCCGCAAAGATCCATGCAACCGATCTGTTCCTTCAGGTGCGATCTTGCGGCGATGCGTTATATGCATCCAACATTTTCCCCTGGAGCCAGTATTTATCCGGACAAGCCGGGGTTGCGCCAAAAGATGCTTTTGACCCATTGGCTTACTTTGTACAGCAAGGTCATGCACAAGGCATTCGAATCCATGCCTGGATCAATCCTTATATTCTCACCCGCCAAAAGGCAGAAACCCGGGAAGATGCTTTTGCGTTGCTCCCTGCCGATCATCCGGCACAGAATATTTCTGATGCAGTGGTATACCACACCAATGGGCAACTGTATCTGGATCTGGGACATCCCGATGCCAGAGCATTGATTTTATCTGGAATTACAGAAATTTTGGAGAAATATCCGGTAGATGGCATTCATTTTGACGACTATTTCTATCCCGGAAAAGATTTTGCTGATGCTGCCACCTATGCCGCATTTGGAAATGGGCTCAGTTTGGAGAGTTTTCGCAGACAATCTGTCAACACACTGATTGCAGAAGCCTATGCCACCGTACATCAGACGACAGAAAATGCTGTATTCGGTGTTTCCCCCTCCGGCATCTGGGCAAATGAAACGCACAATGCCCTTGGTAGTGCCACTCAAGGTCGGGAATCGTACTACGAGTTGTATGCTGATTCACGCAAATGGGTACAAGACGGAATGGTAGACTATTTAATTCCTCAAATCTACTGGCACATGGGGCATGAAAGCGCCGATTTTACCATCTTGGCCAACTGGTGGAACGAAGTCGCTGCCGGCACCGGTGTAGAGCTGTTTTTGGGACTTGGCGCCTATCGCATGGAGGAAGCCGATCGGGATCCCGCCTGGAACGGCACTGATGAGATCCTGCGCCAGCTTGTGCTATGTGATCAGTTGGAGAACGTTTCCGGTATTTCTCTTTATCGTTATAAATCCTGCCAAAGCAATGCAAGTTTGACAGAAGTCTTGAAAAAAAACTTTGCAGACGCACAGAAAAAACAGGAATCTGTACTATTACAAGATCCGTTGGCTGCACTAAAAGAGCGAGTGCGCATCAAGAAACTAAACTTGCTGACACCTGGTATGTCTGTTATCGGTGAAGCCGGTGGCACCATGCCGCTGGTTGCTACAGCGCCCGGAAACAGTACCGTTACCGCTTACTGGGGCAACAACAGTTGTCGATTGACCCACGAAAATGATACCTATCGTGGCAGTATGCCCCTAAGTGAGGAGCCTGCCTCCTCCCCCATTCTGCTCGTGAGCAAAAAAACCGGAATGCTGCAGGTAACAATTGCGCCCACAACCGTTACAGTGCCTGAAAAAACAGCATCTGTAAGGGCATACACCTTTTCTGACACAAACACTGCGCACACGGCAGTTTTGATATTAGACGCGCCCTGCAATGCTCAAATTAGCCTGGAAAATGGGCAAGTGACTCTGTCTTTGCAGCCGTGTCAACTTGCGCCGCTGTTAGAGGATCCGCTTTTTATACAACAACAGGTATCAAAAAATGGCACACAATGCACGTATACATTTCGTGTGCCGGACACGATTCTGAATCTGCGTACAGAGTGGAGCGGTACACGGCTCCGGTTGATTTTTGAGTTAAAATAGCCTGTCCATCAAACAATTTTAACACCATTAGTGTATCATGCACGGTACAAAATGGCAAGATACCCTTAAAACTTCTATGATAAAATCCCGATTTTTGATCACAAAAATCGGGATTTTGATTATGATTTATGAGAGTTCAAATTGAGTTTTGAACAAAAAAAGACCCGCTGCGATGCAGCGGGTCTTTCAATGTTGTTCCGTTAGGAATTATTCCTCAACAGCGATAACAACGCCGGAACCAACGGTACGGCCACCCTCACGGATAGCGAAACGCAGGCCCTTTTCGATGGCGATGGGGGTGATCAGTTCGACCTTCATGTCGACGTTGTCACCGGGCATGCACATCTCGGTGCCTTCGGGCAGAGTGATAACGCCGGTAACGTCGGTAGTACGGAAGTAGAACTGAGGACGATAGTTGTTGAAGAAGGGGGTGTGACGGCCGCCTTCGTCCTTGGACAGAACGTAAACCTGGCCGGTGAACTTGGTGTGGGGCTTGATGGAGCCGGGCTTAGCCAGAACCTGGCCACGCTCGATGTCGG
>JAZTYK010000016.1:0-29841 GCA_045636925.1 Oscillospiraceae bacterium
CGCATCCTGCCCGATGACGATCAGATGTGTATCGTTTATCCCCAGCGCAAGCACGCGCTGTTCTCCTTTGACAATACCCGTATGACCACCCGCCTGCTGGAGGGTGAGTTCCTCAACTGGCGTGCCGCCATTCCTCAGGAGCAGCCCATCAATATTGAGCTGGATCGCAGCGAAATCATCTCTGCCGTGGAACGCGTCAGTCTGATTATTTCCGAGCGTCTGAAGAACCCCGTCCGCTGCAATTTCGATGCCGAGACCTTGCAGCTCAGCTGCATCACCGCTCTGGGCCGCAGCTATGACGAGCTGCGTATTCCCGATTGCGGCGCACAGATCGAGATCGGCTTTAACAACCGTTATCTGCTGGACGCCCTGCGGGCATGTCCCGATGATAAGTTTGTGCTGGGACTTAAGAGCAGCCTGTCTCCCTGCACCATCCGTCCTGTAGAGGGCGACCGTTTCACCTATCTGGTGCTGCCCGTACGACTGAAAGCGGGGAACTGAACATGAATAAAATTACCATTCAAACCGAGTTTATCAAGCTGGACAGTATGTTAAAGTTTGCAGGCATGGTTTCTACCGGCGGCGAGGCAAAAGAGCTGATTGCCGGCGGGCAGGTGCTGGTAAACGGTGAAGTCTGCACCATGCGCGGCAAAAAGATCCGTCCCGGTGACACCGTTTCTCTGGGCGGCAAGACCATTTGCGTACAGGCAGAATGATCCTTCAGCATTTAAGCCTGCGGGATTTTCGCAGCTACCGGCAAGGCGAGTTTGACTTTTTTCCCGACAGCAACATCATTTTTGGTGACAACGGCAAGGGAAAGACCAACCTGCTGGAAGCCATTCTGCTGCTGACCGGTGCCAGAAGCTGGCGTGCCTCCCGCAAGAGCGAGCTGGTGCGCTGGGATACCGAGCATGCTTTTTTGGCAGCCAAGGTTCATTCCGGCGGCAGGGACAAAGAACTGCGCATGGAGATTCCCGCAGGGGGGCGCACCAATGCCTCTGTCAACGGGGTCAAGATCAAGCGGCAGTACGACCTGGCCGATCATCTGCGGTGTGTGCTGTTTTCCCCCGAGGATCTGCACATTGTCAAGGGTGCGTCTTCCGGTCGAAGGGCCTTCATCGACGATGCCCTGTGCCAGCTGCGTCCCCGGTATGGCGAGATCCTTTCTCGCTATCAAAAGCTGCTGGAAAGCAAAAGCAAGCTATTAAAGACCGAAGAAAACCGGGAAAGTGCCCTTGCCATGCTGCCGGAGTATGATTTGCAGCTTGCCCGCTACGGCGCGGCGCTGATTTTCTACCGTGCCCGTTTTTTAGAGTCTTTGGGCAAGGAAGCATCTTTGATGCACAACGAGATTTCCGGCGGAAAAGAGCAGCTTTCGGTGGAGTATCAGACGGTCAGCACCGTCAAAGACCCCTTTGCATCCGAAGAACAGCTGTTTTCCTGGCTGATGGAGCATTTAGAGAGCCACCGCAAGGCGGAAGAGGCCACCATGCAGTGCCTTTCCGGCGTGCATAAGGACGATATGCCCATGACCATAGGTGGACGGGATGCCAAAGCCTATGCCAGTCAGGGACAGACCCGCTCGGCGGCGCTGAGCCTGAAGTTCGGCCTGCGCGAGCTGCTGCGGCGGGACAGCGGAGAATATCCCATCCTGCTGCTGGATGACGTGTTAAGCGAGCTGGATGCCGCCCGACAGGCCTTTGTGGCGCAGCATGCCATGGGCGGGCAGAGCATCATCACCTGCTGCGAGGGGCAGAATGCCTTTGGCAGCGCCCATGTGATCGAATTATAACCAAGGAGGGGTGTGCGTGTTTTTGCACCTTGGCCGCGATGTGGCGGTAAACAGTGAAAACATCATTATGGTGTTCGACATGGACACCGCTACCTGGAGCAAACATACCCGTGCTTATCTGTCGACTGCCGAAAAAGAGGGCAGAGTGCAGGTGATCACCGACGATATTCCAAAATCTGCTATCGTTTGCCGTGAAAATGGCGAAACGGTGGTATATATTTCTCAAATTTCAAGCAAAACCCTGCTGAAGCGCGCCCAGGAAGAGGGCTCGTGGCTCAGCATCAGCGAGTAATCGCACTGCTTTTATTGTAATTACACCGAAGAAAATCGGAGGTTTCCTATTATGGCGGAAAACGAAAAGATCCAGACTGCATATGATGAAAATCAAATTCAAGTGCTAGAAGGCCTGGAGGCTGTGCGTAAGCGTCCGGGTATGTACATCGGCTCTACCAGCGCCCGTGGCCTGCATCATCTGGTCTACGAGATCGTAGACAACTCCATCGACGAGGCATTGGCCGGCTTCTGTGATCACATCGAAGTCACCATTCTGCCCGGCAACGAGATCCAGGTCACCGACAACGGCCGTGGTATTCCCACCGGTATCCATCCCAAGATGGGTTTTTCCACCCTGGAAGTGGTGTTTACCGTGCTGCATGCCGGCGGTAAGTTCGGCGGTGGCGGCTACAAGGTGGCCGGCGGTCTGCACGGCGTTGGCGCCAGTGTTGTAAATGCCCTGAGCCAGTGGCTGAAGGTGCGTGTCAGCAACGAAGGCACCGTCAAGCAGATGGCATTCTCCCGGGGTACCACCACCGAAACCATGCATGTGGTGGGCGAAACCGACAAGACCGGTACCAGCGTGTGGTTCAAGCCCGACGCTGATATCTTTGACGAGACCGTCTTTGACTTTGATATTCTGTACGAGCGTCTGCGTGAGCAGGCATTTTTGAACGCCGGCGTGCGGATCACGCTGACCGACAAGCGCGAAGAAGAACCCCGTGTGGAAAGCATGTGCTTCGAGGGCGGTATCCGCGAGTTTGTGGCCTATCACAATCGCCACAAGACGGTACTGCATCCCGACGTCATCTATATTTCCGCCAAGAAGGAAGACAGCGAGGCCGAACTGGCCATGCAGTACAACGATGGTTACAGCGAGCTGCTGCTGAGTTTTGCCAATAACATCCATACCCCCGAGGGCGGTATGCATGAAACCGGCTTTAAGACAGCGCTGACCAGAGTCATCAACGAGTATGCCCGCAAGTACAAGCTGCTGAAGGAAGACGATAAAAACCTCACCGGCGAAGACGTGCGTGAGGGTCTTACCTGCATTCTGTCCGTCAAGCTGACCGAAGCACAGTTCGAGGGTCAGACCAAGACCAAGCTGGGCAACGCCTTTATGCGTACCATGGTAGACAACATGGTCTACGAAAAGCTGTCTGCCTATCTGGAAGAAAATCCCAGCGAAGCCAAGATCATTTTGGATAAGGCCATGACTGCCGCCCGTGCCCGTGAAGCGGCCAAGCGCGCCCGCGAGGCTACCCGCCGTAAGAGCGCCCTGGAGAGCGCAAGCCTGCCCGGCAAGCTGGCCGACTGCCAGGAGCGTGATCCCAACCTCACCGAGATCTACATCGTCGAGGGTGACTCTGCAGGCGGCAGCGCCAAGGAAGGCCGCGACCGAAGATTCCAGGCCATTCTGCCGCTGTGGGGCAAGATGCTGAACGTAGAAAAGGCCAGACTGGATAAGGTATACGGCAACGAAAAGCTGATGCCGCTGGTCACCGCCTTTGGTGCCGGCATCGGCAACGAGTTTGATGTGAGCAAGCTGCGCTACGGCAAGGTCATCCTCATGGCCGATGCCGACGTAGACGGCAGCCACATCCGCACCCTGCTGCTTACCTTCTTCTTCCGCTTTATGCGCCCGCTGATCCAGCAGGGTCATGTATATATCGCCCAGCCCCCTCTGTACAAGGTGACACCCAAGGGCAAAAACGCCAAGCCGATGTACACCTACAGCGACGAGCAGCAGGCACAGCTGCTGGCACAGTATCCCGGCGCTATGGTGCAGCGGTATAAGGGCCTTGGTGAAATGACCCCCACCCAGCTGTGGGAGACCACCATGGATCCCGAGGTGCGCACCCTACTGCGGGTAGAGATGGAGGATGCCGCGGCGGCAGACGAGATTTTTACCATCCTGATGGGCGAAAAGGTCGAGCCCCGCAAGGAGTTCATCGAAAAGAATGCCCATCTGGCAGAGCTGGATGTATAAAAAGAACACTCCGATTTGTTTTGCGAACAGGAGGTAAGATATGGAACTGATTTTTGCCATTATCGTCATTGTGCTCGCCATCATGTCGGAAAACGCAAAGAAACAAAAACGAGCCGACCGGCAGCTGAAAAATATTCTGGAAGTTCGCACAGAACAGCAGAGCGGCGGCAGGGTAAATCCCGGCTCGGCCTTTGAACAGGCCCGTCAGCGCGCCTTCCAAAATCAGCGCGCCCAGCAGCGGGCACAGAGTGAGGCTTCCCGCCGTGCCCCCGACCCCGGCCGGGTATCTGCCCAAAGCGTGGCGCAGACCCGCAAGCAGGCTGCCGCCCAGCACAAGGCTGCGGCAAAGAGCGCTATGCAGGGGGATATTCTGATGCGTCCCGTTGTGACCCGGCGTGAAAAGTTCGAGCGCAGCAGCGCCTATGAGCATTCCAACCGCATGGATGTGCAGTACACCACCAATGGCTGCGGCTGCACCACCGGTAAGGGCAATGCCTCCTCCGGCAAGGCCCACGGCTTCAGCAGCGCCATGTATGATGAAAACCGCTTTTTTAAGGAAAGCCGCGAAATCTGCTCCGGCAAGTGGTCGTAACCCTCTTATTTTAATAACAATTCGAAATATCTAATAATAATTATACCAAAAGTATAAGCAGGTGATGATAAAAATGAGCGATCTGCGCTATGAAAATCAAAAAATCGTCCCGGTAGATTTGGAAAAGGAAATGAAGAAGTCCTTCATTTCCTACGCCATGAGCGTCATTGTTTCCCGTGCGCTGCCCGACGTTCGTGACGGCTTAAAGCCGGTACACCGCCGCATCCTCTATGCCATGCACGAGGACGGTCTGACCATCGACAAACCCTTCCGCAAGTCTGCAACCACAGTGGGTAATGTGCTGGGTCGTTACCATCCCCACGGTGACGCCAGTGTATACGATGCCATGGTGCGTATGGCACAGAGCTTTTCTCTGCGCTATCCCCTCATCGACGGACAGGGTAACTTTGGTAGTGTAGACGGTGATCCCGCGGCTGCTTACCGTTACACCGAGGCCCGTATGGCCAAGCTCAGCGACAAGATGATGGAAGACATCGACAAAGAAACCGTCGATTTTTCTCCCAACTTCGACGACAAGCTGAAAGAGCCCGATGTGGTGCCCGCCCGTTTTCCCAATCTGCTGGCAAACGGCAGCCAGGGTATCGCCGTTGGTATGGCAACCAACATCCCGCCTCACAACCTTTCCGAGCTGGTAGACGCCTGCTGCTGCCTGATTGACAATCCCGAGGCACAGCTGGAGGATCTGACCCGCTATATCAAGGGTCCCGACTTTCCCACCGGCGGCATCATCATGGGCCGCAGCGGCATCCGCGCCGCCTATGCCACCGGCCGCGGCAAGATCATCGTCCGGGCAAAGACCGAGATCGAGGAGTGGAAGGAAGGTCGCTTCCGCATCGTCATCACCGAGATCCCCTATATGGTAAACAAGGCCCGTCTGGTAGAGTCCATCGCCGACCTGCACAAGGATAAGCGGGTAGAGGGCATCACCGACCTGCGTGACGAGTCCGACCGTACCGGTATGCGCGTGGTGGTAGAGCTGCGCCGTGATGTGAATCCTCAGGTGGTGCTGAACCAGCTGTTCCAGTACACTCAGCTGCAGGATACCTTTGGCGCCATTATGCTGGCTTTGGCCGACGGCAAGCCCAAGATCATGAACCTGCGTGAGATGCTGGATCATTATCTGCGTCATCAGATCGACGTCATCGAGCGCCGCACCCGCTATGACCTGCGCAAGGCACAGGAGCGCGCCCATATTTTGGAGGGTCTGGCCATCGCCTGCGCCAACATCGACGAGGTCATTCATATCATCCGCACCAGCTATGACAACGCCAAGGAGCGCTTAATGGAGCGCTTTGGCATCAGCGATGTGCAGGCACAGGCCATTCTGGAAATGCAGCTGCGCCGCCTGCAGGGTCTGGAGCAGGAGAAGATCGAGAACGAACTGAATGTCCTGCACGCCAAGATCGCAGATTATCAGGATATTTTAGCAAGACCCGAGCGTGTACGTGCCATCGTTAAGGAAGAACTGACCGAGATCAAGGACAAGTACGGTGATGAGCGCCGCACCCAGATCTCGCATATGGAAAATGAGATCGACATCGAAGACCTGATTGAAGAAGAAGAGTGTGTATACACCCTTACCCGCATGGGTTACATCAAGCGTGTGCCCGCCAGCACCTACCGCACCCAGCGTCGCGGCGGTCGTGGCGTTACCGGCATGACCACCCGTGAAGAGGACATTGTAGACACCATTTTTACCGCTTCTACCCACGACCAGATCCTGTTCTTCACCAGCCTTGGCCGTGTATACCGCCTCAAGGGCTATCAGGTGCCCGAAAGCAGCCGTACCGCCAAGGGTATGAATGTAGTGAACCTGCTGCAGCTGAATGCCGATGAAAAGGTTACTACCATGCTGCATCTGCATGATGTAAAGCCCGAAAGCGCTTATGTTTTCTTTGCCACCAAGAACGGTACCGTCAAGCGTGTCACGCTGGATTCCATTAACACCGGCAGAAAGTCCGGTCTGCGTGCCATCACTTTGGACGAGGGTGACGAGCTGGTGAATGTGTGCCTGACTTCCGGCGAGGATCATATCATTCTGGCCACCAAGAAGGGCAGCGCGGTACGCTTCCACGAAAGCGAAGTCCGTGTCATGGGTCGTGAGGCTGCCGGCGTCCGCGGTATCCGCGTGGGCGAAGATGACGAGCTCATCGGTGCCGCCCTGCAGATGCCCGATGCCCTGCTGCTGACCGTTACCGAACAGGGCTACGGCAAGCGTACCGATCCCGAAGAGTTCACCGTGCATCATCGCGGCGGTGGCGGTATGACCGCCCACAACCTCACCGCAAAGACCGGTGATCTGGTGAGTCTGGGCATGATCCGTGAGGACGAAGACCTGCTGCTCATCAACAGCAGCGGCGTGGTGATCCGTACTCCCGCCGAAAGCATCCGCCAGTGCGGCAGAGCCTCTCAGGGCGTCATTCTGATCCGTCTGGACGAGGGTGACAAGGTCATCAGCGGCACCTGCACCAAGCGGGAAGAGGAAGAAGAAGATTCTGCCGAGGCCGTAGCCGCAGAGCAGACCGCCCAGGCAAGCGCTGACGAAGAATAAACAGGAGGAACGAGTATGCATCTGCCAAAACCCAATTTGTTTGGCTATATTCTGGCCGGCGTGATCGGTCTGCTGTTTATCGTGATGGCCGTGCTGGGCAAGTTTGGCAACCCCATGTCCAATCTGATTGCCGGTTTTGCCGGCGTCGTTGCCATCCTCAGCACCGTCATGACCCTGATGAACTATGCCAAACAGGCAAAAGAACAAGACAAAAAGTAATAACAAATAATAAAAATACGGGGCGTAATCAATATTGCGCCCCGTAACCCCGTTTTGCGCCGTGGCACAACGAAGTCCCCGGCGAAAGCCAGCACCGCAGGCACAGTCACCCAAGCAAAGCCGCCCTTGCAAAAATGGGGACGAGCATCTTGTGCAACCTTTGATTTTGATTATTTCCTGTTTGGAGAATCTGCCATGAACTATCTTGCCGGACAATTTGATATTGCCGTCATCGGCGCCGGTCATGCCGGCATCGAGGCCGCCCTTGCCGCTGCCCGTTTGGGCTGCAGCACCGTGTGCATCTGCACCAGTCTGGATGCCGTGGGCAATCTGCCCTGCAATCCCAGCATCGGCGGTACCGCCAAGGGGCAGCTGGTGCGTGAGATCGACGCGCTGGGCGGCGAGATGGGTCGTGCTGCCGACCATGCCTGCCTGCAGTTCCGCATGCTGAACCGGGGCAAGGGACCGGCGGTGTTTTCGCCCCGCTCCCAGACCGACCGCATGGAATACCGCAGCTATATGCGTCGGGTTTTGGATGGGCAAGAGGGTCTTTGCATGGTGCAGGGCGAGTGCGCCCGCATTTTGCAGGACGAAACCGGCGCGGTTTACGGCATTACACTGGTGGGCGGCGCCACCTATCAGGTAAGAGCCGTGGTGCTGGCCACCGGTACGTATCTGTGCGCCAAGACCTTTACCGGCGACGTAGTGCGTGACATGGGTCCCGACGGCATGTATGCCGCCTGCGCCCTTTCTGATGACCTGCGCCGTATGGGACTGAGCCTGCGTCGGTTCAAAACCGGAACCCCTGCCCGCGTAGACGGAAGAAGTCTGGATTTTTCCAAGATGGAACGGCAGGAGGGCGACGCGGGCGAGCTGGGCTTTGCCTTTGGCCGTACCGAACCGGTGCGCAACGACTGCGTCTGCTGGCTCACCTATACCAATGAATCCACCCACGATGTGATCCGTGCCAATCTGGACCGTTCGCCCCTGTACGGCGGCGTCATCCGTGGCATTGGCCCCCGGTATTGCCCCAGTATTGAGGACAAAGTGGTGCGATTCCCCGAAAAACAGCGGCATCAGCTGTTTTTAGAGCCTTGCGGCGCCGACATGAACGAATATTACGTGCAGGGCATGAGCTCGTCCCTGCCCGAAGACGTGCAGCTCAGTTTTCTGCGCACCATTCCCGGGCTGGAGCAGGTGCGTGTCATGCGTCCCGGCTATGCCATTGAATACGATTGCATCGACCCCCAGACCCTTACACGGGCGCTGGCGGTAAAAAATATCCCCGGTCTGTTTGCCGCAGGTCAGCTTTGCGGCAGCAGCGGCTATGAAGAAGCCGCCGGACAGGGGCTCATCGCCGGCATCAACGCCGCGCGTATGGTGCAGGGCAAAGAGCCCATCACCCTGCGCCGCAGCGACGGCTATATCGGCACCCTCATTGACGATCTGGTGACCCGTGGCACCAACGAGCCCTACCGTATGATGACCTCCCGCAGCGAATACCGGCTGATCGCCCGGCAGGACAATGCCGACCAACGGCTGATGCCCTTGGGGGCAGAGATCGGTCTGGTATCTCCCCAGCGCCTACAGCAGATGCAGGAGGATGTGGCGGCCACCGAAGAAGAAGTAAGGCGCCTGTGGCGCATCACCGCGCCCCCCAGTGAGGCGGTGAACGCCCTGCTGCAGGGTCTGGGCGCAGGCGGCTTGCAAAATGCCGGCGCCAAGCTGGCAGAACTGCTGCGCCGTCCCCAGATCAGCTATGAAGATCTGGCGCCCATCGACCCCACCCGTCCCGCACTGTCTAAAAAAGTCACCGAGCAGGTGGAGATCCTCATTAAATACGAGGGCTATATCAAGCGTCAGATGGCAGACATTCACGAGCAGCAACGCATGGAAGACCGTGCCCTGCCTGCCGATATCGATTACAACAGCATCACCACCATCCGCATGGAGGCCAGACAAAAGCTGAGTCTGGTGCGCCCCGAAACTCTGGGGCAGGCGAGCCGCATCAGCGGCGTGTCCCCGGCCGACATCGGCGCGCTGATGGTCTATCTTTCCAACAGGGAGGTATAAGCATGGATTTTACAAGCATTGTACTAAGCGGCAGCGCCGCATGGGGCATTGAAACCACCCCCGAGGCGGTTGCCCGCATGGAGGCTTTTGCCGGCCTGCTCATCGAAAAGAACCGGGTCATGAACCTGACCGCCGTCACCGAGCCGGAGGAGATCGCCCGTCGGCATATGCTGGACTGCGTATTTTTGCGCAAGTGCGGCGTTGAAGTGGGCAAGCGCATTCTGGACATCGGCTGCGGCGCGGGTTTTCCCACCATGCCCCTGCTGTGCCACGAGCCGAAGCTGAACATCACCGCCCTGGACAGCACCGCCAAGCGGATCAAGTTCATTCAGGACAGCTGTGACGCATTGGGCTTGCCGGTCAATGCCGTGGCTGCCCGTGCCGAGGAGTACATTACCAAACCCGGCATGCGCGAGGGCTTTGATGTGGTCACCAGCCGTGCCGTTGCCCCTTTGAACGTGCTGGCCGAGCTGTGCCTGCCTTATGTGAAGCAGGGCGGATACTTCCTGCCCCTGAAGAGCGTCAACGAAGCCGCCGAGGACGAGATCGCCGCAGCCCGCAAGGCCATTGCGGTACTGGGTGGCAAGCTGGAGCGGTGCGAGCAGTACCAAATCGAGGGCATGGATCATCCCCATCAGGTGCTGATCATCCGCAAGGTGGCCTCCACCCCAAAGCAGTACCCCCGCCGCTTTGCCAAGATTTCTTCCAACCCCCTATAAAAAACGGATATAAAAAAGGATGTGTAGAACCGTTCTGCACATCCTTTTATATTATGTTGCAGCAAGCAGAAAAATGCATGGCTTGCTGTTTGGGTCGGATCGCTTAATCCTCTGACCAATCAAAGACCGGAACACCCTTTTTCTCGTCGTAAATGTCCCGCATAGAGGTGTTACCCATTACATCGTAGAAAATATAGAAGCAAGAGTCTACCAGTATGCGATGCTGCTTGTTGGTCAGTCCGGGAATGGCATCGATCAGCCGGAAAAAAGCGCCCATTTTTTGTTCGCAGATGCTGTTTATATAGGACTGCTTGTCCTGCTGGTAGTGGGTCTCGCAGCGGTTTCTCACCTGACTTTGAATCCGTTCTTTGATTCGTTTGAACAGCAGGGTATGCTCCACCGGATGATTGATCCCGTAAAAATGGCAGTAAAACCGATACAGGACAAAGTCTTCGTTGACTTTTTTCTCTTTGGCATAATCGTTGATGATGCGTGTGGCAAGACTTTCTCCATACAGATCGTCAAAGTCGTAGTCATAATACCGCAAAAGATAATCCAGCTTTTCAAAGCTGTCCTGCTCGGTAATGACACGAATCAATTGCTGCATCTTTTCTTTCACATGGGGCTGGAAGTTAGCGGTCTTGCCGATGACGGTGTTGGTGATTACACATTTTCCGGCCATCAGACCCAACTTGTTTTCCAGACAGTCGTACCATGCGGGGATATAGCGATCCACCACCTGCAAAAGACCCTGCTCCAGGTCATCCAACAGATATTTTTGCTGTTCCGTCCGCTTGCGGTTGGCCATTTGGTTGGCCAGCAGTTCGTTGACCTGATAATCTGCCGCAATTTGACCCTGGGTTACGGTGGAGCGCACGGTGGCATCAATGTGCAGGCGCCCGCCCAATACCCGGGCAGATCCCCGCACTTCTACCGGGGCATTGGCGGCCCAGGTGCGGGTCTGGCGATTCTTTTCTTCGATTTCAGCCTGTGTCTGCTGCCGGATCCGGCCTTCTCCGGCCATAAAAGCATGATAGAATTGGCTTTCCAAATCCAAAAAGTCGCAGACAATGGCTTCCATTTCGTTGGCCAGCGGATAAAAATCCTTCTCCTCCAGCTCCGATTCCACCGTCAACAGATGGAAAGGCCAAAGCAGGCGGTTCAAGGCGCCTTCTTCCAGCCGGTTGCAAAGCATATGAATATCTTCTTCGTCCATCCGAAAGGTTTGATAGCCGCGAATGTTTTCTTTTATGCTCCGCCCTGCAAAAACTTTGGCCAGATGCAGTTGATTGCGAAAGGCCGCACTGTTTTTTACTGCGTCCGATACAGGCACCTTTGTTTTTTCAAAGGACACGATCTGCAAGGTGTCGATTTTTTTAAAGGTGGGGCGGGAAAGCAGTTCGGCGTGGTTGTGCAGGCCTTGATCCAAACGATAGTGATCCAAAAACTCACGGTATAACTGTTCTGAACGAGTACCCATAATTGTTATGCCTGCCTTTCTGTTTTTTGTAACCGATAAAGAACCGGCTCGTCGGTTTTGCCGGTGTCTAAAATGGTAAAGGTCGCCCGTGCTTCTCCGGCAAAGTAGTCGTAAAGCTCCAGACTGCGGTCGTGACAGCGAACGGAAAAGCCGTATCCCTTCTGAATGGAAAACACCTGTTCAAATTGTTGGGTGTAGTCGGCTTCCTGTTTCAAAACGCAGTAAAATTGCTCGTGGTCGCTGTTTTCCAAGGTAAAGCGCACATTTTCAGCTGTTTTTTCCATGGCGATCACCTCTCTGTTCTTTTTCTTCATTATAGCACAGATAAAAAAAGAAAGGCAAGTGCTTGCAAGATTCGCAGCTTTTTCGCAACGAATCGACAACAAACCGTATAATTGATATGCTATAATTCAAATCGTATAATAATTTTATAAAAAAGTGAAATAAAATAAGAATTATTCTCAAAAAGTGTTGACTTTTGCAAAAAGCCTGCTATAATCATAATCAAGAACAGGAATCATTCCTAAAAAGGAGGGCTGATATGACAAAGCAACGAGCCGCGATTTTGCAGGCCATGGCAGAGAGTCACCGGCACTTAAACGCCGAGGAGATCTTTAACAAGGCAAAGCAGATCCTGCCGAGCCTGGCGCTGGGCACGGTATACCGCAACCTGAACGCCATGTGCGAAGAGGGCGAGATCTTCCGCATTCCCGTACCGGGTCAGCCTGACCATTATGACAAGAATCCCGTAAAGCACGAGCACACCTACTGTGCCCGCTGCGGAACGCTCACCGACCTGATGCTGCCCGAGCTGACAGCGATCCTGCAGGAAAAATGCCCCGGACTTTCAAATTATCAGCTCACCGTCTGTGCCCTTTGCCAGCAGTGCAGGGAAGACGAAGAAAAAGCAAGCTAAAACAATCATTATAAATCTGTCATCAAACATTAACAGGAGGATTTTACTATGGAACTGAAAGGCAGCAAGACCGAGAAAAACCTGATGGCCGCATTCGCAGGCGAAAGCCAGGCCAGAAACAAGTATACCTATTTTGCATCCGTTGCCAAGAAGGAAGGCTACGAGCAGATCGCCGCTATTTTCCAGCAGACCGCTGATAACGAAAAAGAGCATGCCAAGCTGTGGTTCAAGGCCCTGGGCGAGCTGGGCACCACCGCACAGAACCTGAAGGCTGCCGCTGAGGGTGAGAACTACGAGTGGACCGATATGTACGCCACCTTTGCCAAGGAGGCCGAGGAAGAGGGCTTTATCGCCCTGGCAAACCAGTTCCGCAAGGTTGCTGAGATCGAAAAGGCACACGAAGAGCGCTATCTGGCTCTGCTGAACAACGTAGAGCTGCAGAAGGTCTTTGAGAAGAGCGAAGAGATCATGTGGGAATGCCGTAACTGCGGCCACCTGGTCATCGGCAAGAAGGCCCCTCCCGCTTGCCCCGTCTGCGCACATCCCCAGGCTTACTTCGAGGTTCGCAAGGAGAACTACTAAGATGAAAGCGCTGAAAGCTGCGGAATTCAATGAATATGTAGACCGTGACGGTCTGATCGTTCTGGATTTCTGGGCAACCTGGTGCGGCCCCTGCAAAATGCTGGCACCCGTCATGGAGGCGCTGGAGCAGCGCTTCCCCCAGGTGCATTTTGCCAAGGTCAATGTAGACGAAGAACCCGAACTGGCCGGCGCCTTCCGGGTGGATGCCATTCCCTGCCTGTTCTTTATTAAGGACAAGCAGATCGTCAGCCGTATGGCAGGCTTCCAGCAGGAGGATTCTCTGGCCGGCGCCATTGAGGAGCTGATGAAGTAATGGCTGTCCGTCTGAACACCGATGCCGAAGTAGTAGCCAATATCCGTGAAGGTCTCAGGCAGACCGGCGGCTATTGCCCCTGCCGCAGACTGCGGACAGAGGAAAACCGCTGCATCTGTCAGGAGTTCAAACAGCAGATCGCAGACCCCGAGTTCGAGGGTTACTGCCACTGCATGCTCTACTATAAGGAAAAGGACAAATAACAGCAAATCCCCGGGAGCGATCCCGGGGATTTTCCCTGTGTAGGGGAGCGCCGGGCATTGGGCAACTGCGGGTCGCTCCTGCAGGGCACGTTGGATGTTCCGCGACTGTTACAGCAAAAACCCGCCCTTGGTGCTCCAAAGGCGGGTTTTCTATGTTTGTTTCTTATTCTTCGTCGCCGTGACCGTGGTCGTGGTCGCAGTCGCACTTGATCTCGCCCACGATGGGAGTGGGATCGATGCCCTGACGGGTGTAGTAGTCAGCCAGAGCAGCCTTGATGGCTTCTTCAGCCAGCACAGAGCAGTGCACCTTCACGGGGGGCAGACCGTCCAGCGCCTCCATGACGGCGGCATTGGTCAGCTGCAGAGCCTCCTGCACCGTCTTGCCTTTCACCAGTTCGGTGGCCATAGAGCTGGTTGCAACGGCAGCGCCGCAGCCAAAGGTCTGAAAACGCACGTCAACGATCACGTCGTTTTCAATCTTCAGCATCATCTTCATGTTGTCGCCGCACTTCTGATTGCCTACAGTGCCCACAGCGTTGGCGTCTTCCAGCAGACCCACGTTGCGGGGGTTGGCAAAATGATCCATTACTTTGGTAGAGTATTCCATGTTGTTCCGTTCCTCCTGATTTATCCGTTCCAGATGGGGGACATCATGCGCAGACGCTCCACCACCAATTTGAGTTTTTCCAAAATATAATCCACATCTTCTTCGGTATTCTGCACGCCAAAGGTCAAGCGCAGGCTGCCGTGGGCAATCTCGTGGCTGAGACCCAGACCCAGCAGCACGTGGCTGGGATCCAGACTGCCGGTAGAGCAGGCGCTGCCGGTGCTGGCGCAAATACCGTGCATGTCCAGCAGCAGAACCAGGCTTTCGCCCTCGATGGCATTGATGCAGAAGCTGCAGGTGCCGGGCAGACGGTCGGTGGGATGACCGGTCAGAATGGTCTGAGGCAGCTGCAGCACGCCGTCGATGAGCTTCTTGGACAGTGCGCCCACATGCTCCATCTCCTGCTGCAGATGCTCACGCTTCAGGCGGGCGGCCTCGCCCAGGCCCACGATGCCGGCGATGTTCTCGGTACCGCTGCGGCGGCCCTTTTCCTGCCCGCCACCGGTGATGACGGGGGTCAGCATGATGCCCTTGCGGATATAAATGGCGCCAACGCCCTTGGGTGCGTTGATCTTGTGACCGGAAAGGGACAGAATGTCAATGTTCATGGCCTTGACATCCACGGGTACATGGCCAAAGGCCTGTACCGCGTCGGTGTGGAAGCGCACGCCCTTACTGCGGCACAGAGCGCCGATCTCGGCGATGTCGTTGATGGTACCAACCTCGTTGTTGGCAAACATAATGCTCACCAAGGCGGTATCTTCGGTAATGGCGGCCTCCAGGTCGCTCAGACGCACCTTGCCGGTGCTGTCTACAGGCAGATAGGTGACCTTGAAGCCCTCTTTTTCCAGTGCCTCGGCAGTACGCAGAATGGCAGGATGCTCGATGGTGCTGGTGATCAGGTGCTTCTTACCTTTGGACTGGGGAGAATGCATCATGCCCCGCAGCGCCATGTTGTCACTTTCGCTGCCGCCACCGGTAAAGAAGATCTCGCTGGGATCGGCATTCAGGGTCAAAGCGATCTCCTTGCGTGCCTCTTCCAAAGCGATGTGGCTGCTCTTGCCCAAACGGTACAGAGTGCTGGCATTGCCGTACTCTGTGGTGAGGAAGGGCAGCATTTTATCCAAAACACGACGGTCAATGGGCGTGGTTGCCGCATTGTCCGCATAAACAAAGCGATTTTCCATTGTTTGTGCTCCTTTTTCCGCCATTTTTATCCAAAAATGCGCGGCGAATTCTTCCATCCTTAATATACACCTTTATGGTGCATATTACAACCCCTTTTCCGGCAGGGAAGCAAATTTTTTTGTCTGCGCCACGGCCAGTGCGTCGCAGCGGTTGTTAAAGGGGTTGTCGGCATGTCCCTTTACCCAAATCAGCTTGACCTGATGGACGTGGAACAGCCGATCCAGTTCCATCCACAGGTCGGGGTTGGCAATGGGGCTTTTGTCGGCCTTTTTCCAGCCGCGGGCTCTCCAGCCCTCCAGCCAGCCCTCGTTCACCGCCTTGGCGATGTACTGGCTGTCGGTGTAAAGCTCTACTTTGCAAGGTTCTTTTAAGGCAGACAGACCCCGAATGGCGCCGGTAAGCTCCATGCGGTTGTTGGTGGTCTGACTTTCGCCGCCGGACAGCTCTTTTTCCAATCCCTTCCAAATCAGAATGGCGCCCCAGCCACCGGGGCCGGGATTTCCGCTGCAGGAGCCGTCAGTATATAAGGTAACTTCTTTCATATTTGCGCTCCTTGTCTATTTCCCCACGCAGAATCTGCCAAAAATTGCCTGGGCAATGTCGGCAGAGGCGGTTTCGCCGGTGATCTGACCCAGCAGATTCAGTCCACGCTCGGCATCCGAGAGGAATGCGTCTGCCGTCAGTCCCATGCGGGCGCAGTCAGCGGCAGTTTGCAGGGCTGAGGATGCCTCCTGCAGCAGCGCCGCTTGTCTGGCCGAGGTGATCAGCACCTCCTGCGGCTCGGGGGCAAGGGCAGACAGCCAATTTGCAAGGTCTTCTACCGATCCGGTCTTGGCAGACAGGGGGAACACCGCCTCAAAACCGGAGATCCCGGGCATCTTCGCCCCTTCCGGCAGCAGATCCACCTTGTTCAGCACCAAAGCCCGCTGGGGACACTCCTTTGCCAGCGCCAGCGCTTCTTCATCTTCGGCAGACAAAGGACGGGATACATCCAGCACGCACAAAACAGCCTGCGCTTTTTTCGCGGCCGCCCGTGCACGCTCGATGCCCATGGCTTCTGCCAGACCGGCGGCCTCACGCAGGCCGGCGGTGTCCAAAACCCGAATGGGCGCGCCGCCCACGGAAATCACTTCTTCGATCACATCACGGGTGGTGCCTGCCTCGTCGGTGACGATAGCACGCTCGCTGCCCGCCAATGCATTAAACAGGGTGCTCTTGCCGGCGTTGGGCTTGCCGATGATGGCCACCGGCACACCTTCCCGCACCAGACGGCCACGCTCAAAGCCCCGATACAGCCGATCCAGCCGTTGGCACAGAGTGTCCAGGGTGGCGATGGCGTTTTCCTGCAAAAATTCGTCCAGATCCTCGTCGGGATAGTCGCAAACGGCGTAAAAATGGGCGATCAGCGCCGTCAGCTGCTCACGCAGGGCGCGAATTTCGCCGCCTACCGCGCCATCCAGCTGGGCTGCGGCGGTTTTTGCCGCCAGTTCTGAGGTGGAGTGGATGATATCCGCCACCGCTTCGGCCTCGGTGAGATCCAGCCGGTTGTTCAGAAATGCCCGCTTGGTGTATTCGCCGGGCGGGGCGGGAATGGCGCCCAGGGCAAAACAGTGATCCAGCAGGGCGGACACCACCGCCTGGGAGCCGTGGGGATAAAACTCCACCAGATCCTCGCCGGTGTAGGAACCGGGCGCGGGGAACAACACCGCCAGACCAAAATCCAGCAGCGCCCCGTCTTTGGCAAAGAATTTGCCGTAATGCATGGTGCGGGCCTTGCGCTGAGAGAAGGAAAGGTCACCCTTTACCCGAAAGATACCGTCGGCAATTTCCTTGGCCAGGGGGCCGGAAAGGCGCACGGCGGCAATGGCACAGGGCATGGCGCCGGTGCTGCAGGCAGCAATGGTGGATGTGTTCATAAAGACCCTCCCAAATCGCAGATTTCATACCCTTTCATTATACCACAAATGGGCGGCATTGGTAAATAGAAACTTGCAAAAGAGCCGCTGGCGACAATGGCGGCAGTAAAAGCAATGTTTCACGTGAAACATTCGCCGCATTTCCCCATGTAAATCCAAATCTCGCCACGGAAATTTGACGGAAAATGCCTCTTTTCTGTGGTATGCTAAGCAAAAAGGAGGCTTGTCCCATGGCTTTTTCGGCAAAACGCGAGTTTCGGCGGCTTTCTCCCGCAGAAATCAAGGTAAATCCCTATCAGCCCCGTCAGCAATTTTCCCGGGCAGAGCTGGACAGCCTGGCCGACAGCATCCGCCGGTACGGCATCATCACGCCGCTGACGGTGCGCCGTACGGCAGAGGGGTTCCAGCTGGTGGCGGGCGAGCGGCGGCTGCGTGCCGCCCGACAGGTGGGGCTCAGCACCGTGCCCTGCTTTGTGGTCAGCGCAGACGGAGAGCAAAGCTGCCTGATGGCGCTGCTGGAGAATCTCCAGCGTACAGATCTGGACTGCTTTGAAGAGGCAGAATCTCTGCGGCAGCTTACCGAAGACTTTGGCATGACCCAGCAGCAGGTGGCTCAGCGCATCGGCAAGACCCAAAGCGCTGTGGCAAACAAGCTGCGCCTGCTGCGGCTTTCTCCCGAAACGGTGTCTGTCATTCGTGCCGGAGGTCTTACCGAGCGCCATGCCCGGGCGCTGCTGCGGCTGCCGGAAGAAACGCAAACCGCCGCGGCAGAAGAACTGTCCCGCCGGAACATGACGGTAGCGCGGGCAGAGCAGTACATCGAATCCCTGCTGCACCCCAAGCACAGGCAGCGCTGCCGCATTTTGCTGCGGGATGTGCGCCTGTTTTGCAACACCCTGGACAAGGGCGTGGCACTGCTGCGACAAAGCGGCATCGCCACGCAAATGCAGCAGACCCGGGAGGGTGAAGACCTGCTCATCACCATTCGGGTCAAGGGGGCAGAGCAGCAGGCAGGATAAATTGTTTCACGTGAAACAATCTTGCCTGCAATATAACCAAATATGTTTCACGTGAAACATCCAAAGGGGAAAACAGCGGTAAAAGCCGCTGTTTTTTGTTGCTTTTCTGATTTGCTATGGTATAATAATAAAATAAGCAGAAGAATTTGCAATTTTTACGGAAAGGGGCGTGCCAAAATGGGTAAAATTATTGCGGTAGCCAACCAAAAAGGCGGCGTGGGCAAAACCACCACGGCGGTGAATCTGGCTGCCTGCGTGGCGGCACGGGGCAAAAAAGTGCTGCTTTGCGATTTTGACCCCCAGGGCAACGCCAGCTCCGGTGTGGGATATCAGGACGAAGGCGGCATCACCATTTACGAAGTGATGCTGGGCGAAGCCATCGCCAGCCAGGCACGCAGACGGGGCAAGTACTGTGATCTGCTGCCCGGCAGCATCCAGCTTGCCGCCGCAGAACTGCAATTGGCCTCCAGTCCCCGAAAAGAGCGGCATCTGAAGAATGCCCTGGACACCCTGCGTGACGAATACGACTATATTTTCATCGATTGTCCCCCTTCGCTGGGTCTGCTGACGGTAAATGCGCTGGTTGCGGCGGATACTGTGCTGGTACCCATGCAGTGCGAATATTATTCGCTGGAGGGTCTTTCTCAGCTGGTCACCTCCATTCGGGCGGTGAAACGCAGTATGAATCCGGGCATCGACATCGAAGGCATTCTACTGACCATGTATGACGGACGCACCAACCTGACCATTCAGGTTGCCGAAGAAGTGAAAAAATACTTCGGAAAGAAGGTGTATAAAACGGTCATTCCTCGGAATGTCCGGCTGTCCGAGGCGCCCAGCCACGGATTGCCCATTCTGGCATATGACCGCACCTCTCGCGGCGCCCTGGCCTATGGTGCTGTGGCCGATGAGTTTTTAGAAAAGAACAGGAGGTAACCCATGGCAAAAGCAAAAGGTCTGGGTCGGGGTCTGGATGCCCTTTTTGGCCCGGAAGAAACCGCTGCGGAGTCCGCAGCACCCGTGGGAATCCCCCTGCGGAACATCGAACCCAATCCTAACCAGCCCCGCCGCAACTTTGACGAAGCAGCCCTGGCAGAACTGGCAGAAAGCATCCGGGAAAACGGTGTGATCACCCCGGTGACCCTGCGCAAGACGGGGGATACCTATCAGATCATCGCCGGTGAGCGCCGTTGGCGCGCTGCGCGGATGGCGGGCCTTACCGAGCTTCCCGCCCTGGTGCTGGAGGTTGGCGAAGGCGAAGCTTATGCTATGGCCATGGTAGAAAACCTCCAGCGTGAGGACTTAAACCCCATGGAAGAGGCCGAGGGTTATCAGGCGCTGATGAATCTTTCCGGCCTCACCCAAGAGCAGGCGGCCCAAAAGGTGGGCAAGTCCCGTCCGGCTGTGGCGAACGCCCTGCGTCTGCTGAACCTGCCCGAGCAGGTGAGCCGCATTGTGCGGAACGGCGGCATCAGTGCCGGTCACGGCCGTGCGCTGCTGGGTCTGAAAACGGCAAATGACATGGAAAAAGCCGCTTATCAGGTGATGCAGCAGGGTTTAACCGTGCGTCAGACCGAAGATCTGGTGAAAAACTTCTACCGCATCAAAGAAAAAACCGAAAAGCAGACCGACATCTATGTCCGTGAGCTTGAACGGGAAATGTCCGCCAGTACCGGACACAAAGTCACCATTTCTCACGGGGCGAAAAAAGGCCGCCTTGTGGTGGAATACTATGGCAACGAGGATCTGGAAGCCGTTTG
This sequence comes from Oscillospiraceae bacterium, assembly GCA_045636925.1. Taxonomy (GTDB): domain Bacteria; phylum Bacillota; class Clostridia; order Oscillospirales; family Butyricicoccaceae; genus JAZTYK01. The sequence goes on from JAZTYK010000016.1 coordinate 20,215, forward strand.
CGCAGCGCTGCGGCAGATCCGCAAGTAATGATAAGGAAACAGGAGGAATACTGTTATGATCGATATGAAATGGATTCGTGAAAATCCTGAAGAAGTGATTGCACGTTATGAAAAGCGCGAAAAGGATTGCCGTGCCGAAGTCATGCGTCTGGTAGAGCTGGACACCCAGCGCCGCGCCATGATCTCCGAGACCGACGCCCTGAAGGCCAAGCAGAATCAGGTGAGCAAGCAGATCCCCGCCATGAAAAAGGCCGGTCAGGATACTGCCCCCATCTTTGCTGAGATGAATGAACTGAAAAAGCAGATCCAGCAGAACGACGAGCAGCTGGCAAAGGTAGAAGCCGAGTACCGTGATCTGATGCTGGGTCTGCCCAACCTGCCCGATGCCGATCTGGCAGCCGGCGGCAAGGAGGCCAACGAGCCCCTGCGTTACTATGGCGAGCCCCATAAGTTCGACTTCCAGCCCAAGCATCATGTGGATCTGTGCAACGATCTGGGTCTGATCGACTACGAGCGCGGCGTCAAGCTGGCCGGCTCCGGCTTCTGGATCTACAGCGGTCTGGGCGCACGTCTGGAGTGGGCGCTGCTGAACTACTTTATTGATACCCACCTGGCTGACGGCTACGAGCTGATGCTGGTGCCCCATATGCTGGAGTACGAATGCGGCCTGACCGCCGGTCAGTTCCCAAAGTTCGCCGACGAGGTTTACAAGATTGCCAACCCCACCGACGACCGTATCCATTACATGCTGCCCACCGCCGAGGCTGCACTGGTAAGCCTGCATCGCAACGAGATCCTCACCGAGGCTGATCTGCCCAAGAAGTATATCTCTTACACCCCCTGCTTCCGTCGCGAGGCCGGTTCTCACCGCGCCGACGAGCGCGGCATGGTGCGCGGCCATCAGTTCAACAAGGTAGAGATGGTACAGTTCACTCTGCCCGAGAAGTCCGACGAAGCTTTTGAAGAGCTGGTTGGCAAGGCCGAGCGTCTGGTTGCCGGTCTGGGTTTCCACTTCCGCACCGTGAAGCTGGCTGCCGGTGACTGCTCCGACTCCATGGCTCGTACCTACGACATCGAGATCCAGATTCCCTCCATGAACGGCTATAAAGAGGTATCCAGCGTGTCCAACGCAAGATGCTTCCAGGCTCGCCGCGGCAACATGCGTTTCCGCCGTGAGGCCACCGGCAAGACCGAGTTCCTGCACACCCTCAACGGCTCCGGTCTGGCCACCAGCCGCATCCTGCCCGCACTGGTCGAGCAGAACCAGCGTGCCGACGGCAGCGTGGTGGTGCCTGAGGTCCTGCGCAAGTATCTGGGCGGCATCGAGGTCCTGGAGAAGAAAAAATAAGCAACTTTTCGTAATATCTGCATAAGATAATACAAACTGCAATCAAAAACACACCTTGGGGCAGAAAAAACGCCCCAAGGTCATAGGGAGAGATGGCCGAGCGGTTGAAGGCACCGGTCTTGAAAACCGGCGAGGGTCAAACCTCCGTGGGTTCGAATCCCACTCTCTCCGCCAAAAAAGAAGGGGTACCCAAGCGGGTGCCCCTTGTTTTTTGGGCATGGATATTTGTAGAGTGGGATTCGAAAGGGCGGTCCTGAAAACATGCCGGGGGCATGTTTTCCGCCCGTGGCTTTTCCGCAGAAAAGGAATCCCACTCTCTCCGCCAACAAAAAGCACCCCTTGCGGGTGCTTTTTTGTTGGCGCAATCAGTCCGCGGGATTCGAACCCACGGACTATTAAATGCACCGCAGGTGCGGGTTTCAGGAGCCCGGGCCACGGGCTCTGATCCCACTCTCTCCGCAAAAGCAAATAAAAACGCCGTGGCAGCCGCCACGGCATTCTCTATTTTATGCAATTTTCCTCAAAACACCCGCACGTTGGCCCGCAGGCGGCCCTTTTTGGTTTCCCGGTCAATGCCGTCAAAATAAAACCGGCCGTGACCCCGTACCGAGATCAGATCCCCCGGCTTGGCATCCTGACTGGTACTGCGGGCAAGCAGGCTGTTGATAAAAACCAGCTCCTTGTCAAACAGTGCCTGACTTTCGCTGCGGGAAAGCCGATACACCGCGGCCACCAGTGCATCCAATCGGGGCGAAGCCACCACGATTTGCAGCGCCTTTGGCTGGGGCAGGGCATTTTCCGGCGGCGCAGGGCAGGGGGTCACCACCACCGAAGTGTGCCGCACCGTTTCCAACTGGCGGCAGATGTACTCGCCCATGGTGTCCAGACAGCAAAGCCAGGCCTTGCCGTCCTGCAGCAGCAGATCACCCAGCACTTCCCGACGGAAGCCCAGGTGCATCAGCGCGCCCAGATAGTCCCGATGAGACAGGGCTTCGGCGAACTTTGCAGATTTCGGCGCGATTTCCAGCCACATCAGCGGCGGAGCTTGCTCCCAACCGCAAAGAGCTTCGCTGCCAAACCAGGCGATGCGCCGCTCGGCCTGGGGATAACCGCCCTCCAGGGTGTAGGGGGCAGGCAGATGCAGAGATACCAGCAGCGTCTGCTGTGCGGGGGTTAAAAACTCGCTGGCTACATAGGCATTTCGCCCGCTGCTGCGGCCTGCCAGCTCTTCCAACCGCTTTTTCACTTGCTGCAGATCTTCCATTTGGCGCTCCTTTCTGCCTTTTTCTTGCAAAAACAGCCCAAAGCGTTGCTTCGGGCTGTTTGTTTTGCTTTGCTTATGCCTGCTGAACGGTGATCTCGGCGTTGTCCACCAGAACAGCGATGGTCTTCTTCATGGTAACGTCCTTGCGCAGAGCCTCGATGGCATCTTCACCGCAAGCCTGCTTCAGCTGCTCAACGGGAATGCCACACTCGCGGGAGAAGACCTGATACTCCGTCTCGATCTCCTCTTCGGAAACGGTGATGTTCTCCAGACGGCTGACTTCCTGCAGAGCCAGGCGAGCCTTTACGGTGCTGACAGCGTTGGGACGCAGCTCGGCACGCAGATCCTCCAGGGTGCGGCCGCAGAACTGCAGGTAATCGTTCAGGGTCAGACCCTGCTGCTGCAGCTGCTGATAGACGGTCTTAACAGCGTCATCCAGCTCTGCTTCCACCAGCTCATCGCTGGCTTCCAGCTCCTCGCACTCGGCAACCAGTGCGTTCAGCAGCTGGTCACGCATCTGTGCATCGGCAACCTGATCGGCATACTGCTGCATCTGCTGACGCAGGACAGCCTTCATCTCGTCCATGCTGCTCATCATGCCGATGTCCTTGGCAAACTGATCATCCAGCTCGCGCAGAGTCTTGGCGGTGATGGCGTGCACAGTGCAGTGGAAGACAGCTTCCTTGCCGGCCAGATCGGTGGCATGGTACTCCTGGGGGAAGGTGACGCGTACGTCAACTTTGTCGCCAACCTTGGCGCCCACCAGCTGCTCTTCAAAGCCGGGGATAAAGGTGCCGGAGCCCAGCATCAGGGGCTGACGCTCGGCAGTGCCGCCCTCGAACTGCACTTCGCCCACAAAACCGGCGTAATCGATCAGCACTTCGTCGCCCAGCTTGGCTGCGCGGTCGGTGATGTTGGTGCTCAGGGGATACTGGCGGCGGATCTCCTCCAGCTGCTGATTTAACTGCTCATCGGTGACCAGCTGAACCAGACGAACGGCCTTCAGGCCCTTGTATTTATTAATCTTCATGGGTTTTTCCTCCTGTGAAAAAGCAAAATGTCGAACGGAGTTATCGTACCATAAACACAGCCTGCTTGTCAAGGTTTGCCCCTGCCGCAGCCGAAAAGTCGAGGCAAAAAACATCCCCCGGGGTGACCCGAGGGATGTGAAAATGTTTTGCGTTTTGGCAGTGCTTACACGGTGACCAATATTCACTTCTGCACGAACTGTGCAGCCGTTATCAGGCAACCAGGAAGAACTTGATCAGGAAGATCAGGGACAGGACATAGGTCAGAGCAGAAACGTCCTTGGCCTTGCCGGTAACCAGCTTCATGATGGTGTAGGTGATCAGAGCCAGACCGATGCCGTGGCCGATGGAGCCGGAAACGGGCATAGCCAGCAGCATGATGCATACGGGCAGCAGCTGGGTCATCTCGCTGAAGTCGATGTGCTTCAGATTGCCCAGCATCAGGATACCGACATAGATCAGCGCAGCAGAGGTAGCTGCAGCGGGGATGATGGCGGCGATGGGAGCAATGAACATGGACAGCAGGAACAAGACGCCAACGGTCAGAGCGGTCATACCGGTACGGCCGCCTGCCTCAACACCGGCGGCAGATTCTACGAAGGTGGTAACGGTAGAGGTACCGGTCAGAGAACCAACGGTGGTACCCACGGCGTCAGCCAGCAGAGCTTCCTTCATCTGGGGCATGTTGCCTTCTTCGTCCAGCATACCGGCGCGGCTGGCAGTACCAACCAGAGTGCCGATGGTGTCGAACATATCGATGATGCAGAAGGTAACGACCAGGGTAACAACGGTAAACCAGCCGATGCTTGCAAAGCCGGCAAAGTTCAGCTTGAACAGCGTGGTCTCTGCCATGTCAGCAAAGGGAGGAACAAAGCTGGCGTTGGCCAGAGAGGCAAAGGGGTTGGTATCCAGAACGACAAAAGAGCCGATCCAGTAGACAACGGATGCTGCCAGCATACCCAGCAGAACAGAGCCCTTGACCTTCTTGTGATCCAGTGCCACGATGACGAACAGACCAATGAACATGGTGATGACGGTCAGCACCATCTGGGTGTAACCGGCGGCGCCCATGCTGTCCTTGATGACGCTGGGAGTCAGCGCGCCAAAGAAGTCACGCATGACATAGAAAGGAGCGGTAAAACCGTTGCCCTCGGCATAGATGCCCACGTTGGAGCCCAGACCGATATTCATCAGCATCAGACCGATGGCGGGGCCGATGCCCAGACGAACGCCCAGAGGGATAGCTTCCACGATCTTTTCACGGACGTTGAAGACCGACAGAATCAGGAAGACGATACCTTCTACCAGAATGATGATCAGCGCAGACTGGAAGGACTCCAGATAGCTCATGCCGGTCATGCCGACGATGTTGCTGACCACCAGTGCAAAGAAGCTGTTCAGACCCATGCCGGGTGCCATGGCAAAGGGCTTGTTGGCCAAAAAGGCCATGACGATACAGCCAACGCCGGAGGCGATACAGGTTGCCAGGAAGACGCCGTTCCACAGGGGAGTGCCGGTGGCAAAATTGGTGAGCAGGTTGGGATTCAATGCGATGATGTAGGCCATGGTCATAAAGGTAGACAGACCGGCCAAGACCTCGGTGCGTACCGTAGATCCGCTCTCACGGACCTTGAAATACTTTTCCATTGGGTTTTCCTCTCCTTCAATTTCTTTTTGAATTTTTGTTTCGGACAGAAACATTTTTCTAAGTCTATCATACTCAAAAAACACCATGGTTGCAAGGCTTTTTCCGTAAAATCCAGCAAAAAGCGGGACAGAGAATTGCGCATCCGCAGGAGCAAAAGGGTGATTCTCCTGCAAAGCGGTTGCCAAGGGCGGCGGATTCCATAATAATGCATGCAAAGACCGCTGAGAAAGGAGCGATACATATGGACATGCTGAATAAACAAAAGTTCGGCAGCTTTGTGGCGCAGCTCCGCAAGAAGAAAGGGCTGACCCAAAAGGATCTGGCGGAAAAGCTGCAGGCTGTGGCCAGGTTTCTGCAGGAACCGCAAAGATATTCGCCATTCTGTTTATTCCGGTCCTTGGCGGCTGGATGCCAGCGGTCTATAAGCGAAAGTTGAGCGGGCTTGAATTGGTGGGTCTGGAATGCTGCTTGTTCGCAATCCCGATATGGTGTGCATTTTGGTTTGCCATGATCGTGAACGATCTGCAGCGGGGTTACGGCGACACCCTGCGTGAGGGCTTTGCGCATATTTCACTGCCGTTGTATTTGCTGGCGCTGGCTTGGGTGGCGCTGATGGCAATCCTGCACCATGAATTGCTGCGGCAATGGCGAAAACAGATTCTTGCAGAAGCATCCGGGCGCAAAAATTGACAAAGTGGGGAAAAGCGGTATAATAGATGTGGCGGCTGCCGCCAATCTGTAATTTGGAGTTGATCTCGATGTTTTACACCATGAATATTGCCGGCCTTGAGCGCAATCTGTCTCTGTGCCCCGTGACCGACGATCTGTATATCGGCGCCTTCGTCATCTTTGGCGACCCTCAGCTGACGGTTGCCGCTGCCAGCGCACTGCTGGACAAGGCTCCCGAGTATGATTACCTCATCACCGCCGAGGCAAAGGGCATTCCTCTGGCGCACGAAATGGCCCAGCAGAACGGTGACGAAACCTATATGCTGGCCCGCAAGGCCCCCAAGCTGTACATGAAGGATGTCTTTTCCGTCACCGTCAACAGCATCACCACCGCCAAGGAGCAGACGCTGTATCTGGACGGCGAAGACGCCCGGAAGATGAAGGGCAAGCGCATCCTCCTCGTAGACGACGTGATCTCCACCGGTGAAAGTCTGGCCGCTGTTGAGGCGCTGGTCACCAAAGCAGGCGGCATCGTAGTGGGCCGCATGGCCATTCTGGCCGAGGGCGACGCCCAGACCCGTGACGATATCATCTATCTGGAAAAGCTGCCTCTCTTTAACCCCGACGGCAGCATCAAGGGATAAACACAACGCCCTCTGCCAATCTTGGCAGAGGGTGTTTTTATGGGTAAATATAAACACAATTCGTATAATTGGGCACTGATTATCCAAAGTGAAATCAAAAAACAAGTAAATGTTCCATCAAAAAAGCACCGTGCAGCTCTGCACAGTGCTTCTTTCTGTTTACAGTTCCCGTCGACCTTCCAGCGCCCGGGTCAGGGTCACCTCGTCAGAGAACTCCAGATGTCCGCCCACGGGCACGCCGTAAGCCAGTCTTGTCACCTTGACTTCAAAGGGGCGCAGCAGGCGGCTCAGGTACAGTGCCGTAGTTTCGCCCTCGGTGTCGGGGTTGGTGGCCATGATGACCTCTTTCACATCTTCTTCGCTGACCCGATGCAGCAGCTCCTTGATGCGCAGCTGGTCGGGGCCGATGTCATTGAGGGGGGACAGCACGCCATGCAGCACATGGTATACACCATGGTATTCCCGGGTGCGCTCGATGGCGATCAGATCCTTGGGATCGGTGACCACACAGATGGTGCTCTTGTCACGACGCACGTCGGCACAAATGGGACACAGCTCGCCCTCGGTCAGGTTCTGGCACACACGGCAGGTGTGAATGCCCTTTTTGGCCTCTAAAATGGCCTTGGCAAAGGCCTCCGCGCCGTTTTCGGGCATGGAAAGCACATGAAAGGCCAGCCGTTGGGCAGACTTCCGCCCGATACCCGGCAGTTTTTGAAACTGCTCGATCAGGGCTTCCAGCGGGGGAGCGTAGTAGTTCATTAGAACATACCCATGCCGCCCATGCCGCCGGTGAGCTTCTGCATCTCGCGGGCAGAGGTCTCTTCGGCCTGGTTCAGGGCATCGTTGACGGCTGCGGTGATCATGTCACACAGCATTTCTACATCTTCGGGATCCACGGCCTCGGGGGCAATGGTCAGTGCCTTGATCTGCTTGTTCTGCACGGTGACAGAAACAGCGTTGCCGCCGGCAGTGGCGGTGTACTCCCGCTGCTCCAGTTCGGCCTGCAGCTTGGTCATATCGTTCTGCAGCTTCTGTGCCTGCTTCATCATGGCGTTCATATTGAAGCCGCCGGGCATTCTTCCGGGTTTAGCCATAAGTGATTTCTCCTTTGTATTGCAATAATTTGAAATAATACCTTACTTTTGGGTCTTTACCTCAACGCCCAGACTGCGGGCAGAGGAAAGAATGTCCGCCAGACCGCTGCTGACGGCGGGATTGGGCGCTTCGGCGGGTGCTTTCGGCTTGTCACTGATCTTTTCCACGGCGATGGCCTGATGACCCACCTGCTTGGCGCAGGAAAGCAGCAGCTCCTGCACCGCAGGCTTTTTCATAAAGATCATGGCCTCGTCACGGACGTAAATATACAACGTTCCGTTTCGTGCTTCCATCTCCGAAAGTCCCAGATAGGTGCGCACCGCACTGTTCACCTGGCTGTTTGCCAGCGCCAGGAAGGGCGACTTCACATCGCCGCCGGCGGCCGCAGTGGCAGCAGCGGGGGCGGGCGCCTGGGTGCGGACAGGTGTTTCTGTCCGACGGGGTGCGGTGGGAGCAGGTGCAGCGGTTGCAGGCTGCCGGGGCACGTCCACATCAAAGGGCGCATCTTTGGGGTCAACCGCAGGCTTGGCAGCCGGCGCTGCGGGTGCCACCGCAGGCTGCAGTGTCTGTACCGGCTGGGGCATGGGCACTGCCGGGGCGTTTCGGGTGTGACGCACTGCCATTTTCAGCAAACACATCTCGCCGTCGGTACGCTTGATGGCGGTACGGGTGAGTCTGCTCAGCAGATCGCTGACGCAGGAAACAAAATATTCCAGCGTGGCGTTGTCGCAGGCCTTTACCAGCTCCTGCATCACGGGAATGGGAGCAGAGAAGGTGAGGTATTCGCTTCTGCCGGTGGTCTTCAGCACATACAGATCCCGCATCAGACTCAGCAGATGGTCAAAGAGGGACACGATATCCCGACCCTCCAGATAGCAATCGGTAAACAGCGCCAGCGCCCGGGCGGCATCGCCGGCCAGCAGCGCGCGGAACATGGAAACAATGGTGTCACTTCCGGCCACGCCAAGGGCTTCGGTGACCTGATGCTCGTCGATGTATCCGTCGGCAGGCACACTGCGGTCCAGCAGGCTGATGGCATCACGCATGCTGCCATCGCCCAAACGCGCCAGCAGCGCCGCGGCCTGGGGCTCTAAAGTAAAACCTTCCTCGGTGGCGATCTGGCTCAGACGCGCAGCGATCACCTCGGGGGGAATGCGGCGGAAGTCATACCGCTGGCAGCGGGAAAGAATGGTGGCAGGCACCTTGTGCAGCTCGGTGGTTGCCAGAATAAACAGAACATGTGCCGGGGGCTCTTCCAGCGTCTTCAGCAGCGCGTTGAACGCACCGGCAGACAGCATGTGCACCTCGTCGATGATATATACCCGGCGCTTTAAGGCAGAGGGGGCAAAAGAGCTTTCTTCCCGGATCTCGCGGATATTGTCCACGCCGTTGTTGCTGGCGGCGTCGATCTCGGTGACGTCCAGGGCAGACTCGTCCAGAATGGAGCGGCAGGCGGCGCATCGGTTGCAGGGATTGCCACCAACGGGATTCTCGCAGCAGACGGCGCGCGAGAGGATTTTGGCGCATGTGGTCTTGCCGGTGCCCCGGGTACCGGTGAACAAATAGGCATGAGACACCCGATCCTGCTGCACCTGATTGCGCAGGGCGTTTGTAATGGCATCCTGGCCAAAGACATCGTCAAAGGTCAGGGGTCTCCATTTGCGGTATAGTGCCAGATGTTGTGCCATGGCCGTCGCTCCTTTTTTCGGTATAAAAAATACAGCTTCGGTTTTGCCTGCACACTCTTCCGACGCTCTTTTCCATGGCGCAGGGCCGGTTGGCCACGGCACCCACAAGCATCTGCTTAATGCTGCTCGGTTCCCCGCCTGACATGGTTCACAGCGATGTGTTGCGTGGGACCGGCGCTGCGCCACAGGAAAGAACTGTGCTGCGGAAGAGGCCGCTGCAGGGGCAGAAGCCGTTGCTGTATC
>JAZTYK010000017.1:0-2454 GCA_045636925.1 Oscillospiraceae bacterium
CGATGCGCCCTTTTGCCATTTATAGATGGCTTGGGGCGAATTGAAGCCAAAGGCATCCTGCAGATCCTGCACGCTGAGTCCTGCGTCCTTTCTCAGTTTTGCAATGTTGGCGCCGGTCTGCGCCAGGTCAATGATGGGTACAGACATGTAAACTACCTCCTTTGGAATTACGGACATAAAAAGCCGCCTGTCACATCAAGACAAGCGGCTTTGGTCATTCCTGAGAGGGTGCCAAAAAAGGATCCTAGTCCCCGCTATAAGAGGAACCCGATCTGCTTATCCCAAATGTGCGTATGCTTCGCAGGCTATGTTCTTCACAAAAGAACTTAGCCTGATTGTGGCAATATCCGCCTATCCAGGAAAAAGCAGCTCTGTTTTTCACGAGGATTCCTTTCTGAACGGTGACCGTTCCTGATTTCTGCTCTTAGTATAACACAAACTTTCCCGTTTGTGTACTCAACCGGTGGTTGAATCTTATTCCCCGGCCTTGAAGTTATACACCGGGCGGATCTGCTGTAAAACATCTACGGTCGGGCCGATCTGGGACAGGATCTCTTCCATGCTCTTGTAGGCCATGGGTGCTTCATCCAGGGTAGACTTGCCCACGCAGCTGGTGTAAATGCCGTCCATCTGTCTGCGGTACTCCTCCAGATCCAAAGATGCGGTGGCATCCTTGCGGCTCATGAGCCGTCCTGCACCGTGGGGCGCGGAACAGTTCCATTCGGGATTGCCCTTGCCGATGCAGATCAGACTGCCGTCCCGCATGTTGATGGGGATCAGCAGTTTTTCTCCCGCCTGTGCCGAAACAGAGCCCTTGCGCAGGATCATATTGTCGGTGTCGATATAATTATGGATGGTAGTGAACTGATCTTCCACCGTCAAGCCCATACCCGACAGAATCACATCCAGCATGGCTTTGCGGTTTAAGGCCGCAAACCGCTGGGTCAGACGCATGTCATGGATATAATTTTCAAACAGTGCGCCCTTGACATAGGCCAGATCCTTGGGGATGAATCCATCTTCCCGATGATCCTTCAGCGCCTTGACTCCGGCATTCTGATAATACCGGGCCACTTCGTTGCCCAAATGCCGGCTGCCGGAATGCACCACCAGAAACAGTTGGCCGTCCTCATTCCGGTCCACCTCGATAAAGTGGTTACCGCCGCCCAACGTGCCAATGCTCTTTTGGGCACGGTCAAGGTCTACATATTCCTTACACCGCAGCTGGCGCAGGTCGATTTCGCGGCTCAGCTTGTGCGCCGTGTTGCGCACCGCTCTGCCGCTGGGGATCTTTCGATGGATCAGATCATCCAGCTTTGCAAAATCCAGTTCTGTTTCGGCAATGCGCACGGTTTCCATACCGCAGCCGATGTCTACGCCCACCATACCGGGTACGATCTTATCGGTGATGGTCATGGTGGTACCGATGGTGCAGCCGATACCCGCATGCACGTCGGGCATGATGCGGATCTTGCTGTCGGCAAAGGCCCGCTGATTGCAGACCGCACGGATCTGCTCCGCCGCCTCCTGCTCCAATCGTTCCGTATAACAAATGGCAGTGTTCCACTGCCCAATGATTTCAATCATACTTTATTTCACCTTCTTATCTGTTCAAGTTTGGATGCCCGGCAGGGCATGCGACCGTCTTGCCTTTTTCCGTGCATCCGTGGTATACTAAGTTTATTCTGAATTGGGAGTGATATTGTGTTACAGGATCTTTCCTTTGGCACCTTGGATAATCAGTACCGGCACCTGCTGCCCCGGAATCAGGACCTTGCGGTTTGCGTCCGCGGCAATGAGATCTTGCTTTCCCGCAATGCCGACGGCACGCTGTACCTGCCCACCGTTGCCCAGGCGAACACCTGGTGCGACAGCTGGACCCGGTGGCTGGACGAGCCTTACCGCTATGTGTTTACCATGCAGGGACGGCGGTTCTTTTTGTGGTTTGGAGCTGCAGGGAACTGTGCCGACCTGACCTTTTCCTACATCCCCACCCCTGTCCTGCGGGAACCCGCCTCCAAGGATCTGTGCTTTGGTCTGATGACCGCATGGCATTTGTACTGTTGGTATCGGGACAACCGCTTCTGCGGCCGCTGCGGCGTGCCTACTGTGCACGATGACAAGGAGCGCATGATGCGTTGCCCGGTCTGCGGCAATATGATCTTTCCCAAGATCGCCCCGGCCGCCATCATCGGCCTGACCCATGGGGACAAGCTGATGCTCAGCAAATACGCAGGCCGCAACTATACCCGCTACGGTCTGCTGGCCGGCTTTATCGAGATCGGCGAGACCGCCGAAGAAGCCGTGGCCCGTGAGGTCATGGAAGAAGTAGGCCTGCCGGTTAAGAACATCCGCTATTACAAAAGCCAGCCCTGGGGCATTGCCGGCAACCTGTCGGTGGGCTATTTCTGCGATCTGGACGGGGATAATGACACCGTCACCCTGGACGAAACC